>NZ_AP026966.1:2992303-3638071 GCF_027923905.1 Massilia varians
TGAATCTGGGTGGTGGCACCCATGGTATCGACCCATCGCACATGCGACGTTCCGTTTTCTGAATAGACCAGAACATCGCCGCGAATCGTGGTTGCGAACGGAATATCCTTGCGGCCCAACAGTTGACGAAGGGTCGGGGCAGGGTGGCCGTACTGGTTGTCATGATCCACGCCGCACACCGCCAGACGGGGCCGTATCTCATCGAGTAAGTCACAGGTCAGGAAGCCGTTATCGGCTCCATGGTGCGGCATTAGTAGAACATCAATTTCCCCACGCGCGATCCGGCACGACTTGATCAGCGCAGCGATCGCCGGCGATTCCACGTCGCCAAGACTCAACACATTGAAGCAACCCGTCCGGTACAGCTTGACCGTCGAATTATCGTTTGACTTGTCATACAGCGTCTTCGGATGGTAGACGAGATCCTTGTATCCGTAGCCGACACCAGTTTCGAGGCCTTTGATATAGGACGGCGTGTACGCGATGGCACTGATCCGGACCGTCGCGCGGCGAACATACTTTCGGATCAGGTCACGACAGGCGGTCCCGCAGTTGGTAGCCGGTTCGTATCCGGGATATTCCACGCGCGTCGGGAGCCACACATCGAGGATTTCGCGAAGCTCGGACAGATTGCAATGATCGCGATCCCAACTGGTGATGTGCAGGACGTTGATATGTCGTTTCCCGCAAATCTTCAGCTCGTTTGCGATGCTTGCTCGGTTGGTATCGTTCACGCGCGCTTCGATGAGCGTGAATGTGCTGCCGTCGAAGTACGAAAACGAGGCTCCAGTGCACCCCAGGCGATACGCGCGGAACCTGGTAGGCGCTACGCGGAGTTGGGGCAGAAGGGCTTTGGTAGCTGAAACGATGTCGTTGAGATTCACGATTTCTCCACTGCGCTGTCGGACTACGCTTGCACGGCTTGGCATAAGACGCCTACAGAGTTGCTTGTCCTAAATCTTGCGCGTGAGAACCTGAAAAGTCAAAGAATCGGAAGATTTTTCGTCAATACGTGGAGCGACAACAACGGCCGTATAGGCCTGTTGGACATCTGACATTATAAGAATAATGTCATATTTTCAGGGTAGGGGACCCAAATTATTACGTATTATGTAGTAATATTGCGCAATCAGGAGAGCCTCATGCTAGAGCGAAACGATCTGGACACTGCCCTGCAGGAGGACGTGGAAAGCCTGCGGGCTGCGTATCCACGCACCCCTGACCTCTATAGGGAGGTGTGCATCGTCATGTTTTTCCGATACGGCATTACACCGACGGCGAATAAGCTGTATCAGCTAGTCCGTAAAGGGAGCATGTCGGCTCCAACTGAAGCGCTGCGCGGTTTCTGGGGCGACCTACGCCGGTCAGGCAAAGTAGAGCTGGGGCAACCCAGTCTGCCTAACGACCTGGCGCAGGCTGCCGGCGACCTAGTGTCGAAGCTCTGGAGCTCGGCTCAGGCCTCGGCGAATCAGTCTTTCGACGAATTTCGGCAGACTACGGCACACGAACGTGACTTGGCGCTTCGAGATAAACAGACTGTCCAGGATCAACTCGATAACGCCGATCGAGAACTGCAGGTGCTTTCTGCAAAACTGGAGGCTGCTTCGCGAGAAAACGCGATCTTGCGTGAAGAAGCGGCTGTTAGTGCTTCGGCAGCTGCCGAGATGAATGCAAAGCTAGCTGATGCTCGCCAAGCTGTTTCGGAAGCCGGGCGGCAGCTTCAGGCAATCCGTGCCGAACACGCTGCGGAAATTGAGCGAGTTACGGCACGGATTGCGCAAGCCGAGGAGCGCTACGCAGCGTTGGAACATCGCGCCCTGGTCGAAATTGATCGTGAACGCACGGCCGTGAATAAAATGGAGAAGGCCCTTGAGTCAGAGCGGAGCCTGTCTGCGGCATCGTTGCAGCGACTCCAGTCCGAGCTGACGCAATCGCAGATCGAAGGGGCGAAGCGGGACAGAGACTTTTCCGCGCTCAAAGATAACCTGAAAGCAGCTACCAATGAGAGGAATATTGCTAGAGACAAGGTCGAGCAATTGCAATCCATTACATCGGATTTGACCTCGCAAATCGCGGTCGAGCGAGCTCGCGCGGAGGTGCTTCGTGAGCAGCTAAATCGTCGCCCGTCTACGTCCAAACGTGTCTCCAAACCAAGTCGACAGGGGGAAATCAGCGCCGCGCGCAGGTCTAAAGCAAAGCCAGCTACATGAATGCGTCGGATACAGGGAACGAAGACAAGAAGTTTTAAGCGCTTGGTCTATTTCTTCTCAGAGGAGTGTAGTGGTCTAATGTCCCCGGACACCTCGATAGGTGGATAATTCACCTTCGAAGGAGTTTACATGACCAGGCAACGCCGCAATTTTGACCCCAGCCTCAAGCTCGAGGTCGTCCGCATGATCACGGAACAAGGGCTCAGCATTTCTCACGTCAGCCAGACAATGGATATCGGCGTGACCGCGATCCGTCGCTGGATGAAGCAATATGAGGCCGAGCAACAGGGCCAGCCAGGGATTGGCAAACCGTTGACGGCTGAGCAGCAGCGTATTCGTCAGCTCGAGCAGGAAAACCGTCAGCTTCGTAGTGATGTGGACGTCTTAAAAAAAGCATCGGCCTTCTTTGCCCGCGAGCTCAAGTGAGCTACCGGCTCATCGACGAGCTGCAAATGAAGGCCATCCCTGTGACACAAACCTGTCGCCTTCTCGGCGTGAGCCGGGCCGGGTTTTACGAAGCCAAGCACCGTGCCGCCAAGCCAATTTTTTGCAAAGCGAGCGTGCACCTGCGAACCGCGTTCATGAGCAGCGGCCAGAGTTACGGCAGCCGCCGCCTGGTCACGGCGCTGGCTAATAGCGGCCTCCAGATCGGGCGTTACAAGGTGCGTCGGCTGATGCAGCAGGCTAGCCTGAAGCCAGTCTGGAAGCGCAAGTTCGTGCACACGACCGACAGCAAGCATGCCCTGCCGGTTGCTCCGAACGTGCTTGCCAGGCAGTTCAACCCGGCAGCGCCAAATCTGGCTTACGCCTCGGATATCACGTACATCCGCACTGGCGCCGGCTGGCTGTATTTGGCTGTCGTGCTCGACCTGTTCTCGCGCAGAGTCGTGGGCTGGGCGATGGCACCGAGCATGCCAGCGACTTTGGTCTGTGATGCCCTGCGCATGGCGATCCAGGCGCGCCGCCCGCCTGCGGGGCTGATCGTCCATTCCGACCGTGGCAGCCAGTATGCGAGCGACCAGTACCAGGCCATGTTGACCGAACATGGCTTTGTCTGCAGCATGAGCCGCAAGGGAAACTGCTGGGATAACGCCGTCGCTGAACGCTTCTTCCTGAACCTGAAGATGGAACGTGTCTGGCAGCGCAATTACGCCAACCACGCGGAAGCGAAGCTTGACGTGGCCAACTACATCGCCGGCTTCTACAACTGCGAGCGCCTGCATTCAGTTTTGGGCAATTTGCCGCCCAGCGTCTATGAACGCACAATGGCAGCGAAAGAACCTATCGTCGTGTCCGAAATTACTTGACCACTACAGAGGGCCCGCGGCACTGAGCCGCTGAAAACGTCCGTTTTCAGTTGTCGAAACGGTCATTCCATCGCAAGTCCGAGTTGCCATATGGTTAAGATCAGCAATTCATGTATCCGCTCTGCTTAACCCCAATGAAAGGAATGTGTATGACTGTTCCGCAAGACAACAACCATCGCGGTGCTCCCCCGTAACTTTCTGCATTGCTGGGAAAGGAGTCGACGACCCTCCCAGTCGATTTCGAAAACATCCTTATCGCCCGATCTGATGGTCGGGAAAGGAAGTTAATCACGACGTATAAACAGGAGGTAAAAGCGTCTAGAGACTGCTTTCACCGTACTTTGCGTCGTTAGTCCAGACAACTGTACTAAAGTACTCCGTCACCTATTTACAATTAATCATATGCGTATAAGGCAGAATTAAAGTGATTACTCGTGCGCAGGGCGCACCAAGTCAATTTTACAAAAAATCTCGAAACTAAAACTATCGCCACGAAGCGATAAAAGACTGGAGGCGACGAGCCAAGTTAAACTAAAAGTGAGTACTTGAGGCGGAATCAACCTTTTTCCCGCAAATATCCGCAAAATCGAAAGATCGTGCATAGAATTAGTTTGGAGCGCTGTTGGCCCTCAGCCGGTCGGGACATTCCAACTCGGCTCTCACATATAACGCCGCATAATCTATATTATGTTAAATGGCGTCGTGCACGTCGAGCTGTGTGTCCTTGGTCAGAGTCGACCGACAGAATATACCCCCTGATACCGACAGAATCCTGTGAATTCTTGCGTTTCCGGAAACGATCGCGAATTACTCACACTATTCTGTCACGCTTTTAGGGTCGCCTCGGGAATGATCAAACTGTTCTGTCGAGGTTCAGACCTTCGTTTTGGCCCGTGGCACCCGGATTTTCGACATCTTCACAAAATTCTGTCGTGCTCTGCTAAGGGCTTGGCATGCATGTCGGCGACAAACTCACATCATTCTGTCGTCAACAACGTACTCACATTATTCTGTCGCTACCAAGACGGCCCGTCCAACTGTCGGGACGGTTTTCTACCCCCAACCGGGGTGCCTACGAGACTTGGCGTAACGCAGTTCGTGGATTTTGTGCCAACAAAGCGGCCGCCGATGGTCCAATAGTCTAGTATTTTGCCGCACGAAACAGCGATAGTTGCTGAGACCATTTATTGTTCGCACATCCAAGAGAATGACCACGCCGCTCTTAGAACTACGTAAAGGATGCGAGAGAAGACTCAGCCATTACTGCCAAAGCTGGGATGCGTAGATTTTTCTTCTGATAGTTCAGACGGCGCGGACGCTTTTTCAGGTGGGAAAACGAAAGAAATACTAAAGTGAGCGCATGGCCAAATGACCGCTTGATTGAAGTCCAGGACTTGGGGCTTGCTTGCGGCCATGCTCGACCCTTCAGTCAGCTCGCATCAGGTGTGCCGACCAGGGGTCTATTCGAGTAGTTCCTAGCGAAATAATGTCCGGATTCCAAAAAAAACTGAACTCGACATTACAGAACATAATGTCGAGTTGATTAAAGAAGCAAGAAATAGCACGACGAACTGCTATTTTTGACCAGTCGCGGTCAAAGGGTTCTCATGGCGAGCAGTGGACTTGGTTTGGTCGTATGAGCCGAAGCATCGTCCAGTGTAACACCAGGCCATGAGGCGCCGGATCGCTGATCCTTATATGTCGTTGCCCTTGCTTTCCTTACTCTGTCGCTTGCTTCTGGTTGAGGACTTTTGGCGCGTGCTAACTTCTCTTCGCGCCCTTTCGAGCTCATCACGCAACTGGTCGACCCGTGCACTGTCGCCGGCGGCTTGTCGTACCGCGGCGTCGAGATGCGTTCGCACGGCCTGCAATTCTACCCTCTCTCGATCCCGCTCGTAATTCAGGGCTTCGACAGAGTTCTGTAGCGCGCCGATCTGCTCTCTCAAGTGCCCAATCGTCGTCTGCGCCGCATTGTGTTCTGAGCGTAATCGGTCGAGGGCCGCAGTGTGCTCTGCCCGTTCTATGTCGAGTCTTTTCTGTAGCTTTGCCGCCGCCGTACGTTCCCTGTCGATTTCGACGAGCGCCCGCTTTTCCATATCTGCGAATCGTTCCTCGGCCAGACGAGTGCGGTCAGTCAGTCTCTCCCGCTCAGTGGCGTGCTCGGCACTCAATTGGTCCATTCGCGCCCCCAGGGTACGAATCTGACCATGCGCCTCCCCCAATCTCGCTTCCAGACTTTCCCTGGTGGCCGCCGCAGCCGCCAGTTCCTCACGCAGGTGGGCAGCGTCTTCTTTGCTTGCGCTCAGGTTCGTTCGTACCTGTTCTAGAGAATTTAGTGCATCCGCTTTGGCCGCCTGCGCGCGCGCAACCTCGGCTTTTGCGCTGTCCACTGCAGCAGCCGCATCTACTTGGAGCGCTGCCAGTGACTCGCGGGATTTCGACTGAGCTGATCTCCACAGGGCGGCGACCAAGTCGCCAGCCGCAGTTCGTAACTCGTCTGGAAGGTCCGAATGCTCGATCGTGACACGTGAGCGTTCGCGCAGCGTCTTCCAGAAGTGATTCAGCGCTTCGGTCGGTGCCGACATGCTGCCCTTGCGCACTAGCTGATACAACTTGTTCGCTGTTGGCGTAATGCCATGCCGGAAAAATAGTAATACGCAGACCTCGCGGTACAGGTCCTGGGTGCGCGGAAACCGCTCGCGCAGCTCCGCCACGCTGGCAGCGATAGCGTTTTCGATCGAAAGCTCTTCGGTCTTCATTGAAAGAACCCTAGTCAGAAGATTTTGTAATATTACATATTACGTCGTAAAACCGACGCCCTACTCTGAAAATATGACATTACTTCTATAATGTCAAATAAGCTTTCGTGTGACGCGGTATTCCTGCTTGTTCATGCTATTTGAGCTGTCGATGCTGTGGAACGATTTCAGGCTTGCTTTGATCGAGACTGGGCCATGAAGTAGCTTAGGCTGGCACCGAACTGTAGCCCTCGATGTGACCAGGTTGGATAATGCCTTTCTTGGGCTGAGGTGCGCCAGCCCACCGCGATAAGCAACCTCGACATGATCCAATGAGAGTCGGAAAGCTAAACTTCATACTTCTTTAACGGATGGGGGGTAGGCTTTGCAGCAGCGAAATTGCGCCTACCTACTCTTGCCACCCCTGCCAGGCTTTCTTCTGCCGCGCGTATTGGTTTCTTTCGCTCGGCTTTTGCGACTGCGGCGTCGCTGGATCTCGCCGTAAGCAATGAACCCGGCGGCGAGGATGCCGAAGATGACCCCGACCATTACCGTCAAACCGACCATCTCGTCTGTGACACCGAAATTCATGTGCGGCTTCCCCTCAAGCGTAGCGCATTACCGCTCACCGAAACCGAATTCAGGCTCATGGCCAGCGGCGATCATTTGCGACAGGCGTTGTCCAGTAAAGGGATAAAGTAGACCTGCGGCGAGCAGAATTCCCATGGCGTTGTAAACAGTGTCAAAGCCGAGATTCTGCCTCATATTGCGCACAGTCTCCAGTGAAAGAAGTCGCGATCGCGCAATCGCACGCAGGTCGCCTTTGATGAGCGCAACGTGAGCTGATTTAATCGCGATGTCAGTATCGGTTCCATCGCAATCCCGGGATCCGCCTTTGCCAGCGCTGGCGCATCGTTGATGCCATCGCCGGCCATCGCGACGACCTTACCCGGCTGCTGCAGCTGTTTGACCAGAGTAAGGTTGTCCAGCGGTTCGACCTCGCCGTAGACGTCCGAAATGCCGAGCTTTGCAGCGACTGCCTTTGCTGTGGTCACACCATCACCGGTCGCCATCACCACCGTCATGCCAACGTCGCGCAGGGTCGCCATGGCTTCCGGCATCGTCTCCTTGGCCGGGTCCGACACTGCGATCAGGCCCACGAGCTTTCCTTGTAGTGCAGATACATCACCCTTGCGCTGACATGCCGAAGCTCTTCCGAGACCTTTTTAAAGCGGCGTCCAGTCAACCCTCCCGATATCCATGAGCGCGGTGTTACCCAATGCTACCCCTGTACAGTGTCACGCTCAACAATGCCGCTGGACGATTCGAAGGTCGCAGGTTTGTGCAGCGGCAGATTCCGCCCACGTGCCTCAGCGACGATCGCATGTGGCACCGGATGCTCGCTCCCCGCGTGTTCGATGTCGCTCCTGTTCCCTAGCAGGGCGTCGCGGAGGCTCGTACCGGGAGCGGCTTCGGTCCTTGCTCCGGCAGGAGCACAATCCGGATGGGGAAGCACCGTAATACTACGCATTCATGCCATCCTTGCCCAAGCCTGGGCTCCGGTAGCGACAAAACAGGCATCCGCCAGCGGGGCCGCGCGTTCGCACCGATACGCCGTCCAGGACGCTGGCAGGGGTGACGTCGTCTGCCCTCCCCTGTGCAGTCCCAATGTTCCTCACAGACCATAGCGCACCGGGGTCAGCGCGCGAATCCGCCTCCTGTAGCGTGCGGCTGTCCTTAGGTTTAAGGGCAAACATGAAAGCCTCCAGTATGTAGACAAGTCCACTGTAAACCTTCCAACTATGGAAAGGTCTAGCGAATTGTTTCATGGAGTTGCGATTCGCTACTTCAGCCCGATTTGCTCTGAAGTATCAGGTGAGGAGACGGTCTCGGCGCGGTCTGGGTGGAAGCACGGAGGCCGCTCCAAGCCAAAATTGTCGTGATATACTCCCCGCAACAATGAACCGTGCTCTGAAGACATTTTTGGTTTGGCTACTGCTGGCCGTGCTTCCGCTCCATGCGGTTGCCGCTGGCCGTTTATCGTGCGGACCGGTTCACCAGCAGTCCAGCCAGGAATCGATTGATCCGGTTTCGCAGTCCCACGAGCACATGGCCGATGCACATGCCCAGCACGGCGGGGAGCATGCAAGCCAGGTGGACGACTCCATGGCCGATGCCGAACCGGCGGACTCCAAGGCCGAGAAAAAGTCATACGCCACCTGCAGCGCCTGTTCCGCGTTCTGCCTGGGCGCCGTCGCGCCACCCTCCACTCATCTCGCAGTCCCGGCTGTCGATGGCTCAGACGCAGTCGTCGTCGCGCCTGCGGCCTTCGCCGTAGGCTTCATCCAGGACGGCCCCCAGCGCCCTCCCCGGCATCAGTCCACTTAATCGTAGCGAGAGCTGACCCGGCTGCCTTTCAGCGCCGCGGTCATGGCTATTAAGCACTCGCGTGTGCATGTGCACGCCCTGTTACCGATTTTGAGGATTGACCATGACCTCCAAGCTTTGGGCCGCCGCCATCGGCGCCCTGCTGACCCTGCCGATTTGTGCGCAGGCCCAGCAATCCCGTCCGCTCGCGGACCCCGCAGACCCCACTGTGGCAGTGCCACCGACCGTGTACGAATCGGTCATGACCGTTCATTCGCGCGCGCCGCAGGACAGCCAGACGACGCCTGATAAATCCTGGCGAGCCGCAAACGATGCCGTTGCCGGCCTGCCGGGCCACGCGGGACATAGTGACACTGGCGGTGAACAGAACAAGCACGGCAACAACGCGGCGCCGGCTCCGTCCGCACCCGCGTCGCCAGTGAAGCCGGTCAGTCCAGCGCCTGTGGATCACAGCAAACATCATTAAGCCGAACACCTAATGACAACAAAGCTTCCTATTCCTACACTGCGTGCCGTCGCGGCAGGCGCCATGGTCCTTGCGTTAAGTGGATGCGCGACGTTCTCCAAGGACGGCGGCCTGGACGTTGTCTCATCCTTGACCGCCGAGCGCACCGGCCAGGACGTTCGCCTGCCCAAGACGAATGCCGATAGCGCAGCCACCCAGGACGAGATGAACCAGCTGCTGAAACAGCCTCTCTCCGCCGACAGCGCCGTCCGTGTCGCCCTGATCAACAACCGCGGCTTGCGGGCGTCACTCGCCGAACTGGGTGTCGCCGAAGCCGACCTGGTGCAAGCGGGCCGCATGGCCAACCCCGGCTTCGGCTTCAGCCGCTTGTCTGGTGGCGGCGAAACGGAGATAGAACGTAGCGTCATGTTCGATCTCGTCGGTCTCGTAACCATCCCGATCCGTCGCGATATCGAGTCGCGCCGCTTTGAGAGCGCCAAGCTGGTCGCGGCAACCGAAGCGGTCCGGCTCGCGGCAGACACGCGCAAGGCCTACTTCAATGCTGTCGCGGCTGTGCAGTCGGCGCGCTATGCGGAGCAGGTGCGTGAAGCGGCTGGCGCGAGCGCCGAGCTGGCACAGCGCATGGCCAAAGTCGGGAACCTCAGCGCCCTCGACCAGGCGCGCGAACAGGCATTCTCGAGCGAAGCCTCGACCCAGCTGGCACGTGCACGGCACAGTGCGACGGCTGCGCGCGAGCAGCTTGCCCGGCAGATGGGTGTGTGGGGAGAGAACACGGCATTCCAGCTTCCGGACAAGCTGCCCGAGCTGCCGGCGGTTCCGCGGGAGGCAGGCAATATCGAGTCGCTCGCGATGCAGCAGCGCCTCGATGTACGCCTGGCAAAGCTCGGCACCGAGTCGACTGCGCGCGCACTGGGCCTGACGAAGGCGACTGGCGTCATCAACGTCCTCGACGCGGGATACGTCGACTCGAGCAAATCCGGCGCACACCGCGAAAATGGATACGAGATCGAACTCGCCCTACCGATCTTCGATTGGGGAGGCGCACGTGTGGCGAAGGCCGAGGCGCTCTACATGCAATCGGTCCACCGCACCGCGGACACCGCCATTAATGCCCGGTCACAGTTCCGCGAAGCGTATTCTGCTTATCGGACAAGCTATGACGTCGCCCGGCAGCATCGGGACGAGCTGGTACCGCTACGGAAGAAAATCTCCGAGGAGAGCCTGCTCCGCTACAACGGCATGCTCATGAGCGTATTCGAACTGCTGGCCGACGCACGCGCCCAGATTGGGGGCGTGAATGCGGCCATCGACGCCCAGCGAGAGTTCTGGATCGCCGAAACGGATCTGCAGGCCGCGATCAGCGGCAGCGGCGGTTCGTCGATCGCCATGGCCTCAACCGCCGCGCCTGCCGAAGCCGCCGCGGAACACTAAACAAGGAATGAATCAACAATGAGTTCTCGTCGAGATTTCTTCACTGGCGCAGCCGCCCTGGTCGGCGCCGGACTGGTCAGCCGCGCCGGCGCGGCCACGCTCCCGGAAGCCCCGATCATGACCAGCGCGGCCACGCAGCCGCCTCCGCCGCCGCCGAACGGCCGACCGTACAATCCGGTCGTCACCCTGAACGGCTGGTCGCTGCCCTGGCGCATGAACAATGGCGTCAAGGAGTTCCTCCTGATCGCCGAACCGGTGGTGCGCGAGATCGCGCCTGGCATGAAGGCCAACCTGTGGGGCTACAACGGCCAGAGCCCGGGGCCGACCATCGAGGTGGTGGAAGGCGACCGCGTGCGCATCTTCGTCACCAACAAACTGCCGGAGCACACCAGCATCCACTGGCATGGCCAGCGCCTGCCCAACGGCATGGACGGCGTCAAGGGCCTGACCCAGCCGGGCATCCAGCCGGGCAAGACCTTCGTCTACGAATTCGTCGCTCGCCGTCCGGGCACCTTCATGTACCACCCGCACGCCGATGAAATGGTGCAGATGGCGATGGGCATGATGGGCTTCTGGGTCACGCACCCGAAGAATCCGGCCCATCACAAGGTTGATCGCGATTTCGTATTCCTGCTGAACGCCTACGACATCGAGCCGGGCAGCTACACCCCGCGGGTCAACGAAATGCTCGATTTCAATATCTGGACCTTTAACAGCCGCGTTTTCCCGGGCATCGATACCATGAACGTGCGCCAAGGCGACCGCGTGCGCATCCGCACCGGCAACCTGACGATGACGAACCACCCAATCCACCTGCACGGACACGAGTTCGAGGTTACGGGCACCGATGGCGGATGGACCCGGCCCGAGTCGCGCTGGCCGGAGGTCACGACCGACATCGCCGTTGGCCAGATGCGTGCTATCGAGTTCATCGCGGACGAGCCGGGCGACTGGGCCTTCCACTGCCACAAGTCGCACCACACGATGAACGCGATGGGACATGACGTGCCAACCCTCATCGGCGTCGACCACCGCGGCGTCGCCGAGAAGATCACCAAGCTCGTGCCGGACTACATGGTCATGGGCGAGAAAGGCGGCTCGATGGGCGACATGGAGATGCCGCTCCCGGAAAACACGCTGCCGATGATGACGGGCCAGGGCCCATTCGGCGGCGTCGAGATGGGAGGCATGTTCACCGTGCTCAAGGTACGCAAGGACCAGAAGCCGGGTGACTACATAGATCCGGGCTGGTACAAGCATCCTGCCGGCACTGTCGCCTACGAGTGGAAAGGCGAGCCTCCGGCTGCGGTGCGCAGCCAGGGCGCTGGCGGCCAGGCGATGCCGGCTGCAAAGCCTGCGGACATCGAGGTAACCGTTCGTAAGCCGACTAGCCACCAGGGCCATCACTGAATAAAGTACGACCTCAACCAGAGTACGAAAGGAGTCTCTAATGAACCGTTTATTACGTCAGGCCGGACTCGCCACTGCCTTGTGCGCACCCATGTTTGCAATGGCGACCGCTCCGGTCATCGAGGTCTTCAAGAGCGAATCCTGCGGCTGCTGCGCGGCCTGGGTGGATCACCTGAAGGCCAATGGCTTCGCGCCCAAAGTGTCGAACGTCGCCAATCCGTCGGATTACCGCGAACGGGGTGGCATCCCCAACGAGCTTGGCTCGTGCCATACCGCGATGGTACAAGGCTACGCGATCGAAGGACACGTGCCGGCGAGCGACATCAGGCGGCTACTGGTCGAACAGCCGAAGGCAAAGGGACTGGCTGTGCCGGCCATGCCGCTCGGCTCCCCCGGCATGGAAGGCCCGCGCAAGGATCCGTTCGACGTCCTGCTTGTACAGGCGGATGGCAAGACCAAGGTTTTTAAGCACTACAAATAAACTCTCTTTCTTCACCACTGAAAGGAATGAACATGAACGCTTGCTCGAAATTCACTCTCGCTATTACCCTGGCTGCCGCAGCTTCCGTTGCCGCCGCCCAGAACGGCGCCCACAGCGGCCATGGCGCCCATGACGCCCATGACGCCCATGCTGGCCACGCCGCACCGGCGACTGCCGAACTGACCGACGGCGAAGTCAAGAAGATCGACAAGGAGGCCGGCAAGATCACGCTGCGCCATGGCGAACTCAAGAACCTCAACATGCCGGCAATGACCATGGTATTCCGCGTCAAGGATTCGGCCATGCTCGGCCAGGCAAAGGCTGGCGACAAGGTCAAGTTCGCAGCTGACCGCGTCAACAACGCAGTCACGATCGTCCAGCTCGAGGTGGCCCGGTAAACCCAGCACCCATGAACCGGGCTCGGTATGCCTGATCGCGTTATTCGAGCCCTTTTGAAGTTCAGATTTTGAAATCGTCGTAGGCGATGTCAGCCTCCGCGACTCCAAGACTGCGTAGCATTGCCCGGGTACTCGACAGCATCGCCGGCGGGCCGCAGACGTAGAACTCGAGCGATCCAATGTCCTGGTGCCTGCGAAGCAGGCCCTCCAGCACGGCCTCATGTACCAGCCCCGCGGGCGCGCCGTTCTCCGCTTTTTCCTCAGACAGTACCAGGTGCCAGTGGAAGTTTGGGTGCCCCGATGCAAATGCCCGCATTTCGTCCACATAAGGAGCATCGCGCCGGGTGCGCGCCCCATACCAGAAGTGCAGCTGCTCGGTCGCTCCCTTTAGCAGCAGCTCATGGATCATTACACGCAATGGCGCCATCCCGGCGCCGCCGCCGATGAACACCTTCTCGCGCGATCCCGGCTTCAGCGCAAAGTCGCCGAACGGCCCGCTGAAGCCAAGCTCGTTGCCCACCTTGAGGGTGTACATGTAGCCTGATCCCCGTCCCGGCCGTTCCCCCGGCATGAAGCGGACCAGGAAGGTCAACTGCGAGCCGGCGCACTCCATGGGAATCGATATCGAGTACGACCTTCGAACGGGCGCATCGTTGGCAAGCGCCGACAGCGAACCTGCGGCGCGCCAGTCCTGCTGATGGTCGCCAGGGACATCTAGGTGGCTGGGATCACGCACATACGCGGGAACGTGGATCTGGACATAGGCGCCTGGCCGGCATTTCACCTGTCTGTCCGGACGCACCGTGATCTCTCGAAGGAACGGCGTAAGCGGCTTGACGCCGGTGACCACGCCAACCCGCTCGGCAGAGGATGCAAGGGCATTCTCGACGTCGATATCGGTACTGCGCGTCACCGGAAGGTTGCAGGCCAACCTGTATCCCGCCGCGAGCTTCTGTGGCGCCAGCAGCGCGCGGTCGGCGCCGGTAGGTTCGGGCGCGCGGCCAAGGCATCTCACCTCGCACAGTCCGCAGCTTCGGCCTCCGCCGCAGTTCGACGGCAACTGCAGGCCCGAGTGGGCGAGCGCCTGAAACACGGTCTCGCCCTGGAGTGCTTCCACCGCGCGCAGGGGCGTTCCGTTTCCCTCCACCAGATTGACGCTACGGCACCGGCGACAGCGGCTCGGCACAAATTCTGCGAGCCGGAGACTGGAGAACAGCAGCCAGACTCCAGTCAGTGCCATCCACAGTCCGCCGATCGCATTGGAGATTAGCAAGGGATTGTTGAAATTGGTCCGCTCGCTATAGTCCATGATGTGGAGCATCCAGAACAGGTCGAACAGGCGCCAGGTACTGTTCCTGTGTTCGAGCACCACCCCCGACCGGCTGGAGACATAGATCGATGTTTCGTCCGGATCGTCGAAGTCGACGCGCCAGACAGGCTCCTTGTGTGCACGTGCCTCGAGCGTGAAGTTCAGCAGGCGCGGTGTGCCGGCTTTGCCGGTTCCCGAATAGGACTTGTGGGCAATCTCCGCAGCCAGGCTGGCGTCCACCGCGACCGCTTCCCCGTCCGATGCGCCGACCAGCCAGCTGCGCTTGTTGTTCTGCAGCCGATAAAGGGGCCGGTCGAGCAGCTAGCCGGAAGTAATTGCCATGACGTTTTCCCGGCTGGCCGCAAGCACGTCGTCCGTGCTACGCACGTCGAGGGGCCATGCGGGCGCCGCCGGCGGCTTGATGCGGAATTCGCGTCCCTGCACCTTGGTCGCGTCGAGCAGGCTCATGACAACGCCGCTCGACATCCACAACAGGAACTGGATCGCCAGGATCACCCCACCCACTTGTGCAGGCGTCTCATCCATTGGCTCATGCCTGTTTCCTCCGTTTGAAGCTGTAGAAGAGCAGCCATGCCCCGCCAAGGGTGAACAGCAAGCCGGTGATCGACGCCGTGCGCAGCAGCGTGTTGTTCACGTTCTCGCGTTCCTCGTAGTCCATGATGTGGAACATCCACAGGAAATCGAACCACCGCCAGAGTTCGTGGTGCCGCGCCACCAAATCGCCGCTGTGAGGCGAAAAATAGAGCGTCGTCTCACCCGGCTCGTCGTAATGGACGGCCCACAGCGGCACCGGCCGTGACGCGACTTCCTAAGGAGCCTTTGTCACCCATTCGACACCCTTGATGCTGCCCTCCCCCACGTAGGCCACATCGGCCAGGGCAATGATCTTGTCGCGATCGAGTGGGCTGATCTTCTCTCCACTCGTGGCGTCCACCAGGCTTGTTTGCTGCCCCTGCTGGATCTCGTAGACCTCCTTGCCCAGCAGGTTTTTCATGCGAACGGCAGTGATGCCCGGATAGGTCTCATGCAGGCGAGCCTGGGTGACGCGGGTAGCGGAGGGCTTGAGCGGTACGGTCGGGACGTGGGCCAGGTGGTCGCCGTGAATGACCTCCAGCGGAACGACGACCATATAAAGGCCACTGATCATCCAGAGTAGTGCCTGCACGCCGATGACAAGTCCAATCCATTTGTGGGCGCGTCGCACCCAGAAGGCTAATTGCATAGTTGTTGTAATGATGAAGTTACCCACTCAGCCCGGCGGCCCGGTGCGAAGCATACATGCTTGCAGGCTCCTTGGCATCATTGGTCAGCCACACAACCAATGCCGGAACAGAAGCTTGGACCCGCCACGTAATATGGTTAGAATGGCAGGGACCGCCGTTACCCACCTAAACCCGATGCGACGCTCCTTGCCGGAACTGTTCAGATTCATTGCACTGCTCCTCGTCATGACCCTCATGACGTCGGGCATGGCGATGGCATCCTATGTGTGTCCGGAGCTGGTCGGCAAGCCGGCACCCATGCAGATGATGGACGGCGAGCCCTGCGCCGGCATGGATATGGAACGTCCCGTCCATTGCGCCGAATTCTCGGCCGACACCAAGGCTTCGGTCGATCACCATCATCCGGTTCCCGCGCTGACCCTTCTGTCTCCCGCAAGCCTGGTTCGTATCGTCGCGCCTGTCTCGGCGCTCGCGATCGTCCCGCCCTGGACCGGCGACCTTCCTGAGCCGGGCGCCGGCCCGCCCTACCTGCGAACCCTGCGCATCCGAGTCTGATCACCTCCCATTTGGCATGTGCCCGGCGAGCCGCCGGCGCTCGTTTTCATTTGCGGAGGATGTATGTATTCTATTTTCACGTCACGTCATGAGGTGCCGGCCAGGCCTGCACGCTCCGGTCACGCCCTGATCGTGGCCTTATTTTTGTTTGCTTCCGTGGGCGCGTCAGCCGCGCCGGATCGGCTCACCCTGAACGAAGCCTTGCGGCTTGCAACGTCCGTATCGGCATCTGCAAAAGCGGCGCGAGTCTCGGTCGCGGCCAGCGAGCATGCTGCCGCGCGCGCAGGCCAGCTGCCCGATCCCACCCTGAAATTGGGCATCGATAACCTGCCCGTAACGGGCCCCGAGCGCTTCCGTCCCAATGCCGATTTCATGACGATGCGCAGGATCGGCATCGAACAGCAGTGGATTTCCCGCGACAAGCGGCAGGCCAGGTCGGAGCTGGCACGCCGTTCAGTCGAGGCCGTCGAGGCGGCCCGGCTGGACAAGCTTGCGAATATCCGGGTCGAGACCGCGAAAGCCTGGCTGACCGTGCTGTACAAGCAGCGCGCACTCGGCCTGTCCAGCTCTATTGCACGGGAAATGGCAAGCGAGCTTTCCGCCCTCCAGGCGGCGCATCGCGGGGCCAAGGCCTCCGCCAGCGACGTGCTGCAGGCAAGGAACGAACTGCTGCTCAGCGGCGACGGCGTCGATGCGGCCGAGCAGGACCTGCAGACCGCGCTCCTCCAGCTGCGCCGTTGGATCCGCACCGAAACCAAAGCCGTGTCCGATGAGGCGCCGAACCTCGAGATAGCGGTGAACCGCTTCGCCATGCCGAACCTGGAGCGGAATCACCCGGCCATCCTCAGCGCGCGCCGTGCCGTCGACCTGGCCGATGCCGACGCCGGCGCGGCCGTACACGAGAGCCGTCCCGACTGGTCGTTCGAAGCCGGCTTCGCCCAGCGCAGCAGCCAGTATTCGAACATGGTCTCGTTCGGCGTCAGCATCCCCTTGACAGTCAATCGAACGCAGCGCCAGGATCGCGAGATCGCGGAGAAGGCCGAACTGGGCACGCGGGCAAGGCTGGAGTACGAGGAAGCGCTGCTTGAGACACAATCGTTGACCGAGGCCCAGTTGGGGCAGCTCGACAGTCTGAATCGCCGCATCGCGCGGCTCCAGAAGGAATTGCTGCCGACTGCGACCCAGCAGGTCGAGATCGCACTGGCCGATTATCGCGGCGGAACCGGAACACTGACCGCGGTATTCAGGGCCAGGCGTGCCGCCCTTGAGCGCAGGCTGCAGGTCAATGCGCTCGAACTGGAGGCGGGGATGAGTTGGGCGGAACTGGAGCTGCGCCTGATCCCACCGGACATGGCAAGTGCAGGGAGGGTCGGCCAATGAAACGCTCCCATATAACGAGAATTCTCCTCCTCACCTTTGCGGGTGGCTTGATCGGCTATGGTGGCTACTGGCTGGGCGTGAACAAGCCTGTACGCACCTCAGGCGAACACGCTGGCCACAATGCGCCCGCCGCTGCCCCGTCGGATTCGGGCAAGCGCGTCCTGTATTGGCACGACCCGATGGTCCCCGGCAAACGCTTCGACAAGCCAGGCAAGAGCCCGTTCATGGATATGCAGCTGGTCCCGGTGTATGCCGACGAGGGCGAGACGGCCGGGGTCCGAATCGCGCCGACGCTCCAGCAGAACCTCGGCATTCGCTTCGCTACAGTGCGGCGCGAGGAAGTCGCCGACTCGCTCGACCTGGTGGGGACCACCCAGTTCGATACCAGCCGCGAGGAGGTGATCCAGAGCCGTACTGCCGGCTACATCGACAGGCTCCACGTCCGCGCACCACTCCAGCAGGTCAAACGCGGCCAGTCCGTTGCCTCGGTGTTCGTCCCGGAATGGATTGCGCCACAGGAGGAATACCTCGCGCTCAAGCGCGGAGGCGACGCAGCCCTTGCTACTGCTGCACGCCAGCGCATGCGCGCACTCTCGATCCCCGACTCCCTTGTCACGGAGCTGGAGCGTACCGGACGTATGCAGACGCACCAGCTACTCACCTCCCCCGTTTCCGGGATCGTCAGCGAACTCGGGGTGCGCGAAGGGGCCCAGGTCACACCCGGCATGACGATCGCCAAGGTGATCGGCTTGCAGACTGTCTGGTTGCTTGCGGAGGTGCCGGAAGCCCTGATCGGCTCCGCGCGAGCCGGCATGCGGGTGAGCGCGACGGCGGACGGCGAAGCCAGGCGCACCCATGAAGGCAAGGTGAGGGAAATCTTGCCTGGCGTGAATGCCGCGACCCGGACCGCCCAGGCCCGTATTGAACTGGACAACCGCGACGCATCGCTGATGCCTGGCATGCTGATGCGCGTCCGGCTTAGCGCTGCGGTAGCGAAGCCCCGCTTGATAGTGCCGACCGAAGCAGTGATCGCGTCGGGTACTCGCTCCACCGTACTGGTCGCACAGGGCGACCGGCTGCGTCCTGTGGTCGTTACAACCGGTCGCGAGATCGGTGACGCCACCGAGATTCTCAGCGGTCTGGAAGAAGGCCAGAAAGTCGTCGCCTCGGGCCAGTTCCTGATCGATTCCGAAGCAAACCTGAAATCGGTCTTGCCCAAATTTGCGGGTGAGGCACCGGCGGCACGCGCCGATGGCGGCATTGGCCAGGCGCCTGCAGCCGACCGCATGGACGCGATGAAGAAACCGCCCGCCGCTCCTGCACGGGCGCAGAAGCCAGGCAAGGCCACTGCAACCGTGCACACGGCGGTTGGCAAGGTGGAGGAGGTTTCGGCTGATGCCATCACGCTGTCGCACGGACCTGTCGCTACACTGCAATGGCCGCCCATGACGATGGATTTCATGAAGCCCGCGCCTGATGCGTTCAAGGATATCAAGGCCGGCCAGACCGTCGAATTCGACTTCATCGAGGGAGCCGATGGCTACCTGCTCAAGCGGGTCGTGGTAACGAAGGGCGGCAAGCAATGATCGCGCGCATCATCCGCGCCGCGATCGCCGCCCGGGTCTGGGTCCTACTTGCCGCCGCCCTGCTGGCGGCATGGGGCGTCCATTCGCTGCGCACGACCTCGCTCGACGCCCTGCCCGACCTTTCCGACACCCAGGTCATCATTCGCGCCCAGTATCCCGGCAAAGCGCCGCAGCTCGTCGAAGACCAGGTCACGTATCCCCTGACCACCGCCCTGCTGTCGGTGCCCGGGGCGACCTCCGTGCGCGGCTATTCCTTTTTCGGCGACTCCTTCGTCTACGTGCTGTTCAATGACGCGACCGACCTGTACTGGGCGCGTTCGCGCGTGACCGAGTACGTCAACCAGGTGCAAGCCCGTCTTCCCGCAGGCGTGAGGGCCGAGCTGGGTCCCGACGGTACCGGCGTGGGCTGGGTATTAGAGTATGCCCTGGTCGACCGGACCGGGCGACATGACCTCAGCCAGCTGCGCGCACTGAATGACTGGTTCCTGAAGTTCGAGCTGAAGACGGTGCGCGACGTCGCGGAAGTCGCCAGCATCGGCGGCATGGTCCGGCAGTACCAGATCGTCCTCAACCCCGACAAGCTGCGCGCGTTCGGCATGTCCCACACCCGGGTGCTCGATGCGGTTTCACAGGCCAACCAGGAATCCGGAGGCTCCGTCGTCGAAATCGCGGAGACCGAGTACATGGTCCGCTCCCACGGCTACCTCCGTTCCCTGGAGGACTTCCGCAACATCGTCCTGAACGCGAGCGAAGCCGGCACGCCGGTCCTGCTGCGGGACGTCGCCTCGGTGCGTCTGGGGCCGGAGATGCGACGCGGTATCGCCGAGCTCAATGGCCAGGGCGAGGTCGCCGGCGGCGTCGTGATCATGCGGTCCGGGAAGAACGCACTCGACACTATTTCCGCCGTCAAGGCAAGGCTCGAAACGCTCAAGCACTCGCTCCCGAAAGGTGTCGAGATCGTCACGACCTATGACCGCTCGACGCTCATCAAAGCATCAGTCGCCAACCTGGGAAGCAAGCTGGTCGAAGAGTTCGTCGTTGTCGCGATCGTGTGCGCGGTCTTCCTGTTCCACGTTCGCAGCGCACTCGTGGCCGTGCTCACCCTGCCGCTGTGCGTGCTGGCTGCATTCATCGTCATGCGCTACCAGGGCGTGAATGCTAACATCATGTCGCTCGGGGGTATCGCGATTGCCGTAGGCGCCGCCACCGATGCCGCGCTCGTCCTGGTCGAGAACGTGCACAAGCACCTTGAGGCCCATGCGGACGCCAACGCGACCGCGGCGCCTGACGCCAGGACCCGCTGGGAGATCATTGCCCGGGCTTCGGTCGAAGTCGGACCGGCCCTGTTCTTTTCACTGCTGATCGTGACCTTGTCCTTCATTCCGGTGTTCGCGCTCGAAGCCCAGGAAGGCAAGCTGTTCGCCCCGCTTGCCTACACCAAGACCTACACCCTTGCGGCAGCCGCCGGGCTGTCGATCACCCTGGTTCCTGTGCTGATGGGTTACCTCATCCGGGGCAGGATTCCGAAGGAATCCGCCAACCCGATCAACCGCCTGCTCATCAAGGGCTACCGTCCGCTGCTCGACGCCAGTCTCCGCCATCCGAAGACCACCCTGGGCATCGCCGTGATCGCGCTCATGCTAACGGCGATTCCCATTTCGCGCCTTGGTGGTGAGTTCCTGCCGCCCCTGAACGAAGGCGACCTGCTCTACATGCCGTCGGCCCTTCCCGGCCTGTCCGCCGCAAAGGCCGGCGAGCTGCTGCAGCAGACCGATCGGCTGATCAAGACGGTGCCCGAGGTGGCGACAGTCTTCGGCAAGGCGGGCCGTGCGGAGACCGCGACCGACCCGGCGCCGATGGAGATGTTCGAGACCACGATCCAGTTCAAGCCGAAGGACCAGTGGCGCCCTGGCATGACCACGGAAAAACTGGTGGAGGAGCTTGATCGGATCGTCAAGGTACCCGGGCTGTCGAACGTATGGGTGCCGCCGATCCGCAACCGCATCGACATGCTCTCCACCGGTATCAAAACGCCGGTAGGCATCAAGGTGTCCGGGCCGGACCTGGGCCAGATCGACAAGCTGACGACCGCCATCGAGGCCGCCGTCAAGACGGTACCCGGCGTCAGTTCGGCACTCGCGGAGCGGCTCAGCGGCGGCCGCTATATCGACGTCAGCATCGACCGGCAGCGCGCCGCGCGCTACGGGATGAGCGTGGCCGCCATCCAGACGATGGTGTCGACGGCGATCGGTGGCGACAACGTGGGCGAAGTCGTCGACGGGCGGCAGCGCTTCCCGATCAACGTGCGCTATCCGCAGGACTACCGCGATTCGGTGCAGGCCCTGCGCGAGCTGCCGGTCGTCACCGCGCGCGGCGCTCAGATCCGCCTTGGCGACGTAACGACGATTGTCGTGATGGACGGTCCCCCGATGATCCGAAGCGAGAATGCTCGCCTGTCCGGCTGGGTGTATGTCGATGTCCGTGGGGTTGACCTTCTCACCGCCGTTCGTGCGATGCAGGAGCGGGTCCGCGACAAGGTTGCGCTGCCCCCGGGCTATGCGATCGGCTGGTCGGGGCAGTTCGAGTATCTCGAGCGCGCGTCCGAGCGCCTGATGACCGTGGTTCCACTCACCTTGCTGGTAATCTTCCTGCTGCTTTACCTGGCCTTCCGCTCCACGGCGGAAGCGGTACTTCTGATGGCGACAGTGCCGTTCGCACTCGTGGGCGGGTTCTGGCTGGTCTGGCTACTTGGTCACGCGGTATCGGTCGCAACAGCGGTAGGGTTCATCGCGCTTGCAGGGCTGGCGGCGGAATTCGGCGTCGTCATGCAAGTCTATTTGCGTAATGCGCTCCGGAGCCGGCTCGATGCCGGGCGTGCATTGACCAGCGAGCTGGTGTTGGAAGCGATCACGGAAGGTGCGCTCCTGCGGGTACGGCCCAAGGCGATGACGGTCGCCGTCATCGTGGCCGGGCTGCTGCCCATCATGTTCGGAAGCGCGGCCGGCTCCGAGGTCATGCAGCGCATTGCGGCGCCGATGGTGGGCGGGATGGTCACGGCGCCGCTGCTGTCGCTGTTCGTGATTCCTGCCGCCTGGCGGATGCTGCAGGAGCGGCGCATACGTAAAAGGAAGAATCAGGAGACCTAGCTTCAGCCCGCGCCGGACGTACGTGAAGGCGCGCTTTCCTAGTCCGGACTACCCTGTTTTCTTAATCCGCGCTTACTCGCCCAATCAGTCGTCGATCAATGCCTGAATGATCGGACAGCTCGTCTCCAGAGCTTCGCTGTCGCAGCGCGCAACCATAGTGGCCAGTGCTGTCCTCATTGCAAGGAGGTCGCCCACCTTTGCCTCCACCAAAGCGAGCTTTTTCCCCGCGAGCGCGCGCGTGCTCGAACATGTCCCCGAGCCTTCCAGTTTCAGCAAGCTCGCAATTTCCTCCAGCGTAAAGCCGAGAAGCTGCGCGCGCTTGACGAAGCGAATCCGGCGTACATGTTCGTCTCCATAGGTGCGGTAGCCGCTACTCGGCCGCACCGGCTCATCGATCAATCCACTGCGCTGGTAAAAGCGGACAGTCTCGACGTTCACTCCGGCGGCGGTCGACAAGCGGCTTATCGTCATTTTCTCAGGCATACACTTGACTCCGTATCTATGTACGGAGTTTATCCTATCTGTGGATCAATCGATTGGGACAGGGACAAGATGGGAACCAAAGGGCCTTTAGTCGCAGGTGCGCTGGCTGCGCTGGGTGCATCGGCTTGTTGTGCGGGGCCGCTCATCCTGCTATTGCTGGGTATCGGCGGCGGTTGGGCGTCTCTCCTGATTGCGTTCGAACCCTATAGCCCCTATCTCACCGCGCTTACGGCACTGTGCCTCAGCATGGCATTCAATAGCTTGTATCTGCGCCGGCGTGCGTGCACGCCGGCTGAAGCCTGTTCCGATGACCGCATGCTCAGGAATCAACGCATCTTGTTCTGGCTTGTTTCATTGCCGGTCATATTGCTGCTGACCTTTCCCTTGTACGCCTCGCTGTTCTACTAAAAGGATTATTCGATGCGCATCTATAACATCGCGATCGCCGGCTTATTGCTGACCGGTTCGGCCATCGCCGGCACAACACAAACCCTCACCCTCGACGTGCAGAACATGACCTGCGCAACTTGCCCGATTACTGTCAAGATGGCGCTACAGCAGGTTCCGGGCGTCAGCGACGTGAAAATCGATTACGAGCGCAAGACGGCCACCGTGCGGATTGACCCCGACAAGGCCAGCGCGGCGATGCTAACGAAGGCGACAGCCGACGCAGGCTTCCCATCGAATGCCAGGAAATAGCCCAATGACCAAAGCTATCCTGGAGTCGGTCCTGACCTGTCCGCATTGCGGCCACAGCAAAGAGGAAACCATGCCGACTGACGCGTGCCAGTTCTACTACGCATGCGAAGGGTGCGAGGTCGTGCTGCGCCCGAAGACTGGCGACTGCTGCGTCTTTTGCTCGTACGGCACGATGAAGTGCCCGCCGATTCAACTGGACCATCCCCCCGGTGTCAGAATAGTTGTCGCGTCACTTGGTGAAGTAAAACCATACCGGGGACGGGCAAGAGAGATTGCGTGAAGCAGTATTCAGCAGAACGGAAAGAAGCACTACTACGGCAGATGATGCCGCCGCAGAACAGGTTGGTGTCGGAGCTGGCTCGCGAGAGCGGGATTACCGAGCAGACCCTTTATACTTGGCGCCGTCAACTTCGTAATCAGGGAACAGCGGTGCCGGGTAGTGGGAAAAATGCTGAGGAATGGACCTCGGAAGACAAGTTTGCCGTGGTGTTGGAGACGGCCGCGCTGAACGCCAGCGAGCTGGCCGAGTATTGCCGTCGCAAGGGGTTATTCGCCGAGCAGATCGCCATGTGGCGCGCCGCATGCATGGCCGCCAATGCGAGCACGACGCAGCAGACGCGGGGCCAGCTGGCGCAGTCGAAGGAAGACAAGAAGCGCATCCGGCAGCTGGAGAAGGACTTGCAGCGCAAGGAGAAAGCGCTGGCCGAGGCGGCAGCGCTGTTGATCTTGCGAAAAAAAGCCCAGGCGATCTGGGGGGACAAAGAGGAAGACTGATCAGCGTCCCAGATCGCCTGTCGTGTGTCGAGTTGATCCGTGAAGCACAGACAGCGGGCAGTCGCCTTGCGCCAGCCTGCCTCGAGTTGGGCATCACCCTGCGCACATTTCAGCGCTGGGTGCGTGAAGGCGACGATGCCGTGGCCACTGACAGCCGTCCAACCAGTGTGCGTCCAGAACCGGCCAACAAACTGAGCGAGGACGAGCGAGCCGAGATCCTGGCCGTTGCCAACAGCGAGGAATTCGCCAGCCTTCCACCGAGCCAGATCGTGCCGGCGCTGGCCGATCGCGGCGTGTACATGGCGTCGGAGTCGAGCTTCTACCGCGTCTTGAAAGCGGCATCGCAACAGCATCACCGAGGCCGAGCGAAGAAGCCTTCTGAGCGCGTCGTCACGAGCCATTGCGCCACCGGCCCGAACCAGGTATGGAGTTGGGACATAACCTGGATGCCGGCCGCCGTGAAAGGCCAGTTTTACTATTGGTACATGGTGCTCGATGTCTTCAGCCGTAAGATCGTCGGCCATGAAGTGCATGTCGCGGAATCGGCGGAACTGGCGTCACGGCTGATGCGCCGGGCCAGCTTGGCCGAAGGATTGGCAGGCCGTTCCCTGGTGCTCCATTCAGACAATGGCAGTGCCATGAAAGGCGCGACCATGCTGGCCACGCTGGAGCAGTTGGGTGTGGCACCGTCGTTCAGCAGGCCGCGTGTGAGCAACGACAATGCCTACGCCGAGTCGTTGTTCCGTACCTGCAAATACCGTCCGGACTACCCGAGAAAACCATTCGGGAGCCTGGAACAGGCGCAGGCATGGACGCAGAAATTCGTACGTTGGTACAACCAGGAGCACAAGCACAGCGGCCTGAAATTCGTTACACCGGCACAGCGTCACAACGGCCAGGACGCGGCGATCCTGAAACGCCGGGAGCAGGTTTATGACGATGCCCGAAACCGTCACCCGCAGCGCTGGTCGCGGGGCATCAGGAACTGGACACTGGAGAATCAGGTCTGGTTGAATCCGGAACGGATTCGACCAGAAGAATTAAAGCGCGCAGCTTGAGGTGACGCGACAACTACGTTGACAAACGCCGCATCCGTGCTGCGGCTGACCTGCGTCGTCTTTGACAACTGGGATTAAGCGCCTAATCAACGTATCCTGGAAGTGAGTGGCGGGCGTCGCGTTTTTGCGCATGGCGGTAACATGCTCGACATTACATCGAACGGCCTGACAAGAACCTTGACTGGAATTGCTGATGAGGATCGATTAATGGGAGGCGAACACAGCCACAGCCACAGCCACAGCAGCGGCAACCTCAAGCTTGCCTTTCTGCTGAACCTCACGTTCACGCTGATCGAATTCGCCGGCGGACTATGGACAAATAGCGTTGCCATTCTCAGCGACGCCGTGCATGACCTCGGCGACTCGATCTCGCTCGGACTTGCCTGGTACTTCGATCGGCTTTCAAAGCACGGCAGCACCCCAAAAGACACCTATGGCTACGCTCGATACTCACTGCTTGGCGGCCTGATCACCGGTATCGTATTAATTGCCGGCATCGGCTTCATCCTGTGGAACGCAGCGCAGCGCCTTTTCGATCCGCAGGAAGTCAACGCGACGGGTATGATCGTGCTGGCGGTGGTTGGCGTCATCTTCAATGGCGCAGCGGTTCTGCGTGTTCGCAAGGGGGAGTCGCTAACCGAGAAAGTCGTCAGCTGGCACCTGCTGGAAGACACCCTCGGCTGGATTGCGGTGCTGATTGGCGCCGCGGTGATGGCAGTCTGGGAACTCCCCTGGATCGACCCGGCCCTATCGATCGGTATTTCGCTCTTCGTCTTGTGGAATGTTTTCCGCAATCTCCGGAAGTTCTTCGAGGTTTTCCTGCAGCGGACTCCGTCCACCTTCGACCTTCCCGCCTTTGAAACTGCGGTCAAGGCTATTCCCGGGGTCATCGATGTCCACGATACCCATAGCTGGTCGATCGACGGCGAGAAACATGTCCTGACAACCCATGTCGTCGTCTCACCGGGAGCTACTGCCAACAAAGTCATGTCGTTCAAGTCGAACGTGAAAAAACTCATCGGTGACAGAGCTTTCGAACATATTGCGATCGACATCGAGGCGCCAGAGAAAACGGGCACAACGTCCGAGGTTCAAAAAAGACGTCAGGACTAAAGGAAAATGGCGGAGTATTCCAATGCAGGAGGCCCTGCTGTACTTGTTCCATGACATGCTTTTTTTATGCTTTGCTGACAATCACGATGCTGCAGCTCAGCTGGAGCATCGTGGCGGAAAATTGTGGAACAGTCTGATGAGATCGGAACATCCGACGCAGCTACCGAATTCCGATTTTTTTTAAAATGCGGAAGACAGTGTCAATCTCACGCCCCACTTAGCGGGCCGTGTCGCTTCAGGAAGGGACGGCTTTTGCTTGCTTCTAGTCGATCGCCAATTACTAAAACGACTCATGCTGGACAACCCCGAAAACTATGGCATTTGACTGATTTCGCTGTCGAAGATCCTTCATTGTGTCTGGCCGATGTAGACGTTTGCCTCTCCCTGAGAGCTCTTTCAGCACAAATCAGATCCATGCTGCCGGACATGCCGCAAAAACTCTGACATCAAGGCTATTGGTTCCGTGGGGTGCTAAAGACAACCGCTGTCTCATGCTATACTTATTCCCATGGCCGCCCGACGCTTCATCTACCTCGTCTTGACGATTCTTGCTCTCCAGCTCAGCTGGAGTGTGGTCGCTGCGTATTGCGAGCATGAGTCGGGCCTTGCCGCTCAGCATTTCGGACACCACTCGTCCGAAGCCGATGTTCATAAATTCGCGTTCGACGGGAAGGACCAGCCCTCTGGCTCGGCAAAGAAAGCAAGTGTGCATTCGCACTGCTCGTCCTGCACCCACATTTCGCTGTCGGTCGCTGCTCTTCCGGTACCCTTAGCGATCGTCGAGCCTGTCCGCCTCGTGCCGCCGGCTACTTTGCTGCACTATTCTTCCTTGCATTCCGATCGGCCAGATCGGCCCCAATGGATCTCTGCCGTTTGATTCGGCGGCAGATCGTATATATCCATTTATCGTTGTGCGGGAGGCCGGTTGGCCAGCCCGATACGTCTCGCTGCTGAATAGCCTTCGTTTTCAATGACCGGAGTTATTCATGCATCCAAAATTTTTCGTCCTCGGGGCGGCTGTGCTATTTTCACAGGCGTTACCGAGTGCTGCGCAGATGACAGCGCAGCAAGTTCTGCCTGAGGCAACCCAGCAGCCCTTCCCGGCCACGAGCTCGCCCCTGACACTCGAGCAGGCAGTTGCTAAGGCCCTGGCGGCCAATCCGACACTGCGCGCAGCCGCGCTCGACGTGGCGATTGCCCAGGGTGCGCGCCGCCAGGCCGCCGTGTTTCGCAATCCAGAGGTCTCGTACGTGCGTGAGGGAACCCAGCGCGGCACCCGCACCCAAACAGTTCAGGTTAGCCAGGTGCTCGAACTCGGAGGCAAGCGCTCGGCCCGCATTAGGCTTGCGGAGACCGAGCGCAGCCTCGCCGAAGGGAATCTTGGCGTTGCGCGCATAGACCTGCGCGCCGATGTCACCAGCGCCTATTTCGACGCACTTGGTGCGCATGAGCGGCTGCAAGTGGCCCAGGCTTCGCTCGACGTGGCCAGCAAGGCTGCCGTTGCGGCGGAAAAACGGGTCGCAGCCGGGCGAGTATCGCCTGTCGAGCAGGATCGCGCCGGCGTCGCCCAGGCAGCGGCCCGGCTAGAACTTTCACAGGCCCAGAACGAACTGTCCATCGCCTTGCACACATTAGCTGCCTACTGGGGGGAAACCACCGCGATATCGCAGCCGCTCGTGATACCCGAGCTGGACCTGGCGCCTGCCCCGGCACTGGACGTGCTGCAGCGTCGGCTGGACGCCTCGCCCCAGCTGCGGCGCTCCCGCCTACAGGTAGAGCGTGAGGTAGCCCAGGTAGGCCTCGACCGTTCCCAGCGCATTCCTGATTTGACGCTCATCGTCGGCAGACAAAAGGATGACGAAATCGGACGCTCGCAAACCGTGCTCGGCGTTTCGGTGCCAATTCCCTTGTTTAACCGGAATCAGGGCAGTCTCCAGGCGTCGCTCTCCCGGGCTGAAAAGGCACGTACTGAACTCGAAGCGGAGCAGCTGCGCCTTCACCAATCGTTGACTGCTGCCTACCAGCGTGCACAGCTCTCCCGAGAACAGGTACGCACCATGCGCCAGGATATTTTGCCGAGGGCGCAGCGTGTGTTCGATGCGGCCGTCACCGGATTTGAAGCAGGCAAGTTCAGTTTCCTCGACGTCCTCGACGCCCAGCGGACGCTCCTGCAGACTCGCACGCAGTATATCCAGGCGCTGTACGACCGCTACCGTGCCGTCGCAGACCTTGGCCGCTATGTCGACGTCGACGGCGCCACCTCATACAACAGGATCTCTCCATGAAGTTCAACATAGACAAAAAGTCCGCCTTTTCCATCCTGACAGTTGTTGCCGTAGGTATTGTTCTTGCGCTTGCCATTCTATTCTGGAAAAAAGATGCCTCTTCCGGCGAGGGCGAAGCGGAACATGCTGAGGAAACGACGGAAAAAACTGCTGCAAAAGGGGGACATGCCGAAGGCGAGAAAGAAACTCATGGCGAAGGTAAGGAAGAGGCTCATGGCGAAGGCAAGGAAGAAGGTCATGCTGACGCCGCGCCCGGCCTGATCAAGATGACTCCCCAGCAGATTCAAAGCGCTGGCATCGTTACCGCCAGAGCTGGCGCGGCCAGCGTCGACACGGCCGTGACCCTGCCTGGCGAGGTGAACTTCAATGAGGATCGCACGGCGCACGTGGTTCCCCGTGTCGCCGGTGTCGTCGAATCGGTTTCCGCCGCGCTCGGCCAGGACGTCAGGAAGGGGCAGGCACTGGCCGAGATTGCGAGCCCGGAGCTCGCTGAACTGCGCAGCGCTGTCCTCGCTGCGGACAAGCGCCTGGGACTCGCGCGTGTGACGTATGAACGCGAGAAGAAGCTTTGGGAGGACAAGATTTCGGCCCAGCAGGATTACCTGCAGGCCGAGCAGCAATACCGCGAGGCCCAGATCGAAGCACAGTCTGCGCGGTCGAAACTGACGGCGCTCGGCGCTGGGCTAGGCTCGGACGCCCTGAATCGCTATGTACTACGCGCGCCGTTCAACGCCGTGGTGGTCGAAAAGCACCTAGCCCAAGGCGAGGCGGTCAAGGAAGACGCCAACGCATTCGTCCTGTCCGACCTGTCGAAAGTGTGGGTACGGATTGCCGTCAGCCCGAAAGACTTGGGAACGATTCGGGTAGGCCAAAGCGTGACCATCCGTTCTCCTGCCGGTGGCGAAGCAGTCAACGGAAAGGTGAGCTACATGGGTAACCTGCTGGGTGAACAGACAAGGACTGCGACCGCGCGTGTCGTGGTCGATAACCCGGGCCTCGCCTGGCGGCCGGGCTTGTTCGTGAACGTGTCAGTGGTACGTGGCAAGAAGGAGGCCGCCGTCACAGTGCAGGCCGATGGCGTGCAGACAATCGAAGGCAAGACGGTGGTGTTTGTCAAGGCGGCGCAAGGCTTCCAGGCGCAGCCAGTCACTCTGGGAGCGAGCGACGGCAAGGTCGTGGAGATCGTTCAGGGCTTGACTGCCGGCGCCGAATACGTTGCAACGGGTAGCTTCGTTGTGAAGGCCGAGCAAGGCAAAGGCAGTGCCGAGCACGCACACTGAACGAGGAACCAGACATGTTTGAACGAATAATCCGCTTTGCCATCGAACACCGATGGCTCGTTATGCTAGCTGTCATCGCGATGGCTGCTGTCGGCATCTACAACTACCAGAAGCTGCCGATCGACGCAGTTCCTGACATTACCAACGTCCAGGTCCAGATTAACACGTCGGCGGCTGGCTATTCGCCGCTCGAAGTGGAGCAACGCGTCACCTTCCCGATCGAGACGGTCATGGCCGGCCTGCCTGGTCTGGAGGAAACCCGCTCGCTGTCGCGCTACGGCCTGTCGCAGGTCACTGTTATTTTCAAAGACGGGACAGACATCTATTTTGCCCGCCAGCTTGTCAACCAGAGGATACAGGAGGCGAGGGAAAACCTGCCTGGCGGAGTTGTCCCAATGATGGGGCCGATCTCCACAGGCCTGGGCGAGATCTACCTGTGGACGGTAGAGAGCGAACCCGGTGCGAAGAAGCCCGATGGCAGCCCCTACACGCCGACCGACCTGCGTGAGATACAGGACTGGATCATCAAGCCCCAGTTGCGCCAGGTTGCCGGAGTCACCGAAATCAACTCGATTGGCGGCTTCGCCAAGGAATACCTGATCGCGCCTGATCCAGCCAAACTCAGTTCCTATGGCCTGTCGCTATCCGACGTTGTCAGCTCGATCGATCAGAACAACAACAACGTCGGCGCCGGCTATATCGAACGCCGCGGCGAGCAGTTCCTGATCAGGGCGCCGGGCCAGGTACGCACCCTCGACGATATCCGCAATAGCATCCTCAGCAACGTCGATGGCGTCCCGATCCGTGTACGTGATGTCGCCACCGTCGATATCGGCCGTGAGCTGCGTACCGGCGCGGCGACCGAGAACGGCCGCGAGGTCGTGCTGGGAACGGTATTCATGCTCATTGGCGAAAACAGCCGTGCAGTGTCCCAGGCGGTGGCTACCAAGATGGTCGATGTCAATCGCTCGCTACCGAAAGGTGTTAAGGCCGTCCCGGTCTACGACCGTACAGTACTCGTCGACAAGGCGATCAATACGGTAAAGAAAAATCTTCTCGAAGGCGCAATCCTTGTAATCGTCATTCTATTTCTGTTCCTGGGGAATATCCGGGCTGCAATCATTACTGCAATGGTTATCCCGTTGGCAATGCTTTTCACCTTTACGGGCATGGTGACCTATAAAGTCAGCGCCAATTTGATGAGCCTGGGTGCGCTCGACTTTGGCATCATCATCGACGGGGCCGTTGTCATCGTTGAAAACTGCGTCCGGCGACTAGCGCACGCTCAGGAACACCATAAGCGGGATCTCACTCTGACTGAGCGCTTCCATGAAGTGTTCGCGGCTGCCAAGGAAGCACGGCGTCCCCTGCTCTTTGGTCAGCTCATCATCATGGTTGTCTACCTGCCGATCTTCGCGCTCTCTGGCGTTGAAGGCAAAATGTTCCATCCGATGGCGTTCGCCGTTGTTGCGGCACTGGTCGGAGCGATGATCCTGTCGATCACCTTCATTCCGGCTGCAGTTGCCCTGTTCATCGGCAAACGCGTTACGGAGAAGGAAAACAGGATCATGGGCCTGGCCAAACGCGCCTATGCACCGATGCTCGAGAAGGTGATGCGCAATGCCGCACTGGTCATCACTAGCGCAACCGTCCTGGTCCTCCTGTCGGGACTCCTGGTGACGCGCCTTGGTAGTGAATTCATCCCGAGCCTGAACGAAGGCGACCTCGCGATTCAGGCCCTGCGAATTCCAGGAACCAGCTTGAGCCAATCCGTAGAAATGCAGAAGAAGATCGAAGCCGGGCTGAAGGCAAAGTTCCCCGAGATCGACCGGGTGTTCGCCAGGACCGGTACTGCGGAGATCGCGTCGGATCCAATGCCGCCAAATATCTCTGATGGCTACATCATGCTCAAGCCCGAATCGGACTGGCCAACGCCAAAGAAGAGTCGGGCGGAGCTGGTCACAGCGATCCAGGAAGAGTCCGAAAAATACGCAGGCAACGCCTACGAATTTTCGCAGCCCATCCAGTTACGTTTTAATGAACTAATTTCTGGCGTGCGCAGCGACGTTGCCGTCAAGGTCTTCGGCGACGATATGGAGGTGCTTGCTTCGACAGGCCAGGAAATTGCCGAGGTACTTCAGCGCATCCCCGGCGCAGCGGAGGTGAAGGTCGAGCAGACGGGCGGCCTGCCGATGCTGACCGTAAACATCGACCGCGAGAAAACGGCGCGCTATGGCCTGAACATCGGCGCCGTTCAGGAAGCACTCGCCATTGCAACCGGGGGGCGCGAGGCCGGTACCATGTTCGAAGGCGACCGCCGCTTCGATATCGTGGTCCGCCTGCCTGAAACGTTGAGGGCCGATCTGGACGCGCTCAGGCAGCTTCCTGTCCCACTGCCTGTCAAGGAGGGGAGCCCGACGTCCTACATTCCTTTGGGCGAAGTGGCGACGCTTGAATTTGCACCGGGACCAAATCAGATCAGTCGGGAAAACGGCAAGCGGCGCATTGTTGTGAGCGCCAACGTACGCGGGCGTGATATTGGCACCTTCGTGCCCGAAGCCGCAGCTGCGATCGCCAAGGAAGTCCAGGTGCCGCCAGGATACTGGACGAGTTGGGGAGGCACCTTCCAGCAGCTAGAGTCGGCAACCGCGCGCCTGCAGGTGGTAGTACCACTCGCGCTGTTCATCGTGTTCACGCTGCTCTTCATGATGTTCAACAACGTCAAAGACGGCTTGCTCGTGTTCACGGGGATTCCGTTCGCCCTGACTGGCGGTGTCATCGCCCTCGCGCTGCGCGGCATTCCGATGTCAATATCGGCCGCGGTCGGTTTCATCGCACTCTCAGGCGTGGCGGTCCTGAATGGGCTGGTGATGATTTCCTATATTCGCACCCTGCGTGAGGAAGGCATGGGACTGGACCGGGCAATCACGCACGGGGCGTTGACACGGCTCCGGCCAGTTCTTATGACCGCCTTGGTGGCATCGCTGGGCTTTGTACCGATGGCCATCGCAACCGGCACCGGCGCCGAGGTACAGCGTCCGCTGGCAACCGTTGTCATCGGGGGTATCCTTTCCTCGACGGCGCTAACGCTGCTTGTGCTTCCCCTTCTCTATCGGCTTGCTCATCGCAAAGACAGCGACGAAGTGCCGGTGCCGCAGGAGAAGGCGCTCGTCCATTAAGTATACTGGGCTACGAGAACTTCTTGCGGCCCAGCCATGGAGACAACATGCGTCTGGACAATCGAACGAGGCTCGCTCGCAGCATCGTTCGACTTGTCAGGCTTGATCTTGTCGCGCATGGGATTCCCTTTGTAACTTTCGTGACCCGGGGAATCGTACTTGAACGCGTCGCCCTGATTGCCTTAAGTGTAAATCGTGTTGTCACTATTGAATTTAGCCGAATGATCAAAGTGGAGCCTGACGATCAGCACAGATTCAGATCTACTGACGCGATGTCCTCGGTGACGCAACTTTTCCTCAGATCAGTTGCGTGGCAGTGTCCATCTAAGTTACTGCCATAGGAACACACGGCCTTTTTCATCCCGAACTGCTAAACGGTGCGTAGATCGACGGCTTTGTAGCACCTGAGGCAGTTGCTGCGACGACCACAGGCTTTCCGGCGTGCCGGTCCGCTTACGCTAGCAGAGCTGATGCGCGGTTCTCGGCAGCGCCGACGGCAGTGCGCGCTGTATCGCCCGTGTTGCACCACAAAGTGGTACGTCAAAGCTGCACCCACTCGCTGGACGCGTTCTAGCGCTGTTGCCTTGCGTGCGTACCGTGCTTTGTCTGAGAACGCTGCTGGACTGATTGGGTGACACAAGTACGTTACTGATCGATATTCGATGGAGGAGATAAATGAATGTTGAGCAACAGACTGCCGACACGGCCCACGTCCACCTCATCACAATGTTTGGAATTGGAGCTCTGGTCCTGTTCGCAGTGATCATGCTGTTCTTAAGTTGGCTGAAATATAAGGATCGAAGCAATCCTGCCAAGACGAAAACCCACAAAAGCATTAAAACCAGGAGAAAGCGAAAATAGTCCTCGGTGTTCTAGTGCAAAGCGACAAAACGAAGCAGCTGTGGTTGATCAGGCCGAGCTACCAGTCGTCATGGAAGCACAATCTTAAATACTATACAAAAGGAGAGATGATGGGTTCAGGACATTCTCATGCAGCACAACAGGGTCAAAACGAACGGCCTCTCTGGATCGCGCTTGTCCTTACCACAACATTTCTGGTTGCAGAAATCATCGGCGGCATTCTCACCAACAGTCTCGCCCTGATCTCGGACGCTGCCCACATGTTCACCGATAGCGCGGCACTGGCCGTATCACTGGCCGCAATCCGCATCGGCAAGCGGCCCGCTGATAGTCAGCGCACCTTTGGCTACTACCGTTTCGAAATTCTGGCCGCAGCCTTCAATGCCATTCTGCTATTCCTGGTGGCGATCTACATTCTGTACGAAGCTTATCAACGCTTGAACAACCCGCCCGAAATCCAGTCTGGAACAATGCTTTTGGTTGCTGCCTTCGGCCTCGTCGTTAACCTCATCAGCATGCGGCTGCTTTCGAGTGGCAAGGATGCCAGCCTCAACGTCAAAGGCGCCTACCTAGAGGTATGGAGTGACATGCTCGGCTCTATCGGCGTCATCATTGGAGCCCTTGTGATCCGTTACACCGGATGGAGCTGGGTAGATTCGGCAATCGCTGTCGGCATCGGGTTGTGGGTGCTGCCTCGCACCTGGACACTGCTTACGGCCAGCATGAACGTGCTGCTCGAAGGTGTTCCCGAGGGGCTCGGCCTTGACGAGGTAAAAGAAGCGCTGTCACGGATCCCGGGCGTGGCCAGTGTGCACGACCTGCATGTTTGGTCAATCACGAGCGGCAAATCCAGCTTGACGGCACACATTGTACAAGATGGAGAAGTTGCCGATTCGCAGGCGCTTCTATTGACTATCCGCGAGCTCGTCGCAAACAAATACGACATTCACCACAGCACGATTCAGATCGAGTCGGTACCGTGCGAACAATCGTTCGAGGAACACTCTTTCGGTCCTGCGACCACGCCTGGGGGCCACAGCCACGAAGGAGAACGTCAATGATTGATCATATCAAGGCGAACCTGGTCCAAGCCCGGGATGCACTCGACAGCTTAATCAGCAACGACCTGCAGCTGGGACATATTGAAGCAGCAGCTGGCTGTCTGATCCACGCATTGCAGAACGGTCATCGCATCATTTCTTGCGGGAACGGAGGCTCGATGTGCGACGCTATGCACTTGGCGGAAGAGCTGTCGGGGCGTTTCAGGGACGACCGCCCTGCCATGGCTGCAGTCGCCATCAGCGACCCTAGTTATATCAGCTGCGTCGCCAACGATTATGGTTACGACCAGGTATTTGCGCGGTTCGTACAAGGGAACGGCTCGGCCGGCGATGTGCTGTTTGCGATCAGCACGAGCGGCAGCAGCCGCTCGGTTATATCAGCAAGCGAAGCCGCACACGCCAAAGGCATGAAAGTGATTGGCATGACTGGCCGCGCAGGCTCCGAACTCGAGCGGCATGCGGACATTTGCATTTGCACTGAAGGCGGGCGTTACGCCGACCGTGTCCAGGAACTCCATATTAAAGTCATCCATATTCTTATCGAGCTGGTCGAGCGTGCACTCCAGCCTGGGAATTATGGACAGCCAGGCTAAGTTAGTTCATTCAACCTCATCCACATTACATTCAGGATCCTTTTGCCCGGGATCCCTTGGTCCACACTGATAGCATCATGAAGAGATCCAATACTTATCCTCGCTTGTCGTTCCACGCAGCCACCGTGAGACTGGCACATCTGACCTCTTGGGCCGGGCCATATGTCACCCTCCTGCAAATGTCACTTTTCGGCCTATCTCTGCTTTCACTGTCCCGCCTTTCGATGATGGTGTGGCAGTGGGACCGTGTCCAGCAAACCGGCATTCCGGGCGAGATCTTGCTTCAGGGAGCTCGGGCCGACCTGATTTTGCTGGGCTATTTCATTGCAATTCCCCTGTTGCTTGCGCCGGTGCTCGCGCATCCTTCACGTGCATCAATCTGGAAATGGTTCACAAGCAGCTGGGCGACGTTTGCACTCATGTTCATCGTATTCATGGAATTGTCTTCCCCGCAATTCATCATGCAGTACGACGTGAGGCCGAATCGCCTCTTCGTCGAATATCTATCCTATCCACGCGAAGTCTTTGCCACTCTGTGGAATGGATTTCGCAGAGCTGTGATACTCGGCATTGGCGCTACGGTCGTCTTGACCGTCCTGTTCTTCTATATCTTCAGGCGTGCGGCTTCGGAAATGAAGTTCTGGCGGACTCGTACCCTGCTGCTGACTTGGCCGCTAATCTGCCTGCTGGTATTTGCGCAGGTTCGCTCGACCACCGGCCATCGTCCTGCCAACCCTGCCCTGTTCGCCCTGACCGGCGACTCGATGGTCAATTCCTTGATCATCAACTCGGGTTGGTCCGTTCTCGACGCCATTAACTCATTACGCAAGGAGGCGAACTCGTCTGAAATTTACGGCAGTATCCCGCCGAGCCAGGTACTGGCCGAAGTAATAGCCGCGCCGTGGCTACGCGACCATGTCTTCCCAAACAAGGATATTCCTACGCTCCACCGGCAAGACGCCGCAATCAAGCGCGATCGTCCGCTGAACCTTGTCATTGTTCTACAAGAGAGTCTTGGCGCCACGTTTGTCGAGTCGCTGGGCGGCTTGCCTGTCACGCCTGAGCTTGAGAAGCTTAAAGGTGAAGGATGGTGGTTCGAACAGCTGTACGCGACCGGGACACGCTCAGTTCGCGGGATTGAAGCGGTTATCGCAGGCTATCCTCCAACCCCCGCGCGCAGCGTTGTCAAGTTGTCGCTTGCGCAGCAAAATTTTTATACTTTGGCGGCCGGTCTGGGCCAACAAGGCTATCACACAGAGTTTGTCTACGGGGGCGAGGCACATTTCGATAACATGCGCAGCTTCTTTACTGGCAACGGCTTTCAGAAAATCGTTGACTTGCCACAGATGTCTCCGCGGTTTGTCGGGAGCTGGGGCGCTTCGGACGAAGACCTCTTCGACAAATCCCTCGAGCGCCTTAAATCATTGCATGCGCAGAACAAGCCCTTTTTCAGCCTGATCTTCACATCGTCGAATCATGAACCCTTTGAGTTCCCGGACAACAAAATCGAGCTGTACGAGAAGCCCAAGCAAACCGTCAACAATGCAGTGAAATACGCGGATTTCGCGCTCGGAAAATTCATCCGGGAAGCCAAGAGGCAGGCCTACTGGAAGGATACGGTCTTCCTGATCGTAGCTGATCATGACAACCGGGTATATGGCAACGCACTGGTACCTATCAAGAAATTCCATATTCCCGGGCTGATCCTAGGTGCGGATATCCAACCCAAGCGCATCCGAACGATCGCGAGCCAAGTCGATCTCGGTCCAACCTTGCTTTCCTTACTCGGGGTTTCGAGTAACCACCCGATGATTGGCCGGGACCTTGTCAGGGATGAAAAAACGCCAGGACGTGCGCTCATCCAGTTCAACAACTACTTTGCATGGCTCGACGATAGTTCCGCCACCATCTTGCGCCCTGGGCAAGCACCCTTGATGGGGCGGTATGACCGCGGAACTGGAGTGCTGGACGTGAGCACGGATGCGCCGCTGCAAGAGCAAGTAACCAGGGCGATGGCACATGTGATGCTGCCTTCATTACTCTACCGTGAGCAGCGTTACCGATTGGTAAAGTAATGCACGCGTGATGTGCCCGATAGGAATATGCGCCTGTATCCACACCAGCTGTCTTGACGATGACAATGCGTATATGCATGTCGTCACCAGCATTGTCGAAGGTATTGCAGGCTTCCCGCGTTCGGTTCGCGATCAAGGCCAGAGGAAGCAGCGTAACTGTTGCCAGTACTGCCCCCCTTCAGGTGCCGAAGGGATTTGCGTCTTTGCCGCCGCAGGGAGTTTGGGGTCACCATTGAATCGAACAGCCGACATTTGTCTTTGACGCCGGCGCCCGACAACGTGCATATCGCGTACTGGACATAATGGAATAATTTATTTTTCGATCGATTGAGTTGAGCACTTCTTATCGCCGCTTAATGATTGGAAATTTCCAGACGCAATCTCATACATACTTGATACATCATCCATCTGAGAGTGGCACCGGCATCCTAGACTGCTTCTGTCTCTTGGCATCAGAAACGATTCAGATTTAAAAACGGAATGAAAACAAACCTACCACCGCGAAGCGCTGCGAACATCCAAAGATTCTTGCACTTTTTTGAACCCATCTTGGCGCGTGTACAGGACTTTTCTGGGCGCAACCCCGACCTGACGTTTGTCCTCGTCGCAGCCTCGGGCTTAGTAACGATATACAACTGGCGCTTCTGGGACAGCTTTTTGGAAGTGATGCCAATTGAAAGTGCGGCGGATGCCGGTTTTGCAATCGCAATTCTGATGTTGCTTATCTGGCTCCATGCCGCAATTTTGCTTATCGTCCCAAGTCGTACGATAATGCGTGCCGCTACCTGCGCATTAATTATTGCGGGAGCGATATGTGCTTTTGTCGCGGATACCTATAAAATCCAGATAGATCGCGACATGGTACGCAACGTGGCGCAAACTGATCTCACCGAAGCAATGGGGTTGTTAAGTCCGAGATTCATTATTTATTTACTGCTCCTAGGTGTGGCTCCGGTTTGGCTGTTAACACGAGTTCGATTGGCTGAAGTCTCGACAAAACGCTTTCTCGCACAAAGATTTGCCGGAATATTTTTGGGCGCAATCATCGTAACAGTCGGAATCATGCCGTATTCAGGGCAATTCGCTACATTCTTGCGTACCCACAAACCGCTCCGTTATCTGATCAATCCCGGCAACGCGTTCCATGCCACATGGCGTTATATACATCATGAAACAAGTTTGTCGCAAAAGCCGCTCGTCGACGTTGATGGAGTAATCACTCGGTCCACTTCTGTAGCCGAGAATAAGCCATTATTGGTCGTACTCGTCGTTGGTGAAACAGCGCGGGCAGCGAACTTCCAGTTTTTAGGGCATGAAGATGCTACGACGCCGCACCTTGGAAAACGCGAAGACTTATACAGGTTTAGCAACGTGAGCAGCTGTGGTACATCTACGGCGATATCCCTGCCATGCATTTTCTCGGGGCTCGGACGCAAAGATTTCGACGTGGGGGCTCCCGTTGAACGCACTAACCTTCTTGATACATTGAACAAAGCAGGCGTAATGGTGGAATGGCGAGACAACAACACCGGATGCAAGGGAATTTGCGACCGTGTGCCGAACGTCCAATTTAAACCTGGAACCGATTCAGCATTATGCGAGCAAGATTATTGCTATGACGAAATTCTCTTGAGCGGATTGCGTGAATCTGTTTTAGCGAACAAAAAGGATCAGCTAAGAGTTTTGCATCAAATTGGCAGCCATGGGCCAGCATACTGGCGGCGCTATCCTGCACAGTTCGAGCGATTTGCGCCAACTTGCCGTACGAATGACCTCAGCAAGTGCACAAAAGAGGAAATTCACAACACCTATGACAATACGATTGTATATACTGACTACGTCCTCGATAGGACAATTGGCATGCTGGAAAAACTATCGGAGCAGTATGACACCGCACTTCTCTATATATCCGATCACGGCGAATCGCTTGGCGAAAAAGGTTTATACCTTCACGGTGCGCCCTATCGGTTCGCACCAAAGGATCAGAAACACGTGCCGATGATATTGTGGCTTTCATCAGGATTTCAACAACGATCGCTGTTATCTTCTGGATGCATACGCGGTATGCAGAACCAACCGCTCAGCCACGATAACATTTATCATACAATTCTAGGAATGATGCAAGTGAGGAATCTCGTTTATTCGCGAAGCCAAGATATGCTACTTCGCTGCCGTCAATAGTGTTATGCAGGATTTCTTGAGCTGAGATGGCGGTTCCTGAGAGGTAATTCCCTCATCCTTATAGCACGCTAAAAGTAGAGCTCAAGCTGCGAGCGCCATTCTTACTTGGAAGGATTGCGCCGAGTGCCCCTGATGAGCGGTCCGGATGTTACCTGAAACGCATAGCCTACCGACTTCTAGTGATCGGAATGGAAACAGTAGTGATCGAATCGGCTGGAACCCACGCCCCCCGTTGCTGTGTTCGAGTCACGCAGCGTGATCTTATGATAGTCGAGGCAAGGGACGTTCCCCTTGACACTGCACAACGACATTGTTATGTACTAGAAAGATATTTTAGTAAAGGTGCGCAATAGAAGTAGTCTGTGGCCATACGATCGCGAGTAAATTGTCTCGAAAAGCATATTTTATAAAAAGCCTTCATACTCAAAGTTCCAAGTCCCGACTTCTCGAGCATCGCGTATAGGTGTCGATGTGAAGTAGCTCAGATGGTCAGGCCATTAGGAGCCGCACCACTTCGCACGCAGTACCAAGAGCTAAAACATGCGTGATTTGGACGCTTCTAACTCAACCTCGCCAGTGAATTCAATTAAAAATGCAGCGCACACAAAACGCATATAGAGTGCTGGCATTAAAACTAAAACATCGCATTGACGCTGCCACGACGGTTTCGAGTTGATGTACATTGCATATGTCTAGGAACAAATGACCTTTGATGGAAGCCCATATCGGGTAGAGGCCGTCTAGAACTGTTCGAGTCATTGTTTCGTATAAAGATTAATGCAGGAGTTTTGGCGGCGTCGAGGATAGTAACTTCATGCACTACCCTTCGCGACCAAGCCACCAAGACCGTAGTAATAATTTGGCGTGCGATGCCACGCTAAGAGCAAAGGAAAAGTTTGAGCATCGTCGTTAGATCCTGCACCAATTCTGATCGGAATCAATATTGACACAGTCCCGGATATTAACAGCACCAACTAAGTATGATTCCGTACCCAAAGGCCTGAATTCACTGGCTAACGTTTATCTCATGAAAACGGGCAGCACAATAACGGCCCATGTAACTATTGCAAGTATCACGGTTAAAAATACTGCTGCACTCCCGAAGTCTTTCGCGTTCTTCGATAGCGGATGCCGCTCAAGAGAGATTCGATCGATTGCTGCTTCGACGGCTGAGTTGAGCAGTTCGACAATCACCACTAGTGCGAGGACCATTATCAAAACCAGTCTTTCCAGGCGGGAGATTGGAAGTAGTAAAGCTGCGAGAATAGCAGGTATTGATACCAATAATTCTTGCCGAAATGCATGCTCTGTTTTCCACGCGAGCTGGAGACCTTGGATAGAATAACGTGATGCCGCAAAAATGCGATTCAGCCCACTTGTACTCTTGAATTCACTTATCTGATGCTCGTTCTGAAGCATATTTCACTTCCCTGTAGAAAAATTGACTATTTCAGTAATAGCCGAACCAAGTTGTTAAGGTGGGTTCGGAAGTTCTGTCATATGTTTCAGCATTCGCATAGTCAAGACGACGTCAAATCACATGCTGACCATGCGCTTTTCCGATGCTAGGAAACGCTTAAGTAACTTGCAACTGCGCATTCGATCTAGGTCAGCCGCACCGTCTAGCTCACGAAGTGAGCACTCCATAACTATATAAGCGCGGCGATAAGCGCATAAAAACGACACTGATGGAGCATTTTATCAGAGCGCGTAAGACTAAGCCGGGAATATATCGTGAACACAAGATTCACATGTAGCTCAAACGGCAGCACTCGGTAGCCGAACAGTACACAGTCGGTGTTGGTAAGCACGATCTAGCTTTCTTGCGGCTGTAACGCAAGGCCGGTTGAACCCAGCCTGCAAAGCCGAGCTCGCAGTTATCGCCGACATCGCGACGGCAATCGTATCGTCGCGAAGGCGCTCGAAAAAGATGATAGAGCCTTCGTTCCGACTAGCAGTGGCGCAGTAGACTGTGACAGAGCTGTCAGCCGCAGTTCAGCTTGCGCGGAGCGTTGGCATCAGTCAAATGTGCTAATGGACAGTGCTGGGTTAGCGGCGGAGAACGCCATCATTGCCGACTAGCCGGCACTCTGATGAGTAACCACTGCAATTTGGGTTTTCGACTTTGCTTCCTGTACGCAGCCGTGTAAAGAGCTCCAACAAATCCCAAGCTTATCGATGGAATCTATCGCGTGCTCGTGCTGAGCTCTGAGGATCATGTAGCGCCATTGGCTCGTGCATGAAACCGCAGCTGCTAGTCCTGATCAAAATCAATAAGAGCTGGTCGTGAACTTCAAGCGCCGTGACCTCTGCGCGGCGTCCGCACAGAGTTAATCTAGCTAGGCCCGGCCGCAGCGGAATGCCTACGTTAAGCGTTACACCGAGACGGCCCCTATAACGGCCTCGCTCACCGCCTGTTTGACATGGAAGGAAAATTCAGGAATTTGCTAACAGCCGACTTTGGAACATACGCCGACAGCTTAATCTGGCTCTGAACTGTTCAAAATGCAGGGCTTAGAAGCCGCAAGTCAACTTGTACTTTAGCGTACAATAGAACAGAAAAGTTCCCGGACCGTTGTCTACTCGACTATTTCTACACCGCATCATCGTTCTGTTCGCCCGTGCGGATGCGAAGTATTGTTTCGACGTTGCATACGGCAATGACGCCGTCCGATGGGTTACCAGTATAAGCAGCTTTTTTGATCGTTTCAACAATCTCATCTGCTTGAGTATCACTGCAATATATGATTAACAAGTTGCAATCGCGGGCAGGGGCCCATTCTGTCGGGGCATACGAATGATGAATACCACTGCCGCGTCCGTGTCCTTTTCCGTTCAATAACGTGAATCCTGGGAAATGGTCAATTGCATGAAGGGCCTGCTCTACAGCTTCCAAGCGAAACGGTTTGATGATGCCGACAATTTGTTTCATCATTTCCCCCTAGGATTTGCTTATTCAGCTAAGTAACTCGATGGTTTTAGCTCTGCACCAATCTTGTGGCATTTCATCAATGAAACGCGAGACTTAGAGTGTGTCAGTCCAGGTGGCCCGCACCAGGCACCGACCGCATTATGATTTTTCAGGAAGGACCTTGACAGCACACGGTACACGCGATTTCATTCGCTCACTATACACGCAATCTTATGCGATCATATGCTTCATGTAGCGAGACACGGAAGACTTACTATCCCATGATCAGAAGTACCGATCTTCTTGACGGCTTTTTTTGGACTTTTATGGCGTTCATTATCGCGATGATTCTTTATTCTGCTTATATTGAAGGGCCGATTTGCGCTCCCGGCATGAACCTCAATTTCCTCACTGCATCCAGTTCCCTATGATTCCACGGCCTGCACCTACGGCAATCCCTAGACGCTCGAAGAATCGTATTGCGCTCGTGTTGCAAGGTGGGGGCGCGATGGGAGCATATCAGGCGGGTGTGTATCAAGCACTCGATGAAAACGGATTTTGTCCTGACTGGGTTGTGGGCACGTCCATCGGCGCTATCAATGGCGCCCTGATCGCAGGCAATGCGCCCTTACGGCGGCTGGAGCGACTTAGGCAGTTCTGGCGCCACGTGTCACAGGCGGAGGACGTGGACATGGTACGCATGAGTGATGCCACTCGCCAACTTCATGCTCGCATGTCCACTGCTGGCGTCCTCATGCAGGGCGTTTCGGGTTTTTTCTCTCCGCGGCTGTTGAGCCCCTTTAGCGCTGGTTTCCCTGTAGCGCCTGAGCAAGCAAGTTTCTATGAAACCTCGGCGCTGGCTGCCACGCTCGAGCGTTTCGTCGATTTTGATCACCTGAATCAGGCCGACGCCACGCGCTTGACCGTCAATGCGTTGAAGGTGACCGATGGCGAACTGGCGAGCTTCGACAATAGCACTCAGACGATAACTGTCGATCATATCCTTGCCAGCGGCGCTTTGCCGCCGGCATTTCCGCCAGTTCGCATCGATGGCCAGCTTTACTGGGACGGCGGGCTCTACTCGAACACGCCGCTCGAAAGCATCCTGAATGACGAGCCTCCTGTTGATACCTTGTGTTTCATGGTCGACCTCTGGCGCGCTCAAGGAGCGGAGCCGAGCACACTTGACGAAGTCAACACACGGCAAAAAGACATCATCTTCTCTTCCCGGTCCACGCGTCATATCAACGCGTATCGGCGCACACATGAGCTTCAGTGCATGCTGCAGCGGGTCTACCAAATGCTGCCTCCTTCATCGCAGCGCGACATCAGCGCTGCGGTGCTGCCGCTACTTGTACCGGAAACCACCATGCACATCGTGCGCCTTATCTATCCCGGCAAGGACTGGCAAATGGCGGCCAAAGACATCAATTTCTCCAGCGGGTCGATCGACTGGCGTTGGGGCCAAGGTTACAGCGACGCAATCCAAGCCATTCAGCAGGCGAAATGGATGGACGAGGTGAAGGGCCATCAAAGCATCATGGTGCACGAACTGGACCGCACGAGTGAATGAGCGCACGGCGTGGAGGCCAGTTCGTATCGGTAAGTTCACCACGTATCATGGATTTTTAGATGAGCGGCAACGCAGTCCTTACAGCAAGCTGCCGTGCGTCTGGCGGACTTCTGGCGGCACTGGGCAGAACATTTACCTTGGTGTATGGCCTGATCCACGGTGCGACGTCAGTTGCATTAGCATCCGCCCCAAGACCTTCTCGTCGCTCTGCTGCGCCCAGATGTTGCGTCGAACTATCAGGTATAAGAGTGTCCGACCAGGTCGCGCACCTTCGGTATTGAATGAGGTGTACTGTCAATAGTGGACACGTCCGTTTCAAGCAGCCAGCTGCTGTCTGCTGAATTCTTCGGCAAACGATGCTGGCGATAGGTACCCGAGACGCGAATGGCGCCGCTGGCGGTTATAGAAAATTTCGATGTATTCAGTGATTGCGGACTCCGCCTCGGCCCTGGTCGCATACCTCTGGTGATGGATCAATTCGTTCTTCAAGCTACCCCAGAAGCTCTCCATAGGCGCGTTGTCGTAGCAGTTCCCCTTGCGCGACATGGAGGCCGTCATGCCGAACTGCTCGAGCAGTTTGCGATAGTCATCTGCGCAGTACTGGCTGCCGCGATCCGAATGGAGAATCAGGCCTGGCGCTGGCCGCTTGTTGCGTACTGCTCGCCAGAGCGCCTGCGCCGTCAACTCCTGGGTCATCCTGGCCCCGAGCGCATAGCCCACCATCTCGCACGTAAAAATGTCCTTGATACCCGCCAGGTAGAGCCAGCCTTCGTCGGTGGCGACGTACGTGATGTCGCTCACCCAGGCTTCATTTGGCTCCGTCGGCGCGAAGGTCTGTTCCAACAGATTCGGTGCGACCGGGTAGGCGTGTTTCGAGTTTGTCGTTGCCTTGAATCTGCGCTTTTGCTTGCAGCACAGGCCAAGCTCTCGCCGCAGCCGCACGATCCGATCACGTCCCGCCTCGAAGCCTTGCGCAGCCAGTTCCGGCTGCAAGCGCAACGGTCCATAGGTCTGACGAGTTTGAACATGAGCAGCCTTGATGGCGATCTTCAGCTTCTCGTCGTTCTGCGCACGCTGCGATGCGGGACGATCCAGCGCTGCGTAATAGCCGCTGCGCGACACGTCAAAGACACGGCACAACAGGCCAAGCGGGTACTCGAGTCGCATCGATTTTATGAACGCGTACCGGGCAGCGACTCCCTGGCAAAGTACGCGGTGGCCTTTTTTAGCACTTCCTTTTCCATCCGCTCCACGGCCAGTTCTTTACGCAGCTTTGCCAACTCGGCTTCTAGTTCCACGACGCTTCGGCTGCCTGGTGGTGCCGCCGGGTCTGTGCTGCGCTTCGCCGCGCTCACCCAGTTGGCCAGCGTCCCTTTCGGCACTCCGATCCGCTGGGCAGCCTGTTCCTGCGACAAGCCCTGTTCCAGCACCAGCTTGACGGCTTCGGTCCTGAACTCAGGTGTGTATGTCTTCAATTTCATGTGTTCGCTCCTTCCGATAATTTTATCAATCGGAAGTGTCCGAAAAAGTCAGCGTACCTCATGAATACGGGAGTGTGTGGTGAGTAGATGGGCACTACTTGTAACAGTGAGCGGTAAAAGTGCGTCTTATTAATCCTTTACATTCCTGAGACACCTGTATTCTTGGAGCATTGACACATTGCGAGTAGGCTATGGAAATAGGCAAAGCAAACGGGCGGGAGAACGACCTTTTCTGGGAGAAGTCACTGAGCATTTATGCAAGACAGCTGGAACTTATTGCGTCTAATATAGCCAATGCCGACACGCCAAATTACAAAGCACGCGACCTCGACTTCAAGTCTGCATTGAGCCAGGCGATGGCGTCGTCTGAAGCAGAACTGCAGAGCAGTCACAGGTCTCGCACACTTCATCCAAATGATCCGTTCCCAACTCTGTATCGCGTCCCATCCCAGGGAAGCGTGGACAATAATACGGTGGACATGGACGTAGAACGGGCTGCCTTTGCGGACACTGCAGTTCGGTATGAGCTTGCCATTCAGAAACTGTCTCACGAGTACAAAGAGATGGAAGAACTCTTTAGGACGACGCCTTACTGATTGATTCGAATATCGTTTCCATGTACGCCATCGTTCCTATGCCAAAAGCAGAGCATGATAAGCGCACCGGCGCTTGCACGGCAGTATCGCATGCGCTTGAAATTCTGAGCTCAACATGCTTTGAAACATCGGGACCAGCACCCAGTTTGTCGCACGTCTCAGCTGCAGAGCCAGGCTACAGACAAGGAGAACTGAACGCGAGCATTCTGGATCGACTCTTGAGCGACCGTTCTGGCAGGGCATGATAGCGACAAACATCATGGCGGTGGTTCTGGCGTGCCGCGAAGCAAAAGTTATGGTAATTCTCCACCTTCCGCGATCAGCAATGCGATCGAATGTCACGCTTACAGGACTCTGAAGGCGCCAGGAGCGAAATCTTGCCATAGGTCCAGCACATCGCTTACTGCTCTAGGGTGCACCCAAACCGGCACTTATGGGCGGGCTTGAGCCATTTTCTGTTGTCGATGCGGTAAAGCCGTCGCACAGTTGCGCCAATATGTCAGGATTCAAAACCGCCCGCTTGCGCGCCACGCCTTAGGCAGCACCCACCACAGTGCCAGAATAAGCACAGCAACGAATCCGGCGACCAAGTTCGCCTGCATGTGGCCGAGTACGCTCGAAAGCACTAGTTGCGTGGCGAGCACGAGTGCCAGAGACAAAGCGCAGGCTCCCGCGAGGATTTGTCGCGTCGCAATGTGTTTAAATCGCGTCCGGTTAGATAGCGGACGCACAAGTCGGTGTTGCACGGCCGGAGCGCTGAAGAGCACTAGCGCGGCGACAGAAAGCACGAAGGTGGCCAGAAACACGTGCTTTTCGACCGCCACCACACTAGCAAACCCGGGCGCAAAAGGCACGGTGATGAGAAAGGCAGACAGCAACTGAGCGCTGGGCAGCAGCACGCGGAGCTCGCCCAACATGTCGCTGAGGTCGCCATCGTCTTCGTCTGTCGTTGCCACCATGCCGCCAAACTTGGCGCACCACTTGTAGAACGTGGCATTGCTGATGCCATGCTCACGACACAGCTCCGGTATAGGAGTGCCGCCCTCGGCTTGCTTGAGAATGGCGATGATCTGGCTGTTAGTAAAGCAAGACGTGTCCATGTAGACGTTTCTCTGTCTTAAGTAGAGAATTCTATTTCTGAACGCACCTTTCGTAGGGGCGATTACCCTACCTGCTGTAGCCGCATTGGCGATCAGCGACCCGAGCAATACCAGTCGTATCGCCAACGCTTATGAGTAAGAGCAATTATTTGCCCGGCTCATCGAAGGGAACGGCGCCGCCAGCAACGTTCCCTTCGCAATCTGCATTAGAGTCAGCTGCCCATCGGTTGTACTTGCCGCGCGGGCGGCCCAAGCAAAAGCAATGAAGTTCACTGCATTACTACTGGACGGCGCCGTTCCGTAGCTCGGGCTATCTGCTACTTCAGCCATTGCACTATCTTACATATCACGCTCACGGGCATGTTTGTCGCATGCAGCTGCACAGGCTTCGCAGGCCGCTTTACATGCGGCGCAATGTGCATGCTTGTCGGCATGTGGTGCACATGCCGCCGCACATGCCCTGCACATATGCGCACAGAGCGTACAGAAGTCACCATGATGCTCTGAACCGCGAGCCAGCGCATTCATGGTTGCGCTGCAAATATCGGCGCAATCAAGATTGATTAACGCACAATTGGCTTCGCCACCTTCGCGAATGTCAGCCGCAGCACATGCCTGCGCTGCATGGATGGCTTCTTCACATGCCTCGATACAGGCCTGCAGGTTGTTTTCGTGCATTTTTGTAGTTTGCATATAGTCCTCCGTAGCGGGTTCAAAAAGAGAGTTTTTCTCATGCGTTCACAATGCTAGACCTAAGTGCGATAATTACGCGCGGAATTGCAAATTGCCTTGTCGCCTGCGGACAGCAAGACGTGCAAACCTTCCGATCACGCCGGTCCCCGCTCGACATCACCTGCATCTGTTTCACCCCCGCTTTCGATATCGCCCCGGTTTGCCGACCGCTCGGAATCTTCGACGCTGTCGATCACGGGAGATGCATCGCTATCGACACGCTCGACATCGTGACCGACGTCCATTCCACGCGTCGTCTCGACGTCGGTTTCGCTCTCAGGACGCTTGGGATCGTCTGGAGATGGTGCCGGGACGTGCGCCCCTTTTTTTGTTGCCATCACAATTCTCCCAAATCCGCTTCGAATGAAAGTACCACGATCGTTTTACGCGATTTCTATTGGTGGCAACGACTTTATAAGTTCATCCATTGCCTTCAGTTGCGAAAGAAACGCTTCGAGGACGTCAAGGGGCAAGGCGCTGGGCCCATCGCATTTGGCTGAATCCGGATCCCGATGGGCCTCCAGGAAGATTCCATCCAAGCCTACGGCGACGCCGGCACGGGCCAACTCCACAATTTGCCCACGCCTTCCTCCAGAACTCGGACTCATCGGGTCGCGCTGTTGCAGTGCATGGGTTACGTCAAAAACAAGCGGTATGCCGGGGCAGGCGTTCTTCATCACGCCGAAACCCAGCATGTCGACGACAAGATTGTCGTATCCGAAGCAAGTGCCGCGATCGCACAACATGACCTGATCGTTGCCAGCCTCTTTGAATTTTTCAACGATAAGGGACGTCTGCGCCGGACTGAGGAACTGAGGCTTCTTGATATTGATAACCCGCCCCGTTTTCGCCAGCGCAACAACCAAGTCGGTCTGCCTGGCGAGGAAGGCAGGCAACTGCAGCACGTCGACGGTTTCCGCGACGACGGCGGCCTGCCCTGGCTCGTGAATATCGGTGAGAACCGGGACCCCAAAGGTCGTTTTGACCCTCTCCAGCATGCGCATGCCGGACTCGAGTCCAGGGCCGCGAAACGAATGTATCGACGATCGGTTCGCTTTGTCAAAGCTCGCCTTGAATACATAGGGAATACCCAACCTGTCGGTCACCCGGACGAATTCTTCGCAGGTACGGAGCGCTAATTCCAGCGATTCGAGTACATTGATTCCGCCGAACACTACCAGCGGCGCGTCGTTTCCTATGTTCACACCTTCAGCAATTTTGATCATCGTATTTTTCCTTCGTGCGAACGCACGTCACGGGTCCCCAAGCGATGCAAGGCACACCGTGCGGCCGGGTGATTGATTTTTGGCCGCAGCCTTACCTCATATCAGCATATCGATCATGAAGAGCAGGATGAACCCGAGGAAGAACATCGCCGCCTGGACGGGTGTTTCCTTGCCTTCGTGCGCTTCCACCAGTAACTCCTCAGTCACCAGATAAAGCAAGGCGGCTACGCCAAACGCCAGCAAAGCGTCGATGAACACCGGGGTCACGGTGTTCAGTATGACAGCGCCGGCGCCCGCCCCTGCCAGCACCCCGATACCGAGGATCCCGGCCGTAACGCCGATCCTGAGCGAGGTCTGGCCGGCGGTACGCAATGACGTCGCGCAGGAGGCGCCAAGAAAAAACGTTTCCAGTACCAGGCCGATCGTGAGCAGCAGGCCTTGCTTTTCACCCGCCGCGAACGAGAGCCCGATCAATGCGCCGTCGAGGACGACGTCGACGCCCAGCGCGGTAAGCAGCGCGCGCGGATCGCGGCCTTCCTCGGCTTTCCCACCTCTCTCGCTCCACCATTTCAACCCAAGCATGAAGGCAACGCCGAGCGAGAATCCGATGAATGTGGGCCAAGGCATGCGTCGATGCATCAGGTCCGGGAGCAACTCGACAGCCAGGACGCTGAACACGGTGCCCGCGGCGAAATGCTGAACCGCGCTGCGCAAGCCTGGCCCCGCCTGCTTTACGAGAGTGAGCAGCGCGCCCGCCAGGGTGGCGACGGCAGGAAGCGCCGCATAGAGCATCACTTTCGACAGGGTGGCTGTCACGACGCCTCCTTCCTGCCGATGTCACCAGGATCCAGGGTTTGAGGAGGCTTCTCGTCCAGCCCCGCCGCTGCGACTGTGTCGACGGGTCGGCTCGCCACGTCCGGGTAGGCGAGCAGGCGTAAGGCATTGATCACCACCAGAATAGTAGAGCCTTCATGGAACAGGACGGCAGTGCCGATATTCAGGCCGAAGATCGTCGCCGGAATTAGGACGGCAACCACGCCCAGGCTTACCCACAAATTCTGCTTGATCACGCGCCTGGTGCGGCGCGACAGGCCAACCGCGAACGGCAGTTGACTGAGATCGTCACTCATCAAAGCAACATCGGCGGCCTCGAGTGCGACGTCCGAGCCGGCCGCGCCCATCGCAATGCCAACGGTCGCGTTCGCCATCGCCGGCGCATCATTGACACCGTCGCCGACCATGGCGACCTTGCCGTGGCGTTCGCGCAAAGCTTTGATTGTCTCGACTTTCTGTTCTGGCATCAGGTCGCCCCTGGCTTCGGTCAGTCCCACCGTTCGCGCGACGGCATCCGCTACCTGCTGATTGTCGCCCGAGATCATCACCAGGCGTTCGATGCCAAGCTCCCGCAACTGCGCCATCACGCCAGGCGCCGCCGCACGCGGCGTGTCCATGACTCCGATGACCCCCAGGAAGCGCGAACCCTTCCTGACGATCATCGTGGTGCGCCCCGACTGCACCAGCTTCTCGTTGGCAGTGGCTAATTCGGGTGGCAGGAGCATGCCGTCCAGCTCGCTGAACAGTACGGGTTTGGCAATATAGACAGTCTCGCCATCGACCGTTGCCTGGACACCGCGGCCGGTGAGACCACGGACATCGTCGGCACGGACCGCAACAGTGTCGGACTTGAGCCGGTCACGCCCGCCCTTGACGAGCGCCGATGCCAGGGGATGGTCGCTGTGCGACTCGACCGCCACGACCAAGGCCAGCAATTCGTCCTCGTTTGCACCACTCGCCACGATCACGTCCGTTAGCTTCGGCCGCCCCTCGGTCAAGGTGCCGGTCTTGTCGAAGGCAATCGAATTGAGGCTGCCGAGGTTTTCCAGCGGGCCTCCCCCTTTTACCAGCACGCCGCTGCGCCCAGCCCGTGCCACACCCGACAGCACGGCACTGGGCACCGAGATCGCCAGTGCACACGGGCTCGCGGCTACGAGCACCGCCATCGCGCGATAGAAGCTGGCCGAGAACGGCTCGTCGATCACCAGGAAGGCGAGCATGAGCAATGCCACTAGCGCAAGGATGACCGGGACGAATACCCGTTCGAACTTGTCGGTGAATTGCTGGGTGGGCGAACGCTGCGCCTCAGCTTCCGCCACCATCTGAACGACGCGGGCCATCGTCGACTGCGAGGCGAGGCGTGCCACCATTACTTCCATCGCGCCGGCCCCGTTGATGGTGCCGGCGAATACGCGGTTAGCCGCATCGACCCGGTCGAACGCGGTAATCGCGCCAGCTCCATCCTGGACCGGCGACTTGTCGACCGGGATGCTCTCGCCGGTCACCGGCGCCTGGTTGACGCTGGATGTGCCTTTGACGACAACGCCGTCAGCGGGCAAGCGTTCATTCGGCTTGACCAGCACGATGTCGCCTGGCGCAAGGGAAGCCACGGGAACCTCTTCCAGCTCGTCGCCGCGCTTGCGCACTGCCGTTTCCGGCGCCAGCTTGGCCAGCGCTTCGATTGCCTGCCGCGCACGCCCCATTGCAAAGTGTTCCAGGGAGTGGCCGAGGCTGAAGAGGAACAGCAACAGGCCACCTTCGGCCCAGTTCCCCAATGCAGCCGCGCCGGCGGCTGCGACCAGCATCAGCGTATCGATTTCGAAGCGACGGGCGCGCAGGTTCTCGACCGCTTCCTTGACGGTGAAATAGCCTCCGAAGAAATAGGCGCCAACATACAAAACCTGAGGCAGCCAATCCGGAACGGCATCAGCTCGTTCGAGCAGCCAGCCGGCCAATACGCAGACGCCGGCGATGACGGCAAATATGAGTTCGGTATGTTCGCCGAAAACTCCGCCATGCGCATGGGTGTGTCCCGCATGACCACCCTTGTCCTCATGCGCGTGCTTGTGCCCGGCATGCCCCCTCTTTTGCTCATGCGCTTGGTCGTGACCGGTGTGCTCAACGTGGCCACGATCACCTTTATGTTCCACCGCACTCTTGTGTCTGTGATCGTGATCGTGATCGCGTTCCGTTGCCGGACTCGCGTCAGTCAATTCCGCACCAAGGGACTTGATCACGTCTTCCAGCCGTGTTTGCGCCACGGCGGCGCGCTCGTATTCGACACGAATCCTGCCGGAGGCGGAGACCTCGGCCTCCAGCACGCCTGGAACCTTACGCAAGCGCTCCGAAAAGAGCCGTGCGCTGCGCGAGTGGAGCGGCGAGGACGCGCAGCCGATGTAATGGGCGAACTTTTCGCTGAGTTGCGCACCCACGACACTGACCAATTCACGCAGCCGCGACACCGTGATGAGGGACGGGTCATAGTGCAGGCACAGCAGGGGCGGTGATCCCTCTTGTATCTTTATATGAACATGTTCCACTCCCGGTCGGCCTGTCAGCAGGCTGACGAGCCGCCCGACACAAGGATCACGCTCATCATCCACTTCGGGCAGGATCAATGGCAACTCAAGCCCAACTCGTTCCGATCGTTCCATATGGCCTCTCGTTCCTGGGAAACTCCAGAATAATATCCTGCCCGAATATCGTCCGTTTGCCAACGCACCGAAGTGGACCACGTAGCGACAACCCAGCCGGCAATTATGGCACCCCGGTGTCAATGACAGACCGATGAATGGTCGATCTCGTCTTGACGATCCTCGCTCGAGAGTTTGGCTGGAACGTGGATGCTGCCCATTTTCATGACGAATCGGGATCTGTGCCCGGCATTTCGGACCTCAGTCGTCGGAGACAGGCAGAGCCGACGGCAAATCGTATTAATCCAATGGAACCTTTGACCTTCAAGTAGTTAGAAGGCGTGAAATATCAGGCTTTCGTACGTGAAGAAAGCTCCCCCAATATGGGGTATTCCATTTGGCGTCGGCTGGTAGCCCTTCTCTATTCTTTGGTTGCGTGATCAGCGCGACACACGCAAATCCCAGGTCGTCACAAGCAGAAGTCGCCAGCTCTGGCGGTTGCTCGATCATGTCGCCGTAGATTACGCTGGCGCGTTCCAGAACGAAGCGATTGTCAGCGAACTGGAATACGGCGAAATGCAGGAGTTCTCGACGCAAGCACAGAACCAGGTGAAGGCATTGCCTGCATCCCTTGCACGCAGAACTGGTAGCTGACGCCTAGAGATCGAAACAGGCAGTTGAACGGAAGGACTCACCGCAACCGGTTTCCCAAGTCGCTCGTGAAGCGAACTGGTTGATCCTGCAGGCCTACCCCTTTCGCGTTGCGCCCCGCGCCATGACCTATCCCGGGCCGCGGCGCTATACCTAGCACAATGTGCTTCGCGCCACCGCGCGACCGGCGCTGGCGCACCGGCAGCCAAGCTTGAACCCAAACCGATCGCATTTATGGATGAGGAACGAACGCGCTCACGGTCTCTCATGGCGCTGCACCAGGTGATCAGCCAGGGTGTTGAGGGCACATCGATGCCTGCCTGTGCAAGCTTGTCCGAGCATGACCGTTGGTCTCTAGCCTTTCATGTTGGCACCCTTGCGTTCAAGGACACGGATCTCGAAGCCGGACAGTCTGCATTTGCACAGGACAAAGCCGAGTACGCCACGATTCCGGCATGAACACGCTCATGACGGTGACAGAAGAAAGAACTTACAAAGACCAGCTTACCGTCGACCGCGCGGGCGGTGCTGGCTTAAGCACGCGCCCACCCCGAGGTGGTGCAGGAACAACGGGAACGTAAGGGCATCGCCCTTGCGCGAAAAGGTTGTAGGACTGTCTGAATGCCTTGAAGAGTAACCAGCGGGCTAAGGCCACCGAGCTTGCTTTATCGGCCTATCTAGGAGGCCTCGGACCGCTCGAGGCGACGCTCGACGGGACTGACCGCCAGCTCCTGGTAAACGTAGAGCGAACCACCTGATGCACCGGTGCCGGGTGAACAAGGCAACATATTGCCTGCGACCGAATATGCCGAGCACCTAGACGCGTATTTCGTACGTGTCGAGGAGCTCACCAGCGCGAACAGGACCGACGCGACAGCGGTATCCGTGGGCGCGTTGACCATTAAGCTGCGCGACGGTGTCGAAGCCGTGCTATCGTGAATCGCCATGGTCGCGTTCCCTCGCGACGCGGAGCGTCTACAAGCGTTGCGCTACGTACACGCCGGCTCCTGGTGGCTGTCTTGGCACTTGCCCTGGTCCGTGAACGTTTCGCAGGGCTGCAGGAAGTTTAGGTGGATGATGGCTACGCCAATCATCGGACTGTGCTTGCCTATGCTTGGGATCTACCCGACCATACGGACCTATGGAGCGCAGTTGGCCCTGCTTCTAGCAGCGGGCCTTGTTTTTGATTCAATTTGTTAAAGCCCGCAGAAATTAGCCCGACAAGGAGCAATCATGATGAGCAAAAAGATCTATACCGTTTCATTTGCTGCACTCGTTCTCCTGGTCGGCTGTGCCAACCCAAGCGTAGGGCCGAACAGCAAAACCGGCTGGGTTACCGAACTTTATACGGCGGAGAGGCTAAGGGCGAACCGCCCTTCTTGCCTAGGAAATCTCAGCGACACGGATATTGCCAACAATCAATATGCGCTAATTTCAATCCTCGCCTCCGGTCTTATAGGTATACAAGCGTATTAGTACCCGACTCAATCGAGGTACGGCTTCACGATAAGGTCGAGATATCCCCGCCTTCTTGCGCGGATGGCGCGTTACCTGAAGTCGTGCAGGTGCTGAAGCACTCTCGCAAGAAAACTGGTGACCAATCCGGTAAGTACCGTGAGCGTTCACTGTAGTTTGGGCCATGTCGTGCTCATCCGGCCGGTCCTGATGACTGCCCTGGTCGCATTGCTAGGCTTTGTGCCGATGGCGATCGCGACCGGGACAGGCGCCGAAGTGCAGCGGCCGATGGCAACCGTCGTCATAGGCGGGATCCTGTCGTCGATCGCACTGACGCTGCTCGTTCTTCCCATGCTCTGCGGTTCGCGCATCGCAAGGATCCTGATGACGAACCGGTACAGCCGGCGAAAGTGGTCGTCCAGTAAGCGTATGGGCCGCAGCTACCGTTCGCGGCCCAACTCAGAGAGGACGATATGGGACGAGACAATCCCGGGCGGCGCTTCCCGGTCGGGCGCCGGCTCGCCAGGCTGGACCTCGTTGCGCATGGAGTGGCCTTCGCCAGCTGCGCGGCGGGAGGAATTATTGTTGAAAGCGTTATCCTGGTGGCAGCGGCTTCGCATCACGCCGCAACGATTGCGTTCCGGCTGTTATCGATCGAAAAGCTGGCGATGCAAACGAGACCCAAAACCGAGGTCGCGTTCTCGGTCGTGCAGATCGCTCTTTGCATGTGTTGCGTCGTCATGGTCTTGGTCGTAATCGCGCTGGGGACGCATGACATTTTTCACGGAGAATCTCTCGATGCCCTGGCAGTTGCTGCGTTTGCCCTGCCTGGATCGTTCGCCATTGCCACGACGGCTGGATTGGCTTGTGGGTCGGCTCGTGCCGGCGAGGACCCCAGCAGAGCCGATGCAGTTCTTTCTGCGGTACCGACCGCACTAGCGTTCGGTGTCGCTTTTTGCGATTTGGGCATCGCTGCAGGAAGGTTGGACGCGCTCGCCGGACTTGTAGCTGTACTGGTCCTGTGTGTGCGCGCCGTGATCAATCTCGGCCAGACGCTGGATTTAATGGCTGCGAACAAGCAAGTGGACAACATCGAATGGAGGTGACATGAGACTGCCACAACAGGCACCAGAGCCATTGCACGAAAACCTCTTTGAAGTTTTCGGCATTATCGGCCTTGCATTGGCCGGGATGATTATGGTTTTTCTCGGCTGGCTGAAGTACAGGGACCGGTACAAGCGCCCCGGGTCGAAACCTCGGAAACGTGCAAAGGAAAATGGCAAGAAAATGTAGGAGAAGGCAGCAACACGATCATCACAACGCAAGGGGAGCACGATAGGTTCATGACATTCTCATGCAGCGCAGCCGGGTCAGAACGAGCGTCTGCTCTGGATAGCGCTCATTCTCACGACGGCTTTTCTTGTAGCCGAAATCATCGGGGGTATTCTCACTAACAGTCTTGCGCTGATTTCGGATGCGGCGCACATGTTCACCGACACCGCGGCGCTGGCGATCTCGCTTGCGGCGATCCGCATCGGCAAGCGGCCGGCCGACAGCGAGCGGACCTTCGGATACTACCGCTTCGAGATCCTGGCGGCGGCATTCAACGCCATACTGCTGTTCCTGGTGGCCATCTACATCCTGTATGAGGCCTACCAGCGTCTGAACAACCCGCCGGAAATCCAGTCAGGAACGATGCTCCTGGTTGCCGCCTTTGGCCTGGTCGTCAACCTGATCAGCATGAAGCTGCTATCGAGCGGCAAGGACAGCAGCCTGAACGTCAAGGGCGCATACCTCGAGGTATGGAGCGACATGCTCGGTTCGATCGGCGTCATCATCGGCGCCCTCGTCATTCGCTACACCGGTTGGGGTTGGGTCGACTCGGCGATCGCCGTCGCCATCGGCTTGTGGGTGCGCCCCCGCACCTGGACGCTGCTCAAGGCAAGCATGAACGTGCTGCTTGAAGGCGTCCCCGAGGGTCTCGGCATTGCTGAAGTCAAGGACGCGATCACGCGGATACCGGGCGTGGACAGCGTGCACGACCTGCATGTCTGGTCGATCACAAGCGGCAAGGCCAGTTTGACCGCACACATCGTACAGCGTAGAGACGTCGCTGACCCACAAGCCCTCTTGACCGGCATTCGCCAGCTCATCGCGAGCAAGTACGATATCCACCACAGCACCATCCAGATCGAGACAACTCCGTGCGAGCAGGCAGCCGAGGAACACCGCTTCGGCCCAGCAGCAGCCACGAACATGCCGACCGCGCCGGTCACGACCAACACGAGGAAGATGATCGACCATATTATGAACAATCTCATTGAAGCGCGGGATGCGCTTGGCCGCCTCATCAACAACGATGTCCAGCTGTGCAATATCCAGGCGGGTGCAGGCCTGCTCATCGACGCATTGCGAAGCGGCCGCCGAGTTATCTCGTGCGGTAACGGAGGCTCGATGTGCGAAGCCATGCACTTGGCGGAAGAGCTGTCAGGGCGGTTCCGCGAGGATCGCCCTGCCATCGCAGCAGTCGCCATCAGCGATCCAAGCTACATCAGCTGCGTCGCCAACGACTATGGCTACGAACAGGTATTCGCTCGCTTCGTCGAGGGCAATGGCGCCGCCGGCGACGTCCTGTTTGCAATCAGCACGAGCGGCAGCGGCCGGCCGGTGATCCTCGCCGCGCAAGCCGCCCGTGCGAAAGGCATGACGGTGATTGGCTTGCGCGGGCGCCCCGACTCTGCGCTCGAGGAAAATGCCGATGTCTGCATCTGCACGAGTGCGGGACGCTATGCCGATCGAGTACAGGAACTCCATATCAAGGTGATTCATTTCCTGATCGAATTGGTGGAACGCGCCCTTCAATCAGCCAACTATGTCGTAAAACCATAAGATCTGGACAACGATCACAAGATTGGCCCCTCCGCCATAGGGCGGCTAACGGGTGCCAGTCGAGCCGGCATCGCTCGGCCACCATGCCTAGCCGCGTTTCTTCCGGCTCTTGAGCAGCCGCAGTCCGTTGAACACCACGAGCAGACTCGCGCCCATGTCCGCGAACACGGCCATCCACAAGGTAGCCGATCCTGCGATAGCGAGCACCAGGAACACAGCCTTGATCAGCAAGGCGGCGACGATGTTCTGCTTGAGGATGGCGGCAGTCTGCCTGCTCAGGCGAATGAACTGCGGGATCTTGCGAAGGTCGTCATCCATCAGCGCGACGTCGGCTGTTTCAATGGCGGTGTCGGTGCCCGCTGCGCCCATTGCAAACCCGATATCGGCCTTGGCCAGTGCCGGGGCATCGTTGATGCCGTCGCCCACCATCCCGACGGTGCCGAATCGCGCCACCTCGTCATTGATGGCTGCCAGCTTGTCTTCCGGAAGCATGTTCCCCCGGGCATCGTCGATGCCCACCTGCCGTGCGATCGCCTTGGCCGTCACCGCATTGTCGCCGGTGAGCATGACCGTCCGGATTCCCAACCCGTGAAGCTGGGCCACCGCTTCGCGACTTGTTTCACGAATCGTATCGGCCACCCCGATCACCAGCAGTGGCGACGTCTCATCGCAGAGGACAACCGCGGTCTTGCCTTCACCCTCCAGTGTCGACAGGACGCTTTCCGTCGCGGTATTGCAGATGCCGAGCTCCTCGACCAGGCGGTGATTGCCGAGGTAGTACCACTTCCCGTCGATCCGCCCTTTCGTGCCACGGCCGGTCAAGGCCTCGAACTCGGTCACGGATGCAAGGGGCAGGTCCAGGCCCGAGTTTTGCCAGTGGCGGCTCACCGCGGTCGATACCGGATGGTCGGAACGGTCCGCGAGCGCGGCCGCGAGCTGCAGATGAGTCTGTGCATCGCCTTGCAGGGGCAACACGTCCGTCACCTCGGGTTTACCCTGGGTGATCGTGCCGGTCTTGTCCAGTGCGAGCGAGCGCAGCTTGCCGCCCTGCTCCAGGTAGACGCCGCCTTTGATGAGGATACCGGCCCGCGCCGCGGCAGCCAGACCGCTGACGACGGTGACCGGGGTCGAGATCACCAGGGCGCACGGGCACGCAATCACCAGCAGGACGAGCGCCTTGTAAATCCATGGCATCCATTCAGCGCCCAGCATGAGCGGCGGCACCAGGGCGACGGCGAGCGCGATGGCGAACACGATGGGCGTGTAGATGCTGGAGAAGCGGTCGACGAAACGCTGCGTGGGCGCGCGGCTGCCCTGCGCGTCCTCGACAGCGCGGATGATGCGCGACAGGGTCGAGTTGCTATGGCCGGCGGTGACACGGTATTCGAAAGAGCCGGTTTCATTGATCGTGCCGGCGAACACCTTGTCGCCGACCGTCTTCGGTACCGGCATGCTCTCGCCCGTGATCGGCGCCTGGTTGACGGAAGACTGGCCAGTGCTCACTTCCCCATCCAGGGCGATCCGCTCGCCGGGCGCGACACGGGCCAGGGCGCCGATCGCGACCGTGGTCGCGTCCTGTTCACTCCAGCTGCCGTCGTCAAGGCGCACGCTGACCCGCTCGGGTGTCAGTGCCATCAGGCCCTGAATGGCGTTTCTTGCCCGGTCGAGCGAGCGCGCCTCGATCATCTCGGCGATGGCGAACAGGACCATGACCATCGCCCCTTCGGGCCACTGCCCGATCAGTACCGCGCCGGTCACGGCGATCGACATCAGGGCATTGATATTCAGGTTGCGGTTCTTGAGTGCGATCCAGCCTTTCTTGTACACGCCCAGGCCCGTCGTCGCGATCGCAAGCAGCGATAGCAGAATGACTGGCCACCAGTTTTCATCGCCCGTCGTCCATGCGACGACCTCGGCACCGACTGCTGCAGCCAAGCCCAGGGCAAGGAATGCATACTGCCGCTTTCGGGAGACGGGTGGGACCGCCTCGGCTCGTCCTTGTCCAGCCGCAACGAGCACCGCCTGCATGCCAATGGACGTCAGTGCATCCTGGATCGCCGCTGCCGGCCCACTATGCCTGACGACCAAACGACGCTGGACGAGATTGAAGTCGAGCTGTTCGACCTGCGGCAGGCCGGACAGCTTGTTACGGATGAGCTTCTCCTCGGTTGGGCAATCCATGTTCTCGATGCGGAAAACAGTGCCGGCTGCTGACCCGCTTTGCTCATCGGCCTGTTCAACCACCGGGTCCATGCCGACCGCCCGTACTGCTGCAAGGATCGCCTGTGGATCGCCGAGGCTGTGCTCCACCCGCAAGCGGCGCTGGACAAGATTGAACTCGAGCTTTCCGACGCCTGCGATGCGCCCGAGCGCTTGCCGCAGCAGTCCCTCTTCTGTCGGGCAGTCCATCTGGTCGATGCGAATGAGAAGGGAACGGTCCAGGGCTGAAGACGAGGCACCCGCGGTCTCGATCGGTGCAGATTTTTCGCAACATGATTTGGTCTGGCATTCCGACATGACGACTCCTTGAGAACTGTGTATAGTTCCCATTGAACACCCTGTAGGGGGTACGGGGTCAAGCACTAAATTAACGCACCGGGATTTCTCTTGAAAATTGGCGAATTGGCAGAACGCTCAGGCTGCCTGGTTGAAACCATCCGCTACTATGAGCGCATTGGATTGCTTGCTCCGCCTGAGCGGTCGGCGAACAATTATCGAGCCTATAACGAGCTTCACGCTGAGCGCTTGCTGTTCATCCGGCATTGCCGCGCCCTGGACATGACACTCGATGAGATCCGGACGCTGCTCGATTTTCGCGAGGCGCCGGGAAAAAATTGCGAGAGCGTCAACGCGCTGCTCGACAAGCATATCGGGCACATCGTCGACCGTATAGCAAACCTGTCAGTACTGGAAACGCAGCTCAGAGACCTCAGGAGCCGTTGCGTCGCCACCGACAGCACAAACCCATGTGAAATCCTGCAGGCGCTCGGCACTGCCGACGCTTGCGACGAGCCAGCAAGGCTTGGGCGCCATTGACCAGCCGTGGACTTTCCGCGCCATCACTGCATTGCCGAATCAGCGAACAGCCGGAACAATGCGCTTGACCTTCAAGTAGCTAGAAGGTGTTTAATATCAGGTTCTCGAACCTAAAGACAAGTATCCCGATATGACGTACCCCATTTGGCGTCGGCTAATCGCCTTCGTAACGTTCTGCTGCTGCGTGATCGGTACGACACACGCTAATCCCACATCATCGGAAGCGGAAGTCCGCCAGCTCTGGCAGTTGCTCGATTATGTCGCCGTCGATTACGCCGGCGCGGTCCAGAACGGAGCGATTGTCAGCGAACTGGAATATGGCGAAATGCAGGAGTTCTCGACGCGCGCGCAGAACCAGGTGCAGGCATTGCCTCCGCATCCCTTGCATGCAGAACTGGCAGCTGCCACCATCAAACTAAAGCAGGCGGTCGAGCGCAAGGAATCGCCGCAACAGGTTGCCCAGCTTGCGCGGGAGGCAAACCGTGTGCTGCTGCAGGCCTACCCCTTCCCTGTTGCGCCGCGCGCCCTGCCCGATCTGGCCCGCGGTGCGGCGCTGTACCAGGTGCAATGCGCTTCATGCCATGGAGCGGCCGGCGCCGGCGATGGGGCACTCGCGGCCAAGCTCGAACCCAAGCCAATCGCATTTACCGATGAGGAAAGAGCCCGCTCCCGATCTCTCATGGCCCTGTATCAGGTCATTAGCCAGGGTGTCGAGGGCACATCGATGCCGGCCTTTGCAGGCCTGTCCGAGCATGAGCGCTGGTCTCTGGCGTTTTATGTCGGCAGCCTGGCGCTCAAGGACACGGACATCGCAGCCGGCGAGTCTGCATTCGCACAGAACAACGCCACATCTGCCACGATTCCCGACATGAACACGCTCGTGACGGCAACCGAAGAAGAACTGGCTAAGGCAAGCGAACCGTCGACCGCACGGGCGGTTCTGGCCTACGCACGCACCCACCCCGGGGCCGTACAGGAGCAGCAGGAACGCAAGGGCATCGTCCTTGCGCGCAAGCTGCTGCAGGACAGCCTGGATGCCTTGAAGAATAACCAGCGGGCGAAGGCCACCGAGCTTGCTCTATCGGCCTATCTGGACGGCTTCGAGCCGCTCGAGGCAAGGCTCGACGCGACTGACCGCCAGCTCCTGGTCGACGTGGAGCGAACCATGCAGCTGTACCGGGGCGCGGTTGCACAAGGCAATGTGTTACGTGCGACCGAATATGCCGGGCAGCTGGACGCGGATTTCGTACGTGTCGAGGAGCTTACCGGCGCGAACAAGACCGACGCGACGACGGTGTTCGTGGGCGCGCTGACCATTCTCCTGCGCGAAGGTGTCGAAGCCCTGTTGATCGTGATCGCGATGGTCGCGTTCCTCCGCAAAGCGGAGCGTCCACAGGCCTTGCACTACGTGCACGCCGGCTGGATCTCGGCGCTGGCGGCAGGCGCCTTGACATGGGTGGTGGCCACCTATGTCGTTAGCATCAGTGGCGCAAGCCGTGAAGTGACCGAGGGCCTGTCCTCGCTCTTCGCCGCCGCGGTGTTGTTGTCGGTCGGGCTATGGATGCACCAGAAAGGCCAGGCCGGACAATGGCAAGCCTACCTCAAGCAGCATCTGACGGCGGCGATGGAAAAACGTTCCGCATGGGCCTTGTTTGCCCTCGCGTTCATCGCGGTATACCGGGAAGTCTTCGAAACGGTCCTGTTCTACTCGGCGCTCGCAGCCGACGGCAACGGTGCGGCCCTGTTGGCAGGATTCGTGACAGGCTTGGTCCTGCTGTCGGTGCTTGCAGTGATTTTTCTGCGGACCAGTGCACGCATGCCGATCGGTAAATTCTTCTCGTTCAGCTCGGTGCTGGTGGCCGTCCTGGCAGTTGTCCTGGTCGGAAAAGGAATCGCAGGGCTGCAGGAAGCCGGGTGGATGATGGCCACGCCAATTACCGGGCTGCGCGTGCCCGTGCTTGGGATCTACCCGACCATACAGACCTACGGAGCGCAACTGGCCCTGCTTCTGGCAGCTGGCCTCGGTTTTGGATTTAACTTGGTAAAAGCTCGCAGATAGTCGGCAGACAAGGAGCAATCATGAGAAACAAGACAATCGTTACCGTTTCAGTTGCTGTGCTCGTGCTCTTGGGCGGCTGTGCCGACCCAAGCCTGGGACGAAACAGTAGAACTGGCTGGGTTACCGAATTCCACCCGGCAGAGAGGCTTTCGACGGCCCGCCCAGCCTGCCTGGAAAATCTCAGCGACGTAGATATTGCTAGCCATCGATACGCCTTATTTAGGTACTATTTGTCTGGACTCGTGGGATCATGTACCCATGCGTAGCTGGCCGCTCTTCAAGGCCAGACACGTTTTGCGTACACTGTTCCAATCCGACTCTTCACTGGCAACTCGATGACCCAGGCACTGCACAGCCAAGCCCGTACTACCCACCTGATCCGTGAGGAAATCAGGAACTCGACGCTCCCGCAGGCCGAACTGGCCAGGATGTACAACGTCACCCGCCAAACCATCCGAAAGTGGCAAAACCGCGAGTCTCCTGAAGACAAGTCGCATGCGCCGAACAAGATGTACACGACGCTCACGCCCGAGCAGGAGCTCATCGTGGTGGAGCTGCGCAAGACGTTGCTGCTGCCCACGGACGACCTGCTGGCGGTCACGCGCGAGTTCATCAATCCAGCCGTCTCGCGTGCCGGCCTGGGACGTTGCCTGCGCCGCCACGGTGTCTCGGATCTACGTAACCTGGTCGAGCAGGAAGGCACTGCGCCCGCCACGAAAAAGACCTTCAAGGACTACGAGCCGGGCTTTGTGCACATCGACATCAAGTACCTGCCGCAGATGCCCGACGAGACGGCAAGGCGCTATCTCTTCGTTGCCATCGACCGTGCTACGCGCTGGGTCTTCATCGAGCTCTATGCCGACCAGACCGATGGCAGCAGTGGCGACTTCCTCAACAAAGTCCAGCAAGCCTGTCCCGTCAAGATCGTCAAGCTTCTGACCGACAACGGCAGCCAGTTCACCGACCGCTTCACGGCTGGCGGCAAGAAGAAGGAACCCAGCGGCACACACGTGTTCGACCGCCTGTGCAAGCAGCTCGGCATCGAACACCGGCTCATCCCGCCTCGTCATCCGCAGACCAACGGCATGGTGGAGCGCTTCAACGGTCGTATCAGCGACATCGTCAACCAGACCCGTTTTGGTTCAGCTGCCGAACTGGAATCGACGCTGCGCAATTACGTCAAGATCTACAACCACAGCATTCCGCAACGCGCGCTCCAACACAAAACACCCGTTCAGGCGCTCAAGGAATGGCATGAAAAACGCCCTGAATTGTTCAGGAAGCGCGTGTATAACCAGCCGGGTCTTGACAACTATTATCTCCGATCATACAAACATATAAGCGTATTGGTACCTGATTCAATTGAGGTTCACCTTCACGATAAGGTCGAGATATCTCCGCGCTCATGTGAAAATGGAGCGTTGCCGAAAGTCGTGCAGGTGCTGAAACATTCCAAACGAGAAGACAGGTGACCATTCCGGGAGAACGGGGAGGGTTTGCTGAATATTTTGCGTAGAATTTATAAAGGTGGTAATAACATAGTTCTGACGAATCAGGCCTGGATGCTGCAAACGAACGCAATCACAACATTCTATGAAAAGTTCTACTGATCATTCCAGGGCAGTGCCTGGCCTGCGTCGTAGGCGGCACTGGGGCATCCTCAACGCTGTGATCGGCACCGGCCTCAATAACGTGGGGGTGTTGCCGTTTACGGCGCGAGTCTGTACGCTTGTAATCGTCACGTTATCGCCAAGAGGTAAACAGCTTGAACCGCGAAAGCCTGGAACGGAATCAGATTCCAGTCTATGTTGCCAGCGCCGCCTTGGCCGTGCTCGGGGGGATCCTTGCGCCTGACGCTGCGACCAAGCTTGACCTTTTGGTGACACCTGCCATTGCGGTCCTGATGTATGCGATGTTTCTGCAGATTCCCTTTCTCGAGCTAAGGCAGGGCTTGGGTAATAGAGCGTTCATATCTGCAGTTTTGGTCGCCAATTTTGTGCTGATACCACTTCTGGTATGGGGCCTGACGCGTGGACTGAGCGATCATCCTGCGCTGCTCATCGGCGCACTTCTGGTCCTGCTGACGCCATGTATTGACTACGTCGTCGTATTCACTCATCTCGGGAAAGGCGACTCGCGCCTGACCCTGGCCGCTACGCCAATCCTGCTTCTGCTTCAGCTGCTCCTTCTGCCCATCTACCTTGGCGTAATGACTGGCGGAGAATCCGGGGTCGTCATCGCTGTCGCGCCGTTTGTCGACGCATTCCTGCTGCTGATCGTGGCTCCGCTGTTGCTTGCAGTGGCTACTGCCGGGCTGGCGAAGCGATCGTCCATCGTCGAGAAATGGAATACCGGATGGGCCTGGCTCCCGGTTCCCGCCATGGCCGCAGTGCTGGTCGTCGTCATCGGTTCGCAGATCGGGGCGATCATCAGGGAAATCGAGCAATTGGCGCCGGTCATTCCGGTTTATATTGGCTTCCTGGTGCTTGCCCCACTGGTGGGAGCCTTCGCGTCGCGCATGTTCAAACTGCCGGTAGCAGCGGCTCGCGCCGTGACCTTCAGCGCGTCGACGCGCAATTCTCTGGTAGTGCTGCCGCTCGCGCTCGCGTTACCCGACGATTTGCGTGGAATTGCGGCGGCGGCTGTGATCACACAAACCCTGATCGAACTGGGCAGCGAACTGGTTTATATTCGTGCAATCCCTGCTTTGATCAAGGGACGATCGGACTCGCGCTAGAAAAGGCTTGCCGCCAAACCAGGAAATTTATAGCTTCAACGCTGATCATATTTCACAGCATTTACACATAGATTTTCGGGGCCGTGGCAAGGTCGCGAACGCACGAATGGCAAACTTTCAATGCGGTTCGATGCCGCGAGCGGCATCGAACGGAAGATGGCGATCTTATATGATCACCAATAGTTGAGATTAGTTAGCATACATCGGATTTTCCTCAACATAAATCATTACCTTCGATGCGTCAGCAAGGATGTTCGCCAACGGGATCGGCGCTACGCCGAGCGTATCGAACGTCCAGGTAACGCTTCTTGAGCCATCCACGATACGGACAGTCTCGAGTCGCGTGACGTGAATCGATCTGGTCTTGCCTGCCACTATTGTGATAACGCGGTCAGGCGCTGCATTGGCGGCGTATCCGAACGGTGCTGCTCGACCAGTCTTCGCTTCTGCAGCGCTCCTCGCGGGTATGTCCCCCTCATTGGCCCGCGAGTCGAGTGGAACGAACATGCACGCGAGAAGTACTGCGGATACGAAGTTGATGTGAGTTTTCATTGAATTTTCCTGTTGAGCGTTTGATTTTCAAGCACACTGACTCTCGACGTGGCCGATTATTGACCGCCGTGGTCGTCAGTAAGCCACGTATGCACGCGATGCATCTGAATTGCCGGGAAGCGCAAATTGCTACGGCACGGTCCACGCCCGTGACTCGCACAACTGCGCATCGGCTTGGTCAGATGCCGCTGCTTGATTTGTAGAGACGGATGGAGTCGTGCAGTGCTTGTGCACGATTAGCCATCAGGCGCAGACGGAAGTTGCCGGCTTCGATGATCAGCGCCATTTCGGCCGAATCGGGCCGTCCAGTACTGGAGACTGGTAATTTAGTTGACTACGGCTGGCGGGGCAGGAGCGCGACTGCCCTGACCATTCGATCAAGGAAGCACCGCTGCCGAGCGGCTGCAAGTCGCATGCCGATACACAAGTCGCGCTGCAGCCAGCATCGAACAGCACTTCTATTGGATTTTCAGCGCCGGTTACATCGGATACCGCTGCGGTGGCCGACGCTTCGTCGGAAATCACGCACCATCCTGCCGCCCAGCCAGTCTGTAAGGGCAAAAGCGCGAGCAATATGATCAGAAACAGGCGCTTCATGGAGTCGTTGACTGCTCGGTTACGGAAGAGAACACTGGAGTATTGCAAATTTTACAACGCCCGCCGGGCAAAAACATGGGTCTCGAATTGTTGTAGATCTGATTATCTTTGTTCTGTGGGGGCCGGATCGTCGCCCTGTTCAGACCGCCCCGCGCAACTGGCCATGCTTCCGGCGGCAGTGCGCGCCCAGGGGGGGCGATGACTACCGGGTCTTGTCGGATACCGAAGGCGCTGCGCGGTCACCGAACAGCGTGTGCAACACGATGACCGCGGCGCCGACCGTGATCCCGATATCGGCGATGTTGAAAGCTGGCCAGTGATGCGCTCCTACATGCACATCGATCCAGTCAACGACGCCCATCCGCGCAGTTCGGTCAACGAGATTGCCAACCGCTCCGCCGAGGATCATGGCCAGAGCGATCCTTTCCGCGGAGCCTGTTTCCGGTTTCCGGATCATCCGGACGATCAGGATCGACGCGAGTACGGCTACAACGATGAAAAGGTAGCGTTGCCATCCGCCAGCCGTGGCCAGAAGACCGAACGCCGCTCCCTGGTTGATAGCATGGACGATGTTCAGCAAGGGGAACAAGTCGATCTGCTGGCCGTAGGCCAGAAGTTGGACGATCGCGGCCTTGGTGACCAGGTCGGCAAGGGCGATCAGCCCGGCGACCGATACGGCGGCGAGCGGTGAAAAGGGTTTGGCCACTATCTGTTCCTAAACAGTTGACGGTCAGATGTTCAGCGCACGCTTGTCGACAGCGAGCGACGCTTCCCTGACTGCTTCATACAATGTCGGGTGCGCGTGGCAGATCCGGGCGATGTCCTCCGAAGACGCCGAAAACTCGAGCGCCATTGCCGCTTCACCGATCATTTCCGACGCGAGCGAGCTGACGATATGCACGCCCAGCACAAGGTCCGACTCCGCATCGGCCAGGACCTTGACAAACCCTTGGGTGTCGCCGTGGCCGAGTGCGCGTCCATTGGCCGAGAAAGGGAACTGTCCCGATTTGAATGCGCGTCCTTCGCGGGCCAATTCCTGCTCCGTCTTGCCAACCCACGCGGCTTCCGGACTCGTATAGATGATGAAGGGGATGGCGGCGTAATTCACGTGCCCGGATTGCCCTGCGACGATCTCGGCGACCATGATTCCCTCTTCCCCAGCCTTGTGCGCAAGCATTGGCCCGCGCACGACGTCACCGATGGCAAACAGGTTCGGCAATGTCGTCCGGCAGTGTTCATCGACCGGCACGTAGCCGCGCTGGTCAAGCTCCAGGCCAATTGCCTCGATTCCCAAGCCATCCGTATTCGGCACGCGCCCGATCGCTACGATCACCTTGTCGCAAGCGAGCTCCTTGGCGGCGCCGGCACGGTCGCGATACGAAATTTGCGCCCCACCGCCGCTGAGTGCGATGCTGTCGATGGCCACGCCAAGGTCGAATTTCAGCGCCTGGCCAGACATCAGCTTGAGCATTTCCCTGGACACGGCGCTGTCGCAGCCCGGCAGGAAGTCCGGCATGGCGTCGAGCAGGGTGACATCCGCACCCAGGCGCCGCCACACTGATCCCAGCTCGAGACCGATCACGCCGGCACCAACCACACACAGGCGTTTCGGCACCTCGCGGAAATCGAGCGCTCCGGCGTTGTCGCAGATGATCGAATTGTCGATCCGGGTGCCCGGCAGCTGGCGCGGCTTCGACCCGGTGGCGATAATCACGTTACGCGCGCTGATCTGCTGCACGGAATCCTGGCCCGAGACCTCCAGGGAATACACCCCGTCCTGCATCCCGACGAAGCGCGCCCGCGCCTTGATAAAGTCGACCTTGTTCTTCTTGAATAGGTATTCGATCCCCTTGGCCATCTTAGAGACCACCCCGTCCTTCCGGTCGATCATCTTGTCGATGTCGATTGCCGCGCCGCCGGTGGTGATACCGTGCTCGGCAGTGTGGTGCAGGACCTGTTCGTACAGGTGGCTCGACGCAAGCAATGCCTTGGATGGGATGCATCCCACGTTCAGACAGGTTCCTCCAGGGCGCGCCTGGCCGTCGGGTGCGGCGTAAGGATTCGATTCGATGCAGGCCACGGACAAGCCGAGTTGTCCGGCGCGGATTGCGGCGATGTAACCGCCTGAACCCGCGCCAACGATGACCAGGTCGTATTGCGCTTTCATGTGATTCCTTCCAATGTCCGAGTCGTTCCGTTCACTCTACCGGATTGTTCAAATTCCCTACGCCAGGTTCTCCCTTGGAAGGGCTGTGGCGACGGAAGCGTTCATCTTGATGCGCATGACTGGATTTGCTTGACGGATTAATAAATGAGCTTTATAAACCTTGAAGCCACTTTAATGTCAAGCACATGTCACGCACATTTACTATAGGACAGCTGTCCGCTGCGGCGCAGATGCCCCCAGCGACGATTCGCTATTACGAGAAAATTGGGTTGCTCGACTCCCCATCCCGCTCCGGCAGCAACTACCGGCTTTATGGGAGCGAGGATGTAGCCCGCCTGAGCTTTGTTCGCCGTGCACGGGAGATCGGGTTCACGGTCGACCAGGTTCGAAGCCTGTTGGCCTTCTCCGACCAGCGAGACGGCGACTGCTGCGCCGTGACAGCGCTGACAGAACAACACCTTGCCGAGGTCGAGCAAAAGATCAGAGACCTCAACTTATTGAAAAAACACCTTTCCCGTCTACTGGTTTCATGCCGGGGCGGTCGATTTGCCGATTGCCGGATCATCGATGCCCTCACGCCGCCGGGAGAAGCCGGGTAGCTCACTCAGCCTGGCGCCGATCGCAGGCCCTGAATACACTTGACCTTGAAGCTGATTGAAGGTTTATCCTCCGATAACCAGTCGCCATAGGTTCATTGTCATGACACAAGATCAAACCACGGCGGCAACCCGCCTTGAAACCGAACTGTTCGTTTCCAAAATGGACTGCCCGTCCGAGGAAAACCTGATCAGGATGGCTTTGGGCAAAGTCAACGACGTCGATCACATCGCCTTCGACCTTCATACCCGCACTGTCACTGTGCTACACCATGGGAACGCAGATGCCCTTTTCGACGTGCTGCAACCCTTGCGACTCGGCGTCGAACTGCGCGGATCGCGCCCGGCCAAGCTAGCCGGCCGACGTACGATTAGCACACTTGGAATTCCGAAGATGGACTGCCCTTCCGAGGAAAACATGATCCGCATGGCACTCGCTGATGTCGATGGCATCCAATCGCTCAACTTCGATCTCTCCCGGCGGCAGCTCCACGTCTCGCACACGGCAGACGTCAATCCCATCTTGGCCAAGCTCGCCCCGCTAAACCTGGGTACCTGTCTGGACTCGTGGGATCATGTACCCATGCGTAGCTGGCCGCTCTTCAAGGCCAGACACGTTTTGCGTACACTGTTCCAATCCGACTCTTCACTGGCAACTCGATGACCCAGGCACTGCACAGCCAAGCCCGTACTACCCACCTGATCCGTGAGGAAATCAGGAACTCGACGCTCCCGCAGGCCGAACTGGCCAGGATGTACAACGTCACCCGCCAAACCATCCGAAAGTGGCAAAACCGCGAGTCTCCTGAAGACAAGTCGCATGCGCCGAACAAGATGTACACGACGCTCACGCCCGAGCAGGAGCTCATCGTGGTGGAGCTGCGCAAGACGTTGCTGCTGCCCACGGACGACCTGCTGGCGGTCACGCGCGAGTTCATCAATCCAGCCGTCTCGCGTGCCGGCCTGGGACGTTGCCTGCGCCGCCACGGTGTCTCGGATCTACGTAACCTGGTCGAGCAGGAAGGCACTGCGCCCGCCACGAAAAAGACCTTCAAGGACTACGAGCCGGGCTTTGTGCACATCGACATCAAGTACCTGCCGCAGATGCCCGACGAGACGGCAAGGCGCTATCTCTTCGTTGCCATCGACCGTGCTACGCGCTGGGTCTTCATCGAGCTCTATGCCGACCAGACCGATGGCAGCAGTGGCGACTTCCTCAACAAAGTCCAGCAAGCCTGTCCCGTCAAGATCGTCAAGCTTCTGACCGACAACGGCAGCCAGTTCACCGACCGCTTCACGGCTGGCGGCAAGAAGAAGGAACCCAGCGGCACACACGTGTTCGACCGCCTGTGCAAGCAGCTCGGCATCGAACACCGGCTCATCCCGCCTCGTCATCCGCAGACCAACGGCATGGTGGAGCGCTTCAACGGTCGTATCAGCGACATCGTCAACCAGACCCGTTTTGGTTCAGCTGCCGAACTGGAATCGACGCTGCGCAATTACGTCAAGATCTACAACCACAGCATTCCGCAACGCGCGCTCCAACACAAAACACCCGTTCAGGCGCTCAAGGAATGGCATGAAAAACGCCCTGAATTGTTCAGGAAGCGCGTGTATAACCAGCCGGGTCTTGACAGGTACCCATCTGATTCGATCCCGTCCTGACTTGTCTCAAGCGGCCCCTGGTACCGACAAGGCCGGTGACGCATCGGAGGCGAAGACGCTACGACTGCTGCTCGCGATCAATGCCGCGATGTTCGTGGTCGAGCTGGTGTGGGGATTGATTGCCGAATCAGCTGGGTTAGTGGCTGATTCGCTGGACATGTTCGCCGATGCTGCCGTCTACGGCCTGGCCTTGTATGCGGTTGGCCGTGCGGCTGCGCTGAAGGCCCGTGCAGCCCACGTGGCTGGATGGTTGCAGCTCGTATTGGCCCTGGGTGCCCTAAGTGAAGTGGTTCGCCGCGCCTTCTTCGGCAGCGAACCCGAGTCGGCGTTGATGATGGGTGTCGGCGCAGTGGCCCTCGTTGCGAACGTTGCTTGCCTGGTGATGATCGCCAAGAAGCGCGATCGCGGAGCCCATATGAAGGCAAGCTATCTCTTCTCTGCGAACGACGTCATCGCAAACCTCGGTGTGATCGCGGCCGGGGCGCTTGTCACCTGGACCGGTTCGCCTTATCCCGATCTGATCGTTGGCACTGTCATCGCCGTGATCGTTCTTACTGGCGCGCGTCGGATTCTCAAGCTGAAGTGACGACGCTGCCGATCGCCTGCCCCTTGCCTTCACAGCGGACGGCGCGGCAGTCCGCAGAAAGAACTTCTTCCGCTACATCATCTGCTCATGGTAGCTGCACTAGTACGATGAGGCATGGGCTGGGACGATTGCCACTGCCGGATTTAGAACTGCCAAACATTGAGCCTACTGTGCAGTACTGAGTGATTACGCCTGGAAAGCACGTCCGCGGCCATAAAGCACAGTTTTCAGGCGTTACCAAACAAGCAGGTCTCGCTTCGAACCAGTGACATAATTCCCATAATGTCAGACGCGGGCCTAAGCATCAGCCGGAACTTCTCGGCTAAGCTAACAAGCAAGGGACTCAACACCGTTCATCATCGCGGCCATCCTTCCTTCGGTCAACTGAAAGTTGTATTAATTCAAGCATAAGACGTACACTGGTCTACTGTAAGACCGAGTTCGGCCAGAACGAAATGTCCAACTTGGTACGTTGTGGCTCAGTTGCTCCAATCCGCCCCGCTTTGTTATCACAAAGGACCGGTTCGGGTTGGCTGCGAAACACATCGCGACAGGACTGCTCCTGCCCTTGCTCGAAGAGTGGTGGCCTACTTTTCCCGGCTATTACCTGTATTATCCAAGTCGCCTGCAGTCGTTAGCAGCCATGTCTCTGGTGGTCAACGCGTTACGATACAAAATCTGAACCGCCGACAGGTGTCCGTTTCATTTAGCGCTCGCTCATCCGCTTGCGAGCTTCGGTATATCTGACTCCCCGTTATAGAGATCTTTACGCCCGCTTCTTCAAGGTGCCTCAGGGCACCTGCTGTCAGCACATGTGCAGTGCTGCTGTCAGCAGCGGTTGTAAACTGATACAGGCAGCGATTGAAAACTGATACACCATTTTGAGAAGATGGCCGCTTTGCGGAGCGGCCTTGAAATCCAAAGAGGTGTACGTGGAAATCCAACTCCTGAAGAAGCATGGGTTAAGCCTTCGGCAGATCGCCGCCGAGGTAGGCTGCGCAGTGAACACGGTGCGCCGGCATCTGGCCCTGGAGGCTGTGCCGAAGTACGAACGCAAAGTGAAGCGCAAGACGAAGCTGGCGCAATTCGAGCAGTACCTGAAGGATCGGCAGCAAGCTGCTCAGCCCGACGTGATACCGGCCACCGTGCTGTACCGCGAGATCGCCGCGCGCGGCTACGAGGGCGGCATGAGCCAGTTGCGCGCCTTCGTGCGCACCTTGCGCCCGGCGCCTCCGGCCGACCCGGTGGTGCGCTTCGAGACGGCGATGGGCGAGCAGCTGCAGGTGGACTGGGTTGAATTCCGCAAAGGCAGCGCGCCGTTACATGCGTTCTGCGCGACGCTCGGTTTTAGCCGGGCCAGCTACGTGGAGTTCGTCAGCAACATGAAGGTGGAAACCCTGATCGCCTGCCATGAGCGCGCTTTTGCGGCGTTTGGGGGCGTGACGCGGCGGGTCCTGTACGACAACATGAAAACAGTGGTGCTGGAGCGCGATGCGTACGGCGAAGGCGAGCACCGCTTCCACGCCGGCTTCCTGGACTTTGCCAGGCATAGCGGTTTCGTGATCAAGCTGTGCCAGCCGTACCGGGCCAAGACCAAGGGAAAAGTCGAACGCTTCAATGGCTACCTGCGCCGCTCGTTCTATGTGCCGCTGGCGAGCCGGCTGGCGCAAAGCGGCCAGAAGCTCGACGTCGTAACGGCCAATGTGGAAGTGGCCCACTGGCTGCGCGAGGTGGCCAATGCGCGCATCCACGGTACGACTGGCGAGCCACCAGCTGAAGCATTGAAGCGGGAAGTGGAGCATCTGCAAGCGCTGCCGGCACCGTGGCGTGCGGACATCGCGGCAGCCAGGCCGCAACCGACCGCCGCAGCACCTACGGTGCCGCGGCCGGCGGCAGTGGTGGAGCGGATCGCCCAGCCATCTCCAGTACAGCATCCGTTGCAGGTGTATGACGCGCTGCTGGTACGGGTAACGGAAGGAGTGGCGGCATGAACCTGCAGCACGAGCGTATCGCGGCGTTGTGCGAGAGCCTGAACCTGCCGTTCGTGGCCCAGGGCTACGGCGCTGCAACGCAGAAGGCAGCGAAGCAGGAAATGGCCTACAGCGACTTCCTGGAGGGCCTGCTGAGGGAGGAAGTCGCCGGGCGCAACGTGCGCAAGCAAAGCACGATGACCCGACTGGCAGGATTCCCAGCGGTGAAGACGCTGGACGAGTTTAACTATGACTTCGCCAAAGGCGTGAAACGCAGTCAGGTCGAGGAGCTGGCTGGCCTGGGCTTCGTTGAGCGACATGAGAACGTGGTGCTGGTCGGCCCCAGCGGCGTGGGCAAGACGCACCTGGCGATGGCACTCGGTTACAAGGCCACCCAGGCCGGCATCAAGACGCGCTTCACCACGGCGGCCGACCTGATGCTGGCGTTGACGACGGCGCATACCCAGAACAATTTGAAAGCGGTGATGCATCGCGCGATCAAAGCATACCGGCTCTTGATCATCGACGAGATCGGCTACTTGCCGATGAACCGGGAGCAGGCGAACCTGTTCTTCCAAGTGATCGCGGCCCTGTACGAACGCAGCAGCCTGATCGTGACCAGCAACCTGCCGTTTGGGCAATGGGACACGACCTTTGCGCAGGATACGACGCTGACCGCGGCCCTGCTCGATAGGCTACTGCACCATGCGCACATCGTGCCGATTGCCGGCGAAAGCTACCGGCTGAAGCACCAGCGACAGGCCGGGATGATGAGGGGGAATGATGTTGCAGAAATGGGCTGAACACGGACCGTGTTCGGCGACGGCGGTGTATCAGTTTTAAATCGCTGGCACGACGATATCTGTATCAGTTTTCAATCGCCGTTGACAGCTGCGATGCTTTCTTCAAAGTCGTTTACCATTGCACGATTTAGCAGCGGATGTTTTTCTACGCCCGATCCATTTCTTTTCCGAGTTACGCCAGCGAACAGCATAGTGGGCCCTATAAAGAAGCCCTAATGCACAGGGTGACAATCTCTTCTTCGAGTTAGGCTTTGCCGAGAAACCTCGGCGCAACAAGCTGATGGCTAGTAAACCAACTGTCCCGTACACTGAATCTTCCGCACTCTGCTTTCATTTGCTGACATTCGCGATTGACCGTTACCAGACTTAGAGCCGCCGACCGCAGCTATCGCCTGCCATAAATTGCCGCATTCACAACAATCCGCTAAAGTGCGCTTGTTATGCACACAAACAAATAGGACCTAACTTGAATTCGGAATATCTGTCTCTCAACGGCTCACCACTTCGATTCAGTAACCAGCATGAAGAGTTGCTTGCGGAGCATGTCTTGCAGCGGTATCGCGAGGTTTGGGTCATCACAAATAGCCGCCCCTATCTGGCTGTGGACAAGAATGCATTGCGGGCAAAAATCGCATCAATCGAATCATTCACTGTCTTCTCGGCAGGCTACCTGTTTCAAAATATCAGCGGTCGCGACTTGAGTACTCGACTGATTGCGGGCCTAGTCGGACCGGGAACCGTCGCGTCGTCTTCGCTAACAGCCGATACGTTCGTAGAGGGTGAGGCGAACCCTCAAGCACACTGGGTGTTCCGTGGAAATGGGTTACTTCAGATCGGTACGCATCCATTTGCTGCCCTTGCCACGCACTACATTGCCGTCGAGCCTGGAAAGATATTCCAACGCAAAATTGGCGAACTAACGACCGTCGATGACGGAAAAAGGAGCCAACCTTTCTGCCCAGACTTCGACTTTGACAAGCTTGGACGTCTTGCTCAGGAATTCCACGTTGCTCGCTTCAGCCCTGGCTTAACAGTTGATCAAGCGCTCCTCGCCCGGCTCTTGGACGATATTTTTGAACAGAATCTTGAGGCGCTATCGTTTTCGGAGACACATCACGCTCGCGAACCACAGAATGGACCGAAATACAGCTATAAACCGATGAAGCTGACCAGATACGGCCGGCTTGTCCATACGGAACAACGTGAGCCGAAAATTGAAACGGCCTTCGCACTGCTTCACTATGAGAAGGCTTTATATGAATTCCACTCGCTCAAGCGCGCGACTGCAGCCCAAGACCCCGAGCGTCAGTACATGCATGGTGTCTACTGCGTAATTGCGATCGCTAGCTGCCTGGAAGCCGTCGCTAACAAACTCGCTTTCGAAGCCACTAGCCAGTATCCCTCGGGGAGTCAATCAAGCAGCGCGCTCGGGCGCATAAACTACGCAGCCCGCGAACTAGCCATCGCCCATGGGACTACCTTTAATACCATTGGCGGCAAACGACCTGAGTTCGTGTCGATGGAGCAGATCAGGGTTCTACGAAATTCGTTCGTGCATGCGAACGAGGCCGGTGCTCCTGTTGACCGAACGATGTCGACCTCTGCTCAAATGGCACAGGTTAGTGAGTCAGCCTGTCGGAGCTTCCTGGAAAACCTCAGACTAACGGTCACGCTTGTTTTCGACCAGCTACCATGGATGACAAGCCCGCTTGTGACGGCAACCAACGTGAAATGGCTCGGCGATATGGAAGTACCGTAACGATGGATGAAATCTCAATTTGCAAGATAAACGTCTAATCGCAGGCGCGGCCGAGATGAGAATTTTCGCATGGGGATTCCCAACGCGATGTCTACTGCGGGTCGACGGAAGTCGGCCGCGGCAAACAGTAGTTGGCCATAACCAATCGGTGGCCAACGTCAGTTTCCATGTAGACCGAAGACTCTAAGCGAGATTAAGCAACTGCAGCCGCACTCTTGATAAACCACGCAACAGATATCACTCTTGATGGCTACCACTCGTACTATTGGCCCCCTGCACTTCGAAGACCTGGAACCGAAGAGATTCGAAGATCTCGTGCGGCAGCTTACGTATCAGTTCAAGCCTTGGCGGCGACTCGAGGCCACGGGACGGTCGGGCACCGATGATGGGTTCGATGCGCGAGGCTATGAGATCGTCGCCCGGACGGTCCAGCCCTCTGCTTCAGAGGAAGAAAGTGAAACGGCCGAAGAGCTGTCAATCCTCAACGAGGGCATCGATGACAGGCTCTGGCTCATCCAATGCAAGCGTGAGAAGGCCATTGGGCCGAAAGCGTTAATCGCATACTTGGACGACACCGTGCTCAGCCCAGGCGACAAGCTTCACGGACTTGTATTCACGGCGGCCTGCGATTTCTCCAAAAAGGCCCGCGACGACTTCGCCAGAAAATGCCGTGAGATGGAAATTGAGGAGTGGCACCTCTGGGGAAAGGCTGAGCTCGAGGACCGGCTTTTCCGTCCCGAGAATGATCACCTGTTATTCGCCTACTTCGGCGTTTCTCTGGTCATCCGCCGGCGCTCGCAGCGAACCGATCTGCGGGCCCGTCTGGTGATAAAGAGGAAGGCACACCGCATGCTGAAAGATGCATCCCATGCGTCGTTATTGCTGCGCTCGCCTGATGCCACAAACTACCCGTACACGGGCGACCTCGCTGATTTCAAGAACAACCCGTTATGGATGGTATGGCCGTACCGCGGTATGTCACATCAGGGGCTTCAGTTCTGCGTGCAACGCTACTTCGCGTACCTCTCTGACGATGGTAAATCGTGGGACGCCGCGATGGCTGTGAATGACGCTAGAAGCAGCACACACGACGACCCTTGGTTGGGCAAGAATCTGCACGACGAGATGCGGCAGAATATCCACGAATTCTGGAACAAGATTCCTGAGGCGAACCGAGCGTGGCTGGAAGTTGTCGGCATTGTGCTGTTCGACGATATCTTGGATATCGATGACCTCGGCGACGAATACGTGCAAGCCCCGCACGTTTACGCACCGTTCGCACCCGGAAGGCGTGGCCCTTTCAAAAGCTTCCTCGCGGAGGTCGAGACTATCGATCGATGGAACCAGCGCACGTTCTCTCCCCGCGACAAAGATGAGGACCGCATCGAGTACTTCCCTAAAATGTTGCGCGAGATCAACGACGACAGCATATAGCCACGCCCTATCGGTGGGGCACTCATGTCCGCCGGTACGCTTGAATCCTTTAATTCAACAGGCAGGGGCATTTTTTGCAGCAGTTTGTCGAGCGTAACCGGATAATCGCGGATCCGCACGCCCGTCGCGTTATAAATCGCATTTCGCCACCGCCGCACCAACGCCGCACAGGCCAGCTCGCCGACGCCTTTGCTTTCATCGTCGAGGCCAGTGGGTCGGTCTCGTCGAGGAAGATCACTTCCTGGTGCGGGATGTCGGCGTGCACCGGCGCCTCATAGCGCGCAAGGTCGTGGTTGACAAAAAATCCCAAGCACGGCCACGCAGTTATGCATCCCGATGACCGAGCCTGAGGCTATAAGCACTCGCTCATGCATCTAGGCCTGCGGAGCGTCGCTTGGTCATCTGGGGCGTCGAGTCGGATTAACCCTGTGTTGATAGCCACGTGGTGATGGCTATATCGCAACATTGGCATCGATCTTGCACGCATCGTCCTAATAAAGTCGGACATCTGCCACAGCCACCTGATGGTTGCCCATCGGTTCGTACTCCCGGTTATAATTGCCTGTGAATAATATTTACGCGTGAATAGGCCCTGAGAAAAATGAACGTCTTGAACTGGGCCATGGGCCTGATAAATCAGTTGGTGGCATGGCACACGCGGAAGCGGAACCTCGGCGTTAGCTTGATGGGTGTGTCGGGCGCTGGCATCATTGGGCTCGCTCCCGGCGGCTTTTCGTTCGAGGCGACGGGTGTGGCGGGCATTGTCCAGGCCTTCAGGTTTTCCACCAGCGAAGGCCTGCCTGGCGTCCTGCAAATCGGCCTGGTCGTGCTCCTCGCCATCACGTTTGTCATCGGCTTGGTTCTGGTGATCGACAGCTATGTGCGCGAGCGCCGCGAGACCGATGTCAACTGCGTGGTGGTGGTCGAAATGCGCGGCTTGGTCGATACCTCGGACCAGCCCCTGATCAAGGCAGCACCGCCGGCACTCGTCGGCAGGCGCCTCGACGCACTCGTCGACGTCCGCCAGCTCCTGACGGGCCCGACACCCAACATCGGTGAAGCGCTGGAGGAGATTGGCCACGTCCGCCGTACAGTGCGGAAGGCCCGCGGTGACACGGCTCGCGCGCATGTGAAGGTTCTGGCAGGAGGTGTGATGCACGTGCCCCTGCTGTTCTACGCGGGCACCCTGTTCGATGATGAGGGCAAGGTTGTGTTGATGGATTGGGAACGCACGGCCGGCCGCTGGTGCGAACTAAACCGTGTGGATGACGGAAGTCGTTTTGTTATCCATGGGCTGGACGCACTTGTGCCCTCGAGCGATGTTGTTGTGGCGGTGTCGGCATCCTACCCGGTGTCGCTCTCGGACATCGCGACAACCTTTTCCGGTTTGCCAGTAGTGCATCTCGCGTTGGCCAAGCCGCAACCGAACACGCTGTGGGCCGAGGGAACCCAGGCTGCGCTGACCCAGCAGTTTTTGGAGACCTTGGCTGACCTTGCTGGCCGAGGTGTTCAGACAGTTCATCTGGTCCTGGCCGCGTCGGCAACCCTCTCTATCCGATTCGGCATGGCTTACGACCATCGGAACATGCCCGATCTTCGTTGTTATCAGCGGGAGCGTGACCACGTCCCGCCCTACCCATGGAGCATCCAGATGCCAACCGCAACCCAACCGGTCGGCTACCTGGAGACGCCAGTACCTGCCGTGGTAACCCTCTAACCTGAAGGAACATAGTGAATCAGCAAGTCCAACACAAGAAGCGTCTCCGCCTGGTCCTCGAGTCGCTGAACGAGCGCCATGAAAGCCAGCAATGGGAAGAGTTTATCGTCGCGATGTTGACCAAGCTCGAGCTGTCTGCCGAAAAACGCAGGGCAGCCGAGCAACGGTACCAGGAACTCGGCCGCCATGTCGCCCGCAAGCTCGGCATCGGCGAGGACGACGCCCATGTGGTCGTCCAGGGGTCGATGCGCACCCAAACGACGATCGCCGGGGACGGACGTGAAAAATTCGACTTGGACGTGGTCGTGAAGCTTTGCGGGCCGAAGTTCGAAGATCTGCGGGAATCGGAGCCGTTTTTCCAGGCCTTCGGCAAATCGCTGGAAGGGATCGATGGGGCGGGCAAGCCGGAGCCGAAAAACCGCTGCTGGCGCTTGCCCTACCCTGGTGAGCCGTTCTATTTTGACGTAACTCCGGCCCTGCCGATGTCGGAAGAGATCACGGGCACCCACCTGCGCGTACGCGATCCGAAGACTGTCTGGAGCCCGTCGAACCCCCAAGAGTTCGCCGATTGGTTCTGCACGATCGCGAACAAGCGTTTTCAGTTCCAGGACCAGTTCCGCAAGATCGCGATGGAAGCCCACACGGTAGTCGACCCGATACCGAAAGGGAAAGTGCACATCGAAGACATCTTGCGCCGGATGGTGCAGCTCATGAAGCTGCATCGCGACAGCTATTACAAGCGACAGTCGGACGCTCGCCGCGACGCCAAGCCTATCTCGGTAATCCTGGTGACGCTGGCGGCAAAGGCCTACGACGAGATCGTCACCAAGGAAGCACATCAGTACTCGTCGGCGATCGAAGTCGCGCTGGAACTGGTCGAGCGGATGCCCGACTTTGTTCAGCGTGGTCCGCACGCAATCCGCGTCGACAACCCTGCATTGAGCGGCAGGGCGGGCGAGAACTTCGCGGACCGCTGGAATTCCGACGGGGGTCTGCGCGATCGCGAATTCAAGACCTGGCACGACCAGTTCATGGACGACATCGAAGCCCTCTTCGCTGAAGAATACAGTAAGCGTTCCGAGGATCGTGTGCGTGCCGTCTTCGGTGAACATGGCGTGAAGGCGTGGAAAGACAGTTTGCCGCAGAGTGTCCTCGGCGGCTTGCTGTCTTCCATTCCGGCCCAGCCCGTGAAAAGCCAGCCGCAGTCGCCGCGTGCAACCGGCTACAAGGATTCCCTTGCCTGACACCCGAACGACAAGCACCCCATCCGAGCTTGCCGCCGCTAGCCTCGAGGCCTGGCTCGATGGGCCGGCGGCGGCGTTCGCACGGCGAAGCCAACGGCCGGATTCGCGCCGCAAGGTGGCATCCTGGGAGTTCGATCTCGAGCATCCGGCCCTTGGGCCGCAGCGTGTTCGCTTGTCCGTGCCGCGTGATTTTCCCGCCACGCCTCCCGAAATCCATTTCGACTCGCGGCTGTGCCTCGTGCTTCCACACATCGAGGACGACGGCAGGTTCTGCCATGGTGTTCTGCCTTCGCCCGGCGACTACGCTTGGCCGGAAGGCGCCGCACAGGCCGTTCTCCAGTCTCTGCAGCGCTTCTGGACGCAGGTCCTGGATCCAGCCTGGGTGCTGAGCGAGTTCCATCGGGAGCGCCTGTCGTACTGGCAGCGGTTCTGCGAACAGTTCCGTACCCTCCACAAGGCGCCAACGCCACGTACCACACGCGTTGTACTGCAGCAGCTCGACGGCGTTGCCGAGGGAAAGTTAGCGGTATATTTCAGGCGCAGCCAGGCGGCGAGTAGCGACCTGATGGTTGCAACCGTCGGGGACGCAGACCCTCATTCGATCGCTGTACGCCACCGCTGGAACGTCGGCGCGCTGGTCCGCGGCCACGTCCTGTTCGTCCCGGTGCCGGCGAATGTCCGCTGGGCTCCCTGCGACTGGCCGCGCACTCTGCAGGAACTCGAGCGCTTTGTCGGGCATATCACGGGCGGCGAAAGCTCGGTAGTACGCTGGGTTGAGGCGGAGCAGGACCAGGCCCCCCAGCCGTTCGTCGTCGTGCTTGTTCAGGACAACACGTGTTACGGTTACCTGCTCACCCCTGCACCGGTACCGCTGTTGACCGTGCCAGGAATTACTCCGATAGTCATCGATCGCGTTGACGTCAACTGGGTGCTCGCAAGGGACTACAAGTTGCCAACGTTGGGAGCGCGAGCCGGAAAAAAGGTTCTGGTTCTCGGATGTGGTTCTCTTGGCGCGCCGGTTGCGGAGCTGCTCGCGCGTGCCGGCATCGGCAAGCTTGACCTGCTCGACATGGAAGCCTTCGAGGCAGAAAACTGCGCCCGCCACATTCTCGGTGCCAGCGACATAGGTCGTGGTAAGGCGGAGTCGCTGGCGGTCCGACTACGGCAGCTGGTGCCGGGTATCGAGGTAGGGGCATATCGTGCGCGGGCGACGGATTGGATCCAGTCAGTCTGCAAACCGGATGCCTACGACCTCGTAGTTGATTGTACCGGCGAGAGCCACGTGCGGGTCATGTTGGCGCACTACCGCAGCCATTCCGTGGGCCCATGTCCAATGGTGCATGCCTGGGTGGAGCCGTTCTGCGCAGCTGCTCATGTCGTACACATAGCTGGACACGAAGTCTGGCCGGACGACGACCCCGGTGAAAGGGTCGCGGCAGCTTCATGGGGTGACGACGTAAGGATAAATCTGCCCGCCTGCGGCGCCGGCTTCCATCCCTATGGTGCGAGCGACGCATGGCAAGCAGGCGGTTATGCGGCCGAAAGAATATTGGCGGTGCTGGACGGAAAAGTCGAAGCGTCCACTGTCTGGAGTTGGGTACGGTCGAAATCGTTTTTCGACTCCCTGGAGGTCGATGTCACAGTCGGCCCCCTGGTGCCGACCACAGGATCGGCTTTCGATTCGGTCCAGCTCACGCGCCTGCTGAAGGACGTTCTCGGCAATGAGTAAACAGAAGCTTGTCTATCGCATCCCTGGTGCCGTATGGAGTCTCGAATTTCCGCCGAACGCGGTGGCCTTACTGACTTCGAAAGCCCAGCGCCGCTGGTGGTCCAAGGAACGGGTCGGCCAGCTCTATTCTGCCGATCTCACTGGCAGTGCGGCCGAGGTCAGCGTAGTCACTACGCTGACCTCGAAATCGAGCAGCTATACAAGTGTGCGCCTCGACATGCCTGAAGTCGAGGAAGAGCGGACAAAGCAGTTCGAGAAGGGCCTACATTGTCTCGGCTTCTGGCATACGCATCCCGAGCCGGTACCGGAACCGTCGCCGGCAGACATTGCCATGGCTGCGGACCATGCGCGAGCGGCAAAAGAGGTGTTCGCTGGCATCGTCTTCATCATCGTCGGAACGGCGCGTCCCCCGGACGGCATTGGGGTATGGGTACATGATGGCACAACCCTCTGGCGCGCGTTGCCTGATGCCTAATGGCCGCTAATTGTCAAGACCCGGCTGGTTATACACGCGCTTCCTGAACAATTCAGGGCGTTTTTCATGCCATTCCTTGAGCGCCTGAACGGGTGTTTTGTGTTGGAGCGCGCGTTGCGGAATGCTGTGGTTGTAGATCTTGACGTAATTGCGCAGCGTCGATTCCAGTTCGGCAGCTGAACCAAAACGGGTCTGGTTGACGATGTCGCTGATACGACCGTTGAAGCGCTCCACCATGCCGTTGGTCTGCGGATGACGAGGCGGGATGAGCCGGTGTTCGATGCCGAGCTGCTTGCACAGGCGGTCGAACACGTGTGTGCCGCTGGGTTCCTTCTTCTTGCCGCCAGCCGTGAAGCGGTCGGTGAACTGGCTGCCGTTGTCGGTCAGAAGCTTGACGATCTTGACGGGACAGGCTTGCTGGACTTTGTTGAGGAAGTCGCCACTGCTGCCATCGGTCTGGTCGGCATAGAGCTCGATGAAGACCCAGCGCGTAGCACGGTCGATGGCAACGAAGAGATAGCGCCTTGCCGTCTCGTCGGGCATCTGCGGCAGGTACTTGATGTCGATGTGCACAAAGCCCGGCTCGTAGTCCTTGAAGGTCTTTTTCGTGGCGGGCGCAGTGCCTTCCTGCTCGACCAGGTTACGTAGATCCGAGACACCGTGGCGGCGCAGGCAACGTCCCAGGCCGGCACGCGAGACGGCTGGATTGATGAACTCGCGCGTGACCGCCAGCAGGTCGTCCGTGGGCAGCAGCAACGTCTTGCGCAGCTCCACCACGATGAGCTCCTGCTCGGGCGTGAGCGTCGTGTACATCTTGTTCGGCGCATGCGACTTGTCTTCAGGAGACTCGCGGTTTTGCCACTTTCGGATGGTTTGGCGGGTGACGTTGTACATCCTGGCCAGTTCGGCCTGCGGGAGCGTCGAGTTCCTGATTTCCTCACGGATCAGGTGGGTAGTACGGGCTTGGCTGTGCAGTGCCTGGGTCATCGAGTTGCCAGTGAAGAGTCGGATTGGAACAGTGTACGCAAAACGTGTCTGGCCTTGAAGAGCGGCCAGCTACGCATGGGTACATGATCCCACGAGTCCAGACAGCTACCTAGCTACCCGGTTCATGATGGAAAATCACAGACCGGAGATTGATAAAATGCTTTCCTTCACGCGAGTAGGTGACTATCCACGATATCAGGCTGTTGTACGGGAATGGGGAGCCAAATATGATGGCGAATTCGCGGAGTGGCTGACAAAGCTTGCAACGGAAGCGAAGTAAAGACCATGTTATCAGAAATCATAAAAACTTGTGTCTCCCTCAACTATCAGGATAACTTACTGAAATGACCATCGGCGGTAAAACACAGCAGCAAGCAATCGAGGCACTGTCTCGCATGACCGATAACGCGGTTCCGATTGACATCGTCGAGTACGCTGCGCGTATTAAAGTCGCGCAGGAATATATGGTGCGTCATAACATCGATGCCACGTATCTAAATGCGGGTAGCAACCTCACGTACTTCACAGGCACCAAATGGAATCCAAGCGAAAGAATGGTCGGCGCGGTTCTTCCAGCGATTGGCGATCCCGTGTACATCGCGCCGGCATTCGAGCGGAGCACAATTCAAAAGTACATGGTGATTCCAGGGGACATTGCCTGCTGGGACGAGCACGAAAACCCAGCACTCTTGCTCCGTAAAGTCCTTGCTGATCTTGGTATTTCAAAGAGCACCGATTCACCACGGCAGCTGTACATAGACGAGAGCACGCCACTTTTCCTGTTCACCGCGATCCGTGCAACGATGTTAGGTTACGCGCTCCAACCCGCGACACCTCTTACTGCATTCTGTCGCGCGCGTAAATCTGCCGCTGAGATTGCGCTGATTCAGTGTGCGATGAACATGACCATGGAAGTGCATCGTGCAACAGCTTCGATGCTTCACGAGGGCATCACAACTAAAGAAGTCGAGGACTTCGTGAACCAGGCGCACAAGCGCCTAGGATCATCCGGATCATACTTTTGCATTGTCCTTTTCGGCGAGGCATCGTCCTATCCCCACGGTGTCAATTATGTCCAGACATTGAAGAAGGGCGACATTGTACTCATTGATACCGGTTGTAAAGTACACAACTACATTTCTGATATCACTAGAACATATGTCTTCGGCAAACCATCTGAACGACAACGATTCGTATGGAACTCGGAGAAGGCCGCGCAATTAGCTGCCTTCGAAGCCGCTCAACTTGGAGTTCCATGCGAGGAGGTTGATAAGGCCGCCAGGCGTTCGCTCGAGTCGAACGGCTTTGGTCCCGGTTACAAACTCCCTGGACTACCGCATCGGACCGGTCATGGAATCGGTTTGGACATTCACGAAGGCCCCTACTTGGTCGGCGGAGAAACGCGCCCCTTGGAGACGGGTATGTGCTTCTCTAATGAGCCAATGATCTGCGTCCCTGGCGAGTTTGGCGTTCGCTTGGAAGACCACTTTTACATGAGCGCGTCGGGACCAAAGTGGTTTACCGAACCTGCCGCGAGCCTGGAGGCACCGTTCTCCTAAGCCTATTGCTGACTCGCCGTACTGAACAAGCATCAAGAGACGCTGTGGCCGAGTAATCCTTCCACAGCCCGTCCATACACAGGAACCGACGACTGAACTAGATTTGTTCAGTTCAGTCAGCTCAGCGGTTCTACTCACCATACGGAGTTGAAATGTTTCCAGGAAACTATACGCTCGCCAACATCGACCCGGAACTGTGGGATGCCATCCAGAAGGAAAACGTTCGCCAGCAAGACCACATCGAACTGATCGCTTCGGAGAACTACACCTCGCCGGCGGTGATGGAAGCGCAGGGCTCGCAGCTGACCAATAAATACGCCGAAGGCTATCCGGGCAAGCGCTACTACGGCGGCTGCGAATACGTCGACGTCGCCGAGCAGCTGGCGATCGACCGCCTCAAGCAACTGTTCGGCGCCGAAGCCGCCAACGTGCAGCCGAACTCGGGTTCGCAGGCCAACCAGGGCGTGTTCTTCGCCATGCTCAAGCCCGGCGACACCATCATGGGCATGTCGCTGGCCGAAGGCGGCCACCTGACCCACGGCATGGCCCTGAACATGTCGGGCAAATGGTTCAACGTCGTTTCCTACGGCCTGACCGAGCAGGAAGACATCGACTACGAGGCCATGGAACGCCTGGCGCGCGAGCACAAGCCGAAGATGATCATCGCCGGCGCTTCCGCTTTTGCCCTGCGCATCGATTTCGAGCGCTTCGCCAAGATCGCCAAGGAAGTCGGCGCCTACTTCATGGTCGATATGGCCCACTACGCCGGCCTGATCGCCGCGGGCGAGTACCCGAACCCGGTGCCGCACGCCGACTTCGTCACCTCGACCACCCACAAATCGCTGCGCGGCCCGCGCGGCGGCATCATCCTGATGAAGGCCGAGTACGAGAAGCAGATCAACTCGGCGATCTTCCCGGGCATCCAGGGCGGTCCGCTGATGCACGTGATCGCCGGCAAGGCCGTGGCCTTCAAGGAAGCGCTGTCGCCGGAGTACAAGGAATACCAGAAGCAGGTGGTCAAGAACGCCAAGGCCCTGGCCAATACCCTGACCGAGCGCGGCCTGCGCATCGTCTCGGGCCGTACCGAGTCGCACGTGATGCTGGTCGACCTGCGTTCGAAAGGCCTGACCGGCAAGGAAGCGGAAGCGATCCTGGACCAGGCACACATGACCTGCAACAAGAACGGCATCCCGAACGACCCGCAAAAACCTTTCGTCACCTCGGGCATCCGCCTGGGCAGCCCGGCCTTCACTACCCGCGGCTTCAAGGAAGAAGACGCGGTCAAGGTCGGCCACCTGATCGCCGACGTGCTGGACAACCCGCACGACGCCGCTACCATCGAGCGCGTCAAGGTGGAGGTGAAGCAACTCACAGAGAGGTACCCAGTCTATCCAGGGAAGTTGCAAACTAGCGCCTTACGCTAGCGCGCGCAAGTTCGCATGCTGAGATAGCCCCCTGATCCACCAAACACAGTCGATGCGGTATCCTTACGGATAGGAATACGACTGTGAATATGACTAGGAACAACCAAACCATCGAAGTAGTGACGGTGTCAGAGGAGCGGCGCCGTCGCTGGTCAGTGCAGGAAAAAGCTGCGCTGGTCAAGGAAACGTACGAGCCGGGGATGAGCGTGTCGCTGGTCGCGCGCAAACATGGCATCAGTGCCAGCCAGCTGTTCAATTGGCGCAAGCTCGAGCGCGAAGGCGCGCTGGTGGCCGTCCAGTCCGGCGAATCGGTGGTACCGGCAAGCGAACTGGCTGCCGCGCGTGCCCAGATCGCACAACTGCAGCGCATGCTCGGCAAGAAGACGATGGAAGCGGAAATCCTGCGCGAAGCGATCGAGGTAGCCCGCGAAAAAAAGTGGATTGCGCGCTCACCCTTATTGGACAAGGACGGGCAGTGAAGCCGGTCTGCGCTGTCCTTGGTGTAGCGCGCTCGAACGTGATTGACCGCCTTGCGCGTCCTGCAGACTGGGTCGACGGTCGTGCATTGGCCAGGCTTGACCCAGTCGGTGACGCCATGATCGCCGACGCCGTACGCGCCGAGATCACGGCATTGCCGACTTACGGCTATCGACGTGCTGGCGCCCTGGTGAACCGCACGCGCAGCCTGATGGGCCTGCGGCCGGTCAATCACAAGCGGATGTATCGCGTGATGAAGGCCGAGGGTCTGCTGCTGCCGAAGTCGCCCAAACGCCGGGACAGCGGCCGCGCGCATGATGGCAAGGTAGCCGTCGAGGAATCGAACCGGCGCTGGTGCTCGGACGGCTTCGAGATCGTCTGCGACAACGGCGACGTCGTGACGGGCGTTTTCATGAAGGACTGCTGTGACCGCGAGATCATTGCCTGGCGTGCCTGGATCGGCCGTGGCCTGCCTGGCGAACCGGTGCGCGATATGATGATCGAGGCGGTGGAAGCACGCTTTGGAAGCACAGACGAGCGGGCGATTACGCTTGAATTCTTGAGCGACAACGGCGGTGCTTTTCGGGCAATCGAAACGCATGCCTTGGCCAACGAACTGGGCATCAAGCCGGTGCACACGCCTGTCAACAGCCCGCAATCAAATGGCATGGCCGAGAGCTTCGTGAACACCTTTAAACGCGATTACGTGGGCAGCATGGACCGCAGCACCGGCACCGCCGTGCTGGCCCAACTGCCCGACGCCTTCAGGCATTTCAACGAGGTGCATCCGCACTCGGCGCTGGGCTATAAATCGCCGCGCATGTTTAGGAAAGAGCGACCGTGTCAGGCTCTCGAAACTGACGCTAACTAAGCATCAGGCTGTGTCCGGGAATAGCGGGGCAAGATCACATGCAAGAGCCCGGTACCATCCGGACTCTTGTATAAAGTTTCGGTTCAATGTGATTGTGATTGTGATTGTGATCGTGATGTCAAATGTGGCCCGCGCGCCGTGCGTGGAATAACAATCTTTAGCTAGCTCGAGCAGGGTCAACCTCCACCAGCGTGCAGAAGAGTCCAGGCCAGAACCCGCCATGTAGCGCAGAGATAACCACAGGCACGGTAAATAATACTACCGGGATGGCTTTTCCTAGAATCGGCCCTAGCTTATATCTAACAGCTGCCGCAAAAAATACGCCAACGAGCGCGAGTATGTAACTTCCAATGTCCCGATCAAATCTATGGTGTTGTTTCATGTATATCATTCCAAATAGACTTGAATATCCCGGGGCACCGATTCTGCCGCACTGTCAGCCTTGCTCGTTCGAAATATGATGGTATATCCGCATTGGGCAAGTCAGATTAAAGCAGAAGAGGAATTCGTCGCAACGTAAAATCCGCGCTGGGCTCATGATCACCGCAAAGCCGGCCTAACTGGGGCGCAGCGGCCGTTGGTCACGAGCATCCGCGTTATTGGTCAGATGAATTCGCGATCGATTGGCGCCGGTCGGGAGGAAACCGCATTGGGCGCTGATTAGTCCGAAGCCAAGAAGTAAGGATTTGACAATAGATCAAGTATTCGACCGGATTGCGAGCGAAACTGAGGAATTTTTTGACAGTTAAGATCCGTGACAAAGCGTTTGAGCCAACAAGGGCTGCGCCTTGTCTCATCATATAGGCTCAAGCTCGCCCTCGCTAGCTCGTTTTATCATGACCAACTGCGGAATTCAGCACAAACATCTTCTGCACATTATTGCAGAATAGATCTTCGGCGATAGCTGGCAGTTCATCCTTCACTTTCAGCGAAAGTCGGTATTGCAACATGGTTGCGTCCGCAGCCTTGATTTACCTCTTCCGTCCCTGCTACTTGGGTTCAAGGAGTCAACTTGTTGGCTCCTTTTTTTCCATTAAACGTCAGTGCTAACTATTAGAACAGGCATCGAAGTCCCGTGTTGGCAGCGAGTTATCGCCTAGTAGACCAAAGGCGTTCGAGAAAGAGGTGGCTGAATTGGCGCGGGTGCCGGCAAAGTCGTCGCGTTCCGCTGCGGTCCGAGGTTGGCATGCAAGAGCATGGCGTGGCTCCGCAGCGGGACGCTGGCGATGCCTGCGATGAAAGGATTGCCGGCCGAGCCGCGGGACACCCGACGGTCACGCTCAGTGCCGAGCACCACGCCAAAGCCGTCGTGTTATGCGTCATAAGGCCTGAAGAGTGTCTTCACCTGGATCACGGCGACCCCGACGTTCGCGCCAGGTTCGCTCAGGCGCGCGCCGCCGAGCGAGACTTTTGCGTAAGCCGTGACGTTGCTGGCGGGCAGCGCCACCACGCTTGAATCTTCTTGCCAGCAGCCCTCTGACTGGAATAGTCTATTCAGCTCGGGCTGCGCTATTCCAGTACGAAAGGAGCCAATATGGCGTTAACAATCGATCAAAATTACGAACGAAGCAACCTGTCGTCGACCAGTAAAAGAATGCTGAAGCTTCGAGAAGTGGTTCTGACTGAATGGGAAACAAGAGTGCGTGCATCAGTCGAGGAATCCAAGAGTCTTTCTCATGCTCTTCTGATTGACACGTTCCTGGTCATGTACAACCGCATCGTCGAAGCCCTTACACCAAGTCATTTTGGAACGAGCGCAGCGGTTACTACGGCTTCCGCTGCAGCAGAGCATGGCGCTGAACGTGCCCGGCTCACGCATTATGAAATTACCGGAGTCATCTCGGAATTCCAAATTTTAAAATCGACAATCCTTGACGTCTTGCAAAAGCATAAAGTTGCGGTAAGTAATGATGAAATGCAAATCATTAAGTACACCATTGATACGGCGATACAGGAATCCGCCATTGCATTTACTCTTGCCCAGTCCGCCTTCCGAGAGCAATTTGTCGCAGCGCTCGCGCATGATTTGCGAACTCCATTGGGGGCAGCCAGCATGGCAGCACAGTTAATCATCCACATCAAAGACTCCGAGAAGATAGAAGCTCTCGCTAGAAAGATTGTTGAAAACATCGGGCGGGTCGACGAGATGGTTAAGGACTTGCTGGATACCATTATGTTCCAGCGAGGTGAGCGGTTGTCTGTTCACCCAACCCACTTCGACATTGCAGATGTGGTTAGAGAAGTATGCGAACAGACGACTGTTATTCATGGCCTTCGCATTGAGGTGGTTGGTACATCAATTACAGGTTGGTGGGGGCGCAATGCCATCAAGCGAATGCTGGAGAACCTGATTGACAACGCAATCAAGTACAGCGCTCGGGATACCCCTATTCGCGTCACTTTCGAGGAACGCCACGGACGGATGCTGTTATCGGTACACAATCAGGGTAACCCGATCCCGCCTGAACAAGTGGAAACCATGTTCCAGATCTTCGGGCGGGCAAAGGCCGCCAAAGACAGCAAGCAAAAAGGATGGGGGATCGGGTTGCCCTATGTGCGGAGTGTCGCAGAAAGCCATGGTGGCAGTATCGATGTACACAGCGAAGAAGAAAGGGGAACGACATTTTTCGTCAACCTACCTCTGGACTCGCGGCCCTTCCAGGGCGCTCCCACCTCGGAATAAATATTGTCATCAATTTTCGTCAGCACCATGAGCCTTTCGCATGAAATCCATCGCTTATCCATTCGACTACCCTCAAGTGATTAGAGCATGTTCGGTCAGGCTGGCATTAAATTCAGGGAACTGCTGAACTGGCAGGGCGCGTGGCACTCCAAGCGACGCTGGATATCATATATAGACAACAAACGGGACACGAGCCAAACCAGCATGTGGAAGTATGTCTTCGCCTGTTACTAAAAATTCGGGAATGGCGATGGTCTCGATCAAGCTCTGGCCGGTTCCCGGTCCTGCGATCCAGTTAGGGGAGCACTGATCAATTGACGATTTTCCGGCACCGTCGGTGTTTAACGATCAAGTTGCCTTGCACTTCGAAATGCTATTTTGCAGCATCGCTACAGGCGGCTTTTTCAGCAATTGGCAGTGTTTATTGCGCTTATCGGCGCTCAGGACGCACTTCGGTTTCAGGATCGTAAATCGCCGGCCCGCCAATAATAGGTTGGCGAAGCCGAACAGCGTGGACAGTCCCATTGGCCTCCCGAGTTGCGGAATGGGGACTATCGCAAGCGAGCGCGCAGCGGCTATCCGTTCCAAAAGGGATGCTGGAAAACCAGTTGTTTGATCATCTCCTGCGCTGTCGGCACGCCGGTCGTTTCCTTGACCAAGCTCAGGCGTTCGAACTCGGCATACGTGTCGGGCGCCGGGCTGCCAAGCGCGCGGAATCGCTCGGCAATCACATCCACTGCATCAGCAAGCTCCGTGTATTGCTGCTCGAACATATCGTGCAGCTTCTGGAACAGCGGCTTAGTGACAACCCAGTGAAAATTATGCGTCTTCAGGTACAAGGTATAGGTGTTCGCGAGCAATGCAGACAGACCCTGCACAATTTCTTGTCGATCTTTCTGCATCGGCATATCGGATTCACTCCTACTCGTTTAGTCCCTCGTCGGCGGAGTCGAGCCTTCCCGGCGCTACCTCCAACTACTATGAGCTCTGCTGAGACCCCGCTCCCACCTTTGTCTTCGCCCTTTCAGGCACAAGGCGGGGCGTCCCAGGTAAGGGCCGCACTCCTTCATCACACAACCGCCGCATCTACGCCGCCTCTCCTTGACCACAGGAGCTTTGCGGTTGTTGGCCCGCTCGCCTTGATCGGGAACGCCTTCTATGCGATTCGTGTTCCTCGGCTCATGAGTTACGCTCCACGCTTCCTTCCCACACTCGGTTACCCTCATGCAGTTGCGCTTCACTTCGCTCACTGTGGTGACCTCGCGACGGGACTTGCACCCGCAGGAGTGCGCCCATGCTGGGCGCACCAACGAAAAAAACCGCGGACTCGCGCCCGCGGCTTTCATCACACAAGCGATCTAGAACTTAGAACTTGTGGTTGTACTCGACCGTGAAGCGCGCATAACGCGGCGTCTGGGTCGACAGCACGCGCCCGTAGCTGTCCAGCAGCGTCTGGGTCGAACCACTGTTCAGCATTTCCGACACCGACTGCACGGTTTGGCGGTTGGCGACGTTGAACACGTCGACCTTTGCCGTCAGGCCTGGAATGAAGCCCGGCATGTAGGCCAGGTTCAGGTCCAGGCGCGTGGTCCACGGCAGACGGCCTTCGGAACCGCGCGGCGCCGGACGGCCGAAGCACGTCGCGTAGTACGAACCGTAGCTGTGCGCGCCCGGCACGGTCGGGTCGGCGCCCAGGCAGTTCTTCGGACGGCCCGACTGCGCCAGCAGGTTACCGCCGACCATCCACTCAGGCGTGACCTGGTAGAAGCCGAAGGCTTTCAGCTGGTGGCGGCGGTCGTTCGGCAGCGGACCGTATTTGCCGCGCATCAGTTCCGGCTTGTCCCAGCTGATGGTGTGGGAGACGTCCAGCTGGCCGATGTCGGACTGGGTCTGGCCTTCGGTATTGCCCTCGTTCTTCGACCAGGTGTAGTTCACGCGGCCGTACCAGCCATTGCGGAACGGATGCTCGACGAACAGGTCGATCGCCTTGTAGGTGCGTTTGGCGTCGTCGAAGCCCAGGTCAGCCTTGCTCAGCTTGACTTCGGTCAGGTTGGTGCCGGTGTTGGCGAAGTCGACCAGGAAGGTATTGTCCTCGCCCGGATTGAAGGCCGCGCAGCCGAAACCGGTCCACTTGCTGGTGTTTACGGTCGGGTTGCGCGCCAGCCAGGCCTTGAACGGACGGTCGTCGCACATGTCGTCGATGGTCGAGCGCAGCGTGCGGTAGGTGGCGCGGGCGCCGAAGGTCATGTCACGCGACAGCGCGCGCTCGAAACCGAGCGTGATCTCGTCCTGGTAGGTCGGCTTCAGGCTGGTTGCGGCGACGGTATTCGGGTGCTTGTACTGGAAGTACTCGTTGTTGGTCGAGAATGGCGCCGGGGCCAGGGGCTTCAGGCCCTGCGGAGCGCCGGTGGCCGGATCCACACCGGTGTAGGTGAAGGACTGGGTGGTGAACAGCGAGCGCGAGGCGCCGCGCACCGAGATGTTGGTCGGCACCTGCACGAAGTAGCGGCCGGCGGTACCGAACACCTTGAGCGAGGAATCGCCGTTCACGTCCCAGGACGCAGCGAAGCGCGGCGCGATCTGGTCCTTGATGTCCATGAACTTCTGCTTCTCGCCATTGCGGTTCTCGAACTGTTCGTTACGCACCCCGACCGTGATCAAGAGGTCCTTGGTGGCCTGCCAGCGGTCTTCGAGGTATTGCGCCGACTGGTCCGAGTAGGCGTCGGTGATCGAGGTGAACTTGGTCTCGGTCACGTAGTAGCCGCGAGTACCGTAACCTCCCCCGCTGGCAGTGGCCACCTGGACGTTCTGCAGCGTAATCGGGGTATTCGGCGTATTGGTGAACCCATAGGTCCACAGGCCGCCGCCGGCGCGGAAGACACCGGCGTCTTCCGAGCTCAGTCGGTTTTCGTCGATACCGGCGCGCAGGGTATGGTTGCCCAGCCTGTATTCGAGGTCCAGGCGAGCCGACTCGACCGTGTCCCGTCCGCCCGTCACCGGGACGTTGCCGCTGACCGGGTTGGGGTTGACGTAGTTTGCTGCGATTTCCGGCACACGCGTGGACGGGCTGGACGAGACCTGGTACACGTTCGGGTTCACGCCCGGATAGGTACCGTAGGTGTTCTCGTGCTTGGTGGTCGATTTGCCGTACAACGCGGTGATGGTCAGGTCTTCGGTCACGTTGCCGGTATATTTGGCGATGTTGACGATGCCGCCGACCGGGGTTTCACCCGAGAAGTTCTTGTAGTGTTCGCTCGCGCCGATGACGCCGTTGCGCGCGCCGCTGGCATAGTTGTAGCCGGACAGGTATTTGTCCTTCTTCGAGGTGTCGCCGAAACCGGTGTACTCGAGGCGGTGGTTGTCGTTGATGTTCCAGTCCAGCTTCACCAGGTAGCGGGTGGTCTTGGTTTCCGACTCTTCCCAGCCGCGGCCGGCGGCCGAGGTACTGGTGCGCAGGCCGTTGACGGCATTGGTGCCCGAGAAATCGGTGCGCGACTGCTCCAGCGAGCCGAACACGAACAGCTTGTCCTGGATCAGCGGGCCGCCGACATTGACGCCCACCAGCTTGCGGTCGGTTTCGTTGCCCGAACGGCGGCGGTACAGGGTGCCGTCGGTGGCGGCGGTATTGGTCGCGCCCAGCACCGGGTAATAGATATCGTCCTGGCTGGCCTGCAGGTTCTTCGGATCCCACTGCACCAGGCCGCCCACTTCCCAGCGGTTGGTGCCGCTCTTGGTGGTGATGTTGGCGACACCGCCGACCGAGCGGCCGAACTCGGCGCCGAAGCCGCCGGTCAGGATCTGGGCCTGGCCGATCGCGCCGTACGGCAGTTCCATGTAGCCCAGCTGGGTCAGCGGGTTGGTGACCGGGAAGCCGTTCACGTAGTACGAGTTCTCCGACACCGCACCGCCGCCGAAGCTGTTGGCGCCGTTCGGGTAGCGGCTGTCACCCTGCGTGGTGTTCGGCGCGATCAGGATGATCGATTCGACGTTACGTGCGATCGGCAGCTTTTCCAGCTGGCTGGCAGTAAAGATGGCGCCGTTGTTGGTGTTGGTGACGTCGATCGCGCGACGGCGGCCGACGATCTGCACCTGCTGGGTCGAGAACACGGCTTCGGCGCCCTGGCCGATCAGCACCTCGACTTCGCGGCTTTCGACGACACTACCGTTGCGCACCAGCTGGACCGAGTAGCGGCCCGGCGGCAGCGAGGTCGCCAGGAAGCGCCCGTTGCCTTCGACCGAGACGGTACGGCGCAGCTTGGTGTCGAGGTTTTCGACCACGACCGTCGCGCCGGCCGGGCTTTCCACCGCGCCGTACACGTTACCCGTGGTGTTCGATTGGGCCAGCACGGTCGAACTCATGCCCAGCGTCAGTGCCGTCGCTCCGAATGCAAGGGCGAGCGAGCGGGCCAGCTTCGTTTTTACTGCCATGAACTATCTCCTATCGTTTGTGAACCTGCCGCCAAGTCAGGGACAGGCTGGACTCTTCCTTCAGCCGGTCGCAGCCGGTAGGTCCGCCTGGGCTAAGAAGGATTTGACGATTGTATTTAGTAAATACTTGATCACGATCCATGTGCATGGAAAATAGATTTTCCAAAGGATGCATATCCGGAAGGACGCGTCAGGTCGTGAATGGCAGATGTACGAAAGATATGCGCGGGTTCGATGCTGTTCCTTGCACGTTGAGTGATGGTGTTCTTATTAACTTTTTGGTCATCTATGTAAAGATGTTGTATTGACGCAACTGAACCTGCTGGATGCAAAGGAGGGGGCCGGCCGTCTCTCCCAAATGGCAGAGCCGGCGAGGATGGAAACCCTCGCGAAACGCATGGCGGACCCTAGCGGCGCGTTCTCAGGCACCAGGATGTCAGCCGCGCCACAGGAGCGCCGACGCATCGTCCGCCCGTTTCACGACGGCCGGCCCGGCAGCGCGGTTCGCGGCTTCGTAGTCGCGCAGCTGCGCCATGGCCGCCGGCAATCCGTGCTCCAGGCAGAGGGCAAACAGGCTTTCCGGGGTATGCAGCCCGTAGGTGTCGACCAGGCGGTAGAGACCATCGGTCAGCGCCAGCAGCGCCGAGCCGGCCGGCGCCTCGAAAGTGGATGTGCGTGCGCCGAAGGCGCCGTTGGGCTGCAGGCACAGGGAATTGGGCCTGGCTACGGTATTCTGGAATTCGCGCCGGGCGCGCAGCATCGGCATCAGGCGCGCCTGCCTGTCGGCGGCGTCGCGAACGCCTTCCTGCGCGAGTTTCTCGATCGCGGCGCGCAGGATGGCTTCCTGCGGGTTGACGAAGGGATCCAGGTCCAGGACCTCGCCGCCGGGCCGGCGCAGCAAGAGCTTGCAGTCGCCCAGGCAGTACAGCTCGAGCCGGTAGCTGGCGCCGTGTTCGCGCACGCGCACCCAGCTCAGCGCCGCGATCGGCCAGGCATACAGGGGCACCTGCTGGGCGGCGCAGCGTGCCAGGAACTCCCGGCGAACCTGCTCGACGGCGGCGTGCACGGCTTCCTGCTGACCACGCCCGGTATCCATGTCCGCGCCAAGCGCCGCGGCGAAACGGCTGACGAACCAGACGACGTCGCCCTCGCCCGGGTCGATGTAGTCGCGCTCCGCCACCGATGTGGCGCCGTCGATGACCAGGAGCTCGGTCGCGGCCGCCGACCGGAAGGCGCCGGTCCAGTCCTCGTTGTGGTCGGGCTTTGCGCCGTGGGAGATCAGATCGAGGTGCATGGACATGAGTAGAAGTTGTGTGCGGGACCCTTGGAAATCAATGCGGCATTGTAGATGCTGACTTCGAATTAATTTTGGCATGCACATTCCCCTCGCGTAGCCCCGTTAGCATGCGCCTGCTATTTGCCAAAGCTCGTGCGGCCCTGCCGGTGCAGGCCCGGCGCGCGCACGACTGGCGTCCCGCCGTTTGCACCCCTGCGCCGCGTGGGTAAGAATGCAGCTATGCGAACTGATCACTCGAAAGGATGAGCATGGGCATCACCGTGAAGCACACCAGGCCGGATACGGCCAAGGTCACCCTGGTCGGCGAGATGATGGACGGGAGCTTCGACGCCCGGGTCATGGCAGAGACCGATGTGCCCTACACCAAGTACTGGGACAACGAGCTGGAACAGCGCGTCGTCTACCTGAACCCGGACCCGGAGCAACTGAAGGCGATCGTCGCCGCCCTGAACGAGCGCCGCCTCTCGCTCGACGACCTGCAGGACTTCGGCAGTTCCGCGGGCGGCGAGTCCGAATTGCCGATCTGAGACCGCCCTCGCCTCGGCCGCGCCTCAAGGCACCAGCTTGGCGCCCGAGCCGATGATCTCGTCGTGGCGTTCGTGGTCGCGCTTGTGCAGGTAAGCGGCGGTGGTCGCTATGTTGGCGTGGCCGGCGGTGTCTTGCAAGGTCTTGAGCTGTACCCCGCTGTTGGCGTGGTTGGTCAGCATGCTGTGGCGCAGCCAGTGGGTCGAGGCCTGGCGCAGCGCGGCCGCGCTGTCGGCGTCGCCCTGTCCCAGCGCGCGGTCGGCGGCGGCCACGAACACGGCTTTCAGCGCCTCGGACGCCGCTTCATCGGTGATGCGCGCCGCTTCCTTGCTGCGGCTGGACAGCACCAGCGGCGTGCGGTCGGCGCGGCCCGTCTGTGGCGGCAGGCCGAAGGCCTGGCGGTAGTCCTGGTAGGCGGCCAGCATGGCCGGCGGCACCGGCAGGCGGCGCGGCTTGGCGCCTTTTCCCATGACGTCCAGCCACCAGCGCCCGTCGCCCTCGCTGTAAATCGCGCCCATGTGGGCGCCGACGATCTCGTTCAGGCGCGCCCCGGTCTGGGCAAACGCGACCAGCAGGAAGCGGTCGCGTTCGCGCTGGCGCAGGCTGGCCGGGGTGTCGGCCACGCGCGCTGCGACGGCGTCGAGCGCATGCGCGATCGCCTGCGGCGTCAGGTAGCGCGTGATGCGGCTGCCGTGGGCGGCCCGCACGTTGCGCACCAGCCTGGCCGGATTGCGCCGCAGGTAGCCGGTCTGCTCGGCATAGCCCAGCAGGCCTTTAATGGCGATCATGGCCTGGCGGCGGCTCGCATCCGACAACGGGCCGGAGAACGGCCGGTAGCGCGGATCGTTGCGCGGCCACTTGGTGGTGGAAATCCATTCCGGCGGCGGGTTGCGGATGAATTCCTTGTAGGCGTTCAGGTCGGCGACGGTCAGTTGCTGGAAGCTCTTGCGCGCTTCTTCGCGGCACCAGGTGAGGAAGCGGTAGAGTTCCTTCTGGGTGTTGGCGATGGATTTCGGGCTCAGCTCTCCCTGGCCGATGTACTCGCGCGCCAGTTCGGCGTCGCTGCGGGCATCGGTCACCGGCTCGTCTCCCACGCCGCGGAACACGGCGCTGCGCGCACTGGCCGCCATCCGCAGGGGCGAGTCTTCTGGGAGCGGGTCGAGATCGATCGGGAGGAAGCTGGGCATCGTGGAACCAATACTGTGTTTATGTACAGTATAACATCGCGCGGCCGGGTCACCAAGCGCGCGCCTGCGGCATAATGCGGGTTTGTTCCCACCCATCCCGGAGTCACCATGTTCCTGCCGCGTTTCCCATGTCCGCTGCGCCATGCCGCCGCCGCCCTCCTCGCCCTGCCGCTGGCCGCCACGGCCGCGCAGCCCGTGATCGAGGTCTACAAGACCGAGTACTGCGGCTGCTGCAAGGAGTGGATCAAGCATCACGAAGCGAACGGGTTCCAGGTCAAGGCCCAGAACGTCGCCAATCCGTCGGACTACCGCGAGAAGTTCGGCATCCCTGCCGAATACGGCTCCTGCCACACCGGCCGCGTGGGCGGCTATGCGGTCGAGGGCCACGTGCCGGCCGGCGACATCAAGCGCATGCTGGCGGAAAAGCCCAAGGCCCGCGGCCTGGCGGTGCCCGGCATGCCGATGGGTTCACCGGGCATGGAAGGATCGCGCAAGGATCCCTACGAGGTGTTGTTGGTCAAGGACGGCGGCAAGACCAGCGTCTACAAGCGCTACGAGTAAACGAAGCCCGCGCCGGCCCTGCGGCGCCCTTGGCATAATGGGTTTCCAGCATCGAGGGAGACCACTATGCCCACCCAGCATCCGCAGAACGACCCGTCGACGACGCTCGGCGTGGGCGGCGCGACCAGCGGCCAGCAAGGCGCCACGCCCGTCCACGAAACCCAGCGGGAAACCGGCGGCAGCGGCGGCGACGGCCTGACCCGCAACCAGTCCGGCGAGACCGCCAACGCCCCGGGCGGCGCCGGCGCCGGGGGCGGCCGCCCGGAAGCCGAAGGCAGCGCCATGACCCACGTCGGACGCGGTCCGCAGGACACCCGTCCGAACCAGGCCAGCCCCGGCGCGACCGGCCTGGGCACGCCGGAGACCGGCGGCAACCAGAGCGAAGCCGACCTGCCGCCCGCGACCTGATTACATCCGGATGGTCCCGTGCTCGGCGTCCACGTCCGGCGTGGAGCCGGTCACGGCCGCCTTGGCCATGGCGAACATGCGCACCATCTTGCTGTCGTTGGCATCCCAGTATTCGGCGGCGTGCGGCATCACCCGCACCAGCACCACGTGCTCGTCCTCGGGACCGGCCGGGAACCAGGCCTGCACCATGGGGTTCCACAAGGCGTGGATCCGGGCGCGCTCGACCACGCGCTCGGCGCGGCCGCTGACCGAGACCCAGGTGCTGTTGTCGGGGTCGGCGAAGCTGACGTTCACCTCCGGTTGGTGGGCGATGTTGTCCCACAGCTCGGTCGTGGTCCGGGTGTAGAACCACAGGGCGCCGTCGGCGTCGACCTCTTGGTTGGTCATCGGCTGGCTGACCAGGTGACCGTTCTGGTCGCGGGTCGTGAACATGGCAAAGCGCATCGAGCCGATCTTCTCGGACAGCGCGGCCGCGTGCGCCCGGGCGTATTGATCTGACATGTGCATTCCTTTCAGGTGGTTGGTACGGCGATCCTAGCGCCGCATCGACGCCCCATCCGTGCGTCCGCGTACAGTGTCCCGCGCTTGACCCACCGGCCCGACCCTGACGCGACATGGCCAAATCGACTATAGTGATGCCTCTGTACAAATTTGACACCACCATGAAATTTGACGTCGCTATTGTCGGCAGCGGTCTGGCCGGCCTGTCGGTGGCCCTGCACCTGGCGCAAACCCGCAAGGTTGCAATCGTTTCCAAACGCGCCCTCCTCGACGGCGCCAGCAACTGGGCCCAGGGCGGCATCGCCGCGGTGCTCGATTCCAGCGACAGCCACGACCAGCACATCGCCGATACCTTGATCGCCGGCGCCGGCCTGTGCGAGGAAGCGGCCACCCGCTACATCGTCGAGAACGGCCGGGCGGCGATCGAATGGCTGATCGAGCAAGGCGTGCCCTTCACCCGCGACGCCTCGGCGGAGCTCGGTTTCCACCTGACCCGCGAGGGCGGCCACAGCCAGCGCCGCATCATCCACGCGGCCGACGCCACCGGCCATGCGGTGCAGGTCACACTCGAACAGAAGGTGCGGGCGCACCCCAACATCTCCCTGTTCGAGCACCACTGCGCGATCGACGTCATCACTTCCGACAAGCTGACCGGCAAGGGCGTGCACGGCGGCGCGCCGCACCTGGTGGGCCAGCCGCGCTGCTACGGCCTGTACGTGCAGGACGAGCAAAGCGGCGAGGTGCTCACCTTCGAAGCCGAGCACACGGTGCTGGCCACCGGCGGGGCCGGCAAGGTCTACCTGTACACGACCAATCCCGACACCGCCACCGGCGACGGCATCGCCATGGCCTGGCGCGCCGGCTGCCGCGTGTCGAACATGGAATTCATCCAGTTCCACCCGACCTGCCTGTACCACCCGTATGCGAAATCCTTCCTGATCACCGAAGCGATCCGCGGCGAAGGCGGCCTGCTCAAGCTGCCGCCGGAAGCCGGCGCCGCGGCCGGCACCCGCTTCATGCCGGCCCACGACGAGCGCGGCGAACTGGCGCCGCGCGACGTGGTGGCGCGCGCCATCGACTTCGAGATGAAAAAGCGCGGCCTGGACTACGTCCACCTCGACATCAGCCACCAGGATCCGGCGTTCCTGAAGGAGCACTTCCCGACCATTTACGCGCGCTGCCTGGAGCTGGGCATCGACATCACCAGGGAGCCGATCCCGGTGGTGCCGGCGGTGCACTTCACCTGCGGCGGCATCGTCACCGACCTGGCCGGGCGCACCGACATTCCCGGCCTGTATGCGGTCGGCGAGACCGCCTGCACCGGCCTGCACGGCGCGAATCGTCTGGCCAGCAACTCCCTGCTGGAGTGCGTGGTGGTCGGACGCGCCTGCGCGCACCAGATCGCGGCCGCACCGAAGATCGAGAACCCGGTGCTGCCGCCCTGGGACGAGTCGCGCGTGACCAATGCCGACGAAGAGGTGGTGATCGCCCACAACTGGGACGAGCTGCGCCGCTTCATGTGGAACTACGTCGGCATCGTGCGCACTACCAAACGCCTCGAGCGCGCCCAGCACCGCATCAAGCTGCTCAAGGAAGAGATCGACGAGTATTACCGCAACTTCCGCATCACCCACGACTTGCTGGAACTGCGCAACCTGGTCGAGGTGGCCTCGCTGATCGTCAACAGCGCCTTGTCGCGCCACGAAAGCCGCGGGCTGCATTTTTCGCGCGACTTCCCGGACACCCTGCCGAAGGCCCTGCCGAGCGTGCTGACGCCGGAACGCCGCTGATTTCCCGGCCGGCCGGCAAATGCGGGCCGGCCGCCATGCCGCACTTATACCATGTCGCGCCCCGCCCTCACGCCCTCCACCATCCTGCTGCTGACCGTACCCCCGGTGCTCTGGGCGGGAAACGCCATCGTCGGCCGCCTGGTGCGCGACGCGGTGCCGCCGATGACGCTCAACCTGATCCGCTGGACGATCGCCCTGGCGGTGCTGGTGCCGCTCGGGCGGGCCGCGCTCAGGCACGGCAGCGGGGTGCTGGCCAACTGGCGCCGCTACGCCATGCTCGGCCTCTTGGGCGTGGGCCTGTACAACTCGCTGCAATACCTCGCCCTGCAGAGTTCCACGCCCATCAACGTGACCCTGGTGGCGTCCGGCGTGCCGGTCTGGATGCTGCTGGTCGGGCGTCTGTTCTACGGGGTGCCGGTCAAGCGCAAGCAGATCGTGGGCGCGGTCCTGTCGATCGCGGGCGTGCTGGTGGTGCTGTGCCGGGGCGACCTCCACGGCTTGCTGGCGCTGCGGCTGGTGATCGGCGACCTGTACATGATCCTGGCCACCATCGCCTGGTCCTTCTACAGCTGGATGCTGATGCAGCAGAAGGACGCACCCGGCCTGCGCGCCGACTGGGCGGCCTTCCTTCTGGCCCAGGTCGGCTACGGCGTGCTGTGGTCGGCCGCCTTGGCCGGGGGCGAATGGGCGTTGCATGACGTGGCCATCAGCTGGAGCTGGTCCTTGGGAGCGGCCCTGCTGTACGTGGCGATCGGGCCGGCCATCCTGGCCATGCGCTGCTGGGGCGCGGGCGTGCAGCGCGCCGGGCCGAGCATCGGCGCCTTCTTCATCAACCTGACGCCGCTGTTCACGGCGGTACTGTCTTCGAGCTTCCTGGGCGAGGCGCCCCACCTCTACCACGTGCTGGCCTTCGGCATGATCGTCGGCGGCATCGCGGTGTCGGCGCGCTAGGCGACGCAATTCTTTAGCCAGGGAATCGTGTTTTGCTTTGACAAGGGCGGATGCTACGATCCCAGCCAATGGAGGATCACGCAACATGGCAGCAGTCTTGACCGTCCAAGGCCAGGCGGAAGCGCTGGCGGCATTCCTGGAACGGTATCCGCGCGCGCTGGTGCTGACCGGCGCCGGCCTGTCCACCGCCTCGGGCATTCCCGACTACCGCGACCGTGACGGCACCCGCCGCGGGCGCCAGCCGATCCAGGGGCCGGAATTCCGGCGCTCGGCCGACATTCAGCGGCGTTACTGGGCGCGCAGCATGGTGGGCTGGCCGATCATGGCCGGGGCCAGGCCGAACGGCGGCCACCACGCGCTGTCGCGCCTGGAACAGCACGGCCGCTTCGGCTACCTCCTGACGCAGAACGTCGACGGCCTGCACCAGCAGGCCGGCAGCCATGGCGTGCTCGAGCTGCACGGCAACGTGCACAGCGTGGTGTGCATGCATTGCAAGGCGCAGTTTGCGCGCGCCTTCGTGCAGACCCTGCTGAACGAGGCCAATCCCGAGCTGGCGAACGTGCTCGCCGCCCCGCTGCCGGATGGCGACGCGGCCATCGAGCCGGATGCGCTGGAGGACTTCCACCTGCCCTTCTGCGTCCATTGTGGCGGCGCGCTGGCGCCGGATGTCGTATTCTTCGGCGACGGCATCCCGCCACCCCGCACCGCCCGCGCCCTGGCGCAGATGGAAGCGGCCGATGCCCTGCTGGTGGTCGGTTCGTCGCTGATGGTGTACTCGGGTTTCCGCTTCTGCCGCATGGCGCAGGAGAGCGGCAAGCCGATCGCCGCTGTGAACCTGGGGCGTACCCGGGCGGATCACCTGATCGCACTCAAAATAGAAGAGTCGGCCGAGCGGCTGTTGCCGCGCGTCGCCGACCTGCTCCACGCGGAAGGAGCCGGAGGAGTCACATCGATTACTCGACCATAGGGGGATAGTGTGACCAAGAGCTACCGCAAGACAACAACGAGCAGCACCGGTTCCAGTGGGCTGCGCACGGGCGCCATCTTGGCGGCGCTCGGCCTGGCCGCCTCTTTCGCGTATGTGCGCGCCATGACCCGTCAGGCCGAACGCGACAATCCGCCGCAGGGCAAGTTCGTCGAGGTCGACGGGGTGCGCCTGCATTACGTGGAGCGCGGCGCCGGCCCCGTCCTCGTGCTATTGCACGGCAACGGCGTCTATTCGAAAGATTTCGAAACGAGCGGCCTGCTCCAGCGGGCCGCCGAGCACTACCGTGTGATCGCCTTCGACCGGCCCGGCTTCGGCTACAGCGAGCGCCCGCGCAGCACGCTCTGGACCCCGGACAAGCAGGCGGCCCTGCTGCACCGGGCGCTCGGGCAGATCGGCGTGGAATCGGCCATCGTGCTTGGTCACTCCTGGGGCACGATGGTCGCGCTCGCGATGGGCTTGCAGCAGCCCGACTTCGTGCGCGGCCTGGTGCTGCTGTCGGGCTACTACTACCCGAGCCTGCGCCTGGACGTGGCCACGCTGACCCAGCCGGCAATACCGGTCGTCGGCGACGCCCTGCGGTATACGGTGTTGCCGCTGATCGCCCGGGCGATGTGGCCAGGCATGGCCAAACGCTGCTTCTCGCCGAAGCCGGTCGATGCGCGTTTCGACGCCTTTCCGCTGTGGATGGCCCTGCGGCCGAAGCAGTTGCGCGCCGCCGCGGCCGAGACCGCGGTCATGATTCCCGCGGCGGCCACCCTGTCGAAGCGCTATGCCCAGCTAAAGGTGCCGTCGGTGATCGTGGCCGGCACCCAGGACAAGATCGTCGATGCCGGCCACAATTCCGAGCGCCTGAGCGAGCGCCTGGCCCTGAGCCAGCTCGAGCTGGCGCCCGGCGTCGGGCACATGACGCACTACGACAGTCTGGACAAGGTGATGGCCGCGATCGACACGATCGCGGCGCAGGTGGGCGAGCCGCTGCATGTGCGCTCGCCCGAGGCGGAAGCCCTGGCGCGGGCGAGCGAGAGCGGCGTGTAAAAATCAGCCCTTGAGCACGTACTTGATGATGATCCCGGCCGTCAGGGCCGCGAAGATCACCAGCGACAGGCCGCCATGCAGCACGGGCGAACCGATCGACACCTGCGAGGTGCGCGGGTCCATTTCCATGCGCACGGCCTTGCCGAACATGACCGGGCGCAGGAAGCCGCGCACGCCCACCAGCACCATGCCGATGCCGAAGCACAGGTCGGCGGTATTGTGGGTGTTCAGGCCATTGACCAGGGTCGGCATGCCCAGCAGCAGGCCGAAGGCCAGCCACAGGATGCGCGCGCCGGTCGAAAGGCGCAGTCGGCTCCAGTCCATCATGCCGCCACCTCCTTGAGCGCACCGACGATGCGCAGCGAATAATCGGTCGCGCGCACGTCCTTGGTCAGGCTGCCCACCGAGATCCGGTCCACGCCGGTCGCGGCGATCGCGCGCACCGTGTCCATGTTGATGCCGCCGGAGGCTTCCAGCAGCGCACGGCCGGCGTTGACCCGTACCGCCTCGGCCATCATGTCGAGGTTGAAGTTGTCCAGCAGGACGGACTTCACGCCGGCCGCCAGCGCTTCTTCCAGCTGGGCGATGGTCTCGACCTCGATCTGCACCGGCGCGCCCGAGTTCAGGGCTTCGGCCGCCTGCAGGGCGCGGGTGACGCCGCCGGCCGCCGCGATGTGGTTTTCCTTGATCAGGATGCCGTCGTACAGCGCCATGCGCTGGTTCTGGCCGCCGCCGACACGCACCGCGTACTTCTGCGCCAGGCGCAGGCCCGGCAGGGTCTTGCGGGTGTCGAGGATCGCCGCCTTGCTGCCCTGGATCGCATCGACATACTTGCGGGTGGCGCTGGCCACGCCCGAGAGCAGCTGCATGAAGTTCAGCGCCGCGCGCTCGGCGGTGAGCAGCGAGCGCGGGGAGCCTTCGATGGTGCAGACGACCGAGTCCGCGTCCATCAGGTCGCCCTCGGCATACTTCCAATCGATCTCGATGTCCTGGTCGACTGCCAGCATCACGCCTTCGAACCAGGGCGCGCCGCACAGCACCGCCGCTTCGCGCACGATGACGCGCGCCTGCACCCGCGGCTGGCTGGGCACCAGCATGCCGGTCAGGTCGCCGGTGCCGACGTCTTCCAGCAGCGCCGCCAGGATGTTGGCTTCGAAAGCGGACTGCAGTTTCTCGTCAAACTGCTCTTCAGAAATGTAAGGATTACGCAGGGTCGTCATGCGGGGCCGACTCCGTTGAACAGCGTTGCGTTCTGCTCGAGCGCACCGCTCGGCAGGGCCTGTGCCTTCTTGGCGGCGGCGAAGTCGAGCATGCGGTCGATCGCGCGCCTGGCCTGGCGGCCGATCTCCGGGTCGACGTGCACTTCGTTGACGCCGGTCTCCAGGGCGTCGGCCAGGTTCTTCAGGCCGTTCATGGCCATCCATGGGCAGTGGGCGCAGCTCTTGCAGGTGGCGCTGTTGCCGGCGGTAGGCGCTTCGATGAAGTGCTTGCCCGGAGCCGCGGCGCGCATCTTGTGCAGGATGCCGTTGTCGGTGGCGACGATGAAGGTGCTCGCCGGCAGGTTCACCGCGGCGTTGATCAGCTGGGTAGTCGAGCCGACCACGTCGGCCTGGGCCACCACCGAGGCGGGCGACTCCGGGTGCACCAGCACCTTCGCGTCCGGATATTCAAGCTTGAGCAGATCGAGTTCGACGCCCTTGAACTCGTCGTGCACCAGGCAGGAACCCTGCCACAGCAGCATGTCGGCGCCGGTCTGCTTCTGGATGTACGACCCCAGGTGGCGGTCGGGCGCCCACAGGATCTTCTTGCCCTGCTCGTGCAGGTGCCTGACGATGTCCAGGCCGATCGACGAGGTCACCATCCAGTCGGCGCGCGCCTTGACGGCGGCGCTGGTATTGGCGTACACCACCACGGTGCGGTCCGGGTGCTGGTCGCAGAAGGCGGCGAACTCATCGGCCGGGCAGCCCAGGTCCAGCGAGCAAGTCGCGTCCAGGTCCGGCATCAGGATGGTCTTTTCGGGGCTCAGGATCTTGGCCGATTCGCCCATGAAGCGCACGCCGGCCACGACCAGGGTCCTGGCCGGGTGGTCACGGCCGAAACGCGCCATTTCCAGCGAATCCGAGACGCAGCCGCCGGTTTCCTCGGCCAGGTCCTGCAGTTCGGCGTCCACGTAGTAGTGGGCCACCAGCACGGCATCGCGCTCCTTCAGCAGGCGCTTGATGCGTTCCTTGAGTTCCGCTTTTTCGCTGGCGCTCGGCACGGCGGGCACGCGCGCCCAGGCTTCGGCCGTCGCCGGGTTGATGGTGCAGGCTTCGCCGACCTGGGGCCGGTCGTATTCGTAGGTCTTGATCGGTGCGGTGATCATGCGGTCGGGTCTCCTATCAGGCGATGCCCTGGCTCGTCAGGTATTCTTCGTAGTTGCCGCGGAAGTCGACGATCTCGTTCTCGCGGATCTCGAGGATACGGGTGGCCAGCGAGGACACGAACTCGCGGTCGTGCGAGACGAAGATCATGGTGCCGGCGTACTTGTCGAGGGCGATGTTGAGCGACTCGATCGACTCCATGTCCATGTGGTTGGTCGGTTCGTCCAGCAGCAGCACGTTGTGACGGCCCAGCATCAGCTTGCCGTACATCATGCGGCCCTTCTCGCCGCCGGAGAGCACCTTGACCGACTTCTTGACTTCGTCGCCGCCGAACAGCAGGCGGCCCAGGATCGAGCGCACCGCCTGGTCGTCGTCGCCTTCCTGGGTCCACTGGCCCATCCAGTCGGTGAGGTTCTCGCCGCCGGCGAATTCCTCGGTCGGATCCTGCGGCATATAGCCGACGTCGGCATTCTCGGCCCATTTCACGCGGCCCTGGTCGGCGTCCAGGCCGGTGATGTCGGCGCCGCCGATGCAGCGCAGCAGCGTGGTCTTGCCGGCGCCGTTGGCGCCGATGATCGCGATGCGTTCGCCCGCTTCGACCATGATCGAGAAGTTCTTGAACAACTGGCGGTCATAGGATTTCGACAGGCCCTCGGTCTCCACCGCCAGGCGGTGCAGCTTCTTCTCGCCTTCGAAGCGGACGAAGGGATAGGCGCGCGAGGACGGCTTGAATTCCTCGATCTTGATCTTGTCGATCATCTTGGCGCGCGACGTGGCCTGGCGCGCCTTGGACTTGTTGGCCGAGAAGCGGCGCACGAAGTCCTGCAGTTCGGCGACCTTTTCCTTCGCCTTGGCGTTGTTGGCCAGCTGCTGGTTGCGCGCCTGGGTCGAGGCCAGCATGTAGTCGTCGTAGTTGCCCGGGTAGATTTTCAGCGTGCCGTAGTCCATGTCGGCGACGTGGGTGCAGACCTGGTTCAGGAAGTGGCGATCGTGCGAGATGATGATCATCGTCGAGTTGCGCTGGTTGAGGATGTCTTCCAGCCAGCGGATCGTGTTGATGTCCAGGTTGTTGGTCGGCTCGTCCAGCAGCAGGATGTCCGGGTTCGAGAACAGGGCCTGGGCCAACAGCACGCGCAGCTTCCAGCCCGGCGCCACGGCGCTCATCGGTCCCTGGTGCAGGTCGCTGGCGATGTCCAGGCCGAGCAGCAGCTCGCCGGCACGCGCTTCGGCCGAGTAGCCGTCGTATTCGGCGACCTTGCCTTCCAGTTCGGCGGCGCGCATGTAGTCTTCGTCGGTCGCTTCCGGATTGGCGTAGATCGCGTCGCGCTCGGAGATGGCGTTCCACAGTTCGGTGTGTCCCATCATGACGACGTCGAGCACGCGCACGTCCTCGTACGCGAACTGGTCCTGGCGGAGTTTGCCGAGGCGCTCGCCCGGGTCGAGGCTGACGTTGCCGGCGGAAGGCTCGAGGTCGCCGCCGAGGATCTTCATGAACGTCGACTTGCCGCAACCGTTCGCACCGATCAGGCCGTAACGGTTGCCTTCGCCGAACTTGACGGAGATGTTCTCGAACAGCGGCTTGGCGCCGAATTGCATCGTGATATTGGCAGTGGATAGCACTAGGAAACCTTTAGAAGCTGAGTTAGCAACAATGTTGCCGGATAACCCGCGATTCTACCATCGCAGTGACGTCAGGGCTAATCGCGGCGCCCGGCAAGGCGAAACGGCGCACCCGCGTGCGCCGTCGAGGACCGCAGTGCGGGGCTGGTTCAGCCGCAGTAGGCGGCCTGGCGCAAGGTCGGATAGTCCGACAGGGTCAGCGTGAATCCTTCGCCGTGCGTCACCAGGCGTCCCTGGGCGCCGAAGGGAATCGTCACCCGGCGCGGGATGTGCCCGAAGCTCAAGCCATGGATGAGCGGCACCGGCAAGCTCGCGCGCAGGTGGGCCAGCATGGTGTCGAAATCGTAGCCGTTGTCGTTCGGCGCCAGCTTGTAGCCGGAGAAGTCGCCCAGCACCACCGCGCGCTGGCGCGCCAGGACGCCGGCCTGGTCGAGCTGGAGCAGCATGCGCTCGACCCGGTATGGGTGCTCGCCGATGTCTTCCAGATAAAGGATGCCGCCATCGATGCGCGGGAAGTAAGGCGTACCCAGCAGCGAGACGATCATCGCCAGGTTGCCGCCCCAGAGCGTGCCCTCTTCCTGGATGCAGGGGTTGCCAGCGGCGCGCTCGACGATCGTATGCGTCGGTCCCGTCAAGCATTGCCAGAAGTCGTCCAACGTGAACTGCACCGGTTCCCGGGCGCCGAAATCGCCCGCGATCATGGGCCCGGCGTAACTGAGCGCACCCGTGCGCGCCATCAGGCCCATGTGGATGGCCGTGATGTCGGAAAAGCCGACCACCAGCTTGCCACTGGCGGCGATGCCCTCGAAGTCGATGTGCGGCAGCAGTCGGGTGGTGCCGTAGCCGCCGCGCAAGGCCATGATGATCTGCACGTCCGGGTCGGCGACGGCGGCGGCAAGCTGGGCCAGGCGGCCCTGGTCGGTGCCGCCGAAGCGCTCGTGGATGCTGGCGTGGTCGTAATAATTGTGGACGAGGCAGCCGTGCTGCTCGAGGCGGGCAATGCCGCGCTCGACCGCGCACGGGTCAAGCGCCTGGCCGGCCGGGGCCACGATGGCGATGCCGATTTGGGGGGTGATCACTGTTTGACGATTATTGTTTGACAAATAAGCTCGGTGTTGAGTCTGGCAACATCTTACCCCTGGCATGGGCGTCGATCAAGGCAAGAAGCCGCTCGACCAGCTGCGGCGGAAGGTCGTGCCCCATGCCCTGGATGACTTCGAGGCGGGCGCCGGGGATGCGGCTGGCCGTGTCTTCTCCGCAGGCGGGCGGCACCAGCGGGTCGCAGGCGCCATGGATCACGAGCGTGGGCGCGGTGATCGTGGCCAGCTGTGCACAGCGGTCGCCGGACGCCGCGATCGCCATCATCTGGCGCGCCTCACCGCTCGGGCAATAGCTGCGGCGCACCGAGCGGGCGACGCGCTTGCGCAAGACCTTCTCCGGGGTCGGGTAGGACGGGCTGCCGATGGCGCGCAGGAGCTGCACGCCGTGCTCGATGATGCTGTCGACGTCGCCCGGGTCGGCGGGACGCCGGGCCAGCAGGCTGGCGAGCTTCTTCCCGGGGCCGGGCAGCCCGCGGCGGCAACTGCTCGACATGATCGAGGTCAGGCTCAGGATGCGCTGCGGGTAACGTGCCGCCAGGATCTGGGCGATCATGCCGCCCATTGCGACGCCGACCACATGGGCGCGCGCCACCCCGAGGGCCGACAGCACCCCGATCGCGTCCTCGGCCATGTCGTCCAGGCGGTAGGCCGCGCGCAGCGGCCAGCCGAGTTTCGATTTGATCGAGGCCAAGGTCAGGTTGGGAACGCCGGCCTGTTCGAACTTGGTGGACAGGCCGCAATCGCGGTTGTCGAAGCGGATGACATAGAAACCGAGTTCGACCAGGCCTTCGACGAACTCGTCGGGCCAGGCGGTCAGCTGCATGCCGAGCCCATGCACCAGCAGCAGCGGCGGGGCCTTGGGGTCACCTGCGGTGTCGAAGGCGATGCGGATTCCGTTGGCGTTCAGCGTGGGCATGGCGGCATGCCGGCGCCGCGCAGGGGCGGCATCGGCTCTTCAAGCGACAGGGTTGGCTCGCCGCCCAAGCGAAAACCACCGGGCGGCCTGCAAACAGCATATCACTTTCACCAGGGGGCGGGCGCTCGTGCCGGCGTACGACTCGTCTTACGCCGAACGCTTACGCCGAACAGCCAGTCGGCCCGTGCTCATCCGCCGCGGGAAGCTTGCGGGCCGCGGCGCGGCGCTCGGCGAAGAAGGCTTTCAGGAGGCTGCTCGACTCGTCCGCCATCACGCCCCCCTGCACCTCGGTATGGTGGTTGAGCCGCTCCTGCTCGAACAGGTCGAGCACCGACCCGCAGGCGCCGGTCTTGGGATCGCGCGCGGCGTACACCACGCGCGCCAGGCGCGCATGCATCATCGCGCCCGAACACATGACGCAGGGCTCGAGGGTCACGTAGAGTTCGCAGCCCGGCAGGCGGTAGTTGCCGAGCTTGGCTGCGGCGGCGCGCAGCGCCACGATCTCGGCGTGGGCGGTGGGGTCGTGGCGGCCGATCGGCTGGTTGTAGCCGGTGGCGATCACTTCGCCGTCCTTGACCACCACCGCACCTACCGGCACCTCGCCCTCGGCCCAGGCCAGCCTGGCCTGTTCCAGGGCCAGCCCCATGTAGCGCTCAAGCATCGGTCACTTCGGCCCAGCAGTTCGGGGTTTCGTGCAGCACCAGCTTATGCAGGCGCAGGCCGGTGCCGTAGCGGTCGGTGAAGACCGTCTTGAGGATGTTGAAGGCGACGCGCGCCAGGTTTTCCACGGTCGGGATGCAGTCGATCACCACGGTCTTGTGGTCGGGCAGCGAGGCGAGGAACTCGCGTACTTTGTCATCCTTTTCGTACACGAGGAAGGCATGGTCCCACACGTCGACCAGATGCTGCTTGGCCAGGGTCTTGACGTCGGAGAAATCCATGATCATGCCGTTGTCGGAATTTCCTTCAACATCGATGACGTCGCCGGTCAGGGTGATCTCGAGGGTGTAGCGGTGGCCGTGCAGGTTGCGGCACTGGCTCTTGTGGTCGGGAATGCGATGGCCGGCATCGAATTCCAGCTTGCGGGTGATAGTTAACATCGGGTCAGCAATGATTCAGGGAATCTGGAGGAGTTTGTGGGTCTGCAGGCTCAGCTTCCACTTGGGATTGCGGCGGCAGGTTTCGATCGCCAGGCGCGTGTTGTCCGCGGCGAGCGGGCCGTCCATCGGCTGCACGTAGAAATTCTCGAAGTCGAGCCCCTCGTAGGCGGACAGGTCCTGGCCTGCCTGGGGAATCACCACCTTGATCTCGTTGCCCTTCGCGACCACCAGCTCGGCTCCCATCTTGGGGCTGACGCAGATCCAGTCCACGCCTTCCGGGACCGGCAGCGTGCCGTTGGTCTCGATGGCGATCGTGAAGCCGCGCGCGTGCATGGCGTCGATCAGCGGCCGGTCCAGCTGCAGCAGGGGTTCGCCGCCGGTGAAGACGACGTACTTGCTGGCGCTGTGGGTGGCCGGCCACAGGCCGTCGATCTCCGCCGCCAGCAGCTCGGGCGCGCGGAACTTGCCGCCGCGCTCGCCGTCGGTGCCGACGAAATCGGTGTCACAGAAGGTGCAGACGGCCGTGGCACGGTCGGCCTCGCGCCCGGTCCACAGGTTGCAGCCGGAAAAGCGGCAGAACACGGCCGGGCGCCCCGCATGGGCGCCTTCGCCCTGCAGGGTATAGAAGATCTCTTTGATGCTGTAAGTCACGGTAAGCCTCTCGTCAACCGGCGATTATACCCTGCGTCCGGCGCCGTCGGCCAGGCATCCATGCATTGAGGATGAGCAATATTGCCCATGGGACTCAGGTGTACCTTCATACGGAATCTTCCGAATGCTAGTCAGAAGGATGCCATGAACAAGCACAGCTCATTCCTAGTCCCATTTTCAGCGTTTGCCTCAGTGCTCGGCGCCATGGCACTGAGCGCACCGGCCAGCGCCGCCATGCCGCTGCCGCTACGCGGCGCACCGCCCGAAATGATGGCCGCGGCGATGGTGACCCTGGCCGCCATCGCACTGGCCGTGCTGCTCGAGCGCCGCGGCCACGCCACCCAGGAACGGATCCGCGCGCTGGAGCAGCAGCTGGAGGCCGAGCGCGGTGCCCATGCCGATGTCGAGGACGCCCTGGCGGGCAGCCACGAGGTGCTGTGCCGCCTGGTGCGCAAGCAGGAAAGCGTGCGCGAAGCCGAGCGGGCCCGGATCGCCCGCGACCTGCACGACGAGCTCGGCCACCGGCTGCTGTCGCTGCGGGTGGAGCTGGCGCTCCAGCAGGCTGCGGTACGCGGCACTTCCCCTGCCGTACATGACAAGCTCACCGCCGCCATCGGCAACCTGGATACCGCCATCCGTTCGGTGCGCGCGCTGGTCACCGGCCTGCGTCCAATCGCCAAGGGCATGAGCCTGCGTCACGCCGCCGAGCGCCACCTGGCCGACTTCGCGCGCCTGCATGGCCTGGACTACCGCCTGGATGCGGGGCGGGACGGCGGCGAGGACGACGAACGCCGCGACCAGGAACAGGACGCGGTGCTGTTTCGGGTGCTGCAGGAATCGCTGTCGAACGTGGCCCGCCATGCCCAGGCCACGATGGTCTGCGTGACCCTGGTGGAATCGGCCGGCGAGGCGGTCCTGACGATCGAAGACGACGGCATCGGCCCCGGCGCCCTGGGCCACCTCGATGCCCGCGGCTGCGGCATCGACGGCATGCGCGAGCGGACCGAGGCCTTCGGCGGCACCCTCACCGTCCTGCCGGGCCGGCGCGGCGGGACGGTCGTGAGTGCCACGCTGCGCTTGCGGCGAACACCGGTCCAGGCGTAAAGCCGGGTGCCGGCGGCTATCAGCAAAGGCTCTTGCTGAAAATCAATAAGGTTGTCCCTGCGCGGTAGCAGAATCGTTTCCTGTTGGCAGTCAATTCGGCTGCCGGACCGGAACCGTAGAGGACGACCATGATCAGCCCACACAGCTCCAGCGCCAGCGCGCCCGCCCCGACAGCGCTCGTCAAAGATGGCGCGTTCGTCGGTCAGCTGGTGGCTTCCCTGTCGATTCCGGTCTTCGTCCTCGACACCGAGGCGCGGGTCATGATCTGGAACCGGGCCTGCGAGCAGCTCACCGGCGTGGCCGCCCACGAGGTGCTCGGCACGGCCGACCATTGGCGCAGCTTCTACGAACACCGCCGCCCTACCCTGGCCGACCTGGTGCTGCAGAACCGCAGCGAGGACGTGCGTAAAATCCTGCCGCGCTCCGCCTCCGAGCATTCGCCGGCCAGCCTGTGCATCGAAAGCTGGTTCGACATGCCGCGCGCCGGGCGCCGGCGTTACCTAGCCGCCGACGCCAGCCCGATTTTCGGCTCGGACGGCGAGCTGGCGGCGGTGGTGGAGACCCTGCGCGACCTCACCGACGAGAAGATGGCCCAGGCGGCCCTGGAACAGCTGGCCACCCGCGACGGGCTGACCGGCCTTGCCAACCGTCGCTGTTTCGACGACACCCTGCACGCCGAATGGGCGCGCGCCCTGCGCCAGCAGCAGCCGCTGTCGCTCTTGATGGTCGATGTCGACAACTTCAAGGCCTATAACGATGCCAACGGCCACCTCGGCGGGGACGAATGCCTCAAGCGCATCGCCCGCGCGGTGGCCAGCGAGATGCGCGCCAACGACCTGGTGGCGCGCTACGGCGGCGAGGAATTCGCGGTGATCCTGCCCAACCAGTCGCTCAAGGGGGCCGCCATCGTGGCCGAACGCATCCGTTGCCGCGTCGAGCAGCTGCAGCTGCCGGGCAGCGCGCCGACCCGCCACGTGACGGTGTCGATCGGGGCCGCGACCGCCATGGCCGGCCCGGACAACAGCGCCAGCCAGCTGGTCGCCACCGCCGACGCCGCCCTGTACCGGGCCAAGCATCTTGGCCGCAACCGCATCAGCCTGCCCCTGAGCGAGGCGGCCTAGCAGGCGGCCGGCGCAGGTATGCACGCCTGAATTCCCTGTTCTTTCCTTGTTGAATAATCTATCCTTTGCGGATAGTAATATTCCCACAAGGAGAGAACGTGTTGAAAACCACCCTGTCGCGCAGCGTCCTCGCGACCCTCGTGCCGGCCGCATTGCTGGCCTTCGCGCCGGCGGCCGGCGCCGCCCCGGCCGCGAAAGCCGCCACCGCGAAAGCGGCCGGCGCCGATGTCCTGCCCTTCAAGGCCGTCGAGAAAACCCTGCCCAACGGGCTCAAGGTGATCGTGGTACCGACCGGCTTCCCGAACCTGGTGTCGGTGCACATCCCGGTGCAGACCGGCTCGCGCAACGAAGTGGAACCGGGCAAGTCGGGTTTCGCCCACTTCTTCGAACACATGATGTTCCGCGGGACGCCCACGTATCCGCCTGAAAAGTACCAAGAGATCATCACCCGCGCCGGTGCGCGCCAGAACGCCTATACCAGCGACGACCTCACCAACTACTACACCACCTTCGCCAAGGAAGACCTGGACACGGTCCTGAAGGTCGAGGCCGACCGCTTCCAGAACCTGGCCTATCCGGTCGAGGCCTTCAAGACCGAGTCGCGCGCCGTGCTTGGCGAGTACAACAAGAACAGCGCGAACCCGATGCAGAAGCTGTTCGAGACCCAGCGCGAAGCCGCGTTCTCGACCCACACCTACCGCCACACCACGATGGGCTTCCTGAAGGACATCGAGGACATGCCCAACCAGTACGAGTACTCGAAGGTCTTCTTCGACCGCTGGTACCGTCCGGAGCGCACCACGGTCATCATCGCCGGCGACGTCGAGCCGGCCAAGGCGGTGGCGATGGTCGAGAAATACTGGGGCGGGTGGAAACGCGGCAGCTTCAAGTCGAACGTGCCGGTCGAGCCGGCGCCGCAAGGCGCGCAGTACCGCCACGTGGCGTGGCAGACCCCGACCCTGCCGCTGGTGACGGTCGCCTTCCGGGCGCCGGCCTTCTCGGATACGCAGAAGGACCAGGCGGCGCTGTCGATGCTGCTGTCGTTGTCCTTCGGGCGCACCTCGCCGCTGTACAAGCGCCTGGTGCAGGACGAGCAGAAGGTCGACCAGCTGTTCGACTTCGTACCGAACCGGGTCGACCCGACCCTGGCCACGATCGGCGCGCGCGTCAAGAAGCCGGGCGACGCGCTGTACGTGCGCGACGCCATCCTGCAGACCGTGGCGAAGCTGCGCGACGAACCGGTGACGGGCGCCGCGCTGGCCGATGCGAAGTCCGCCAACAAGTACGGCCTGATCCGCACGCTCGACAACACCGAGGCGATCGCCTCCACCCTGGCGTCCTACGTGCACTTCAACCGTTCCTACGACACCCTGAACCGCTACTACCGCGTGGTCGACAGCCTCACGCCGGCCGACCTGCAGGCGGCCGCCCGCAAGTACCTGGTGGACGAGTCGATGGTGGTGACCACCCTCTCGCACGAAGCGCTGCCGGAAGCGATCAAGAGCCTGCCCAAGCTGGCCAGTTTCGCGCCCAAGGCGGGCGAGGCCAGGTTCGACGTGCTGGTCCAGAAGTCGGCCCTGCCGCAGATCCGCTTCAAGCTGCTGTTCGCGGCCGGTTCCGCGCACGACCCCAAGGGCAAGGAAGGCCTGGCGGCCCTGACCGCGGCCATGGTGGCCTCGAGCGGCTCGCGCGAGCGCAAGATCGATGAAGTGACCAAGGCCCTGTTCCCGCTGGCCGGCAGTTTTTCCGAGCAGACCGACAAGGAAGTGACCACCTTCAGCGGCTCGACACACAAGGACAACTGGGACCAGTACCTCGGCATCGCACTGCCGCTGCTGGTCGATCCGGGCTTCCGTGAAGAAGATTTCCGCCGCCTGAAGGACGCCCAGAAGAATGCCTTGGTGCTCGACCTGAAGGACAACAACGAGGAGGAATTCGGCAAGGAGCGCCTGCAGGCGAACGTCTTCGCCGGCACCCCTTACGGCCATCCGGTGCTGGGCACGGTCAAGGGCATCGAATCGATCACCCTGGACGACGTCAAGAATTTCTATCGCCAGGCCTATACGCAGGGCGCGGTGCGGGTCGGCATCTCGGGCGACGTGTCGGACGCCATGGTCGCCTCGCTCAAGGGCGCGCTGGCGCGCCTGCCGGCAGCCGGCGGCCTGGCGCCGACCCCGGCCATCCGCGGCCGCATGCCGAACGGCCTGGACGTCGAGATCATCGAGAAGAACACCCGCGCCACCGCGATCTCCTTCGGCCTGCCGATCGAGGTGACCCGTTCGCATCCGGACTTCCCGGCCCTGTGGCTGGCCAAGACCTGGCTCGGAGAGCACCGTGCCTCGAGCGCCCGCCTGTACCAGCGCATCCGCGAGGAGCGCGGCATGAACTACGGCGACTATGCCTACATCGAAGCCTTCCCGCGCGGGATGTTCCAGTTCTTCCCGAACCCGAACCTGGGCCGCAAGGCGCAGCTGTTCGAAGTCTGGATCCGCCCGGTGGCGCCGCAGAACGGCCACTTCGCCCTGCGCGCCGCGCTGTTCGAACTGGACAAGATGATCCAGAACGGCCTGTCGCAGCAGGACTTCGAGACCACCCGTGGCTATCTTGAAAAGAACGTGTTCGTGATGACGGCCACCCAGGACCAGCAACTGGGCTATGCGCTCGACGCCCAGTGGTACCGCACGCCCGAATTCACCCGCATGATGCGCGATGGCCTGGCCAAACTGACGGTGGCGGACGTGAATGCCGCGATCCGGAAGCACCTGTCGGCCAAGAACCTGTCGGTGGTGATCATCACCAAGGACGCGGCCGCGCTGAAAGACAGGCTGGTGAGCGATGCCTTCTCGCCGATCAGCTACGATGCAGAGAAGCCACAGGCGCTGCTGGACGAAGACCAGCGGATCGGATCGATGAAGCTGGGGATCAAGCCGGAGTCGGTACGGATCACGCCGGCGGCGCAGGCCTTTGCCGAGTGATGTGAGCGGCTGCCTGCCCGGCCGGTGAAATCGGCGCCCCGCGGGGCGCCGATTTTTTGGGCGCTGCGCAGCGCGGCGCGATCAGGAGCTGGCCCGATACCATCCGTGCCGCACCGCCGGCTTCATCTTCTCCCAGTTCGCCTGCCCGCCCTCGCGGGCCTCCCAGTCGGCGCGCAGCGCGCTCTCGACCTCGTCCCATCGGCGAGCGCGGTAGCGCTGCTCGCGCGCCATCGCCGCCCCGAAGCCATAGGCGGGACGGTAGTCGTCGTAGCTGCCGGCGTCCGCCGCGCTGCCGTAGGCGGCGTCCCAGTGTTTGCGGTAGCCGCGTTCCTCGTCATCGCCGGTGACGCGTTCCCAGCCGTGGCGCACCGCCGCCTTCAGCCGGTCCCAGGCGCCCGCCAGGGGTTTGCCGCCGCCGGCGCGCGCATGCCAGCCGCGCGCCAGCTCGCCCTCGACGTCGTCCCACGGGCGGTTCCGGTACAGCTCGCTCCTGCGCATCTCGGCGCCGAAGGTGTACGCCGGCTTGACCTTGTCGTAGTCCATCCCCGAGCCGCCCAGGTGGGTGTCGTAGTGGCTGCGGTAGTAGCTGTCGGCGTCGTGGTGCACCGTGATCCGGTCCCAGCCGCGGCGTACCGCTGCCTTTACCTTGTCCCAGGTGAGACCGGAGATGCCGGCGCCGAAGGCTTCCCAATTGCTGCGCAGTTCGTTCTCGACCTCATGCCAGGCACGCCCATGGTACTTGTCGTCGCGCGCCATATCGGCGCCATAGGCGTAGGCCGGCTTGACGCTTTCGTAGTCCGCGTCGCCATAGTTGGACAGGAAATGGTTGCGGTAGTAATCGTCGTCGTCGCCAAAGAAATTACTGCCGATGTCGAGGCCGCTGCCATGACCCGCGGGAGGCGGGGTTTCCGGCGAATAGATGCGCGAGCGGCCGCGCTGGGTCTCGGTAAGTCGCGCGCTCGGCGCGGGGGCGGCACCGGGGCCAGATTCGCGCTGGCCCGCTTCGCCGCCGCCGGTTTCGATGTCCTCGAAGCTGGGAACGTGGACGGCGTTCTCGCGCAAGGTCGACCCGTGCAAGGAGGTGCTGCCGGTGGCGCCGAGGCCACTCTCTCCGAGCGGCTCCTGGTAAGTCCCTCCCGTCGGCACCGACTGGTACAGCGAATGCTGCTGGAAGATCATGCCGTCGCCCGGGTTGTCGAGATGCGGCCTGCCTGCCGCCCGCGGCTGCGCCGGCTGCGCCGAAGCCTGCTGCATGCTGGCGGCCCCGCCCATGCGCATCGATTCGGGCGGACGGCCCGTGTCGTTTGCCATGGCGCCGGCCTGCGCTTCCCCGTCGTCGATGTCGGAGGGGCCGAAGCGCTCGACGATGTCGGCGGCGTGCTCGGCCTCCGGCAGCGAAGCGGCGGCCACCACCAGGACGTGGTGGCCGCGGGTGACCGCGCCGGTGTAGCGGCTGGCACGCAGGCTGTTGTCGGCGCCGAACAGGTCGGTAAAGACGCGCCGCAGGTTGGCGCCGTTACCGCCGCTTGCTGCGCCGCCGCCGGCGCCGCCGGTGCTGTCGGTCATGCCGGTCGGATCGGCATTGGAAAGCGTGAGCGTCTCGCGCGCGAAACCCGCGGAAATCAGCGCGTTCATCGCACTCTGTGCATCGGCCCGGTTACCGAACACAGCTACAAGAGTATGTTGCATGGTCGTTCCTCCCCATCGGTAAGTCCCGGGGCGCGCCAATCCTGGCTGCCGAACCGACCGGCCCGTCCCGCATCGGCGCATGGCCGTTGCATCGAACAGCCTACTCCAATACCGGGCCACCGAAAAGAAAAACCCCCCAGGGCGTTACCCTGGGGGGCGTGAATGGCTTGCGGCGTGCCTGGATAGCTGGCAGGCCGCCCTGGCACGGAATGCGATCAGGAGGTCATCCGATCCCAGCCGTGGCGCACCGCCGACTTCATCTTTTCCCAGGTCGACTGGCCGCCGCTGCCGTAGCGGGTATCCCAGTCGGTGCGCAGCTCGTTTTCGACTTCGCCCCACTGGCGGCCGCGGTACTTCGGATCGCGGGCCATCGACGAGCCATAGGCGTAGGCCGGCTTGTAGTCGTCATAGCTGCCGGCGTCGCTGGAGGTGCTGTAGGTGGCGTTCCAGTGGCTGCGGTATTCGCGCTCGTTGTCGTCGTCATCCGTCATGCGGTCCCAACCGTGCCGGACCGCCGCCTTCATGCTTTCCCATGCGCCGCCCACGCCGGTGCCGGCCGCGGCGGTCGAACCGGTGCCGCCGGAGATCCGGGAATCCCAGCCGCGCGCCAGGTCGCCCTCGATGTCGTCCCACGGGCGATTCCGATACAGCTCGCTCCTGCGCATTTCGGAGCCGTAGGCATAGGCGGGCTTGACGCTGTCGTAATCCATGCCCGAGCTGCCCAGGGTGCGGTCGTAGTGGCTGCGGTAATAGCTGTCGTCGTCCTTGTCGAGGGTCATGCGGTCCCAGCCTCGGCGCACCGCCGCCTTCATCTTTTCCCAGGTCGAACCGGCGGCGCTGCCGCTACGGGTATCCCAGTCGCTGTGCAGGTCGCTTTCCACCTCGTCCCAGCGGCGGCCGCGGTACTTGTCGCTGCGTGCGCTTTCGGCGCCATAGCTGTAGGCCGGGGCGTAGTCGTCATACGAGCCGCCCGCCGTGCCGTAGGTGTTGCTGAAGTGGCTGCGGTAGATGGTGTCGTCGTCATCGTTCGTCATGCGGTCCCAGCCGCGGCGCACGGCCGCCTTCATACGGTCCCAGGTGTCGCCCGCGCTGGCGCCGCTGCGGGTGCTCCAGTCGCTGCGCAGGTCGTTCTCGACCTCGTCCCACTTGCGGCCGCGGTACTTGTCGCTGCGCGCCATCTCGGAGCCGTAGGCGTAGGCCGGCTTGATGCGCTCGTAGTCCTCGCCGTTGTAGTTGGCCAGGAAGTGGTTGCGGTAGTAATCGTCATCGTCGCCGAAGAAGCTGCTGCCGATGTCCAGGCCGCTGCCGGTCGCCGCCGCGCCGGTTCCCGGCGAGTAGATGCGCGAGCGGCCGCGCTGGGTCTCGGTGAAGCGGCTGCTGCCCGCGGACGAGCCCATCGCGCCATCGCGCTGCATCGAGCCGGCGCTGCCCTGCATCGCCGATCCTTCCAGCGAGGAGCCCTGCAGGGTGCCGCCCTGGCCGCCCGAGCTGCGGATCGACATGTCGTTCTGCGTGCCTTCCAGGGACGAGGCCTGCACCGCGTTTTCCTGCAGGGTCGAACCCTGGAGCGAGGTGCCGCCGGTCGCGCTCAGGCCGCTCTGGCCCATCGGTTCCTGGTAGGTGGTGCCCATCGGCTCGGCCTGGTGCAGCGACTGCTGCTGGAACAGCTTGCGGTCGCCCGGGTTGTCGAGCTGCTGGCTGGCGCCCGTGGCTGCGCCGAGGCCCGCGGCGGTGCCGAGGCTGCCGTTGCCGGCCGTCGTGCCGGCGCTCATGCCAGCGCCGGACTGGGCCGACATCGGCGCGGATTGCTGCACGCCGCCGGCGCCGCTCATGCGCATCGACTCCGGCATGCCGCTGCCCGCGCCCATCGCACCGGCGCCGGATGCCTGTTCGTCGATGTCGGTCGGACCGTAGCGCTCGACGATGTCGGCGGCGCGCTCCACTTCCGGCAGGGATTGGGCACGCACGGTGAGCACGTGGTGGCCACGGGTGACCGCGCCCTCGTACCGGCTGGCATGTTCGTTGTTGTCGGCGCCGAACAGGTCGGTGAAAAAGTGCTTGATGGAAGCGCCGATACCGATGCCGGTACCGTCGGCCAGGGTGTCGCTGGTGCCGCTGGCGGCGCTGCTGCCAGTGACGCTGTCGGTCATCCCGGTCGGATCGGCATTGCTCAGCTTGACCTCATCACGCGAGAAGCCCGAGGACATCAGCTCGTCTATCGCATTCTGTGCGTCGGTCCGGTTGTCGAACACGGCTACAAGAGTATGTTGCATGGTCATTCCTCCCTTAAAGTGAGTGACGGGGGTGGCCGCCGAACGGTCCGGCCCCGGACCGCTCGCGTGAGCGGGACAAGGTCGCGACAGCTCGCGCGCCAGCCCGCCGCGCGCAAATGCACCGGACCAGATTACCGCAAACCCGGCCGTACCCGCGCGCGCCTGACCGGACAGTAGGGAGGATGGAAAACGGCGCCCGCAGGCGCCGTCCGTCACGCCGGGACGCGGACTCAGTAGCTTCGGGTGGTGCCGGTATCGCCGGTCATGCGATCCCAGCCGTGGCGCACCGCGGCCTTCATTTTTTCCCAGGTCGAGGGGCCGCCGCTGTAGCGCGATTCCCAGTCGGTGCGCAGGTCGGATTCGACCTCGTCCCACTGGCGTCCGGTGTAGCGGCCGCTGCTGGCCATCTGCGAACCGTAGCTGTAGGCCGGCGCGTAGTCGTCATACGATGCCCCGGTGGCGCCGTAGGTGCTGGTGAAGTGGTTGCGGAAATAGCTGTCGTCGTCGCGCAGGTCGGAGCGCGCGGTGGTGTCGTCCAGGCGCTGCACGTCCACCTCGGTATGGCGCACGGTGTCGTGGATCTGCTGCTGGCGTTCGTCCACCTGCTTGCCGACCGTAACTTCCTCGACGATGCGGGCCGATTTCTCGACCACGGCTTCCTCGGCGGTCTCGCGCATCTCGATGGTCTGCTCCTTGAACGCGGTCGCGTCGCTCGGGCTGATCGGCTGGTCGACGGCGCGGCGCTGGACATCGACGTGCTCTTCGCGCAGGCCGACGGTCTGGTCGACCGGGGTCTCGACCACGCGCGAATAGATGCGCACGCCGCCGCGCTGGACTTCGCGCTTGCCGACCTTGAGCTGTTCTTCGACCACCGGAATCGTTTGGGTGGTGCCGCTGCGGCCGGTTTCCATCGCGGTGTCGCGCTGCAGCGAGGCGCCCGACAGCTTGCCTTGCTGCTGGGCGCTGCCCGATTGCGCCGACGCCGAGTAGGTCTGCATGCCGCTCTGGCTGCCCTGCAGCATGGCGCCGCTGGCGCCCATCCTGCCGACGTTGTCGGAGTGTTCGTCGATGTCGATCGGGCCGAAGCGCTCGACGATGTCGGCGGCGCGTTCAACTTCCGGCAGCGAATCGGCGCTCAGGGTGATCACGCACTTGCCGCCGGAGACGGCGCCTTCGTAGCTGCTCAGGCGCCGGGTGTCGTCTTCGTCACTGCCAAACAGGTCGCTGAAGAAATGCTTGATGCTGCTGCCGATGCCGGTGTCGGCCGACGTGGTCGTGGTGGTGGAGCTGGCGGTGGAAGTCGCGCTCCCGGTCAGCCCGGTCGTGCCGGTGTCTCCCGACATGCGCACGTCGGAGCGCGGAAAGCCCGACGCGAGCAGCTCGTCCATCGCGCTGCGCGCGTCGGCGTTGTTGTCGAAAACGGCTACCAAAGTATGTTGCATGATCGTTCCTCCATCATTGGTGGGTATCGGATGCGGGTGGCGAACCGGCCTCGTCGAAGCGCTCGACCTCGACCCGCTCCGCTTTGAGCGCAACGGTGTCGCGGTAGTGCTCCTCGTGCCGCACGCGGGTGATGTGCAGTTCTTCCTTGATGCGCAGGCGGCGTTCGACCACCAGCACCTCTTCGAGAACCGGCACCACCAGCGTGTCGCCTTCATAGCGGCTTGCAGGTGCTTCTTCCAGCGCGACGATCCGGTCCACGGGAACATGCCGGACGTCCACCTCCTCGCGCACCAGGCGCTCGTCGATGGTGACCGGATGTTCCGCAACCGTCTTGTGCACACGCACGCCGCGGCCGGTCTCGACGACGCGCGTGCCGACCGCCAACTGCTCCTCGATCACGGGTATGCGCAGGCCTTCCTGCTGCTTGTTCTCGGGGATATTGCTCGACATCGGAACAGCTCCTCGTATCGCCGGATAGGACGAACGAGGTTACGCCCTTTTTATCGGGGCATGCGCACCTTTGACGTACGGAACGGTATACCGCACCGGGACGGCGGCCGCGCCGTCCGGCCAGGTCGCGGAAGCGATCAGGCGAAGGGATTGTCGACGGTCTGGACGTCGGGCGGCGGCAGGTGCTCGGGCAGTCCGCGCGCCTCGAGCGCGTCGACCACCGCGGAGAGCTGCGCATGCAGGCGGCGCGCCAGCGCCAGCCCGGCCTGGTCGGCGGTCAGGTCGACGTCGCCGGAAATAGTGATGCGGTCGAGGCGGTTCTCCAGCATCAGGTTGCCGATCTCGAGGACGTCGGCTTCATTGGCAAAGGGCGTAAACTTGTTCTTGCGGCTCATATTGGCGTCCGATTCAATTGCGGTTCTTGCGCTGGCGAATCTTCGGAAGCGCGAGCATCCGCTTCTTCTGTTGGCGGGTCAGCGCGGGCAACAATTCGATGCCAATGATGCGCTCCAGTTCGGCCACAGGGACTTCGTGGATCGTCGCTCCGCTTCGGTTCTCGATGAACCAGGCGGCTGCGGCTTTTTGGCGGGGACTATACACCACCTTGTAAAGGTGACTCGGCACGATCACATTGCCGACCTTTTGCAGGCTGCTGCCAAGGAAGGCCGGACCGGAAACCACGTACAACTCACCTTCCTTGCGGACCATGTCGCGCACCTCATTTTCGATCGGTGTCCAGATTCCCCTGTGCTGGTCGCGGTTCTGCGGGACCATGTTGGCGAGCGAGAAGCTTTCGAGTTGGGCACGCCGGTCTGGCATGTTACCGTTCGGCGCCATGTGACCGCGGTCGAAACCGCTGCGCGCATAGTCGGACAGCTCAGCGCGTTGGCCGCGCGGCAGCTGCTGCTCCGCATGGAAAGCGTTTTCGCGTTCCCGTCCTTTGGCAGCGGCGAGCTGGCTGCTAGAAAGGTGTTCAGCCGACCATAGCGGCGTACGAGTCACGCCTGAATGCATGATGCTGAACTCGCTGTAGCACAGCTCGCGAGTGGCTGTGGCTAGCTTAGGATTGCGGATCTCGGGCGCGCGGCCGTCGAGGTAATGGTCGGCACAGCTGGCGGCCTGGGCGCTGCCGGAGGCCAGCAGTACGCCCAGCAGGGCGGCCCGGCCGAGCCGGGCAAGGAGGGTACGGAACATGGTGAGGTGCTGCGAAAGCTGGAAAATCGTCAAGCCGTATTGTAGCCGAGCGGCCTTGATTGAGGTCAAACCGATGGCCAAGCCAATCGCGCGCAAAGACGCGCACGATTGGAAATGCCTTTCCCCGAAGAATGAGATAAACTTGCGCCCTTCTTAACAAAAGATTCCTTTTGGGAAAGTACACCCGAAGCGAATGAATCGTCCGCCAATTCCCGAGGACTTGCGCCGTTTCGTCCTGACGAGCGTTCCCTCCGTGCCCTTCCTCGAGGCGCTGCTGCTGCTGCGCGCGAATCCCGGCCAGCAATGGAGCGGAGAGATGCTGGCGCAGCGCCTGTATACCAGCGAGCGCACCGCCGACGGCCTGCTCGACGAGTTGTGCCGATCCGGCATGGCCGCGCCCTGCCCCGCACCGCACGAACACTGCTATTGCTATGCGCCTGCCAGCGCCGCGCTGCGCGAGCGGATCGATGGCCTGGCCGACCTGTACGCACGGCACCTGGTGGACGTTACCAACCTCATCCATTCCACTCTCGACCGCAAGGCGCAGCAGTTCGCCGACGCCTTCCGCCTGCGAAAGGATACCTAATGGGCGAACTCATCTACACGTTGTGCATGCTGACCTCGCTGGCCTGTACCTGGCTCCTGTTCGCCAGCTACCGGCGCACGCGCCACCGTCTCCTGTTCTGGAGCGGACTGTGCTTTGCGGTGATGACCTTCAACAATTTATTCCTGATTTTCGACAAGATCGTGTTTCCGAACGTCGATTTCATGCCGCTGCGGGTCATCAGCGCCCTGGTCGCATGCCTGCTCTTGTTGTACGGCCTGATCTACGAGAAGGAGTGAGCCGATGGTCCAGATGATGTACGGTGCAATCTCGATGGCTTCGCTCACCATCGCCCTGTTCTTCCTGCGCTTCTGGCGCAACACCGGCGACCGCTTCTTCCTCTGGTTCGCCCTGTCCTTTTTCATCGAAGGCGTGCACCGCATCTATTCCGCGGTGCTGAACGAGGCGGGCGAGGATTCGCCGCTGCACTACCTGATCCGGGTGCTGGCCTACGGCATGATCGTGTGGGCGATCGTCGAGAAGAACCTGCCGCCCAAGCGAGGTCGCGGCTAGCGTGCGCCCGGCCGCACGGTGCGGCGCGATAATGGGCCATGAAAAACCGTCAACAGGAGGACAGCATGGCCCCGGAAAAGCAGCAAGAAAACGAGCAGGCCACCCCGCAGGCGAACCCTGTCGCCGGCGGCGGCCAGGACCAGCGTTCCGACAACCTGCTTCCCGGTAGCGAAGGCGCCGAGGACGGCCGCTTCGACGTGGCCGAGGAAGTCAGCCTCGACCAGCATTCCGACGAGGCGCGCCGGGTCGGCCAACTGCCCGAGAACGGCATCGCCGACGCGCTCCCCGACGCGCTCAAGACCCCGGTTCCCTCCCAGGGCGTGCCGGAAAAAGACTAATTCTTCACGGGCCGCCGGCGGCGGCCCGGCATGCTTCACCCACCCATCGTCACACCCATCTTCAGGCCTTCGATCGTGTGCGCCTGCCGGATCGGCACGAGCTCATCGACCACGCGGCAGTTCAGGTGGCGGCGCACGGCTTCCGGCAGGCTGTCATGGTAGGCGCGCGAGAGCTGCAGGTCGTGCTTGATGGCGTTGGTCGCGTCAGGCGCGTCGGCGCCCACAACCAGCACCGGGCGCGAGAGCTTCGAGCGGTTGGCGGTGCCGCGGTGGATGGTCAGGGCCGAGCGCGCCGAGATGTCGCCCATCTGCGGCAGCTTGCGCTGCGCCAGCGCCTCGTAGCGCGGATACAGCGACTTGTCGGGGAACATCGGGTCGCCCTCGTACAGGTCCCACTGGGTACCCGGGGCGATCTCGAAGGGGCCCATGTCCTCGGTCACGTCGACCGTCGTGAGGTTGAAGGCGAGCGAACTGAGGCGCCGGCCCTGGACCGTTTCCGGGGGCGAGGCGAAATCGCGGTGCCAGGGCTGGTGCATGGCGCCCGGACCTGGCACGTCGAAGCCCACCTCCACGATACGCCACTGCGGCCCCAGCACCGCGCTGCACACCGCGTGGATCCACGGGTGGCTGGCGATGGTCACGAAGGAACGCAGGCGCTCCGGGTGCACCTCGACGTAATATCGGTTCGGGCCGCGGTTCAGGGCCCCGCCCTCGCGCGCCAGCGCTTCCTCGAACAGCACGTCGATGTCGGCGCGCAGTTCCTTGACCAGCTCGCGGCTGAAGGCCCCGCGGCAGGCGATGATGCCGTCCCCGTATATGCCGCGCATGATGTCGGCCACTTCGACTCCCGCGCGGCTTGCTCCGCTGTCCATGCTTGCTTCCTCCTCTGTTCGTGCGCGCGGCCCGGCGGCCGGCAATGATTCGTCGTTGGGAAATACTACTGGCAATTGCCAAGGCGCGGCGCGCCGCCAGACGTTGACAGGGAGGCATCCGGACCGTAGATTGTCGCCACCACCACGACAGGAACCGTCCATGACACCCATACCGACCCGCAGGGGCGCCACTTGACGCCTGGACCGGCCAGCGTGCTGTTCATCTGCGAGCGCCCGGTCGCCGACCCGGTGCTGGGGCGGGCCGCGGACGAGCTGGGCGCGACGGTCCTGCATGCGCGCTCATTGTCGGCGGGCATCGAGCAGGCGCGCCACCGTGATTTCGCGCTGATGCTGGTCGGCTACGCGGGCGATGCCGGCGCGCTGGCCGCCGCCATCCGCCAGGTCAGGACCACGCGCCGCTCGGTCCACACGCCGGTGGTCGCGCTGGGCGTTCCGGCCGACCCGGCGTTCCCGGCCGAAGCCCTGTACGAAGCCGGTGCGGTGGCGGTGTTGACCGAGCCGCTCTCCCCGGTAATCCTGCGCGCCAAGCTGCGCTTCTATATCGACGCCTTCCAGGCCGCCGCCGAGCGGCGCCGCGCCGAGGCGGCCCTGATCGACGCCAGCGTCCGGCTCGAATCCATCATCGCCGCCGCCGAGCTGGGGGTGTGGAACTGGGACATCGGACCCGACCGGGTCGAGGGCGACGCCCGCACGGCCGCCCTGTTCAACATCCCCGAAGCCTTGCGCGACAGTGCGCCGCTGGCGCGCTACTTCGAGGCCATCCACCCCGACGACCTGGCGCCGGTCCGGGCCTTGCTGTCGAACGCGGTGGCGCGCGACCTGCCCTACGACGCCACCTTCCGCATCCGCCGGGCCGGCGGCGGCTGGCGCTGGGTCATCGCGCGCGGCAGCGTGGTGGCGGCGGCCGACGGCAGCCCACGCATGCGCGGGGTCGTGATCGATGCCTCGCGCCAGTTCGAGGCCGAACAGCAGCTGCGCCTGAGCGAGGAACGTTACCGCACCCTGTTCGACTCGATCGACGAGGGCGTATGCGTGATCGAAATGCTGTATGACAATGCCGGGCAGCCCTGCGACTACCGCTTCCTGGAGACCAATCCGGCCTTTACCAAGCATACCGGCCTGGTCGATGCGGTCGGCCGCAGCATCCGCCAGATCGCGCCCGACCACGGGCGCCATTGGTTCGATATGTATGGAAGGGTGGCCGCGACAGGCGAGGCGGTGCGCTTCGTTAACGAAGCGCGCGAGCTGGGCCGCTGGTTCGACGTCTACGCGGCCCGCATCGGGCCGCCCGAGCAGCACCGGATCGCGGTGGTATTGAACGACATCACCGAGCGCCGCAAGGGCGAGGATGCGCTGCGCCAGATGGCGGCCGACCTGGAAGAAGCGAACCGCATCAAGACCGAATTCCTGGCCACGCTCGCCCACGAGCTGCGCAACCCGCTCGCCCCGCTGCGTAGCGGCCTGCAGTTCATCCGGCGCGCGCCCGAGGACCCGGCGGCGGTGGCGCGCATCCACGAGATCATGGAACGCCAGCTGGGGCAGCTGGTCCACCTGGTCGACGACCTGCTCGACGTGGCGCGCATCACGCGCGGCCAGGTCGCCCTCAAGCGCGAACGCATCGACCTGGCCGGCGTGCTGTCGGCGGCGGTCGAGACCAGCATGCCGCTGATCGAGGCGGCGCGCCACCACCTGGACCTGCGCCTGCCCCAGGAAACACTGGTGGTGGAGGCCGATTCCACCCGCCTGACCCAGGTGCTGTCCAACCTGCTCAACAACGCGGCGCGCTACACGCCGCGCGGCGGCAGCATCGTGCTCGCCGCCGAACGCGACGGTGAGGAGGCGGTCATCGCCGTGTCCGACAACGGCATCGGCATCGACCCGGCGCGGCTGGAAGACGTGTTCAAGATGTTCACCCAGATCGGCGAAGGGCGCCGCCACGCGGCCGGCGGCCTCGGGATCGGCCTGTCGCTGGTGCGCAGCCTGGTCGAACTGCATGGCGGCAGCGTGCATGCGGGCAGCGCCGGCACCAATGCGGGCAGCGTGTTTACCGTGCGCCTGCCGCTGGCGGCCAGCGCGCTTCCCGGCGCGGCGCCGGCGCCGGCCGAAGGGAGTGCGGCGCCGCGCAGCGCCCGGCGCGTGCTGGTGGTGGACGACAACCGCGACGCCGCCGAGACCCTGTCGGCCGTGCTGGGCCAGCTCGGCCACCAAGCGCTGGTCGCGAACGACGGCCACCAGGCGCTGCGGATGATGGCGGGATTCGAGCCCGACGTCGTCTTCCTAGACCTCGGCATGCCCGGCATGTCGGGCTTCGAAGTGGCCGAAGCCATCCGGCGCGAGCCGCGCTACGCCGGCGTGCGCCTGGTGGCCCTGACCGGCTGGGGCGGCGAGGCCGACCGCGAGCGCAGCGCCCGCGCCGGCTTCGACCGGCACCTCACCAAGCCGGCCACCGCCGCCGCCATCGAGGACGCGCTGGCCTGATCCCGCCCCGCCCGCCCGCATGGCCGGGCCCGCCGAGCACGGGCCAATTGTGCGCGCCGCGGGCCTCGTGGACCGCACACTAGCCGTTTTGCCGTATGCGGTGGGATGGAGTGGCGGATGGAATACCTGTTGAGTAACAACGACCTTGAAAACTGGACGGTGGCGGTCGCCGTGTTCATCGGCACGGCCACCGCGATGGTCGTCCTGCGCATGTTCTTCCTGCGCCGGCTGGGCAATATGGCGCATCGCACCGTGACGCGGGTGGACGACCTGGTGGTCAAGGTGCTGGAGCGCAGCTACCTGGTGTTCCAGCTCGCCATCGCCGCCTATCTCGCCAGCATTTTCCTGGTGATGCCGGAAACCTGGCGCCTGGTGGTGTCGCGGATGGCGGTGGGCTCGCTGATCCTGCAACTGGGCATCTGGGGCGATACGGCGCTGCGCGGCTGGCGCAGCCAGCTGCTCGCCACCCCGGGCGATGGCGCGCGCAAGGCCTCGAGCACCATCCTGTTCTTCATGATGCGCCTGGTGGTCTGGACCGTGGCCTTCCTGATGACCCTGGATAACTTCGGCTTCAACATCACCACCCTGGTGGCCAGTCTCGGGATCGGCGGCATCGCCGTGGCCCTGGCGACCCAGAACATCCTCGGCGACCTGTTCGCCTCGCTGTCGATCATGCTCGACAAGCCCTTCGAGGTGGGAGACTTCATCATCGTCGGGGACGCCCTCGGCGCGGTCGAATACATCGGCCTGAAGACCACGCGCCTGCGCGGCCTCGGCGGCGAGCAGATCGTGTTCTCGAACGGCGAGCTGCTCAGGAGCCGGATCCACAACCACAAGCGCATGGCCTCGCGCCGCGTCGCCTTCGTCCTGCGGGTCGCGTACGGCACCAGCGAAGCCCAGGTGACCGCGATCCCGGCCATGATCCGCGCGATCGTCGCGGCGCGCGCCGATGCCAGGTTCGAGCGCGCCCACTTCTTCCGCTACGGCGACTGGTCGCTCGACTACGAGGTGGTGTACCACTTCGAGAGCCCGGACTACATCCTGCACATGGACGCGCAGGAGCAGATCCTGCTGGAGATCTACCGGGCCTTCCAGCGTGAAGGCATCCAGTTCGCGCACCCGCTGTCGGTGGTGCGGGTGGCCGGCGCCCACGATCCGGCCGGCGGGTGGCCGCCGGCCGCGTTGCCTCCCGGCGACGCCCTGCGCCACTAGCACGCGGCGGTATGCGCCGGAGCGGTCCTACAGCACCGAGCCGGACAGTCCTATTCCGCTGCCGAGGCCGGCGGCCTAAGATGGACTCACCTCTTCCGGAACTGGCACGCCGCAGGACGCGGCGGCAATAGCCGGAAGAGACTTTCAGCAACCCTGTCATCGATAAAGGAGAACATCATGGCATCGAACAACCAGGGCAACAGCAAGCGCGGCTTCGCCTCGATGGACCAGCAGCAGCAGCGTGAGATCGCCTCTCAGGGCGGCCGCGCATCCGGCGGCGGCAACCGGGGCAATGCACAGAGCGGCCGCGGCGGTAACTCGCAAAGCGGCGGCGGCGGCAATGGCGGCGGCGGCCGCGGTTTCGCCTCGATGGATCCGCAGCGCCAGCGCGAAATCGCTTCGCAGGGCGGACGTGCGGCCCACGCTTCGGGCAACGCCCACGAGTTCACCTCGGAAGAGGCGCGCGAGGCCGGCCGCATGAGCCACAAGAACGACGGCAACCAGCAGAGCGGCAACCGCGGTAATTCGCAAAGCGGCGGTGGCCGCGGCGGCAACCGCTAAACGCGGCGCCTGATCTCCCCATAAGGCCGAAAGCGGCGCGGCGTCTCCGGACACCGCGCCTTTTTTGTGCCCAACGCCTGCACGGTGATCGCCAACGGCTCCGCTTACTGGCGCGATGATCTCGCTGCAAACGATCGCCGCGTGGGCGGCCCAACCGGTATCGAGCAGCATATTGTCCGGTGGAGCCGCCCACCCTACAAAACCGGCCACGCAAAAAAACACGGCGGCGGAACCCGCAAGGGTCCGCCGCCGTGCCGTCGCCAGCCAGCGCCGCCGGGTTCCCGGTGCGCTGGCCGCTTACCCTGTCATGCGGACTTCGCCACCGGCACCTTAACGGCTTTCACCGGCAGGACGTCGACCTTGGCCGCATCCTGGTTGGCCGGCAGGCGCGCGTGGCGGCCCGGGACGGCGCTGTCGATCAGCTCGTGCATGCGCGACGCGGTCAGGTCCCAGGACGTGTTCGCCACCACTTCGCGCATGCGCTTGGCCATCGCCTGGCGCTCGGCTTCGCCCAGGGCCAGCTGGCGTTCGCAGGCGGCGATGAACTCTTCCGGCGTGGCGGCGACCGCCACTACGTCGCCGTACGGCACCTTGACGTCGGTGATCGGGGTCGACACCGCCGGCAACTCGGCGGCCATGTACTCGAGCACCTTGGTCGGCGAGATGAACTTGGTCGAATCGTTCATCGCGAAGGGCAGCAGGCACACGTCCCAGCCGGCCAGGAACTTCGGCAGCTGGTCGTAGCTGCGCTGGCCCATGTAGTGCACATTGGGCTGCTTCGGCAGCGTGGCCGGATCGATCTTGACGACCGGGCCCACCATCACGATCTGCCACTCCGGATGGGCGTCGGCCATCTTCGACACCAGATCAACGTCGAGACGCTCGTCGATCACGCCATAGAAACCCAGGCGCGGGTGCGGAATGTGGGCCTGGTCGGGATGCGAGATCGCGCGGTCCTGGGCCTGGCGGAAGTGCTTGGCGTCGACGCTGCTCGAGAAGCAGTGCGCGTTCGCGTGACGGTCGCGCTTGGACTGGTACAGGCTGGGGCCGCCGGTGAAGACGACGTCGGCCATGTTCAGCAACGCGCTTTCGCGCTGCAGCAGCTGTTTCGGCGCGTTCTTGAACATTGCCAGCTCGTCCATGCAATCGTAGACGATCTTGGACGGGTTCAGGCCCTGCAGCAGGGGCAGCGCCATCGGGGTGTAGAACCAGACTACCGGCTGCTCGCCGCTCGGCACGAGGTCGGCCAGCAGGGTCTGCAGGGTCGGGAGCTGGTCATCGTGGAAGCCAGGTGCAGGGATGGCGGTATGCGGCTGGCACACCGTGATGTTCGGCGCAACGGCCGTCTTCTTCAGGTATGCCTGTCCTTCGCTATACACCGGTTCCTCGACAAACAGGATATCGTAGTGTTCCGCCAGACGGGTCATCAGGTGCTGGGGGCGCTGGAACACGAAATCCCAGCGCAGATGGCAAAACACGATCAAGGTCGGCATCTTCATTTCCTTTCGCCTTCGTGGCGCTATTTTGTTGGCAAAGCCTGGCGTTTTCTCTCTGTGGCCAGTTCCCGGCGGCGGCCATTTGCGGGTCAGTCGCACACCGGACCCGCTAATCGTAACATGCAAAATTGCCATTATTTTCATTTATGCAATGCAATATTGCTAACGAGAAATCGTGCAACCAGATGTTACAAGGCCCTCTCATAGGAGAGAGCCTCCGGATGAGCGCACTCATGTAGGGAGGCTCCTACAGCCATACAAGAAAATCCACTACGAAAAGTCATCGTCGTCTTTACCGTGCGCTAGCGTCGGCAGCGCTGCCATCAACCCGGCTGGTAGGGTTCCGCACCTTCGGCATGCCCGTCTTCACTGAACCCGGTAGCCACCGATACGCCCTCCAGGCCCAGCGACAGCAGCGCATCGCACAGGTTGTCGATCTCGGCGCCGAGGTCGGCGGCCAGGTCGACCGGCGTCTCGACGCTGCCCCAGGGCGTGCCGCCGTCGAGCGCGTACAGGTTGATGCGCAGGACAATATGCTCGCCCGCGTCGAGGGGCGCGACGGCCGCATGGACCTGATCGGGCTCCAGGTCCTTGGCAGCCAGCGTGCGCGCGATCTCGGACAGGATGCCGAGGGTGGTCAGCTCGCTCACGCCCTGCTCCTTGGCGCCGTAGAACAGGTCCTGGTAGAGGAAATCGACATGGATGTCCTCGGGCGTGCGCCCGAGCAGGCGCCGCACCAGCGGCGCGGCCCCGGCGGTCCAGGCGCGGAAGCGCTCTTCGCGCGCCGCATACCAGGCATCGGCGCCCGTCTCGTCCTTTGGCACCGCATAGAACGGGTCATCCAGGCGCTTGAGCGAAAAGCCCAGCAGGAAGCGCAGCTCGAGCGCCGATTCGTCGGGCGCGAAGCGCTCGCCGGTCCAGCCGCGGATGCTGGCTTCGATGGCCGGCGCCGGCTGCAGCTTCTTTTCCAGCAGGGTGCCGGCAGCCTCGCGCAGCATCTCCTGCAGGGTCGAATAGGTGACGTGGTCGATCTCGGCCAGGTCGTAGGCGTGCTGCACCAGCACCAGCTTGCCGCCGGCGCTCTCCAGGCCGGCAGGATGGAAGCTGTTGGCCAGCGTCTCGAACGCTTCCTCGTCCTGGAAGGTCTCGGCGGCCTGCAGGCCGCCTTGCGTGCGCACGAACAGCGGGATCAGGAAGGCGTCGATCTCGTACTCGACGCCCTTGCCCTGGCCGTCCTCGCGGCGCAGGCGCAGGTTGGCGGCTTCCTCCTCGATGCGGCCGCGCAGCAGGCGGCAAGCCTCGGGGTCGGTATAGCGCGCCACCTCGATCGCTTCGTACAGGGCCTCGTCGCGCTTCTTGCGCAGCAGCTTGCGCACCGCTACCAGGAGTTCCTCCTCGCGTTCGTCGGCACTGCCGAAACCGGGCGCCTCCTCCCTTTCGGCGATCGCCAGGGCCAGGTCGGCCAGTTCCTGCGCCAGCGAGGCCTTGTCGGGCTCGCGCGGATTGTTGGAGGTACGGGGCAGCGGACGCTTATTCTTGGGCATGGCATGGCTTGGTGATGATTGGAAGCGCCATGTTAGCGCATCGGCACCGATGCAAGGGGCCGCGCTGCATGCAGGAGCCCCCAATGAGCAGCCGATGCGCAGCCAATACTCGCTCGGCAGTACCATGGAGTGTTATGCTTCAGCCAAAACACGCCTGGAGTCCAATAATAATGCTCGACCGATTCTTCAAACTCACCCAAAGCGGCACCACCGTCCGCACCGAACTGCTTGCCGGCCTCACGACTTTCCTGACGATGGTGTACATCATCTTCGTCAATCCCTCGATCCTGGGCGACGCCGGCATGCCGAAGGAATCGGTGTTCGTGGCCACCTGCCTGGTGGCGGCGCTCGGCACCGCGGTGATGGGCCTGTATGCGAACTACCCGATCGCGATGGCCCCAGGGATGGGCCTGAACGCCTATTTCGCCTACGCCGTGGTGCTGGGCATGGGCATTCCGTGGCCGGCGGCGCTGGGCGCGGTGTTCATGTCCGGCTGCCTGTTCATCCTGGTCTCCCTGCTCGGCCTGCGCGGCATGATCGTCAACGGCATCCCGAAGTCGATGCGCGTGGCGATCACGGTCGGCCTGGGCATGTTCCTGGCGCTGATCGCGCTGAAGAACGCCGGCATCGTGGTGGCCAGCCCGGCGACCCTGGTCAAGGCCGGCGACCTGCACAAGCCCGAAGCGATCATGGCCATCGTCGGCTTCTTCGCCATCGTCGCCCTCGACCGCCTGCGCGTGAAGGGCGCGATCCTGATCGGCATCGTGCTGGTGACGGTGCTGTCCTTCTTCTTCGGCGGGAACACCTATAACGGCATCTTCTCGGCCCCGCCTTCGATCGAGCCGACCCTGTTCAAGCTCGACATCATGGGCGCCCTGTCGGTCGGCATCATGAACGTGGTGCTGGTGTTCTTCCTGGTCGAGCTGTTCGACGCCACCGGCACCCTGATGGGGGTGGCGCGCCGCGCCGGCCTGCTGGTCGAGGGCAAGATGGACCGCCTCAACAAGGCCCTGCTGGCCGACAGCGGCGCGATCGTGGCCGGCAGTGTGCTGGGCACCTCGAGCACCACCGCCTACCTCGAAAGCGCCTCGGGCGTGCAGGCCGGCGGACGCACCGGTCTCACCGCCCTCACGGTGGCGGTGCTGTTCCTGGCCTGCCTGTTCATCGCGCCGCTGGCCGGCGTGGTCCCGGCCTACGCCACCGCGCCGGCCCTGCTGTTCGTCGCCTGCCTGATGCTGTCCGACCTGGGCGAGGTCGAATGGGGCGATTCCACCGAGAGCATCCCGGCCGCGGTCACCGCGCTGGTCATGCCCTTCACCTTCTCGATCGCGGAAGGCATCGCCTTCGGCTTCATCAGCTACGCGGTGCTCAAGCTGCTGACCGGCCGGGCACGCGAGGTGGCGCCGGTGGTGTGGGTGATCGCCGCCCTGTTCACCTTCAAGATCGTGGTGATCGGCACCTGATGCCAGACAGGCAGGCCGCCCAAGTAAACCGTGGCGAACGTGTCCCAAAGCATCGTTTTTCGCGTGCTTTGGGATACAATGTCGCGCATCTTGCTGGCAATACGGTGCTTATGAAACACTTCAAATTCCCTGTAACGCTTCTCGCACTCGGCCTGTGCACCGTGCACGGCGCCGCCCGCGCCGACTTCGACCTCCCGAGCGTCGGCAACGTCCACGCCCCGATCTCGGTAACCAAGCCCGAGATTCCCGAAGGCGGCTGGTTCACGTCCGCCGAACTGGGCGCGATCACCACTTCGGGCAACACCACCGGCACCTCGGTGACGGGCAAGATCGACGCCCGCCACGAGACCGCCAACTGGAGCCACGAATTCATCGTCAGCGGCTTCTTCAAGGAAGACGAATACGAGAACGACGACGGCAACATCGAGCGCAGCAAGTCGGCCGAACGCTTCGCCGCCTCGGCCAAGGCCTCGCTCAAGCTGCTCGGCGAGAACAAGCGCGCCTTCGTGATCGGCTCGCACGTCACTGACCGCTTTGGCGCCTACAGCCGCTATTCCTCGATCGCGGTCGGCCACGGCTCGCGCTGGCTGAACACCCCCGATACCTCGCTCGACGTCGAGATCGGCCCGGGTTATTTTGCCGGCGAGCGCGCCACCGGCGAGGACGAGAGCGGACTCACGGTCCGCGGCGCGGCCCAGTTGCGCTGGCGCGTCAGCCCGTCCGCCTTCTTCGCCCAGACCGTCAGCGTCGAGAAAGGCACCTCGAACACCCGTTCGGTGGCCGAGACTTCGCTCAGCACCAAGATCAATTCGACCATGCAGATGAAGGCCGGCTTCAGCGCGCGCAACGACAGCAGCGTGCCGGACGGCAAGAAGAACACCGATACCCAGACTTCGCTGACGATGGTCTATTCGTTCTGAGGCGAGGCGCCTGGACGATGGCAAAAGGGCCCCGATCCGGGGCCCTTTTGCCTGGTCAGCGCGGGAGCGCTTGCGCCGGCGCCCTGGCGCCCCCGACCGCCAGCAGGGCGAACAGGCTGAGCAGCGCCGCCGCGGTCAGGTAGTAGCCGACCCAGGCCAGGCCGTAGTTGGTGGCCAGCCAGGTGGCGATGTAAGGCGCCAGCGAGGCGCCCAGGATGCCGGCGAAGTTGAAGGTCAGCGAGGCGCCCGTATAGCGCACCTCGGCCGGGAACATCTCGGCCAGCAGGGTCCCGAGCGGCCCGTAGGTGAAGCCGACCAGGCAGAAGCCCAGCACCATGAAGCCGCCGACCGCCGCCGGCGTGCCCGCGCCGAACAGCGGCCCGAACAGCAGCCCGAACACGGCGATCGCCGCGCTCACCAGGATCATCGCCATGCGTCTGCCGTGGCGGTCGGCCAGCAGCGCCGAGGGCGGGATGGTCAGGCCGAAGAACACCACCGCGACCAGTTGCATGGTGAGGAACTCCTGGCGCGAAAAGCCCAGCCTGGTCGTGCCCCAGCTCAGCGCGAACACCGTCATCAGGTAGAACACGACGAAGGTCGCCAGCGCGACGATCGTGCCGAGCACCAGGGCGCGGGTATGGTCCTTCAGCACCGCCAGCGCCGGCAGCTTAACCCGCTCGTTGCGGTCGAGCACTTTCTGGAAATCCGGGGTTTCGGTAATTTTCAGGCGCACGTACAGCCCGACCAGCACCAGGAGCGCGCTGGCCAGGAAGGGAATCCGCCAGCCCCAGCTGAAGAAATCCGCGTCGCTCATCAGGCTGCCCAGCAGCAGGAAGGTGCCGCCCGACAGGAAGAAGCCGATCGGCGCCCCCAGCTGCGGAAACATGCCGTACCAGGCGCGCTTGCCCGGCGGGGCGTTCTCGGTGGCCAGCAGCACCGCCCCGCCCCACTCGCCGCCCAGGCCCAGGCCCTGGCCGAAGCGGCATAGGGCCAGCAGCAGCGGCGCCAGGGTGCCGATCGCGGCATAGGTGGGCAGCAGGCCGATCAGCACGGTGGAAATGCCCATGGTGAGCAGGGCCGCGACCAGGGTGGCCTTGCGCCCGATGCGGTCGCCGAAGTGCCCGAAGACGGCCGAGCCCACCGGGCGCGCGAAGAAGGCGATGGCGAAGGTGGCCAGCGACTGCAGGGTCGCGGCGGCCGGGTCCGCGGCCGGGAAGAACAGCCGCGGAAACACCAGCACCGCGGCGGTGGCATAAATGTAGAAGTCGTAGAACTCGATGGTGGTGCCGATCAGGCTCGCGAACAGGACGGTACGCGGCTTGTTGGCCGGGACGGCGGCGCCAGCCTCGCTCATGCGGCACCGGCCTGGGCCAGTGCGACGCGTACCTCGTCGGCGGCGACGGGACGCACCACGCGCGCCACCTCCTGCCCATCCTTGAGCACGACCACGGTCGGCCACAGCTTGATGCGGAACGAGCGCCCCAGCGGGCGCCCCGGGCCGTCCTCGACCTTGAGGTGGCGTACGCCCTGCCCCGCGGCCAGGGCCTCGTCGATCAACGGCTCGGCGGCGCGGCAGTAGCCGCACCAGTTGGCGCCGAAATCGAGCACCACGGTGCCGGGCATGGCGTCGACGGCGCTGCGTTCGGGCTGGGCGGTTTCATAGGGTGCGGACATGCGGGTCTCCTTGTTCTGCTGCCGTTGATATCGATACTGCAAGCGTACCTCAAAATGTTGCCGCCGGCACGCCCCCGCGGGTCGATGCCGGGGCGGGAATCGCGCGCAAGGTGAAACAGCGTACGGAACGCGGCAAGCGCGGCTGGCACTCTGGGGGCAAGCAAAGTCAACCAGGAGGCCATCATGTCCGACAATCTGCAGAACCGGGGCGCCCAGGACCGCGCCCGCATCAACGTCCACGAGGAGTGGGAAGTGCGGCACTGGACCGAAGCGCTGGGCGTGAGCAAGGAAGAGCTCGAGCATGCGGTGAAACAGGTCGGCCCGAGCGCCGAAGCGGTGCGCGAGCACCTCAAGCGCCACTGATCCAGGCGCGCGGCGCAGGCTTGGCGCCTGCGCCGCGCTGCCGCCCCGCCCTTTCCGCGCTTGCACGCAGCACCCCGCCGTCGATGGGGGCCGCGCGCGCGTCCCTGCAGTATCCGTCCTGCGGCGTCCCCGCATGCCACTCTCCTTCTTCCGGCACGCGGCCGGCGCCGGGCCGTCCGATGAGGAGTCCCGCTTGAACAATCTTCCGCAACTGTTTGATAATCTAGACATCTGCCTGCCGAACGCCCTGTTTGCGGTCGCCGCCACCGTCGCCAGCTATGCGCTGATGCATGGGGCCCTGGTCCTGTTCCGCCGCCGCCTCGCCCAGCTCAGCGCGGAACACCAGCACCGCACCATCGCCCAGGTTCTGGCCAAGACCCTGGCCCACACCGGCGTGTTCGCCATCCTGGCCACCTCGATCCTGATCGGCCTGTCCGTGCTGGACCTGCCCGAACCCTGGAACACGCGCCTGGGCCACCTGTGGTTCTTCACGCTCGGCATCCAGATCGCCGCCTTCCTGCACCGCGCCGTCAAGATCGGCGCGCGCCGCTATTTCCTGAGCCATGGGCGCGGCGCCGCCGACGACCAGGTCACGGTCGCCCACACGGTCGTGATCTGGCTGCTGCAGACCACGGTCTGGGTCGTGTTCGTGCTGGCGATGCTGGCCAACCTGGGCATCAACGTCACCACCTTCGTCGCCAGCCTCGGCATCGGCGGCGTGGCCATCGCGCTGGCGGTGCAGAACATCCTGGGCGACCTGTTCGCCTCGATGTCGATCGCGGTCGACAAGCCTTTCGAGGTCGGCGACTTCATCACCGTGAACGGATTCAGCGGCACCGTCGAGCACGTGGGACTGAAGACGACGCGCGTGCGCGCCCTCGGCGGAGAACAGATCATCATCGCCAATGCCGAACTGCTGCGCAACACGGTCTACAACTACCGGCGCATGAGCACGCGCCGCATCGTGTTCAGCCTGCGCGCCAGCCCGGCCACGCCGCGCGCACTGGCGGCCCGGGTGCCGGACATGCTGCGCGAGATCATCGGCAGGCACGCGAAGGCTTGCTTCGACCGCGCCCACCTGAAGACCCTCGACCAGAACTGGATCGAATACGAGATTGTCTACACCATGCTCGATGCCGACTACAACCTGTACATGGACACCCAGCAGGCCATCAACCTCGACGCCATGCAGATGTTCGACGAGCTGGGCATCTCGACCGCTCCGCGGCCCCGCCACGTGCTGCTGCAGGAAGCACCCGAGGCGCGCGACCTGCGCGAGACGGAGCAGCCGGCCGCCAACGAAGACACGCCGGACGCGCCCGCCACGCGCCCGCGCCACCTCAGACACTGAACCGAAGGGAAACGCGATGAACCAGCCGACACAGCAGCAGGAAGCGCCGGGAACCGAAGCGCAGCTCACGCCCAAGGCCGACCATGGCGAGTCGAGCTACCAGGGTTCGGGCAAGCTGAAGGACAAGGCCAGCGTCATCACCGGCGGCGACAGCGGGATCGGCCGCGCGGTCGCCATCGCCTTCGCGCGCGAGGGCGCCGATGTCCTGATCTCCTATCTGAACGAACACGAGGATGCGCGCGAGACCGCGCGCCTGGTCGAGGAGGCGGGCCGCAAGGCGGTGCTGGTGCCGGGCGACCTGGCCGACCCGGCCCACTGCCGCGCCATCGTCGACCGGGCGGTGCAGGAATTCGGGCGCATCGACGTGCTGGTCAACAATGCCGCCTTCCAGATGACCCACGATTCGCTCGAGGAGATCCCCGACGACGAATGGGACTACACCTTCAAGGTCAACATCACGGCGATGTTCCACATCTGCAAGGCAGCGCTGCGCCACATGCAGCCGGGTTCCTCGATCATCAACACCACCTCGGTCAACTCGGACAACCCCAAGCCGACCCTGCTGGCCTATGCCGCCACCAAGGGCGCCATCGCCAACTTCAGCGCCGGCCTGGCCCAGCTGCTGGCGTCGAAGGGCATCCGCGTGAACTCGGTGGCGCCGGGCCCGATCTGGACGCCACTGATTCCCGCCACGATGCCGCCCGACCAGGTCGAGAGCTTCGGCCAGCAGGTGCCGATGAAGCGGCCCGGCCAGCCGGCCGAGGTCGCGCCGGTCTACGTGCTGCTGGCCTCGAACCAGGCCAGCTACATCTCGGGGGCACGTATCGCGGTGACGGGCGGCACCCCGATCCTGTAGCCAGGCTGTCAGTCGGCGCCGCCGGCGCGGCCCTGGGCCGAGGCGCTGGCGTCCAGCGACAGCGAGGCCGAGGCGCCGGCCCGGGCCGGCTTGTCGACGCTGCCGGACCCGGAAGCCGAACCCGACGCGCCGCCGCCGCCCGCCGCGGCCCCGTTCAGCGAGGCCGCACCGCTGCGGGCCAGTCCCGTACCCGAGCGCAGGCCGGTGCGCGCCTTGTCGGCAGCGCCTGCCGCGCCACGCCGGGCGGCAGCCCCCCGCCGGTCCGCTTGACCACGTGCCGCGTCCGAGCTCTGGCGCGCGCCCGCCGCGGCATTGCCTGCCAGCCTGCCCGCGCCGGCCGCGTCCAGTCCCAGCCTGCCGCTGCCTTCGACGGAGGCGCCCGTGCCGGCAGCCGTGGTCCGCCCAGCCTCGGCACGCTGCGCCAGTGCACCCGCGCCCGATACGGCGGCGGACACCGTTCCTGCCGCCGTATCGGGCAGGCCTGGCTGCTCGCCAGCTGCGTTGGGGACGCCTTCGGCAGCGCCCTGTGCGCCGGTCCGCAGCGCGGCGCTGCCCTTGCCGGCACCATCCAGGCCCACCGAACGCAGTTGCGCAACACGGCTGGCGGCCGCATCCGCTGCGCCGTCGGCCGCGTCGCGCGCGGCGAGCTCACCCGTGCCGCTTGCGCTGCCCGAGACTGCGCCCGAGAGGGCGCCGCTCACGCTTGCGAGGCCGCGGCCGGCGCCCGCCGCCTGCGGCTCGGGACGCGCTTCACGCACGCGCTCGACCGTCCGGCTCGCCATACCCCGTGCCGAACCCGCGACGTCGGCATCCAGGCGGCCGGCGCCACGCACCATGCTCGCGGCATCGATGCCGCCCATGCGGCTCAGGCCGCCGCCGACCATGCCGCCGGCCGAGCCGCCCAGGCCACCGCCCAGCAACTGGGCGTGGGCGCAGGCGCTGACGCCCACGCTCAGGGCAAGGGCGAGTTGCTGGACGATCTTCGTGGTGTTCATGCTGTTCTCCTTGTCAGTGGCGCGAGTGAGTTCGCTGCCGATACAAGGAGAACGAACTGCTGAGCCGGATTATTCCATCGACGTAAGAATTTTTTTTTGGCGCTGTTCGCGCTAGCTGTAGAACTTGAACTGTCGAGCTAAGCAGATGTCCAACCTGGACCGAATCGCCAGGAGGATCGATGCGGCCGACAGGTTTTACCCGACTGCTGCGCAGTTTGCCGCTGCTCACCCGGCAGCAGCGTGCCCGGCTCGCCGCGGCATTACAGCCGGCAATCGGGATCTAATCGGATCTTCCACACGTAATGGGAACAGCGCCAATTCTTTTCAGCGCAGTTGCGCAGGGTCGATCCGGACTCCGGCGCCGACCACGCCGTGGCCGGTCGCATTGCTGATGCTCCCATTCTGGCCGGCAGCAGCTTCACGCGCGAGCTGGGCCAGCGCACGGCGGGCGCCGTCGCGGTCCGGGCGCGGCAGCTGGCGCGCCAGCAGCCCCGCAACGATCGGCGCCGCGTACGAGGTGCCGCGCACCTGGCGGTATGGCGGCTTGCCGGGCACGGCACTGACCATCTGGCTGCCCGGCGCCGCGAACATCACCTGCGGCCCGCGGCCGGCCTCCGGCAGCGGCTGGCCGCGGCGGTCGACCGCGCTGACCCCGACCACGCCGGGATAGCTGGCCGGATACAAGGGCGGTGCGGCCGGCCCGTCATTGCCGACCGCCGCGACGAGCAGGTGGCCGCGGCTCAGCATCGCCTCGACTGCCCGCGCGAGGGCGGCATTGCGTGGTCCCACCAGGCTGAGGTTCACCACCCCGACCTGTTCGCGGGCCAGCCAGCCCAGCGCGCCAAGGATACGCTCGACCGAACCGCCGGTCGGTTCGTCGCAGTAGACATCGGCCGCGTACAGGCTGCCACCGGGCGCCGCGCCGGCGAAATGCACGGACCGGCCGACCATCAGCGCGGCCACGGCGGTTCCGTGCGGCGCCGGACGCTGCGCGCCGTCACAGCCCCACTGGCGGATCTCGACCTCCTCGAACACGGCGTGGGCGCGGTCGACGCCGCTGTCCACCAGGCCGACCCGAAGCGCCGGCCCGGCTCCTGGCGTCCATACCGGCGCAGCCTGCGCGCCGCCCTGCGCCCCGCTGCCGCTGAATACATGGTTGAAGTCGTAGACGCCGCCCGGGTCGGCGGCGCGCAACTTGTCCAGCAGGCTGGCAATGTCCGGTCCGCCGCCCGCCGGCACGCTGAGCACGACCAGGGTTTGGCCGAGGTCCGCAAAGTCCTCATGGCGCGCCACCGCCAGTCCGTCCGCGGCGGCTGCCTGCAATCCTGCCGGGGTGGGCGACCAGGCCAGGATTTCGCCGCGCACCACCACGTTGCCGAAAGGATCCTGTTGCAGGCGGTTCGGGTGGCGCGCCAGCAGGCCTGCAAGATGGTCGGCACGCGCGCGTTCCAGCTCGGGCAGCGGCGCCCGGTCCAGCAAGCGCTCGAGCGGGCGCCGCAGCTCGCCCGGCCCTGCCGGGCCGACCGGCTTTGGCAGGTGCAAGGACGGCAGCGAAGGCAGCGACGGCAGGCCGAGCTGGGCGCGCGCCGGCGCGGCGGCGGCAAGCAGCAAGCAAGCGAGGAGCAGGCGACGGGGAAAACGGTCCGATTTCATGCGTGGATCATATATTATTGCGCCGAAGATATGTATTAACGAGCGAGCGAGGGAAGAAAATCCCGCGGCAGCACGTTTTACCTGAAGAGACCGACGAGACTGACGAGAATGCTAGCAAGCGAGATTGCTTCCCTGCTCCCGCGAATGCGCCGTTTCGCGCGTTCGCTCACCTACCATCGCGAAGACGCGGACGACCTGGTGCAGATCGCCATGGAGCGTGCGCTCGGCCGCAGCGAGCAGTACACGCCGGGCACGCGCCTGGACAGCTGGATTTTTCGCATCATCAAGAATGCCTGGATCGACGAGCTACGCAGCCGTGCCCGGCGCGACGAGTTGTTCGCCCCCGAAGAAGCGGGCGAACAGGTCGGCGACGACTTCGCGCAGGCCCACCAGCAGCGGCTGGCGATCCAGAAAGCGGTGAGCCTGCTGTCCGCGGAGCACCGGCTGGTGGTCGGCCTCGTGCTGGTGGATGGGCTGGGCTACAAGGAAGCCGCCGACGTGCTCGAGATCCCCGTGGGCACCCTTACCAGCCGCCTGGCCCGCGCCCGCGAAGCCCTGCAACAGACCCTGTCCGACCAGACGAAAGCACGACCATGAACTACGACGACGATACCCTGATGGCCTATGCCGACGGCGAACTCGACCCGCAGCAGCGCGCCGCCATCGCCCAGGCCATGCAGGACGACCCTGCGGTGGCGGCCGCCATCGCGCGCCACCAGGGCCTGCGCGGCGACGTCTCTAGCGCCTTTGCCGGAATCCTGGACGAGCCGGTGCCGGAGCGCCTGCAGGCGCCGGCGCCTGTCGGGATGCACGACCTCGACGCCGCGCGCAACGCACGCGAAGCGCTCCGCCGGCAGGAACAGGAGCGCCGGGAACGGCGCCGGGCCTGGCCGCAATGGGGCGCCCTGGCCGCGTCGCTGGCCGTGGGAGTGCTTGCCGGCAGCCTGGGCTCCGGCTGGTTCGGCGCCGCGGACGAGCTGGCACTGGCGCGCGACGATACTGGCGAACTGAGCGCACGCGGGCGTCTGGCGCAGGCACTGGACCGGCAGCTGGCGCAAGACCCGGGCACGGGAGATATCCGGATCGGCCTGAGTTTCGTGGACCGGTCGGGCGCTTACTGCCGCAGCTTCCAGCTGGGCGGATCGAGCGGGCTGGCCTGCCGCGAAGGCCGCAACTGGCGTGTGCCGGTGCTGGCCGAGAGCGGCGCGGCTGCGGGTGACTACCGGCAGGCGTCGGCGCAGCTGCCGCCGGCCGTACTCGATGCGATCGACGCCCGCATCAGCGGCGCCACGCTCGACGCCGCCGCCGAACGGCTGGCCCGGGAGCGCGGCTGGGAGGCAGCTCGTGCTGCTCGGTAGTAAAGATCGTTCGCCGCGGAAACCTGTTAAGCTTTCGTCACGTTCAGCCAACACAGCCAGCCGCCATCCCAGCCAACACGGATGAAGACCCGTACCTACCTGTACCTGATGGCGGCCGCCATCCTGATCCCGGTCGCCCTGGCGTTCTGGATTGGCGTGTCCATGCTGCTCGACTGGGAGCGCGAATCGCGCATCCAGCGGGTGCAGGAGACGGCGCGTTCCACCGCCCTGCTGGTGGACCGGGAAATCGCCGTCAAGGAAGCGCTGCTGCGGCTCATCGCCAATTCCGAGGCGCTCGAAGAAGGCAATTACGCACGCGTATACCGGCTCGCCAGCCGCCTGAACAGCGACGATCGCCTGTCTTGGACGACGCTGGTGAACGAGCGCTACCAGCCGACCTTCAATACCCTCATGCCCTACGGCACTGAACTGAAGGGGGCGACACGGCACTATGTCGACGAGGTGCTGCGCACCGGGAAAACACGGGTGTCCGGCTATTTCTTCGGGCCGACGTCTAAGCGGGCGGTGGTCTCGGTGGACCTTGCCTCGCCGCCGGGCCGGGGGCCGCGCTACGTCGTCAGCCAGATCTTCGACGCCCGCTACTTCGAGCGGGTATTCGCGAGCAGCACCCTCGATCCCACCTGGCTGGTCGGCGTCTTCGACGCCAACGGCGTGACGATCGCGCGCAACCGCAACGGCGCCACGTCCGCCGGCAAGCCGATGCATCCCGAGATGCGCCTCGCCGCGCAGCACGCCGGCAGCGGCGTGCTGCGCCACGTGACCCATGAAGGCCTGGAGGTCTACGGCGTCTATACGCGCGCGGCGGCCAGCGGCTGGACGGTCGTGATCGGGGTGCCGGTTGCCGAGATCGAATCGGCCGCGCGCACCGCCGCCACCTATGCCACGCTGGCGCTGATCCTGCTGATGGGCCTGGCGCTCCTGACCGCCGTCTTCTTCGGCAACAAGCTCTCCAACGCCCTGCAACAGGCCGGCAGCGTCGCCAACGCCCTGGCGCGCGGCGCGGTCGCCCGCCCGCGGACGACCAAGGTGGACGAAGTCGACGCCCTGCTCGACGGCCTGCACTACACCAGCGAGGCGCTGGCGCGCGAAAGCGCGGCGCGCCAGGCGCTGCAGCACGAGCGCGAGCAGCTCCTGGTGAGCGAACAGCGCGCGCGCCGGGTAGCCGAGGCCCAGAGCCGGGCCAAGGACGGCTTCCTGGCCATGCTGGGACATGAGCTGCGCAATCCGCTGGCGGCGATCTCGGGGGCCATGAGCGTGCTCGACATGCCGGGCGTGAAACCGGAACTGGCGGCCAATGCGCGCGAGATCAGCCGGCGCCAGATGCGCCACCTGGTCCGCATCGTCGACGACCTGCTGGACGTCCAGCGCATCCTGTCGGGCAAGATCGTCCTGCAGCGCACGCCGGTCAACCTGACCGAGGTGCTGCGCTCCTGCGTCGAGGCCAAGCGCCTGGTCGACGCCGGCAACCATCATTGGCACGCCGAGCTGGCGCCCTGCTGGGTCGACGGCGACCGCACCCGCCTCGAGCAGATCGTCGACAACCTGCTGCACAACGCCATCAAGTACACCCCGGCAGGCGGCAGCATCACGGTGCGTTGCAAGACCAGCGGCCGGGAAGTCGTGGTGGAGGTCTGCGATACCGGCGTCGGCCTGGCGCCCGAGCTCCTGCCCCAGATCTTCGACGTGCTGGTGCAAGGCCCGACCAGCATCGACCGCGCCCAGGGCGGCCTCGGGCTCGGCCTGGCCCTGGTGAAGGAACTCAGCGCGCTGCATGGCGGCAAGGTTTCGGTAGACAGCGCAGGCCAGGGCCAGGGATGCACCTTCAGCCTGGTGCTGCCACTGCGCCAGGATCCGGCGCTCGGTGCAGCGGCCGCTAGGCAAGCGGATGGCGCGCAGGCGGCGCGTCCCACACTCGACCCGGCCTGAGCCTGTAAATCAGGGGCTTCGCCCATACGTGTTCATTGTCGACCGCTTCATGGACCGTGCCGTCATGCGAATTTTTCTCCGCAGCCTGCTGCTGGCCCTTGTTCTGCTTGCCGTCTGGGGCCTGCTCGAGCCCTGGGTGCGCCATGCCGCGTATGCGATGCGCCCGGCCGCGATGCCGGCGCCAAGCGTGCTCGCCATGCCGGTGAGCGGCGTGCGGCCGAAGGCGCTGCGCGACACCTGGCATGCCAGCCGCAGCGAGGGCCGCAGGCACGAGGGCATCGACATTTTCGCCAGGCGCGGCACTTCGGTGCGGGCCGCCACCGAAGGCATCGTGCTGCGGGTCGGGACCAACCGCCTCGGCGGGCAGGTGGTGTGGGTGCTGGGGCCCGGCGGCCAGCGTCACTACTACGCCCACCTCGACGGCTACGCGGACGTGGCGCCGGGCATGCGCGTGGAGGAAGGTCGGGTGCTGGGCTACGTCGGCAATACCGGGAACGCGCGCGGCACGCCCCCACACCTGCATTACGGGGTCTACGACAAGACCGGGCCGGTCAATCCCTATCCGCTGCTGCGCGGTGGCGCGCCGGCCCGGACGGCGCAGGCCGGCCAGCCTTAAATAATTTCCTCCTCGCCCGAGCTGGGCGGCGGGGGCGGCACGTCCGGCAGCTGGCTGGGGGGCGGCGCGGTCTGTAGCGGCGCCGGCTGCACCGGCACCGGCTGGATCGGCGCGGCCGGCTCGTCCTCGTCCTCGATCGGGGCCGGGTCGGGCACCTCCGCGCCCTCCATTCCTTCTTCGATTTCGAGTTCGCCCGGGCCTTCCTCGACGTATTCCGGTTCCTGGTGGCGGCGCGGCGGCGGGGTGCGCCCGCCCGGCAGCAGTGCGTTGGGGTCGAGCTTGCCGCTGTCGTAGGCGCTGCGCATGAAGTCGCCCACCAGCAGCAGCGCATTGTGGCCGCCCTGCCCCCAGTAACTGCTGCGCATCGTCACACGGTTGTCGTTGAAGCCGACCCAGGCGCCGGCCACCAGGTTCGGGTGCATCAGGATGAACCAGCCGTCGGTATTGTTCTGGGTCGTGCCGGTCTTGCCGGCCAGGTCGCCCTGCACGCCGAAGCGGTAGCGCACGCCGCCGCCGGTGCCGCGGTCGACCACGCCGCGCAGCATGTCGATCAGGCTCAGGGCGGCGTCCTGCGACAGGGCGCGCTCGGGCGCATCCGGCGCGAAATCGGCAATGGTCTTGCCGTCGCGGTCGGTGATGCGGCGCACGAACACCGGCTTGCGGTATTCGCCCTGGGCGGCGATGGTGCTGTAGGTGCTGACCATCTCGAGCAGGGTCACCGGGCTGGTGCCCAGCGCCAGCGAGGGCACGGCCGACAGCTTGCTCTGGCGGATGCCCATGCCCTGCGCCAGGCGCACGACCGGGCTGACGCCGACCTGCTGCATCACCTGCGCGGTGATGGTGTTCTTGGAGTAGACCAGGCCGTCGCGCATGCTCATCATGGCGCCGCTGTTGCCCGACATGTCGGTCGGGCGCCAGACCGTGCCGCCCACGCGGATGTCCTGCACCACGTCGCGGTAGGTCTGGTCCGGCGGAATGCCGCTCTCGAGCGCGGCGGCGTAGACGATCGGCTTGAAGGTCGAGCCGGGCTGGCGCGCGGCCTGGGCCACGTGGTCGAACTGGTCGCGCTCGAAGCTGCGGCTGCCGACCCAGGCGCGCACTTCGCCGGTGTGCGGGTCCATCGCCACGAAGCCGGCCTCCAGGCGCGACTTGGTGGCCTTCAGTTCGCGCATGAAGGCGCGGTCGCCCTTCAGGCGCTTGAGCGCGGCGGCCGGCGCTTCGCCATCCTCGACGGCCTGGCGGTATTCGCCGCTCTCGCGTACGAACGCGTCGAGCTCGCGCCCGTGCGAACGCCAGTACCAGGCAAAGGGATCGACTTCGCCGCGCATCGAGGTGTACATGCCGGCCGAGGTCGAACGCGGCATGCCCTGGTAGGCCCACTCGACGTCGGCGATCGCCTGCAGCGTGTTGGCCTGGCGCTCGACCGCGCGCACGGCGGCCGCCTGCAGGTCCATGTCGAGCGTGGTGTGCACCACCAGGCCGTCGAGCTGCAGGTCGTAGTCGTTGTCCTGGGCCCAGTCGAGCAGCCACTTGCGCACGTAGGCGGTGAAGTGGTCGTCCTTGCCGCTGCGGTCGTTCAGGCGCGCGAAACGCACCCGCAACGGCCGCTTGGAAAGAAGCCGGTAGCGCTCTTCGGAAAACGCCCCATGCTTGGCCATCTGCGACAGCACCACGTTGCGGCGCGACCTGGAGCGCTCCGGATTGGCCACCGGGTTGTAGTAATGGGTGCCCTTGAGCATGCCGACCAGGGTGGCCGCTTCCAGCACGTCCAGTTTGGCGGCCGTCTTGCCGAAATAGGTGCGCGCCGCCATCTCGATGCCGTAGGCGTTGTACAGGAAGGGCACGGTGTTCAGGTAGGCCTCGAGGATCTCGGTCTTGCTGTAGGTGTTCTCGATCTTGATCGCGGTGATCAGTTCCTTCATCTTGCGGTTGATGCTGCGCGCCCGGCCGATCTCTTCCGGGAACATGTTGCGCGCCAGCTGCTGGGTGATGGTCGAGCCGCCTTGCGGGTCGCCCTTCACCGTGGCCACGAAAGCGCCGGCCACGCGCCGGAAATCGACGCCGTGGTGGTCGTAGAAGCGGTGGTCTTCGGTCGAGATCAGGGCCTTGATCACGTGCGGCGAGATCTGCGACAGCTTGACGCGCTCCTGCAGGCCCTTCTCGAAGCTGCCAAGCTCCTTGCCGTCGCTGGACAGGATCACGCTCGGACGCGCGGTGCTGGCCTGGCGCAGGTCGTCGATGCCCGGCGTGAGCGGGATCAGGATCACCAGGTAGAGAAAGAAGGCGGTCAGGCCGGCGGCCAAGCTCCACAGTCCGATCAGGAGCGCCTGCTCCCAGCGCGGGCGGTCGCGCAGGCGCGCCTGCGCCATCGAATAGCCCGCCCGGGCGCGTCCGCGCGCGCCCTCGAACAGGCGCTTGCCATGCTGGCCGAGCGCGGCGCGGTGCGCGCCGCCAGGGGTGCCGGGGTTGTCCTGTCCGGTCTTGTCGTCGGCGCCGGCGCGGGTGCCGCTTCTTTCTTCCTGATCCACTATAGAAATCCTTGCTGCGATTGCCGTTGAAGCGCACGGTGCCGTGCGCGTTGCGTATGCGACAAGTATAGCTGACCGGCGCGACAACCCCGGTCCGGCTCGCCAGCGATCGCGTCAGCCCTGGGCGTGCCTCAGGCATCGACCGGGCTGGGCTCCACCCTTCCCTTGCGCAGCAGTGCTTCGACCGTTTGCACCGGCTCCGGGCGGCCATAGATGTGGCCCTGCACCTCGTCGCAGCCGTAGGCGCGCAGGGAGTCGAGCTGCTCGATGGTTTCGACGCCCTCGGCGATGACCTGCATGCGCAGTCCATGGGCGAGCGAAATGATGGCGTCCACCATGGCGGCGCCGTCCGGGCTGACCATGTCGCGCACGAAGGAACGGTCGATCTTGAGCACGTCGACCGGAAAGCGCTTCAGGTAAGCCAGGCTCGAGTAGCCGGTGCCGAAATCGTCGATCGACAGCTTCACGCCCATGGCTTTCAGGCAGCGCATGGTCTCGATCGCCGTTTCGACGTCGGCCATCATCATGCTCTCGGTGAGCTCGATCTCGAGGGAGTCGGCTCTCAAGCCAGTCTCGTCGAGCACCGTGCGCACGGTCTGCACCAGGTCGGGCTCGGAGAATTGGCGCGCCGACAGGTTGACGCCGATCCGGAGGTTGCCGAGGCCGGCACGCTGCCAGTCGCGGTTCTGGCGGCAGGCCGCGCGCAGGGCCCAGGCGCCGATCGGCACGATCAGGCCGGTTTCCTCGGCCAGCGCGATGAAGCGCTCGGGCCGCACGGTGCCGAAATGCGGATGGCGCCAGCGGATCAGGGCCTCGGTGCCGACCACGCATCCGCTGCCGAGCTCCACCTGGGGCTGGAAATAGAGCTCGAACTGGTCCTCGCGCAAGGCGCTGCGCAGCGCGCCTTCCAGGGCCAAGCGGTCGATGGCATGCGCATTCATGTGCGGGGCGTAGAACTGCACCGCGTTGCGGCCGGTCTGCTTGGCGCGGTACATGGCCACCTCGGCATGCTTGACCAGGGTTTCCGGATCGAGGCCGTCGGCCGGATAGCCGGCCACCCCGGCGCTGGAGCCGAACACCAGGGTGTGGCCGTCGACCTCGAGCGGCTCTGCGAGGGCCTCGCGCACCGCCTGCAGCCGGGCCGCGGCCTGGCGCTCGTCGCGGCAATCGGTCAGGACCAGCATGAAATCGTCGCCTCCCGAACGCGCCGCCGTATCGGCCTGGCGGATGGCGCCGGCAATCCGCGCGGCAAGGGCGCGCAGCGCTTCGTCGCCGAGGCGCCGCCCGAGCGTGTCGTTGACCAGCTTGAAATGGTCGATGTCGAGCGCCACGGTCCACACCGGCATGCCGTTGGCGGTGGCAATGGCGCGCTCGATGCGGTCGGCCAGCAGCGCGCGGTTGGCCAGGCCGGTGAGCGTATCGTAGCGCGCGCGGTGCGCCAGTTCGGCCTCGTAGCGTTTGGCCATCGTCACGTCATAGGTGGTGACCACGAAGTGTTCGGTCTTGCCGCCCGCGTCCTTGACCGGGGCGATGTAGACCTCGCTGAGCAGCTCGCGGCCGTCGCGCGCGGCCTGGCGCACCAGTGCGTGTCCCTTGCGGCACGCATGCAGGGCCTGGCGCAGCTCTTCCAGCCCGGGATCGTCGACGTCCTGGCGCGTCAGGCTGGCCAGCGGTTTACCCACCAGTTCGCCCGGCCCGTAGCCGAGCGTACGCTCGCACGCCGGGTTGGCGTAGTCGATCGGGTAGCCGTGGCGCGTCGCGCTGACCAGCAGGATCGGATTGGCGGCGGCCTCGATCGCGCGCTGGTGCAGGCGCAGGGCGCCGGCGGCGATCGCCAGGTCGGCGGTACGACGCTCGACCAGGGCTTCGATGCGCCGGGTGCGCGCGCTGCGCTGCTGCACCAGGACCGCGGCGGCCAGGCTCAGGACGCAGCCATAGCCGAGGATCGACAGCGAACCCACCTGGGTGTCGAGGCCGCGCGCCTTGCGCACCGCCGTCAGCTCCCAGCGGGTGCCGGCGACAGAGAAGGCGTGCGTGAGCGTGCTCGGCCCGCCGCCGAGCCAGCGCTCCCAGGCTTCCTGCGGGAGCGGCGCGCCCGGGTCGCTGAACACGGCCACCCGGGCGCCGCGGGCGGTATGGCCATACAGCGTGAGCGCCGCGTCGCCGTCGGACAGCAGGTGCCCCCCATGCAGGCTGCCGCCGACCAGCACGCCGGTGTCGATCACCACCGCCGTGACGCCGAGGGCCGCCGCGCGCCGCGCCGCCATGCCGGCCAGGTCCGCACCGGCGCGGTAGACCGGCATCGCCACGATCATGCCGCGCAGCGAACCGTCGCCCTGCACCAGGCGCAGCACCGGGCTGGCGGTGACTTGACCGGAATCGATCGCGCGCTCGACGGTGGCGCGCTCGACGGGATGGGACAGGACGTCGTAGCCGAACACACCGTCGTTGCTGGCGATCGGCACCACGTAATCGTTGACGAGGTAACGCTCGCGCTGCTGCGCGGGCCGCAGTTGGCCGGTGGAACTACGCTCGGTGATGGTGAAACCGGGCCAGAAGCGGCGCCGCGCCGCTTCGAAGGCGGGACGCTCGGCCCGGCTGACGAAGCGCTGGTACTCGAGGGCGCGCAGGTAGCTGTCCCCGGCCGCGAGCGGCTGGGCGAAGGCATCGAAGGCGTCGCGCGAGACCTGTCCGCCGCCGGCCGTGAACAGCAGGTTCAGCGCGCGCATGTCGTGCACGGCATCGGCGAAGGCGCGCGTGACCGCCGCCGTGCGCACGGCGGTGCGCTGCTCGAAATCGGCGCGCGCACTCTCCTGCTCCAGGCCGCGCGCCACGCCGAACAGCGTCGCCGTCAACGCGAACCCGGCCAGGAGGGTCGCCACGGCAGCGCGCGACAGGAGGCGCCGCCGCTGTAACAGCGGATAGGCGAGCAGCCGATTCATGCCGCCTATCCTAGCGCATCCAGTCAGGCGCCGCGCCACGTTTCGGCAACGCAAAGGCCGCGGCCGCCTGTGCCGGCGCGCCGAATTTCCGCTATGATCGCGCCATGCCAGAGAATCCCGCCCACCGAGCCGAGGACGAGCAGCCGCAGCGCGTCCTGCGGCAGTTCCGTATCGTTTTCAACGCAGTCAAGAGCCATTTCCGCCAGGTCGAGCGCGAGGCCGGCCTTGGCGGGGCCCAGCTGTGGGCGCTCTCGGTCATCGATCGCCATCCGGGCATCGGCGCCACCGGACTGGCGCGCGAACTCGACATCCACCAGTCGACCGCCAGCAACCTGGTGCGCGGGCTGGTCGAACGCGGCTTCGTCACCGGCACCCGCGAGGGCGCGGACCGGCGCAACGTCGCGCTGCACCTGCAGGACGCCGGGCGCGAGGTGCTGCGCCGTGCGCCGCTGCCCTTCGCCGGGGTGCTGCCCGATGCGCTGGCCAGCCTGGACGAGGCCACCCTGCAGCAGCTGGAACAGAACCTGGCGCGCCTGATCGCCCGGCTGGATGCGGACGAAGCGGCGGGGCGCACGCCGCTGTCCCAGCTCTGACCCGGCCTTGTTTCAAGCGCCAGAGGACAGCTGTTCGTGCCGCAAGGGCAGCAAGGGCGTGAACTGTCCCGTTCCAAACGTCTGCAACCGGGTCGATAGCCGCTATTATCGGAACGGGTAAATGATCGAAAGGGCGATCTGGCGACATATGCGCGCCGGTTGCTGCACAATTGACCTTCCTAAGATGTTTAGCTGAATTGCGAGGAGGAGATTATGGGCAGGACGCCAAACGACGACCGTAGTGACAGCATGAATCCGAACAGCGACGCGTACAAGTCTAGCGCAGACAACCGTTCTGACCAATTGAATCCCAATAACGAACGCTATCAAGGAAGCAAGGAATCCGACACAGGAGACGAGTAGGTAATTTTAGCGCGTAGAACTGTTTCTGCGCGCCTTCTCGAATTGCTGCGCCTGCCCTACCCCTGCCGTTCCCTTGTATGGCGCAACCGCCTGCGCGCCAATCACCAGCCATGAACGCCGCACATCCCGCTCGCGCTGGACATGGCGGACGACGCCGCCGTGCCCGAGGCGGTCCTGGCCGCCCTGTCGAAGGGCGAGAAGGAAGCTTAGCCGCCGGCCGGCTGGCGCGCCTCGAAGATCTCGCTGGCCACGCGCGCCAGGTCGTTCATCCCGCCGCCGCCGGCCAGGTGCCGGCGCAGCAGGCCGGCCTGCCCGCCATCCTTCATCAAGGTCTCGATCACCGACCGCGCCTTGGCGAAATCGGGATCGGTCGAACGCCGGCCCAGTCGTTCCAGGTCGGCGCGGATGACCTGCGCGACCGGCAGCGAGACGGCGGTTTCCGGGTCGATCCAGCTGGCGTCGACGCCGTCGCGGGCGGCGTTGAAGCGGTTCCAGGTGTACAGCTCGCGGCTGCCGTTGGAGGGCCAGCGCCCCGGCTGATCGGCGAATTCGAGGCAGAGTTCGCGCGCATAACAGGCCAGCGCGGCCGCGTATTCGGGCCGCAGCGGGGTGTCGAGCACGCGCAGTTCGATGGTGCCGTACTCCGGCTTGGGCCGCACGTCCCAGTAGAAATCCTTGATGCTGTTGACGATGCCGAAACCGGCCAGGCGGTCGAAATAGTCGCGGAAATCCTGCCAGCTGCGGAATTCGTGCGGCTGGATCCCGCTCATCGGGAAGGCGCCGACCACGTTGCTGCGCGAGCTGCAAAAGCCCGACACCTCGCCCTGCCAGCACACAGAGTTGGCCGACAGCGCGATGAACAGCGGCGCGCGCTGGGTCAGCCAGGCGCATAGCCGCACCGCCTCGTCGGCCGTGCCGGCCCCGATGTGCACGTGCATGCCGAACACGGTGAACAGCTTGGCCAGGTAGCCGTACTTGCGCTCGGATTCGAAATAACGTTCCTTCGGGAAGATGCGCTGCTCGTTCCAGCGCTGGAACGGATGGGCGCCGCCGCCCGAGACCGAGGCGCCGACTTCAAACGCGGCGCGCTGGACCGTGCTGCGGATGTGCTCGAGCTGCTCGCTGGCTTCGCCGTAGGATTCCAGGATCGAGGTCGCCACCTCCAGCATCGAGGTCGTGATCTCGGGCGTGTGCACCCAGGGCTTGTCGTGCTGGTCGAGGATGCGCAGGATGTCGGGCGCGGCCGGGAACAGATCGTAGGTCAGGCGGTCGAGCACCATCAGCTCGAGCTCGATGCCCATGGTGCCCACGGTCGAGGAGCTGAAGTCCGGCAGGAAGGCCGGCCCCTTGCCCGACACCGCCTGGGCCTGGGCCTGCGCCAGGCGCGCCGCTTCGTCATTGTTCAGTGGTGCGCTCATGCCTTCATCTCCTCCTTGTAGCCGACGCTGCGTTCCTCGTGCGGCGCGCCCGGGCGCGCTTCCTGGCGGTAGGTCTCGCCCGCCATGCGCAGGCCCAGCCAGGTCAGGCCCGGCGCCAGCAGCACGTTCAGGGCCAGCAGCGCGCCCATCATCTCGCTGGAAGCCGGATCCAGCCCGGTATAGGCGTTGAGCGTGGTGTCGACCACCAGGCCGCCATAGCTGACCAGCGAGCACATCTGCAGGGCCATCGCATGTTTCTTGGTGCGGTCCCAGGCCGTGGCCGGGACCAGGGCGGCCCGGGTAGCCAGGATGCGCACCGCGAACACCGCCAGCGCGCCCAGCAGCGTCCAGCCCTGGGCCAGTCCCTGCAGGTCGACCAGCGCCGCCGACATCAGGAACAGCAGCACGTAGCCGATGTCCTGGGCGGTCTTGAGCTGGGCCTGGAACACGTTGTCGCGCCGCTCCACGTTGCGCAGCAGCAGTCCCATCAAGAGCAGGGACAGCAGCGAACTGGCCGCCGACACCGAGCACAGGCCCAGGTCGATCAGCAGCGCCGCCAGCAGCATGCCGGGACGCATGGTGGCCGGCACCTTGCACAGCCGCGTGGCGGCCGCATACAGCCCGTAGGACAGCAAGGCGATCGCCGCGCCGAGCACCAGCTTGCCGCCCTGGCGCATCAGTTCCTCGCCGAAGCCGGTGGCGGCGTCCACGCCCTGGCTGCGCGTCCACGCCATCGTCAGCGCCAGCATCAAGAGCGCGACCAGGCTGCTCAGGCCGACCATGTTGGCGGTGGCGAAGGTGCTGGTGCCGCTGGCGTTCTCGTCGGCCGCCATCGAATTGACGATGACCGGGTTCACCGCGATCAGGATCGAGGCGATGAAGATCGAGGCGCCCCAGGGCAGCCCGAGCAGGCGCAGGGTGACGGCCACCGCCACGCAGCGCGCCAGCGTGGCCAGCAGCAGGCTGCCGCCCTGGCGGCCGCTTCTGAGAAGCCAGGCCAGGTCCATCTTGCGTCCGACCTCGAACAGCACCAGGGCCGAGGCGGCGTTGAGCAATTCCTGGAACTGGGCCAGCAGCGGGCGGTCGATCAGGTTGCCGCCGGTCGCGCCCAGCAGCAGCCCGGCGAGCACGGCGCCGTACAGCTTGGGCACCTTGAAGCGCTGCAGCAGCATGCCCAGCACGAGGGCCAGCATCAGGCCGAAGCCCAGCACTGCCAGCGGCGACAACAGCCACAGCGGCGTCGAAAAGTCTTCATTCATGGCGCGCCTCCCAGGCATGGGCAAGCGCAGTGAGCTCGCGTTCGGTGACGGCGGCACGCGCCTTGGCCGCTTCCTGCATGGCGGCGCCGGCGGCGGCCGGCAGTTCGCTCGAGATGCGTGCGCGCACGATGCCGCCGGCGTCGCGCAGCGGAATCCACAATTGGCCGGATACCGTCGTGTTCTCGCGCCAGACCGCCAGGAACTTGGCGCCGGTGCGGTCGCCGGAAATGGAGGGTTCGATCAGGCTGAAGTTGCGCAGCCACTCGGCGGCCGGGAAGCGCCGCGCCAGCAGCACCTGCATCGCGCTGCGCTGCTCCAGGCGGGCGTCGTCGCGCGAATAAGGCAGGTGCATCTGCGCCTGGCCCAGGCTGGCCGTGCGCAGGTCCAGGCAGCTCGCCTCGCTGACCCAGCGCCAGCTGTCGGCGGCCTGCAGGCGCGGCTTGCCGTTGGTCGCGTCCAGCCAGGCCGTCATCAAGGGAGTGCGCTTCGGCGCCGGATTGGCAGCATCGATCGCACCCAGCGCCGCCGTCACCTTCTTCCAGTGGCCGGCCTGCCAGTTGCGGGTCGGCAGCCGGTCGGACGGACGCCAGCGCCACAGCACCGCCGACCATTGCCCGCCCTCCCCTTGCCAGACCATGCCGGCCTGCACCCTGCCGCCGGTCTGGACCAGCATCGACTGGCCGTTCCAGGCCGCGCTCCATGGCCGCAGCACCGCACCGACCCCGGCGCCGAGGCGGTGCCAGGCAATCGCCGGCGCCGGCAGGCAGGTATTCGGACTGGCGGAGACGTCCTCCCAGTAGAGCATTTCAAGGTGCTGGCTCCAGGCGCAGTGGCGCAAGCTCGGCGCGCCCAGGCTGGCCAGGCCGGACTCGACCGGCGCCGCGCAGCTGCCGGCGCGGGTGCCGGTCAGTTGCGTGAAATCGGCAACCGGCGGCGGCGCGGACTTGCGGCTCGCCGCGGCGGCATCGGGAACATGGAATGCGCCGAGCGCCAGCATGGCGGCCAGCATGGCGGCCGGAGGGCGGCGCTTGGACATGGGCGTGACGATCCGGGCTACATGGGTCGTCGGGGAAAACGGTGCGTTCAAGTTTCCTCCGGTGGGGCGCGCAGGGGGAAGCCTGGCGGTGGGCCGGCAGGCGCCGCGATCGCGCCAGCCGCGGCAAGGATGGCCGCGGCACCGAAAAAAGTCCCCCGGCACGATGCGGGGGACGAAAAGAAACGGACTCAACCGCCTCATCGCTGATCGGGTACCGGGCCGTTGCTGGCTGGCACCACGCAGCTATGATGTACTAAAAATAGTGCGAAGGCAACCCAATTTGTCCAAATGTATTTATATGCATGCCCCGCGAACGGTTCATTCCTGACGCAGGTGCAGCAGCGGATAGGGGCGCCCGGCGTCGTCCGTCGGCGAACGTCCGGTCGCCGTGAATCCCAGGTGACGGTAGAAGCCGAGCGCCTGCAGATTCTGCTCGTTGACGTCGACCGTGAGCCGTCCGGCGATGCTTTCCGCATGGGCCAACAGCCGTCTTCCCGTTCCCTGGCCCCGGCTGGCCGGGTCCACGAACAAGGCGTCGACATGGGCGCCGGTCAAACCCAGGAAGCCGCACGGCCGGCCGGCGGCATCGGTTGCCACCCAGACCCGGGTTGCGGGCAGGTAGTGCTCGGCGACCAGGGCCTCGATCTCGCGGAAGTCGGCATCGCGCAGGAAGTCATGGGTGGCGCGCACGCTGGCGCGCCAGATGCCGGCCAGCGCAGCGGTGTCGGAAGCGGTCGAGAGGCGGATCGTTTGCATGGCGTTTTTCTTGTAGTGTGCGCAATTGTGCCTCAACGCAGGCCGTCTGTGCTTAAAATCGTGACGAAGCGCGCGGAGGACCTATGGCATTGCCGATCTGGCTGCAGGCGGGATTGTGGGGATTGCTGGCAGGCGGCGCACTGCTGGTCGGCGCCGCGCTCGGTTACCGGCTCACGGTGCCGCAGCGCCTGATCGCCGCCGTGATGGCCTTCGGCAGCGGCGTCCTGATCTCGGCCCTCTCCTTCGAGCTGATGGAGCATGCCTTCCATACCGGCGGTTTCGCCTCCACGGCGCTGGGCTTCCTGGGCGGGGCGGCGGTCTACACACTGGCCAACTGGTGGCTCTCCAAGCGCGGCGCGCGCCATCGCAAGCGCTCAGGCTGCCAGCCGCCGGCCAGCGAAAACGGCGGCACCGGCACCGCGATCGCGGTCGGCGCCCTGCTCGACGGGATTCCGGAATCGATCGTCATCGGCCTGTCGATGCTGGGCGGGCGCGGCGTGAGCATCGTCGCGGTGGCGGCGATCTTCTTGTCGAACATTCCGGAAGGCCTGTCGAGCGCCGCTGGCATGAAGCGCGCCGGGCGCTCCGCGCGCTACATCTTCGGGATCTGGGGCGGGATCGCGGTGGTCTCCGGCATCGCCGCCCTGCTCGGCTACGCGGTGTTCCGCCATTTTCCGCCGCAGGTGGTGGCGGCGACCACCGCGGTGGCGGCCGGCGCCATCCTGGCCATGCTGGTCGACACCATGATTCCCGAAGCCTTCGAGGAGACCCACGATTTCGCCGGACTGATCACGGTGGCGGGCTTCCTGGCCGCGTATTCCCTGAGCAAGCTGGGCGGCTAGCGCTCGGCCCGCGCATGAAAGCCGGCGCCGTCCCAGCGCGCCAGGGCGGTGCCGGCGCGGGCCGATACCGCACGCGCCGCATACGCGGGCCCGAGCCGGGCGAGCAGGCGCGGAAAGGCCCGGCAATAGCTCGACTGCACCCCCGCCACATGGGCCAGGTCGGCGTAGCCGATCACGTGTTCAGGCGGCACCGCCTCGACCACCCGGGCCACGCGCTCGCGCCAGTCTTCCGGCAGCGCGGGCAGACGCTCTTCCAGCACAGCAACCGGATCACCGACGCGGATCTCGCCGCCGGTCAGCACCCGGGCCAGGATGCCGCGCCTGGCGCCGATGGCGTGCGCCAGGCCGGGCGCGTGCCGGTCCAGGCTGCCGCAGGCTTCGCACTGGAAGCTCAGGCGCAGCCGTACTTGCGCGCCGATGCGCAGTACAGTGCCGGAGACAAAAGCGGCGGTGTCGAGGTCGAGCAGCAGGTTCTCGCGCAAGGCCTGTGGCGGCAGCCCGAGCGCGCGGTAGGCGGGCGCGCCGGCGAGCAGCAGCTGCCTGGGCGACCGCGGGTCGGCGTGGATGTCGCCGGCCAGGCCGCAGCCGGCCAGCGCGTGGACGCGCTCGCGTGCTGTCGGCGCGGCCGCGTTCGGAGCGCGCGCGGCGATCGCGAGCACCGTGCCGAGCCGACGGCTCATCGCGGGCTGCCGGCGCCGGTCCGGAGCAATGCGCGTATGCTCACCTGGCGCCGGCGGGCGGCGCCGGATGCGCGCGCAGGTAAGCCAGCAGTTCGGCGATCTGGCGCTCGCTGCGCAAGCCCCAGAAGCGCATCTTGTTGCCGGGGACGACGGCATCGGGGTCGCGCAGGAAGGCGGCCAGGTTCTTGTCGTTCCACACGAAACCGGCCTTCCGGAGCGCCGGCGAATAGTCGAAATCGGGCGCGGAACCGGCGCGGCGGCCGAGGATGCCGTTGAGCTGCGGACCGAAATTGCTGCGCGCGCCGGGCCCGACCTGGTGGCAGTTGGCGCAGCGCTGGAAGGCGGCCTTGCCGGCGGCGAGAGGATCGGCGGCCTGCAGGGCCGGCGCGGCAAGCAACAAGGCCAGGCAGGCCGGCAGTAGACGCAGTTTCATGGCTTGTCCCCTACTTGACCCGCTGTTTCTCGAGCTTGCGCGCCAGCGTGCGCCGGTGCAGCCCGAGGCGGCGCGCCGCTTCCGAGATATTGAAGTCAGTCTCGGCCAGCACCGCATGGATCCGCTCCCATTCCAGGGTCTTGATGGAGGTGGAACGGTTGGTGACCTCGACGTCGGTGTTGCCGGCCACGTGACCGAAGGCGGCCTCGATGTCGTCGGTGTTGGACGGCTTGGCCAGGTACTGCACCGCGCCCAGCTTGATCGCTTCCACCGCGGTGGCGATGCTGGCGAAGCCGGTCAGCACCACGATCAGCATGTCCGGGTCGTGCTCGTGCAGCAGCTGCACGCAGGCCAGGCCCGAACTGTTGCCCTTGAGCTTCAGGTCGACCACCGCGTAGCCCGGCGTGTGCGCGGCCAGCAGCGCGGCTGCTTCCTCGTGGCCCGGTGCGACCAGCACCCGGTAGCCGCGCCGCTCGAAGGAGCGGCTCAGGGTGCGCGCGAACGCCTCGTCGTCTTCGATGATGAGCAGCAGGCGCTCAGTATTGTCTGTCAATGCCTTCCTCTTCCAGTTCGATGCTTGCCAGCGGCAGCCGCAGGCTCACCTGCGCCCCGCCCTCCGCCCGGTTGGCGGCAACCACCGAACCGCCCAGCTTGCGCACCACGTTCACGGCCAGGAACAGGCCCAGGCCGCGACCCGGCTTGGCCTTGGTGGACTGGTAGGGCTTGCCGATCTGGCCGAGCATGCCGGGCGCGAAGCCCGGCCCGCGGTCGGTGACCATCACGTGCAGCACGCCCTCCTCGATCCAGGCGTCCAGGCCGACCCAGTCGGGCGAGGCCTCGAGCGCGTTGTCGAGCAGGTTGTCGATGGTCTGCTTGAGCGCCGAATCGGACGCCACCGGCCGGTCCTCGCGGATACGGTTATTGTACTGGAAGCCCGCCACCTGCCGGCTGGCGCGCCAGCTGTCCACCACGCCGTCCAGGAAGCTGCGCACGGTGGTGCGCACCGCCGATTCGCCGCGCGCCTCGCCGGCCGACAGCAGGATGCCGCTGACGATGGTCTTGCAGCGCTGGAGCTGGGTCTGCATTTCGGTGATTTCTTCCAGCAGCCCGGGGTCGTTGCGGAACTGCGGCATGCGCTTCCAGTCGCCCAGGATCACCGAAACGGTCGCCAGCGGCGTGCCCAGCTCGTGGGCGGCGCCCGAGGCCAGCAGGCCCATGCGTACGATGTGCTCCTCCTCGACCGCCTGCTGGCGCAGCGCCGCGAGCTGGGCGGCCTTGTCGCGCAGGGTGTCGGAAATGCGCGAGATGAACATCACGAGCAGGGCCGCGTTGAGCGCGAAGCAGACCAGGAGGCCCTGGATGTAGAGGCTGGAGATCCCGCGCGCATGGTCGAACGGCAGCGCGAGCGGCTGGGCGTACATGGCCAGGCCGGCCATGCAGGCGATGGTGATCAGGACGATGGTCCAGGTCCACATCGCTTCGAGCAGGACCGCCGACAGGATCACCTGCAGCAGGTAGAGGAAGGCGAAGGGATTGGTGATGCCGCCCGACAGGTAGAGCAGCACGGTCAGGCTGGCCACGTCGACCAGCAGGGCCATGAACATCTCGCTGTTCGAGACCGGCCGGCGCTCGTGCCAGCGCAGGTGGCTGGCCACGTTGAAGGCGATCAGGCAGGCCAGCACCTGCAGCATGGGCAGCAGCGGCAGTTCGATGCCGAAGATCAGGATGGCCGAGGCGATGGTCGTGACCTGCCCGATCACGGCGATCCAGCGCAGCTCGATCAGCTGCAGCATGTTCTTGTGGCCCGCGGCGAACTCGACGTTCGCGGCCGCCGCCTGGGGCGAGCTGCGCGCCGCCTTGGCGAAGAAATCGAGGGGGTTCTGGATCATGCCCGTGGGGTGGTGTCAGTCATCGTCGCGCACTAGTCGTCATCCACTACGGCGCCGTGACCGCCGATCCACCACCAGGCAGCGCCGACCATCAGGGCCAGCGCATACCAGGTCAGGGCATAGACGAGGTGATTGTTGGTGAAAGAGATGACGGTCAGGCCGCCGACGGCGCGCTCGGGTGCGCCCGCCGGATCCTGGTTCTTGCCGGCATCGATGAAGTACGGCGCGACGTTCGTGAGTCCGCGTGCGGCGGCCAGGGCCTGCACGTCGCGCGAGAACCAGCGGTTGTTCGCCGGGTCGTTCTCGCGCAGGAAGCCGCCGCCCGGTTCGCTGATGCGCAGCAGACCGCTGACCTCGACCCGCTCGCCACCGTGCGCGCACGGATCAGCGGCGGCGCGGCGGGCGGCATAGGTCCCGGGTTTGTTTTCCGCGGCGGGAATGAAGCCGCGGTTGATGAAGACGATGTGGCCCTCGGCCGTACAGAGCGGCGTGAGCAGCCAGAAGCCCGCGCCCAGCTCGGACAGGGCCTGGACGGGAGCGGTGAATTCGTAGAGGTAGTGTCCGGCCACGCGTACGCGCCGGTATTCGTCGGTGTCCCTGGACACCTGGGACCAGCGCTCGGGACCGGGCGCCGCGACGGGCGCCGCATGCACGCGCGATTCGACGCGCTCGATCAGGTCCAGCTTCCATTGCAGGCGAACGACCTGCCAGGTGCCGAGGGCGAAAAAAAGCGCGAACAGCAGCAGGCCTGCTGCCGCCAGCATCCGCCGCGCGAAAGCGCTGCGTGGAGGATGGGCGGCAGGACCTGCCTGCTGGTCGCGCGGGTGCTGCATTTACTGCATGTCGTGCATGCCGTGGGTGGTGTCGCTTGCACCTCCCATGGCCGGCATCATGTTGGCGTTCATGTGCGACATGACCCAGATCGAACCGGCCAGCACAATCACCAGGAGGACCACGGTCAGGATCAGCGCCATCATGTTCCAGCCGCCTTCCGACTTCGAGTTCATGTGCAGGAAGTAGATCATCTGCACGACGAACTGGACGGCGGCGAAGCCCATGATCACGTACTTCGTCGTTTCGGACGGCAGCACGTTGCCCATGACGAGCCAGAACGGGATCGCGGTCAGGACCAGCGACAGCAGGAAGCCGATCGCGTAATCCTTCATCGAGTAGTGGGTCACGAAGCTGGTATGGCCGTCGTGGTCATGCTCGTGGTGGTGGATGTGATCGCTCATGGCAGCACTCCCATCAGGTAGACAAAGGTGAACACGCCGATCCAGACGACGTCCAGGAAGTGCCAGAACAGCGACAGGCACTGCAGGCGGCGGAAGTTCTCGGTGTTGATGCCGTGCTTGGCCAGCTGGACCATCAGCGTGATCAGCCAGATCGCGCCGAACAGCACGTGCAGGCCGTGGGTGCCGACCAGCGCGAAGAACGCGGTCAGGAAGCCGCTGCGCTGCGGACCCGCACCCTGGTGGATCAGGTGATAGAACTCATAGAGCTCGAGCGACAGGAAGGCCGCGCCCAGCAGGCCGGTCACGCCCATCCACAGCAGGGTTGCGCCCAGCTTCTTGGCTTGCGCCGAGATCATGGCGATGCCGAAGGTAATCGACGACAGCAGCAGGAAGCCGGTGTTAATGGCGATCAGCGTCAGGTCGAACAGCTCGGCGCCGGTCGGACCTCCGGCGTAGTTACGGCCCAGCACCGCGTAGGTGGCGAACAGGGACGCGAAGATGAGGCAGTCGCTCATCAGGTAGATCCAGAAGCCCAGCAGCGTGCCCTGCTCCGGATGGTGCTCGCGCACCATGTAGCGCGCGGTCACCTCGTCGGCGGTCAGGCCGCCGTTCATGGTTACATTATTTGCCATAATCGTTTCAGACGTAGCTCTTCATCAGACGGGTATGCGCTTCCTCGGTGCGGGCCACTTCTTCCGCCGGGATGTAGAAATCGCGCTTGTAGTTGAAGGTGTGGACGATGATCGCGGCCATCATGGCGACGAAGGACAGGCCGACCAGCAGCCACATGTGCCAGATGATCGCGAAGCCCACCGCGCATGCCAGTGCCGAGATGACGAAGCCGGCCCAGGTGTTTTTAGGCATGTGAATCGGCACGAAGTCCTTCAGCGGACGCTGGTAGCCGTTCTTCTTCATGTCGGCGAAGGTGTCGTTGTCGTGCACGACCGGGGTGAACGCGAAGTTGTAGTCCGGCGGTGGCGACGAGGTCGCCCACTCCAGCGTACGGCCATCCCACGGGTCGCCGGTGACGTCACGCAGCTTGGCGCGGTCTTTCCAGGTGAAGAAGCACTGCAGCAGCAGGGCGCCGATACCGCCGGCGATCATCAGGGTGCCGACCAGCGAAATCTGGAACAGCCACTGGATCGACGGATCTTCGAAGTGGCTCATGCGGCGGGTGACGCCCATGAAGCCCAGGATGTACGGCGGGGTGAACGCGACCCAGAAGCCGATCGACCACAGCCAGAAGGACACGTGGCCCCAGAACTGGTTGAGCTTGACGCCGAACATCTTCGGTGCCCAGTAGTTGAAGCCGGCGAACAGGCCGAACACGACGCCGCCGATGATCACGTTATGGAAGTGCGCGATCAGGAACAGCGAGTTGTGCAGCACGAAGTCGGCCGCCGGAATGGCCAGCATCACGCCGGTCATGCCGCCGATGACGAAGGTCAGCATGAACGACACGGTCCACATCATCGGCAGTTCGAAGCGGATACGGCCGCGGTACATCGTGAACAGCCAGTTGAAGATCTTGGCGCCGGTCGGGATCGAGATGATCATCGTGGTGATGCCGAAGAACGAGTTCACGCTCGCGCCGCTGCCCATGGTGAAGAAGTGGTGCAGCCACACCAGGTACGACAGCACCATGATGACGCAGGTCGCATAGACCATCGAGGTATAGCCGAACAGGCGCTTGCCGCAGAAGGTCGAGACGACTTCCGAGAAGATGCCGAAGGCCGGCAGGATCAGGATGTAGACCTCGGGGTGGCCCCAGATCCAGATCAGGTTCACGTACATCATCGCGTTGCCGCCACGGTCGTTCGTGAAGAACGCGGTGTCGAACAGGCGGTCCATGCCCAGCATGGCCAGCACGGCGGTCAGGATCGGGAAGGTGATCACGATCAGGATGTTGGTGCACAGCGAGGTCCAGACGAACACCGGCATCTTCATCAGGCCCATGCCCGGCGCACGCATCTTGACGATGGTGACGATCAGGTTGACGCCCGATAGCAAGGTACCTACCCCCGCGATCTGCAATGACCAGATGTAGTAGTCGACGCCGACCCCCGGACTTGCCAGGATGCCCGACAGCGGCGGATAGGCCAGCCAGCCGGTGCGTGCGAATTCACCCACGAACAGCGAGGCCATGACCAGCACGGCGCCCATGGTGGTCATCCAGAACGAGAAGTTGTTCAGGAACGGGAAAGCGACGTCGCGGGCGCCGATCTGCAGCGGCACGACGTAGTTCATCAGGCCCGTCACGAACGGCATCGCCACGAAGAAGATCATGATCACGCCGTGGGCGGTGAAGATCTGGTCGTAGTGGTCCGGCGGCAGGAAGCCCTTGTTGGCGCCGAAGGCGAAAGCCTGCTGGGCGCGCATCATCAAGGCGTCGGCGAAGCCGCGCAGGAACATGATGATGCCGAGGATCATGTACATGATACCGATTTTCTTGTGGTCGATACTGGTGAACCAGTTGTGCCACAAGTTGCCCCACTGGCGGAAGTAGGTGATCAGGGCCACCAGGGCCAGGCCACCGACGATCACGCCGGCGAAGGTCGCGATCAGGATCGGTTCGTGGAACGGAATCGCGTCCCAGCTGAGCCGACCGAAGAGTAGCTTCGTCAGGTCGAGAGAGTCTTGCATGATTACTTCTTCACAGAATAATTAGGAATGACGACGGCCGGGCCACCGGCTTCCGGCGTGATGCACATTTCCGCTTCCGCCAGCTGGGCCATCTGTTCCAGCTGCGCCTTGCTCGGCAGGCGCTTGGCCGCGGCCGCGATCGCGTTGCGCTTGTGGTCCTGGGCCATCTGCTCGTTCATGCAGACGTTGCCTTCGGCCACGCAGCGGTTCAGGATGCGGTTGAACAGCGCGTTTTCCACCTGGCCGTAGTAGCGCACCGGCTCGCGCACGGAGGGCTTTTCCAGGTTCAGGTAGTCGGCACGGTCCAGCACGCCCGGCTTGGACTTCATGTTCTGCACCCAGGCGTCGAACTCGCCGCCGGTCACGCCCTTGTAGGCGAAGTGCATGTGCGAGAAGCCCTCGCCGCTGAAGTTGGCGGACAGGCCCTTGTAGTCGCCCGGCTTGTTCAGCACAGCGTTCAGGGTCGTCTCCATGCCCGGCATCGCATAGATCATGCCGGCCAGCGTCGGGATGTAGAAGGTGTTCATCACGGTCGACGAGGTGATCTTGAAGCGGATCGGCACGTCCACCGGGGTGACCAGTTCGTTCACCGAAGCGATGCCCTGCTCCGGATAGATGAACAGCCACTTCCAGTCGAGCGCCACGACCTGCACTTCGAGCGGCTTGGTCGAGGCCGGAATCGGACGGTTCTCGTCGAGACGGTCGAGCGGACGATACGGGTCCAGCTTGTGGGTCGAGACCCAGGTGATCAGGCCGAGGACGATGATGATCAGGAGCGGTGCGCCCCAGATCACGAGCTCGAGCTTGGTCGAGTGGTCCCAGTCCGGTTCGTATTTCGCATTCGCGCTCTTGCGATAACGCCATGCGAACAGGACCGTCAGGATCATCACCGGGACGATGATGATCAACATGAGCAGGACAGAAATGGTAATCAGGTCTGCCTGCTGTTTTGCAATATCGCCGGTGGGATTCAAGACGACCGTATTGCAGCCAGCCAGCGCTGCAAGCGGAAGTAATGGGAGTCCGCGGCGGACAATTTTAGGAATCATGCTAGGTATCTAACGTTACATGGGAATAAGAACATGCTACTGTAACGCCAACGGCCTACGGCAACCATTGGACACTTTGTCCCACCCTTGCTATATTGCAATTACGACATCGCTGGGATGTCGTTAAAACAATAGAACAGGTGGGACGCTCGAACTGCCGCAGGCCGGGCTGACCCCAAGGAGACGAAGATATGCAAAGCACGACGACGTACGGCGGCGCAGGTGCCGCTCCCATCACCCACCCTACCAGCGGGGCTCGCAACATCAATTCCCGGGACGGCGAAATCCATCCGGGCGAAATCGCCGTCGGCGTGGTCATCGGCCGCGCCTCGGAATATTTCGAGTTCTTCGTCTACGCAATTGCTTCAGTACTAGTGTTCCCTGCGGTTTTTTTCCCGTGGGCTGACCGGCTTGAAGCGACACTCTACTCGTTTATCGTTTTTTCGTTCGCATTCATCGCGCGCCCGCTGGGCACGGTGGTGTTCATGTGGCTGCAAACCCGGTTCAGCCGCGAAATCAAGCTCACCATCGCCCTGTTCCTGATGGGCACCAGCACCGTGGTCATCTCCTTCCTGCCGTCCTACGACCGGATCGGGGTGGCGGCCATCGTCATCCTGTCCCTGATGCGCATCGGCCAGGGCGTCGCCCAGGGCGGCTCCTGGGACGGCCTGCCCTCGCTGCTGGCCCTGTCGGCGCCGGAAAACAAGCGCGGTTTCTATGCGATGCTGGGCCAGTTGGCCGCCCCGGTCGGCTTCCTGATCGCCGCCGGCCTGTTTGCCTACCTGCTGGCCAACCTGTCGCAGGACGACTTCCTGGTATGGGGCTGGCGCTTCCCGTTCTTCTGCGCCTTCGCGATCAACATCGTGGCCCTGTTCGCGCGCCTGCGTCTGGTCTCGACCAGCGAGTATTCGCGCCTGCTCGATGCCCATGAACTCGATCCGGCCCCGGTCGGCGAACTGGTCAAATCACAGGGCAGCAACATCGCCATCGGCGCGCTCGCCGCCCTGGCCAGCTACGCGCTGTTCCACCTGGTGACCGTGTTCCCGCTGTCCTGGATCCAGCTCTACGATACCCGCCCGATGGACGAGTTCCTGGTGATCCAGATGTGGGGCGCCGGCCTGGCGGTGCTGGCAATCTTTGCCTCGGGCTTCATCGCCGACCGCGTCGGCCGCCGCACCACCCTCGGCACCCTGGCCGTGCTGATCGGCCTGTTCTCGCTCGCCGTACCTTCGCTGATGGATGGCGGCGTCACCGGCCAGAACACCTTCATCCTGGTCGGCTTCACGCTGCTGGGCCTGTCCTATGGCCAGGCGGCCGGTGCGGTGACCGCGAACTTCAAGCAGCAGTACCGCTACACCGGCGCCGCCCTGACCTCGGACCTGGCCTGGCTGGTCGGCGCGGCTTTCGCCCCGCTGGTCGCACTGGGCCTGTCGGCGCACTTCGGCCTGGGCTATGTGTCGCTCTACCTGCTCTCGGGTGCGGTCGGTTCGCTGGCGGCGCTGAGCCTGAACCGGGCGCTGGAAATCCGCGACTAAGACGAGCTGCCGGATCCGAAACGCCCCGCGGCGCCTGGCGCCCGGGGCGTTTTTTCGTCGAACTGCACAGCAACCCATCGAACCCGTCGATTGAAAATGATTAGCGTCATATGATAATGATCATATTATGATTCAAAATATGATTCAGATCATATGATTTGAATCATATTTTACGTTTGGTAAGCCCTCCGCCTCAGGCGGCAGGCGCGCATCAAGCGGAAGCGAACAGCGCCGCCAGCGAGCGCCGCGCCGCGGCCAGCGCCGTCCTGCCCTCGGCATTGTCGCCGTGGATGCGGGCCAGCTGCAGGTTACCCACCAGGGACCCGGCAATCACGCCGGCCAGGGCCGGGTCGGCGCCTTCCGGCAGCGCCGCCGCGACCCGCCGCACCAGGCGGTCGACCCGCTGCGCCGACGCCGTGCGCACCGCCTGACCCTGGCGCGGCATCTCGCTGGCCAGCGCCGCCACCACGCAACCCTGCTCCGGGTGCGCAAGCTGCTCGTCGGACAAGTAGAGCTCGATCAGCGCTTGCAGCGGGGTGCCGGCATCTGGGGTGCGCGCCGCCATGCGCTCGTCCAGCACGGCGCTGCTGATCGCACCCGCGTGCTCGATCGCCTCGACCAGCAAGGCGTCGCGCGACTCGAAATGGGCGTAGAAGCCGCCGTGGGTCAGGCCGGCCTCCTTCATGACCTCGGCCACCCCGACACCAGCATAGCCGTGGCGACGCACCGCCCGGCTGGCGGCTTCGACGATGCGGTGGTGGGACTGCTCGCGCTTGCTCGCTTTTGCCGAGGTACTCATCACAATCTCCGTTGATATGATCTACATCATATTATTCCCATCATATTTCCGGAGTCAAGTTTACCGTTCACTATAGTCCCGGCCGAATTTTTGCGAAGGGACGTGGTCCAAGCCCTCAGTGAGGTGGATCGCCATGACGCGCAAGGAACCGGTCACGATTGCAGCAGGGCCGGCCCGGATGGAAGGCATGCTCGCGCTGCCTGCGGCGCCGATCGGCATGGTGCTGTTCGCGCACGGCAGCGGCAGCGGCCGCCACAGTCCGCGCAACCAGCTGGTGGCTGCGCGCCTGCGCGATGCCGGCATCGGCACCCTCCTGCTCGACCTGCTGGGCGCGGACGAAGAGCGCCGCGACGAACACCGTTTCGACATCGCCCTGCTGACCGAGCGCCTGGGCCTGGCGGCGTTCTGGCTTGGCACCGAAGCGCTGACCGCCCCGCTGTCGCTCGGCCTGTTCGGCGCCAGCACCGGCGCCGCCGCCGCCCTGCGGCTGGCGGCGCGCGACGGCTCAGGGATCGCGGCGGTGGTCTCGCGCAGCGGCCGGCCCGACCTGGCCGGGGCAGCAGCCCTGGCCACGGTGGTCGCGCCCACGCTCCTGATCGTCGGCGGCGACGATGGCGTGGTGGTCGACCTGAATCGCCAGGCCCTTTCCGTCCTGCGCTGCGACAAGCAGCTGCTGGTCATCCCTGGCGCCACCCATCTGTTCGAGGAACCCGGCAAGCTGGACGAAGTGGCCGAGGCCGCCGCCGACTGGTTCGTCCGCCACCTGGTCCCTCCATGAGCGGCCCACGCTGGGCCGTCAGGCCAGCGCCGTATCGAGCACCGTCATCAGGATGAAGCCGAACACCAGCGCGATGCTGGCGAAGGTGCCGTTGCCGTTCTGGCGGTATTCGGGGATCACGTCATTGACGATTACCAGGAGCATCGCCCCGCCCGCCGCCGCCAGCGCAAACGGCAGCAAGCCGCCGGCAATGCCGATCAGCGCGACGCCGAAGGCGGCCGCCACCGGTTCGATCAGGCCGGAAACGACGCCCAGGCCCACCGCGGTGAGGCGGCTGTAGCCGACCGTACGCAGGGCAAGCGCCACCACCAGTCCTTCGGGGACGTCCTGGATCGAGATCCCGGTGGTCAGCGCGTTGGCCTTCTCGAGGTCGATGCCGGCATAGCCGACGCCGATCGCCATCCCCTCGGGCAGGTTGTGCAGGGCCACGGCCCAGACGAACAGCCAGGCGCGGCGAATCGACATGCCGGCATCGCCCTGCGCCAGGATGTCGTCGGAATGCACGGCGCAGCTGAGCAGCAGGATCGCCCCCGCCCCCGCCATGATGCCGGCGCCGGTCATCAGGCTCGCTTCCCAGTTGCCGGCGCCGGCCGCCTTGGCCGCGGCAATCGACGGGATCACGAGCGAAAACGCGGTCGCGCCGAGCATCACGCCGGCGCCGAAACCGAGGAAGCAGTCGTAGCTGCGTTTCGAGAAATTCTGGGCGAACAGGACCGGCAAGGTGCCCAGCGCGGTGGCTGCCGCGGCGGTGCCGCCGCCCAGCAAGGCCAGGCGCATCTTGGGATTGGCGTTCATGAGCTGCTCGGCCAGGCTGCCGAGCAGGAGGATGCAGCCGACACTGCAGATCAGGAAACCGACGACGCGGCGCAAGGTCAGCGCGCGCAGCAGGGCCCGCAGGGCGACCAGCCGGTTTTCATGCGCTTTGTCAGCATTCGTATCCATGCAAACCTTAAGGAAATGCCGCGCGGCCGGCTTGAAGGGGCCGCGCGACGCATGCTTACTTCTTCATTGCCTTCATGCCCTTGGCGGTGCCCTTGTCCTGGAGCTTGCCCATGCCGGTATCGTCCAGCTGGCCGCCTTTCGAGGCGACCTGGGCGCTGCCCATGGCGCTGCCGGATTGTCCGGCCATCGTACCACCGCCGGCCGACTGCATGCTCATACCGAGTTCGGCGCCGGTGCGCGGCGAGGACATCGGATCGGACATGGTGCGCATCGCCATCTGCTTGAGGATGTCGATGTCGCCGCTCGGCAGGGCCACTTCGGCTTCGCCCGAGCCGCCGTCCACCGCCATCTGCTTCTCGCGGTCGGTGACGAAGTCCCAGTCGGCGCCCTGGTTCCAGGGACCGCGCATCTCGCCCGGACCCTGCGACATGTTGTAGTACACGCTGGCGAAACGCGGGTCGGCCGGCATTTTACCCACCGGGAAGTTCGGCTCGATGGCGTACAGCGCCTTCTCGAAGGACTTCTGGTGCGCCACTTCACGCGTCATCAGGAAGCCCAGCGCCTCCTTCACGCCCGGGTCGTCGGTCAGGGCGATCAGGCGCTCGTAGACGATCTTGGCGCGCGCCTCGGCCGCGATGTTCGAGCGCAGGTCGGCGGTCGGTTCGGTGATCGAGTCGATGTAGGCCGCGGTCCATGGCACGCCGGCCGAGTTGACCAGCGGGGTGCCGGCGCCGTACAGCACCTGGGTGATGTGGCTGTCGTTGCCCGGGCCGGTAATCGCCTTGTACATGTCGGCTTCGCTGTCGACGGCTTCCGCCAGGCGGCCCTTGGCGCCCTTGTTCAGCATGGCGACGATGTGGCCGATCACCTCGAGGTGGCTGAGCTCCTCGGTGGCGATGTCGAACAGCATGTCCTTGCGGCCTGGATCGTCTTCCGATACGGCCTGGGTGAAGTAGCGCATGGCCGCGGCGAGTTCGCCTTGCGGGCCGCCGAACTGTTCCAGCATCAGGTTGGCCAGAGCCGGGTTGGGTTCGCTGACGCGGACCGTGTACTGCAGGCGTTTATTGTGTGCAAACATGGACAATTCCTCCCGTTGTGAGTCATTGGACGCCGGGGCGACGCCATTCCTTGGCTGCCTGCCGTGGCCGGCAACCGCATGTCTCATGTTGGCAGTTTGACCCTGCAGTGAGGATCAGGTGTTCGCGCGTGCCCTTGTAGGAATAGAGCGACAATTAATGAACTTGATGGAAATGTTGAAATTGATAAATAAGAGTATTTATCGGGCTGCTTTTGCCGGCGCTGACAGGATGCGGGCGGGCACGCGCGCTGGCCTGCGCTGCCGACCGACAGGTGCGCGGCGCGTACTCCTACAGTAAAGACGAGTGGCGCGGCACTACCATGTTGAATAACTGACCATAAAGGGGGTAACGATGTTTAACCTGAATAAGCTGAGCCCGACGATTACCAACATGATCCGCTTCGACCATTCGCACGTGATGGTCACCTTCCACCAGTACGAGAAGGACAAACCGGCGCGCGTCAAAAAGGCCCTGGCCGATACGATCTGCGACGCCCTCGAGATCCACGCAACCCTCGAGGAAGAGATCTTCTATCCGGTGATGCGCCAGCGCGACTCGGGCGAGCCCTTCATGCACAAGGCCGAACCCGAACACATGGAAATGCGCCGCCTGATCGCCGAACTGCGCCGCACCAGCGGCTCCGACCCGCGCCACGACAAGCTGGTGATGGAACTGATGCGCGACGTGATGCACCACGTGGCCGACGAGGAAACCACCCTGCTGCCGCATGCCGAGGCCAAGCTGAGCCGCGAGGCCCTGTCCGAGCTGGGCGCCCAGATGACCCGCCGCCGCATGCAGCTGGTGGGGCCGAAGGCCGGCAAGCTGGCCAAGGAGCACGCGGTCGGCTTCGGCGGCAGCGGCGCCGCCCTGGTGGTGGGCCTGGCCAGCGCGCTGTTTGCCGTCAAGGCCTTCGGACCGAAGAAGACCTGGAAGTCGAATCCGGCCTGACCGATCGGGCGCTACCCGCGACCGGCAGCCAGGCCGGTCTTTTTTTGCAGCCGGCGCCAGTGCGAAGCATGTTCGGCTTGCTCAGCCGAGCCAGCGCATCACCGCCGGCACCAGCCCAGGGGCGACCAAGGCCGTCAGCGCCCCGTTCAGTCCCATCGCCAGCCCGGCAAAGGCGCCCATCTCGGCGCTGGATTGGAACGCCCTGGCGGTGCCGATGCCGTGCGAGGCCAGGCCGAGGGCGAAGCCGCGCGCGGCGGGCGAGGCAATGCGCAGGCGGTCGAACAGCCAGGGCCCGGTGATCGCCCCGAGGATGCCGGTGCCGATCACCAGCGCCGCCGTCAGCGCCGGAATCCCGCCCAGGCGCTCCGACACCGCCATCGCGATCGGCGAGGTGGCCGATTTCGGGCCCAGGGTGGCGGCCAGCTCGGGACTGGCGCCCAGCAGCAGCGCGATCGCCACGCTGGAGACGATCGCGGTCACCGATCCGAGCACCAGGGCGAACGCCAGCGGCACAAAGGCGCGGCGCAGGCGCGGCAGCTGGCGCACCAGCGGCAGCGCCAGGGCCACGGTGGCGGGACCGAGCAGGAAGTGGACGAACTGGGCGCCGGCGAAGTAGCGCTGGTAGGACATGCCGGACAGCCACAGCACCAGCACCACCAGGGCGATCGAGATCGCCACCGGATTGGCCAGCGGGGCGCCCTTGAAGAAGGCGGTGATCCGGTGGGCGAGCAGGTAGGCGCACAGGGTCATGGTCAGGCCCAGCAGGGGCGAAGCCGACAGGTAGACCCAGAACTGGGAGAAATCGCTCAGCTCAGGCATCGCCGCCCTTCTTGCCGAGGCCGCGCAGCAGCAGGCCGGTGACGGCCAGGGTCAGCGCGGTGCTGGCGACCAGCGCGGCGAGGATGGCGAACCAGTGGCCGCTGCCGCTGGCGGCGGTGGCATAGACGCCGACGCCGGCCGGGACGAACAGCAGGGACAGGTGCGACAGCAGGGTATTGGCGGCGTCCTCGATGCGCTTTTCCAGCGCCGGCCAGGCGAGCAAGGCGGCCATCAGGAGCAGCATGCCGGCCACCGGGCCGGGAAGCGGAAGTTTCAGCAGGAAGACGATGCCTTCGCCGAGGCACTGGAACAGCAGGAGGATGGTGAAGGCGGCGAGCATGAGGCTTCTAGACGAGGCAAAGCGCTCAGGATAGCAAAACGGGGCGGACGGCGTGCGCCGCCCCGCCCCGCTTACGGAACTCAGGCCGGTGCGGTGGCGCCGGCGATCGCGCCGCGGCGCAGCTGGTCGCGCTCGATCGATTCGAACAGTGCCTTGAAGTTGCCTTCGCCGAAGCCGTCGTCGCCCTTACGCTGGATGAACTCGAAGAACACCGGGCCGAGCTGGGTTTCCGAAAAAATCTGCAGCAGCAGGCGCGCATTGCCGTCCTTGACCGCGCCGTCCAGCAGCAGGCCGCGGGCCTTCAGCTCTTCCGGATTCTCGCCGTGACCCGGCACCCGGCCGTCCAGCATTTCGTAATAGGTGTCGGGCGGCGCCTTCATCAGCGGCACGCCGGCTTCGCGCAGGCTGTCCACGGTCTTGATCAGGTCATCGGTGAGCAGCGCGATGTGCTGGATGCCTTCGCCGTTGAACTGCATCAGGAATTCCTCGATCTGGCCGCCGCCGGCCTTGCCCTCTTCGTTCAGCGGGATGCGGATCATGCCGTCCGGCGCGGTCATGGCTTTCGAGGTCAGGCCGGTGTACTCGCCCTTGATGTCGAAATAGCGGATCTCGCGGAAGTTGAACAGCTTCTCGTAGAAACCGGCCCAGAAGGCCATGCGGCCGCGGTAGACGTTGTGGGTCAGGTGGTCGATGATCTTCAAGCCGTGGCCGACCGGGTTGCGCTCGACGCCCTCGATGAATTCGAAGTCGATGTCATAGATCGACTTGCCGTCCTCGAAGCGGTCGATCAGGTACAGCGGCGCGCCGCCGATGCCCTTGATGGCCGGCAGGCGCAGCTCCATCGGCCCGGTCGGGATCTCGACCGCCTGGGCGCCCAGTTCGAGCGCGCGCGCATAGGCCTTGTGCGCATCCTTGACGCGGAAGGCCATGCCGCAGGCCGAGGGTCCGTGTTCGGCGGCGAAGTAGGCGGCGTAGCTCTTGGGCTCGTTGTTGATGATGAAGTTGATGCCGCCCTGGCGGTACAAGGCCACCTGCTTCGAGCGGTGCACCGCCACCTTGGTGAAGCCCAGCTTCTCGAACACTTCTTCCAGCACGCCCGGCGTCGGCGACGCGAACTCGACGAACTCGAAGCCCATCAGCCCCATGGGGTTCTCAAACAGGTCTGCCATTTCTTCTCTTCCTTGTGTCTCGTTGGTCAGGTGGGCCATGTGTCTCGGCATGGCCGCTCAATCAAACTAGGTCCTACTCTGCAAATACTTCCGCCAGTAACCCGCGCAGCCACTGGTTGCCCGGATCCTGGTTGTAGCGCCGGTGCCAGAACACATTGGTCTGCAGCGCGGGCAGTTCCAAAGGCGGCACGATCCATTCCAGGCCGAAGGGGACCGCCGCCCGCTCGGCCAGCTTCTGCGGCACCGTGACCACCAGGTCCGACGTTGCCGCCATATACGGCACCGCCGTGAAGTGCGGCACCCGGAACCGCACCGCGGGGCCGATGCCGGCGCGCGCCAGCAGCGCATTGATCCGGTCGTACGGGCTCTCGTTCGCATCGACCAGCATGTGCTCCGCCTTCACGAAGCGCGCCAGCGTCACCTCTCCCTTCCCCAGCGGATGGCCCTTGCGGAACATCGTCACGTAGGGCTGGCGGAACAGCTGGCGTTGGTACAGCGCTTCCGAGATATCCTCGAACGGCCCGACCGCCAGGTCCACCCGTCCGCCTTCCATCTCCTCCTTCAGCGACAGGCTGCCTGCGCGCACCGAACTGATCTCGACGAGCGGCGCCAGCAGCTTGCAGCGCTCGATCAGCGTCGGCATGAAATAAATCTCGCCCACGTCCGTCATCGCCAGCACGAAGCGCCGGCTGCTGGTGGCCGGATCGAAGCGGCTGCGCTGGTTCAGCGCCAGGGCCACCTGGGCCATCGCCACGCCGATCGGCTCGGCCATCTGCGCCGCCAGCGGCGTCGGCTGCATGCCCGAGGCGGTGCGCACGAACAGTTCGTCGCCGAAGGCGCGGCGCAGCCGCGCCAGCGCATTGCTGACCGCCGACTGGCTCAGCCCCAGCCTGCGCGCGGCCGAGGAAATCTGGCGCTCCCGGTAGACTTCCTGGAAAACCGAGAGCAGGTTCAGGTCGATGTCGTGCGGTTCGATCATGGCGCTTTCTGCCTGGGCTGCATTGTGGGCGCGGCCGCAGCGCGCGACCAGTAGTATTTAGATGGTGAATAGTCTACATTTTTCTATTCATCTCGTAAAACATGCGGGATTCTTCTAGAGTAGCGGCATCCAACCACCATGAGAGTGAGCATGAGCCAGTCCACCGCAGACATGAGCGCATACATGAGCGGATTCGGCAACGAGTTCGCCACCGAGGCCCTGCCCGGCGCCCTGCCGCAGCACCGCAATTCGCCGCAGCGCGTGGCCTATGGCCTGTATGCCGAACAGATCTCCGGCACCGCCTTCACCGCCCCGCGCAAGCACAACCGCCGCTCCTGGCTATACCGGATCCGCCCCGCCGCCGTGCACGGCAGCTTCACGCCGATCGACGCCGGCCGCATCGTGTCGCGCTTCGACACCCCGGCGCCGCCCAACCAGCTGCGCTGGAGCCCGCTGCCGATGCCCGACGCGCCGACCGATTTCCTGGAGGGCTGGGTCACCATGGCCGGCAACGGCTCGCCAGAAAGCATGAGCGGCTGCGCGATCCACCTGTACGCCGCCAACCGCGACATGGTAGGACGCTACTTCTACAGCGCCGACGGCGAACTGCTGGTGGTGCCGCAAGCCGGGCGCCTCGCGATCGCCACCGAGCTCGGACTGCTGGAAGTTGAACCGCAGGAGATCGCCGTGATTCCGCGCGGAGTGCGCTTCCAGGTGAGCCTGCCGGACGGACAGGCGAGCGGCTACATCTGCGAGAACTTCGGCGCCCTCCTGCAGCTGCCCGACATGGGCCCGATCGGCTCGAACGGCCTGGCCAATCCGCGCGACTTCCTCACGCCTTGCGCGCGCTACGAGGACCTGGAAGGCGACTTCGAGCTGGTGGCGAAGTTCTGCGGCGGCCTGTGGCGCGCCTCGATCGGCCACTCGCCGCTGGACGTGGTCGCCTGGCACGGCAACTACGCTCCTTACAAGTACGACCTGCGCCACTTCAACACCATCGGCTCGATCAGCTACGACCATCCGGACCCGTCGATCTTCCTGGTGCTGCAGTCGCCCAGCGACACGCCCGGTGTCGACACGCTCGATTTCGTCATCTTCCCGCCGCGCTGGCTGGTCGGCGAAGACACCTTCCGTCCGCCCTGGTTCCACCGCAACGTGGCCAGCGAATTCATGGGCCTGATCCACGGCGCCTACGACGCCAAGGCCGAAGGTTTCGTCCCGGGCGGCACCAGCCTGCACAACTGCATGAGCGGGCACGGGCCGGACGCCGCCACGTTCGAGAAGGCCAGCAGCGCGAACACCGCCGCGCCGCACAAGGTGGCGGACACCATGGCCTTCATGTTCGAGACCCGCCACGTGCTGGTGCCGACTGCGCATGCCCTGTCCTCGCCGCAGCAGCAAGCCGACTACCAGCAGTGCTGGGCCGGGATCGGCAAGCATTTCCGCCCCTCGGGGCAATGATGACAGCCTGACAATTCGTGTGGCGCAAACCCCTGCCGGCATGCGATGATGTGGCATACGCCATGTTCGCGCGTGACCGGTCGCGGCCCGGATAGTCCGACGGAGGCCCCGCGCCAGTGTTGACCGACATATTGATCATCTCCTTCCTCATTCTGATGAATGGAGTGTTCGCCATGAGCGAGTTGGCACTAGTCTCGGCCAAGCGCATGCGCCTCGAGCGGCGCGCCGAAGAAGGAAGCCGCGGGGCGCGCGCCGCCCTCAACCTGGCCGACGACCCCAGTCACTTCCTCTCGACCGTGCAGGTCGGGATCACCCTGATCGGCATTTTCAACGGCGCCTTCGGCGAGGCCTCCCTGGTCAGCCACCTGACGCCCGAACTGGCCACCCTCCCCGTCATCGGACCCTATGCGCGCGAAGCGGCGCTCGCCGTGGTCGTGATCGCGATCACGGTGGCCTCGATCATCTTCGGCGAACTGGTTCCGAAGCGCATCGCGATGGCCTTCCCGGAATTGGTAGCCACCCTGATCTCGCAGCCGCTGCGCATGCTGTCGGTGCTGATGGCGCCGTTCGTGAAGTTCCTGTCCCTCACCACCAACGCCATCGTGCGCGTGCTCGGCATCCGCGAAGCCAAGGAAGAGCCGCCGACCGAGGAAGACATCATCGGCTCGATCAAGGAAGGCGCCGACACCGGCGTGTTCGAGAAGACCGAATACGACATCGTGCAGCGCGCCCTGCGCCTGGACGACCAGCACCTCAAGTCCCTGATGACGCCGCGCGTCGACCTGGTGATCCTCGACCTCGAGGACGAGCGTCAGAAGAACCTGGAGGCGATCGCGACCAATCCCTACAGCCGCTACCCGGTCTGCCGCGGCGACCGCTCGCACATCCTGGGCTACGTGATGGCGCGCGACCTGTTCGCGCAGGCCGTGCGCACCGGCTCGCTCGACGGGGTCGACCTCGACGGCGCGGTGCAGGAACTGCTGTACGTGCCCGAGACCGTGAGCGCCATGGCCCTGCTCGAGATGTTCAAGAAGAACCGCGCCGAGCTGGCCCTGATCGTCGACGAGTACGGCGACATCCAGGGCATGGTCACGCTCAGCGACGTGATGAGCGCCCTGGTGGGCGACGTCAGCGTGGCCGGCGAGGAACACGACGCCGACGCCGTGCGCCGCCCGGACGGCAGCTGGCTGCTCGACGGCGGGGTCTCGCTCGACCGCTTCCGCGACGTGCTGGAAACCGCCTGCGAGTTTCCCGGCGAGGACGAAGGAGCCTATCACACCCTGGCCGGCTTCCTGCTGTACCAGCTCGGCTACATCCCCAAGCCGGCCGAGATCGTCGACTGGGAGGGCTTGCGCTTCGAAGTCATGGACATGGACGGCAACCGCATCGACCGCATCATGGTCTCGCGCTACGTGCCGGTGGAGCCCGAGCCCGAGCGGGATTAATCTTCTGTTAAGCCTGTTACGGTATCGTCGCGCTATCTCAACCAGGAAACGCGCGCAATGGACGTTCTCACCCTAGGCCCTCTGGTCCTGCCCACCGCCGTGCTGCTGGTCGTGGGCGGCATCCTGCTGGCCAACCTGCTGGCCGAGTGGTTCCGGCGCCGCCGCGGCCTCGATCCCGGCCCGATCCTGTGGAAGATGCTGCTGGCCGGCTTCGTGGCCGCGCGCGCCGTGTTCGTGCTGCGCCACCATGACCTGTTCGCCGACCATCCCTGGCGCGCGCTCGACTTTCGCGACGGCGGCTTCGACGCGACCGCCGGCCTGGTAGTCGCCTGCGTGGTGGGCGCCGAGCTGACCCGCCGCGCGCCGGCCCTGCGCCGCCCGCTGCTGGTCTCGAGCCTGGCCGGGATCGCGCTCTGGATGGGCGGCGCCATGCTGCTGCCGGCCTTCGCGCCGGCGCACGCGCCGTTGCCGGAACTGAGCGTGCGCCGGCTCGACGGCAGCGAGCTGCCCTTGAGGAGCTTCCAGGGCAAGCCCCTGGTGGTCAACCTGTGGGCCACCTGGTGTCCGCCCTGCCGGCGCGAGATGCCGGCGCTGGCGGCGATGCAGCGCAAGCGGCCGGACCTGGGCTTCGTGTTCGTCAACCAGCGCGAGAGCGCGGGCACGGTCCAGGCTTTCCTGACGGCCCAGGGCCTGCGCATGGAGAACGTGGTGACCGACCCGGCCGGACAGCTGGCCGCGCGCACCGGCTCGGTGGGCTTTCCCACCACGCTGTTCTACGACGCCCGGGGCGTGCTGAGGTTCCGGCACGTGGGAGAGCTGTCGGAGGCCACGCTCAGGGAAAAACTGGCGGCGCTGGAGCGCTAGGCGCCTTCCCCTGCGCGCGCCGCTGTGGTAAAACACAGGCCGCAACCAGGAGAGCCCATGCAAGTGAACCCGATCCAGCTGTTCGACGCCGAATCCTCGACCTACACCTACCTCCTGTCCGCGCCGGACAGCCGGGACGCGGTGATCATCGACCCGGTCGACCGCCACTGGCAGCGCGACCTCGCCCACATCGAGCGCCTCGGATTGAAGCTTACCCACGTGCTGGAAACCCACGCCCACGCCGACCACGTCACCTCGGCCGGCAAGCTGCGCGCCCTGACCGGCGCCAAGGCCTGCGTGCCGAGCGGCTGCGGCATTCCGCCGGCCGAGGTGCAGCTGCAGGACGGCGACCTGATTTCGTTCGGCGAGCGCGAGCACATCGCCGTGATCCACACGCCCGGCCATACCGCGGGCAGCATGTGCTACCTCTGGCGCGGCAACCTGTTCAGCGGCGACACCCTGCTGGTGGACGGCTGCGGGCGCACCGACTTCCAGGGCGGCAGCGCGGAAAACCTGTACGACAGCGTCACCCGCAAGCTGTTCGTGCTCGACGAGGCCACCCGGGTCTGGCCCGGCCACGACTATCGCGGCCAGTCGGTCTCCACCATCGGCTGGGAAAAGCGCCACAACGCGCGCCTGGCCGGCCGCTCGCGCGAGGACTTCGTGGCCCTGATGGCCGCGCTGAACCTGCCGCGCCCGACATTGATGGACGTGGCGGTGCCCGCCAACCGCAACCTGGGCCTGGCGCACAGCGTGTAAGGCGGCGGCTGAACTTTACTTCTAAAAAGCAACAAGCGAATTCGTCAGTTCCAGATATAATCTTGCATCCACAGAAACGATATTGCACCCACGGCAATTTTCTTGCCGGTGCACCAAGGCGGATGCATGAAACAGTTTGACGACCTGGCCCACTGGCGCGCGCGCATTTTCTCGACCCTGATGTCGGCCGTGCTGGTGCTCGGCCTGGCGGCGGCCGTGCCCAGTGCGATCCTGGCCATGGCCGACGGCATCTGGCAAATCGCGCTGATGGACGTCGTGGCCCTGGGCTGGGTCTTCGCGATCTGGTGGTTCGACCGCCTCCCCTACACGCTGCGTGTCCTGAACTTCCTCTCGATGCTGTTCCTGGTGGGCGTCGGCCTGATGCTCGGCGTCGGCGCGGTCAGCCAGATCTTCCTGATGGCGCCGCCGGTGCTGGCCGTGATCCTGCTCGGCACCCGCCAGGCTCTGACGGCCCTGTTCCTGAGCGGCCTCACCATCCTCGGCCTGGGCCTGGCCGGCCACGCCAAGCTGTATGTCGCCGGCCTAGGCCAGGATCAACTGCTGTCCTCGCTGGTCGTCACGCTCAACTTCCTGTGCGTCGGCGCCCTGATCACCATCACCTGCGGCGCCCTGGTCAAGGGCCTGGCCGCGACCCTCGGCGAGCTGCACGGTTTCGCCGAAACGCTCGAAACCAAGCAGGACAAGCTGCACGCGCTGAACGCCGAACTGCGCCTGACCTCGGCCGCGGTGGCGCGCCTGAACGACATGGTGCTGATCGCCCAGGCCATCGACGAACCCGGCGCGCAGCAGCCGATCATCTCCGCCAACGAAGCCTTCGAACGCCGCACCGGCTACCGGCGCGACGAGATCATCGGCCAAAGCATGCGCCTGCTGCACGGCCAGGACACCGATCCCGACGAAGTGGCGCGCATCCTGCGCGCAGTCGCGTGCAACGAACCGGTCAAGGCCGAACTGCTGCTGTACACCAAGGCCGGCGAGCCCTTCTGGGCCGAGATGGAGCTGGTGCCCTTCGCCAGCGACGGCGGGCGCAGCACCCACTGGGTCGTGGTAGGGCGCGACATCACCGAGCGCCGCAACTCGGCCAAGGCGATCCATCACCTGGCCTTCTACGACGTGCTGACCGGCCTGCCGAACCGGCGCCTGTTCACCGAGCGGCTCGACGCCCTGGTGAACGCGCGCAATGCCGGCGGCGCGCTGGGCGCCGTGCTGTTCATCGACCTCGACAACTTCAAGTACGTCAACGACGCCCGCGGCCACGCCACCGGCGACGCCCTGCTGCGCAGCGCGGCCGCGCGCCTGCTGGCCACCGTGCGTGCGCGCGACACCGTGGCGCGCCTGGGCGGCGACGAATTCGTGATCCTGCTGAACGACCTGGGGGACGATCCCGACACCGCGGCCGGCGCCGCGCTCAAGGTGGCGCACAAGGTGCTGGCGGCGCTGGGCGAGGAAGTCACGATCGACGAGCACGTGTACCGCTCGACGGGCAGCATCGGCGTGGCCCTGCCGCTGCGCGCCGGCCAGACCGCCCACGACCTGCTGCGCGAAGCCGACACCGCGATGTACCAGGCCAAGGCGAGCGGACGCAATGGCGTCGCCTTGTTCGAGTCCACCATGCTGGCCGAGGCCGAGCAGAAGCTCACGCTCGAACGCGACCTCGCCAATGCCCTCGAGCGCGGCGAACTGGCCATGCACCTGCAGCTGCAGGTCGACCGCGCGCAGCGGCCGGTCGGCGCCGAGCTGCTGATGCGCTGGCGCCGCGCCGACGGGATCCTGGTGCCGCCCGACGTGTTCATTCCGATCGCGGAAAGCACCGGCCTGATCGTTCCGCTGGGGACCTGGGTGCTGCGCCAGGCCTGCGAAGCCTGGCTGCGCCTGGAGGCGGCAGGCCATCCGCTGCCGCTGTCGATCAACGTCAGCCCGGCGCAGTTCCGCCAGCCGGACTTCGTCGAGACGGTGGCGCGGGTGCTGCAGGAAACCGGCGCCCCGGCCGGGCAGCTGATCTTCGAAGTCACCGAGGGCCTGCTGGTGTCGAACCTGGACCAGACCATCGCGCGCATGGACGAGCTGGCGGCCCTGGGCATCCGCTTCTCGGTGGACGACTTCGGCACCGGCTACTCGAGCCTGGCCTACCTCAAGCGCATGCCCCTGTACGAGATCAAGATCGACAAGAGTTTTATTCGCGACACCCCGAACGACGTCAACGGCACCGCCATCGTGCAGTCGATCCTGGCCATGGCCGACCACCTCGGCCTGCGCGTGGTGGCCGAGGGTATCGAGACCGCACAGCAGGCCGACTACCTCAGCGACAACGGCAGTCCGCTGATGCAGGGCTACCTGTTCTCGCGCCCGGCGCCGCTGGACGAGCTGCTCGCCGTGCTGGACGCTCCAGACTCCGCGCGCAGCGCCGCCTGATGCTAAGCTGTGCCTTGACGCAGACCCGGAGCACAGCGTGGCGCACCAGAGCATCCTCGACATCCATACACCAGGGCGCGGGACCCGCGACATCACCGAAGCGGTCGCCGAGGTGGTGCGCGCCGCGCAGGTCCAGTGCGGCCTGGCCCACGTGTTCGTGCAGCACACCAGCTGCTCGCTGCTCATCACCGAGAACGCCGACCCCGACGTGCGGCGCGACCTCGAGACCGTCCTGCGGCGGCTCGCGCCCGACGGCGACCCGGCCTACCGTCACGACGCCGAAGGGCCGGACGACATGGCGGCCCACGTGCGCACCATGCTGACCGGGTCCGGCCTGAGCGTTCCGGTCGGCGCCGGCCGCCTGCTGCTCGGCACCTGGCAGGGCATCTACCTGTACGAGCACCGCAGCGCGCCGCATCGCCGCAAGGTGGTCGTCACCGTCCTCTGAGTTTTGCGTGGACAGCATCGGCCGCTGCGGCTAGTCTGGAGCCTCGCGCTTTCGCAGGAGGTCTCCCGATGTCCCGCCTGTTCGCCCGGCTGCGCCTGAGCGCCGCCCTGCTGCTCGCCCTGCCCGCCAGCGCGTTCGCCGGCCAGGCCGCGCTCGTGGCCGCCGCCGACCACCACCAGCACCTGTTCAGTCCCGCCATCATCGCCTTCATCGCACCGGCGCCCGGGCCCGATGCGCTGCGCGAGATCCCGGTGACGACATTGATCTCCCTGCTGGACGAGGCCGGCATTGCCCGCGCCGCCGTGATGTCGACGGCCTACATGTTCGGCCGCCCCTCGCGCGTGGTCGAGGACGAGTATGCCAAGGTCAAGGCGGAGAACGACTGGACCGCCGCCCAGGTGGCCAGGTACCCCGGGCGCCTGCGCGCCTTCTGCGGCTTCAATCCGCTGAAGGACTATGCGCTGGCCGAGCTGGAGCGCTGCGCGGCGCACCCGCAGCTGCGCACCGGCATCAAGATGCATTTCGGGAATTCCGACGTCCAGCTGGACAAGCCGGAACACCTGGCCCGCCTCAAGGAAGTGTTCCGCGCCGCCAACCGGCACCGCATGGCGATCGCGGTCCACCTGCGCGCCTCGATCTCGCTAAAACGCCCCTACGGCGCAGCGCAGGCGCGCGCCTTCCTGGAACAACTCATGCCCGAGGCCACCGACATCGTGGTGCAGGTGGCGCACCTCGCCGGCAGCGGCCCCGGCTACGAGGATCCGCCGGCGCAGGCGGTGATGCGCACCTTTGCCGAGGCGGCCGTGCGCAAGGACCCGCATTCCCGCAATCTCTACTTCGACGTGGCCTCGATCGCCACGCCCGACATGAGCCCGGCGCAGGCGCGCGAGATGGTCGAGCGCATCCGCCAGGTGGGCGTCGACAAGATCCTGTACGGCTCGGACGCGGCCAAGCCCACCAACATGACGCCGCGCCAGGCCTGGGCGGCCTTCCGCGCGCTGCTGCTGACCGAGGCCGAAATCAAGCGGATCGCGGACAACGTCGCCCCTTACCTGCGCTGATGTTTCGCGCTCGTCCGGATGAGCAAACGGCGGTGTTGCCGTCCTCCCAACACAGCCTGCCGATATGTTGTATGATGTCAGATGACATTGAAACAGGACCGATTACGCATGTTCCCCGCATCATCCCTCGGCCGCGCCGCGCCGCGCGACACCGTCTTCTTTTCTCGCCCCCTGGTCGTGGTCTTGCTGGCCACGCTGTGCTGCCTGTTGTGGGGTAGCTCCTACCCCGCCATCAAAACCGGTTACGCCCTGCTGGGCATCACGCAGCAGGATATTCCGTCCAAGCTGGTCTACGCCGGCTACCGCTTCCTGCTGGCCGGGATCGGCGTGGCGCTCGCCGCCTGCCTGCTGCAGAAGAAGTTCCCCCTGCCGTCCCGCGACGGGATGCGCCAGGTGGTCGTGCTGGGCATCGCCCAGACCAGCCTGCAGTACGTGTTCTTCTACATCGGGCTGGCCTACACCACGGGCGTGCGGGCATCGATCCTGAACGCCAGCACGACCTTCTTCAGCGTCCTGCTGGCGCACTTCCTCTACAAGGATGACCGCCTGTCCGCGCGCAAGGCCATCGGTTGCTCGCTTGGCCTGGCCGGCGTGCTGGCGGTAAATGCCGACGCCAGCCTGCTGGGCGGCGGCATCAGCCTGCAGGGCGAGGGCTTCATCGTCCTGGCCGCCTTGGTGCTGTCGGCGGCCTCGATCTACGGCAAGCGCGTCTCGCAGCGCATGGATGCGATGACGATGACCGCCTGGCAGCTGGCGATCGGCGGCCTGGTCCTGCTCGTGGCCGGCTACGTGCCAGGCGGCAGCCTGGGGCGGCTCGACCTGGTTTCAAGCCTGCTGCTGCTCTACCTCGCCGCGCTGTCGGCGATCGCCTTCACCCTGTGGAGCCTGCTGCTCAAGCACAATCCGGTGGGACTGGTCAGCATGTTCGCCTTCCTGGTGCCGCTGTTCGGCGCAGCCCTGTCCGGCATCTGGCTGCACGAGGACGTCCTGACCTGGACCAATCTCGCCGCGCTGGTACTGGTATGCGGTGGCGTACTGCTGGTGACGCGCGGCCCGCGCACCAGCGCATCCGGTCCGGATGGGCGGCCTTAGGCCGGTCCTGGCGCGCTAGGGTGAAACGGTCGGCCACGAGCGCAGGCGATCGGATCATGAGGCATGCATATTTCCGCACGTCCGTGATTTTTGTTGAATTTCGGAGCCAGGCAGCGGTGGTATTCTCGCCGCCTTGCTTCCGATTCGACACGATGACTCCCAAGAATACCCTGTGGGCGCTGCTGGTGCTCATGTTTGCCTGCGGCATGACCGACGCCCTGTACGCCGCCACCCACGTGCGCATGCCCGCCTGGTGGATGGTGCTCTCCGCCTTCCTGCTGAGCTTCCTGCCCTATTACTGGTACCGGCTCGACAGCGAGGCGCGCCTGTACCGCCGTCCACGCTGGATGAGCATGGCCGTCGTGACGATCGCGCCGATCGGCATTCCACTCTACCTGCTGCGCAGCCGGCCCCAGGGCGGGCGCCTGGTGTCGCTGGCGCGCATGTCGGGCTTCCTCTTGATGATGCTGGGAGCCAGCGTGGCAGGCGTGCTGGCGTTCTTCATGATGCCAGGCTGAGCGGTTCATCCGAAGGCGGCGTGAGCCCTTCGGCTCAGGCTCGCGCCGCCTGAGACGTCCTTTTGTTAAGCTGGCTCTAATGCCACGCCAGGCGTGGCCCGTCCACTTTCATCGATGGGAGAACAGCGATGCGCAAAATGATCATGATGGCCATTGCAGGCCTGCTCTGGAAAAAATTCGGCGGCAAGATGGCGCAACGCTATCCGATGGGACGCCGCAGCTACCGCCGTTACTAAGCCTGCCGCGCGGCGGCCAGCGCGCTTTCGTCCGGTCCGCCGTCCGCAGCAGCCTTGCTTGCAGTAAAATCGCTGGCTTTAGGCAAATACGCTGAAGGCCGACGATGGACACCGCCAAGCATGAACTCAAACGTGGCTTAAAGAACCGCCACATCCAGCTGATCGCCCTCGGCGGCGCTATCGGCACCGGCCTGTTCCTGGGCGTGGCCCAGACCATCCAGCAGGCCGGCCCCTCCGCCCTGCTCGGCTATGCGATCGCCGGCCTGGTCGCCTTCCTCATCATGCGCCAGCTCGGCGAAATGATCGTCGACGAGCCGGTCGCCGGTTCCTTCGGCTATTTCGCCAGCAAGTATGGCAGCCCGATGGCCGGCTTCGTCTCGGGCTGGAACTACTGGGTGATGTACATCCTCGTCAGCATGGCCGAGCTGTCCGCGCTCGGCATCTACGTCCAGTACTGGTTCCCGGGGATCCCGACCTGGGTCTCGGCGCTCGGCTTCTTCGTGCTCGTCAACTCCCTCAGCCTGCTCAACGTGAAGGCCTTCGGCGAGCTGGAATTCTGGTTTTCGATCATCAAGGTGGCGGCCGTGGTCGGCATGATCGTGTTCGGCCTCTACCTCTTGATCAGCGACACCGCGGGGCCGCAGGCCGGCGTGGCCAACCTGTGGCAGCACGGCGGCTTCTTCCCGAACGGCCTGGTCGGCCTGGCGCTGTCGATGGCGGTGATCATGTTCTCCTTCGGCGGCCTCGAGATGATCGGCATCACCGCCGCCGAAGCCGACAACCCGGGCCGCACCATCCCGCGCGCCATCAACCAGGCCATCTGGCGCATCGCCATCTTCTACGTCGGCGCCCTGGCGGTGCTCCTGATGCTCTACCCGTGGCAGAAAGTCGTTACCGGCGGCAGCCCCTTCGTGCTGATCTTCGCGGCGCTGGACAGCAACATCGTCGCCAACATCCTCAACCTGGTGGTCTTGACCGCCGCCCTGTCGGTCTACAACGGCTGCACCTATGCCAACAGCCGCATGCTGTTCGGCCTGGCGGAACAGGGCAATGCGCCGCGCGCCCTGCTCAAGGTCAGCAAGCGCGGGGTGCCGCTGGCCGCCCTGGGCGTGTCGGCAGTTGCCACCGGCATCTGCATCTGCGTTAACTATTTCCTGCCGCGGGACGCCTTCGGCATGCTGATGGGACTGGCCGTGGCGGCGCTGGTCATCAACTGGGGCATGGTGTGCTGGAGCCACCTGCGCTTTCGCCGCGCCAAGCGCGCCGCGGGCCAGGCGACCGCGTTCCGCAGCCCCTTGTTCCCGCTCACCAACTACCTGTGCCTAGCCTTCCTGGCCGGCATCATCGTGGTGATGTACCTGACGCCGGGCCTGCAGTTGTCGGTGTTCATGATTCCGGCCTGGCTGGGCCTGCTGGCGCTGGGCTACTGGCTGCGCCAGCGCCAGCGCGCCGGCGCCGCGGCCGCCCCGGTGGTGTAAAGACGCGCCAAAACGACAGCCCGCCCCCGTTTCCCGACCGGGCTGCCGATTTCTCATGTTGCGCTAGCTCAACAGCCAGACTGTTGATAAAGTATTACTCCAGTGGAGGCCGCGTTCGCCCACCTGTCCGGGTAGCGACGCGCCTCCGGCCATTCCTTATCCATGAGCCGAAGGAGTCAACTTGAAGAAGATTGTCGCCAGTGTCGTCGCACTCGCCCTGTTCGCGACCGACGCCCACGTCGTCGTCGCCGCGCAGGACTACAGCAAATACAGCCAGGAAGCCCTGGAAAAGGAACTGGCGCTGATCGCCACGTCCCGCCTCAGCGTGATGGTGCCGATGCGCGACGGCGTCACGCTGTCGACCGACATCTACATGCCGAAGAACGCCAGGGGCAAGCTGCCCGCGATCCTGTGGAAGACGCCCTACAACGAAGGCAAGCTGAGAGGATCGACCCAGCGCTACGTGCTCGAATCGGTCAAGCGAGGCTACAGCTTCATCGTCCAGAACGAACGCGGCCGCTATTTTTCGGGCGGCAACTGGGAGATCCTGGGCAAGCCGCAAACCGACGGCTACGACACCCTGAGCTGGATCGCGGCGCAAGACTGGTCGAACGGCAAGGTCGGCACCCTGGGCTGCTCGTCCTCGGCCGAATGGCAGCTGGCGCTTGCCGGCCTGAACCACCCGGCGCACGCGGCGATGGTGCCGATGGCGGCCGGCGCCGGCATCGGCAAGGTGGGCCGTTTCCAGGAACAGGGCAACTGGTACACCGGCGGCGTGCCGCGCAACCTGTTCTTCGTCTGGCTGTACGGCGTCGACAATCCGCTGCGCGCCCAGCTGCCGGCCATTGGCGACGACAAGCTGCGCGCCCGCGTCGAGGCCTACAATGACCTCGATCCGGCCAAGCCGAAGGTCGACTGGAACAAGCAGATCAAGCACCTGCCGGTGGACCAGCTGCTGTCCTCGCTGGGCGAGCCGGCCGGCACCTTCGAGCAGCTCATCAAGCGCACGCCCGCCGACCCGGCCTGGCGCCAGGGCGGCCTGTACCACGAGGGCATGGGCTGGGGCGTGCCCGCGCTGTGGTTCAACAGCTGGTACGACGTGTCGATCGGCCCGAACCTGGAACTGTTCAACCATGCGCGCGCGGCCGGCACCGACAAGGAAGCGAGCAGCAACCAGTACGCGGTGGTGGCGCCGAACGTGCACTGCGCTTTTTCCCGCCTGGGCCCGAACAACACCATCGGCGAGCGCAACATGGGCGACACCAGTTTCGACGTCGACGGCGCCATCTACGGCTGGTTCGACCGCTGGCTCAAGGGCGATGCCAAGGCCTTCCCGGCCTCAACCCCGCACGTGCGCTATTTCGAGATGGGCGCCAACCGCTGGCAGAGCGCCGGCACCTGGCCGCCGGAAAAGGCCAAGCCGATGCGCCTGTACCTGCGCTCCGGCGGGAAGGCGAATTCGCTCTACGGCGACGGCCGCTTGACGACCGAAGCGCCGGGCGCGAACGAAGCGGCCGACCGCTACCGCTACGACCCGATGAACCCGGTGCAGACCATCGGCGGCGGCGACTGCTGCAATGGCGGCATCGTTGTGCCGGGCGCCTTCGACCAGCGTCCGGTCGAGGCGCGCAGCGACGTGCTGGTCTACACCAGCGACCCGCTGCCGACACCGGTGAGCGTGGCCGGCTTCGTCGATGCGGTGCTGAAGGTCTCGTCGAACGCCAGGGACACCGACTTCGCGGTGAAACTGGTCGACGTGGCGCCGGACGGCACCGCCTGGATCGTCGGCGACACCATCTTCCGCGCGCGCTACCGCAACGGCTTCGACCAGCCGGCGCCCTTGACGCCGGGTGAAGTCGTGACCATCCGCCCGAGCCCGATCGCCACCGCGATCCAGTTCGGCGCCGGCCACCGCATCCGGGTCGAGGTGAGCTCGTCGAACTTCCCGAAATTCGTGCGCAACCTGAACACGGGCGGGCCGAACGAAAGCGAGAAGACCGGCGTGGTGGCGGACAACGCCGTGCACCACGACAGCACGCACCAGAGCTACATCGAGCTGCCGGTCGTGCAATAAGCGGCGATCGTGTCAGCCCGCGGCGGGTTCAGTCGCTTCCCGCCGCGCCATCTGCTCCATGTAATGCACGACCTCGGCAAAGGACATCGGCCGGCCGAACAGCCAGCCCTGCGCATACTGGACGCCATGGCGCAGCAGGAAGTCGGCTTGCGCCTGGCTCTCTACCCCTTCCGCAATCATGCGCAGCCCCAGGTCCCTGGCCATCGAGATGATGTGCCCGACCACCTGGCTGGTCGGCGCACCGGTGCCGATCGCCTCGATGAAGCTACGGTCGATCTTCAGGTAATCGAGCTCCAGCGATTCCAGATAGGACAGGCTCGAATAGCCGGTGCCGAAGTCGTCGATCGCGATCGCGAAGCCGTGGCGCCGCAGCGTGCCCGAGGTTTCGCGCGCGACCACCGGGTCGAGCAGGCCGCGCTCGGTCACTTCGAGGATCACGCTGGAGGGATGCGCGCCCATCCGGTCGAGCGTGGCCTGCAGCTTGTCGTGAAAATCGGGCGAATGGAAGTCGGCGGGCGCGACGTTGATCCCGATATGAAAGCCGGGATGGGTTTCGAGGTAGAAACCGACATCGCGGCAGACCAGGTCCAGCACCTGGTGCGTCAGCCTGGCGATGGTGTCGTCCTGCTCGGCGATGGGGATGAACAGCTCCGGCATGACGACCTCGCCGGTGGAGCGGCGCCAGCGCACCAGCGCCTCGACGCCCATCCAGCGCCCCGTGCGCAGCTCCACCACGGCCTGATACTCGAGGAAGAATTCGCGGCGCCTGAGCGCCGAGCGCACCGCATAGGGCAAGGCCATCTGCTGGCGCGCCAGGTACAGGATCGCAAAGCTCAGCGCCGCCCCGGCCAGCATGCCCGCCGGCACCAGCCGGACCGCGAAGTTGCGCGAGCGGTCCGCCAGGTAATGCATGGGCACGGCCGCAATGCCGACCGTCTGGAAGGCCGAGGAACGCACCACCGCCACCACATGGCCGTCATCCTCGAACACCGCCTCGCGCGCGCTGCCCAGACGCTTCGCCCAGCCCGGGTCGATATGGCCGCGGGCACTGATCGGGGCGGCGAAGTCGAGCGGCATCACGGCCAGCGACACATCGGGCTCGCTCTTGGCCGTGTCGATTGGTAATTGCGCATGCAAAATGGCGGCAAAATTACCGTACTGCACAACGAGGAAGGCATACTCGGGCGCGAACGGAAAATGCACGTCGATGCGTATCAAGGCGCCGGATGCGCTGCGGTAAGTCGGTTCGCCCAGCTCGAGGACGCGCGCACTGCCGACGATGGACGAGCACAGCATCCGGTTGCCCTCGACGTAGCCGACCGCCTGGATATAGGTCGATCCCAGGTCGATCTCGCGCATGAGGTCGATGCTGGCCGGCACGCAAGGTGTCGCCGTATACGGCGCGAAGCGCCTGACGGCCGCGGCCACCTGCGCCGCCGTCTCGTCCCCGCGCATCACGACGTCGCGCGCATAGCCGAGCGCATGCGCACTTTCCGCCTTGAATGCCTGCCTTTGGGCCTCGTGGATGGCCAGCCAGATAGGACCGCCGATCGCAACGATCGCCAGCAGGAGCGTAAGCAGAACGACGCCAGTTTTTTTCATGATTCCCTGCGAACGGGCATGAACGGGATGCTGCGCCAGTCCATACTACAGACGCCGCCCGCGGCCCGCAATCCGAAGGCGTCGCCTGACACGGCCTTGTACCGCCTCCGCGACAAGCGCCGGGGCGCCGATCCGGCCGCCGCCATGGCCCGCTATGCTGCATAGCAATATGAAAATAGTTCGCCAGGGGCTTCGTGTGCGCGACGGTTCGCCTTATCATGCTTGCCGCAAGTCACCTTACAAAGGGGAAGCGTTTATGAGTCAGAGTAAGCCTCTGTCGCTGCATGTACCGGAGCCTACCGGCCGCCCGGGCTGCAAGACCGATTTTTCGTACCTGCAATTGAGTCCCGCCGGCGCCGTCCGGCGTCCGCCCGTCGACGTGGCGCCGCTCGACACGAGCGACATCGCCACCGGCCTGATCCGCGTCCTGGACGAGAACGGCGATGCCGTCGGTCCCTGGGCGCCCGAGGCCGATCCCGAACTGCTGCGCTTCGGGCTGCGCACCATGATGAAAACCCGCATCTTCGACGCCCGCATGGTCATCGCCCAGCGCCAGAAGAAGATGTCCTTCTATATGCTCTCGCTCGGCGAGGAAGCCCTGGGCACCGCCCAGGCCCTGGCCCTCGAAGACGGCGACATGCATTTCCCGACCTACCGCCAGCAGAGCCTCCTGATCGCCAAGCAGGTGCCGCTGGTCGAAATGATCTGCCAGCTGCTGTCGAACGAGCGCGATCCGCTCAAGGGCCGCCAGCTGCCGGTGATGTACTCGGTGCGCCGCGCCGGTTTCTTCTCGATTTCCGGCAACCTCGCCACCCAGTACCCGCAAGCGGTGGGCTGGGCGATGGCCTCGGCGATCAAGGGCGATACGAAGATCGCCTCGGCCTGGATCGGCGACGGCGCCACCGCCGAATCCGACTTTTCCACCGCCCTCACCTTTGCTCACGTGTACCGCGCGCCGGTCATCCTCAACGTGGTCAACAACCAGTGGGCGATCTCGACCTTCCAGGCCATCGCCGGCGGCGAGAGCGTCACCTTCGCCACCCGCGGCGTCGGCAGCGGCATCGCTTCCTTGCGCGTGGACGGCAACGACTTCCTGGCAGTGCTTTCCGCCTCGCGCTGGGCGGCCGAACGGGCCCGCTCGAACCTGGGTCCGACCCTGATCGAATGGGTCACCTACCGCGCCGGCCCGCACTCGACCTCGGACGACCCCTCGCGCTACCGCCCGGCCGACGACTTCCAGCACTTCCCGCTGGGCGACCCGGTGGCCCGCCTGCGCCAGTACCTGACCAAGCAGGGCTGGTGGTCGGACGAAGAGCACGAGCGCGTGCAGGCCGCGCTCGAGGCGGAAGTCCTCGCGGCCCAGAAAGAGGCCGAGTCCTACGGCATCCTGGGCGACGAGCGCGCCCCGAGCGCGGCCACGATGTTCGAGGACGTGTACAAGGACATGCCGGAGCACCTGCGCCGGCAACGCCAGGAACTGGGAGTATGAAGATGGCGCGAGACGATATCCCAAAAGAAACGGCAACCATGCCGATGACCATGATCCAGGCGCTGCGCTCGGCCATGGACGTGATGATGGAACGCGACAACAACGTCGTGGTGTACGGCCAGGACGTCGGCTATTTCGGCGGCGTGTTCCGCGTCACGGATGGCCTGCAGGCGAAATACGGCAAGTCGCGCGTGTTCGATGCGCCGATTTCGGAAGGCGGCATCGTCGGCACCGCGGTGGGCATGGCGGCCTACGGCCTGCGCCCGGTGGTCGAGATCCAGTTCGCCGACTATTTTTATCCGGCCACCGACCAGATCGTGTCGGAAGCGGCGCGCCTGCGCTACCGCTCGGCCGGCGAGTTCACCGCCTCGATGGTGATCCGCATGCCCTGCGGCGGCGGCATCTACGGCGGCCAGACCCACAGCCAGAGCCCGGAAGCCTTCTTCACCCACGTGTGCGGCCTGCGCACGGTGATGCCGTCCAACCCCTTCGACGCGAAGGGCTTGCTCATCGCCTCGATCGAGAACGACGACCCGGTGATCTTCCTGGAGCCCAAGCGCCTGTACAACGGCCCCTTCGACGGCCACCACGACCGTCCGGTGGTGCCCTGGTCCGGCCACGCGCTGGGCAACGTCCCGACCGGACACTATACGGTGGACCTGGACAAGGCCAACATCGTCCGCCCCGGCAACGACGTGACCGTGCTCGCCTACGGCACCATGGTGTGGGTGTCGGAGGCGGCGGCGCGCGAATCCGGCGTCGACGCCGAGGTGATCGACCTGCGCAGCATCTGGCCGCTCGATCTCGAGACCATCGTCAACTCGGTCAAGAAGACCGGCCGCTGCGTCATCGTGCACGAAGCCACCCGCACCAGCGGCTTCGGCGCCGAGCTGGCGGCCCTGGTGCAGGAACACTGCTTCTACCAGCTGGAGGCGCCGATCGAGCGCGTCACCGGCTGGGATACCCCGTATCCGCATGCGCAGGAATGGGCTTATTTCCCGGGTCCCGACCGTGTCGGCGCGGCCCTGAAACGTGCGCTGGAGGGTAAATAACATGGGCATTCATGTCATTAAAATGCCAGACCTGGGCGAAGGCATCGCCGAGGTCGAGGTCGTGGCCTGGCACGTGCAGCCGGGCGACACGGTCAAGGAAGACCAGGTGCTGGCCGACGTCATGACCGACAAGGCCACCGTCGAGATCCCCTCGCCGGTGGCGGGCACCATCACCAGCCTGGGCGGCGCGGTCGGCCAGTCGCTGGCCGTGGGCGCGGAGTTGATCCGCCTCGACGTCGAAGGCGCCGGCAATTTCTCCGGCGAGAAGGCGAAACAGGAACCGGTGAAATCCGCTGCCGCCACGGCGCCCGCCGAAGAAGTCGCGGAACCGCAGCTGGAAGCGGTGGCGCAGGCCGAAGCCACGCAGGGCGCGAGCGCCAAGGCGGCCGCGCCGGCCGCGCCGGCGCCCAGGGCAGCTGCCCCGCAGGCCCGCAGCTACCAGAACGGTCCGGCGCCGATGCGTGCCGACGGTGAAAAACCGCTGGCCGCGCCGGCCGTGCGCCAGCGCGCCTGGGACCTGGGCATCGAGCTGCAGTTCGTGCACGGCAGCGGCCCGGCGGGACGCATCCTTCATTCCGACCTCGACGCCCATGTGGCGGGCCGCCGCGCCAGCGCGCCGGGCGCCGGCCGCGACGAGCGCTACGCCAAGCGCGACGGCGAGCAATCGGCCCCGGTGATCGGCCTGCGCCGCAAGATCGCCGAGAAGATGCAGGAAGCCAAGCGCAACATCCCGCACTTCACCTATGTGGAAGAAGTCGACGTCACCGAGCTGGAGGCGCTGCGCACCCAGCTCAACGCCAGGTATGGCGCCGAGCGCGGCAAGCTGACCTTCCTGCCGCTCCTGATGCGTGCGGTGGTGCTGGCGCTGCGCCAGTATCCGATGATGAATGCGCGCTACGACGACGCCAACAACCTCCTCACCCAGTTCGAAGGCGTGCACCTGGGCATCGCCGCCCAGACCGAGGCCGGCCTGATGGTGCCGGTGGTGCGCCATGCCGAGACGCTCGACCCGTGGGCCGCTGCCGCCGAGGTGGCGCGCCTGGCCGATGCGGCGCGCGCCGGCCGCGCCACGCGCGAGGAGCTGACCGGCTCCACCATCACCATCACCAGCCTGGGCCCGCTGGGCGGCATCGTCACCACCCCGGTGCTGAACCGTCCGGAAGTGGCGATCATCGGCCCCAACCGCATCGTCGATCGCCCGATGATCCGGGATGGCGCCATGGTGGCGCGCAAGATGATGAACCTGTCGTCCTCGTTCGACCACCGCGTCATCGACGGCCAGGTGGCGGCCAAGTTCGTGCAGACCATCCGCGGCTACCTCGAAACCCCGGCCACCATCTTCGTGGAGTGAGCATATGGAGACACTGAACACCACACTCCTGATCATCGGCGGCGGACCGGGCGGCTACGTGGCCGGCATCCGCGCCGGCCAGCTCGGCGTGCCGACCGTGCTGGTCGAAGGCGCCGCCCCCGGCGGCACCTGCCTGAACATCGGCTGCATCCCGTCCAAGGCGATGATCCACGCGGCCGAGGAGTTCTGCAAGGCGCGTAGCTATGCGGCCGAAACCTCGCCGCTGGGCATCAGCGCGGCCTCCCCGCACATCGACCTCGAGCGCACCGTGGCCTGGAAGGACGGCATCGTCAAGAAGCTGACCGGCGGCGTCGGCGCCCTGCTCAAGAAGAATGGCGTCAAGCAGGTAGCCGGCTGGGCGACCATCCTGGACGGCAAGACCGTCGAGGTGCGCGCCGACGGCGACAGCCAAGCCTCGGTGCGGATCCGCTGCGAGCACATGCTGCTGGCCAGCGGCTCCGAGGCGGTCGAACTCCCCTTCATGCCCTTCGGCGGTCCGGTCATCTCCTCGACCGAGGCGCTCTCGCCCGATGGAATTCCACAGCGCCTGGTGGTGGTCGGGGCCGGCTACATCGGCCTGGAGCTCGGCACCGCCTACCGCAAGCTGGGCGCGCAGGTGACGGTGGTCGAAGCGGCCGACCGGATCCTGCCCGCCTATGACGCCGACCTGGTCAAGCCGGTGGCCGCCAGCCTGGCGCGCCTGGGCGTCGAGCTGCGCCTGGCGACCTCTGTGCTGGGCATGGACGGCGACGACGGCCAGCAGCGCGTGCGGGTGCGCGATGCGTCCGGCGTCGAAGCCCTGCTGGAAGCGGACCGCGTCCTGGTGGCGGTCGGCCGCAAGCCGCGCACCACGGGCTGGGGCCTGGAAAACCTGATGCTCGACATGAACGGGCGCGCGGTCAAGGTGGACGACCAGTGCCGCACCTCGATGCGCAACGTGTGGGCGATCGGCGACCTGACCGGCGAGCCAATGCTGGCGCACCGCGCCATGGCCCAGGGCGAGATGGTGGCCGAGATCGTGTCCGGCAAGCGCCGCCACTTCGCACCCGCCGCGATTCCCGCGGTGTGCTTCACCGATCCGGAAATCGTCGTGGTCGGGATGTCGCCGCTGGACGCCGACAAGGCCGGCATCGAGATCGTCACGGCCAACTTCCCGTTCAGCGCCAACGGACGCGCGATGACCATCGAAAGCACGGACGGCTTCGTGCGCGTGGTGGCGCGCAAGAGCGACCACCGCATCATCGGCTGGCAGGCCGTGGGCGGCGCGGTGTCGGAACTGACGGCCGGCTTCACCCAGTCGATCGAGCTGGGCGCCCAGCTCGAGGACATCGCCGGCACCATCCACGCGCACCCGACCCTGGGCGAGGCGGTACAGGAAGCCGCGCTGCGCGCACTGGGGCACGCGCTGCATATCTGAGCGCTGCTCCCCGCTACCCAAGCCGCCCACTCGGGCGGTTTTTCTTTCCCGCCACAATTTTCACCGGGGTCAGGTCTGACATTCAGACACGAACTCGACCGTAACTCTATCGTCTTGCTCAGCCCGTGTCCAAATGTCAGACCCGACCCTCGCTGCTTACTACGCGCGCTGGGGCATGCATTGCACGTCTGAGCGCTGCTTCTCCCTACTTAAGCCGCCCGCCCGGGCGGCAGATCTTATGTGCACTCGCCGAGTACGATTTGACCAAATTGAGCACAAGGCAAACAAAATATGCATACATAGTTACATTTGCAAACATTATTTGCACATTTGTGCATAGTGAAAAATTGCAGTTAACGTATCTAAGCTGCAATAATTGCGCCGTGCTCGGGAATCGCCCCAGCGCATCAACGACAGAAAGAGGCACATAATATGTTCAAGAAAATCGCAGCTGCCAGCGCCCTGCTCATCGCTTCCTCGGCCGCTTTTGCCGCCCAACCGAATACGTTCTACGCCGGTGGCGACGTCGGCAAGACCAAGGTCGACGACGTTTCCAAGCGCGACACCAGCGTCGGCGGCTTCGTCGGCTACAACTTCCACCAGAACTTCGCCGTGGAAGCCGGCTACCGCCGCCTGGCCGACTACGACATCTACGTCGGCACCCCGTCCATCGGTTTCGTGGACGGCAGCGCGAAGGTCGACCAGGCGCACCTGTCGCTGGTCGGCAGCCTGCCGGTGGCCCAGAACCTCAGCCTCTACGGCCGTCTCGGCCTCAACCGCCTGGAAGCCAAGGTCAGCTCGGCCGGCTACAGCGCCAAGGATTCCACCACCAAGGCCCTGTACGGCGTCGGCCTGAACTACGCCTTCACCCCGGCCGTGTCGGCGCGCCTCGAAGTGCAGAAGCCTGCCAGCGACGCGACCAACCTGAGCGCCGGCGTCGCCTTCCAGTTCTAAGCAGGAGATATGTCCATGTTCAAGAAGATCGCCCTCCTTGCCGCCCTGTTCGCAGCTTCCTCGGCCAGCTTCGCCGCGCAACCGGGCAGCTTCTATGCCGGTGCCGACCTCGGCCGCTCCAAGATCACCGATCTCGGTGGCCACGAGACCAGCTTCGGCGGCTTCGTCGGCTACAACTTCCATCCGAACGTTGCGGTGGAACTGGGCCAGCGCCGCCTGTTCGAGCGCGACTATGGCTGGGGCAACGGGAATGCGAACCTGCGCGCCGACCAGACCTCGCTCTCGCTGGTCGGCAGCATGCCGGTCGGGGAAAGCTTCAGCGTCTATGGCCGCCTCGGCGCCGCCCGCATCCAGGAGCGCTTCAGCACCGGTGGCTTCACCCACAAGGACTCGACCACCAAGGCGCTGTACGGCATTGGCCTGAGCTACGCGATCACGCCGGCGGTGACGGCACGCGTCGAAGTGCAGAAGATCTCCCAGCAGGCGACCAACCTGAGCACCGGCCTGTCCTACCAGTTCTGAGCGGCTCCGCCCTCGTCCAAAGCCCGGCACTGCCGGGCTTTTTTTTGGTTCTTCACGGATTTCCGGGAAACGCGGCTTTGATCTTCAGAAAGAAGAAGTCGCTGTCCCGGTAGCCGTAAGCCATTCGCTTCATCACTTTGATACGGTTGTTGATGCCTTCGAGCTGGCCGGTATGCATCGGCCAGCGCAGCCGTGCTGCGATGCCTCGCCAGTAAGGCTTGAGTTTCGCAGCGAACTTTCTTAACGGCTCGATGCCGCTATCGCGCGCCATCTTGAGCCAGCTGCGCCAGGCGAGGAGCCACTGCCACCCACCAGATGTCTGCCATAGTTCCTTGAGTGCCGTCTTCATCACGTACACCGTCATCAAGGCCTGGTTGGCAGCGAGCAGCTCGTCCAGATTGGCCTGCTGGGCCGGCGGGACGTTTTCCCGGTTGCGCAGCAACAGCCAACGAGAACGCTTGACGACTTTGCGCTGGGGCCGGTCGTCTCGCAAGCGGTTCGCCTCGTCGACGCGTACCCGGTCGATCACCTCTCGGCCGTACTTGGCGATAACGTGGAACAGGTCGTAGACCACACGCGCCTTCGGACATTGCTGACGAACTTCCAGGTCGAACGCAGTGTTCATGTCCATCGCGACGGCCTCGATGTTGGCGCAGCGTTCAGGGCCGAGCCATTCAAAGAATGGGCGGATGGCTTCGCGGCTGCGGCCTTCGCCAACCCACAAGACCTGCCTGCTGTCTGCATCGAGCACGACAGTGGCGTAACGATGCCCCTTGAACAGTGCAAACTCGTCCATGACGAGCCGAGTTGGTTGTGCTGCAGGCAAAGCGGCCAGTTCACGTTCCAGCTTGGCACGCTCGATATTGCGCACCGTTTCCCAGTGCAGCTGCACCAGTTTGCATACGTGGGCAACGGGCAGCTTCTCGCACCACAAGCCTACAAACTCGGCCAGGGAACGAGTCACCCGGGCATGGCGATCCAACCAGGCCACGCGCTCCGTACGAGTACCGCATTGACCGCAGCGCAGGCGCCTCAAAGGTACACGCAGCCACACAGGTAAGCCGAACATCGGCATGTCGCGGACGATGCGCACGCCTGCTTCATGTACCTGATGGCAGTGATGGTGACAGCCGCCACATACCATCGGCGCTGCCGGGTCCCGGCGTAGATCGATCCATACCGCGCCAGCCCGGCGCTCCAGTTTCGATGCAATGAACCCTTCCCAGAACGGGAGGGCGAGATTATGATTCGTCATGAAAGCGGTGGGAAAAGCAGGTTTTGTTGATCGCACAACAAGTCTAGCTCTTCTTCACCGCTTTCTTGTTTTTAGGATTGCTTCCCGCTAATCCGTGATGAACCTTTTTTTTTCGGGAGAACTAGGTGGCAGCCCGGCGCGTCCTGCGCTGCGGCGCCGACAGCACGGTGCCGAGCCGCAGCGCGGTATCGACCACGCTGTCGATCGCCGGCGCATAGCCGTCGTCGATCCAGCGCAGCGCGATGTGGATCACGCCGCCGACCACCCCGGCCTGCAGCAGCTCGTCGTCCGGCGCGCCCGGCGCGGCCACGATCCGGGCCACCTCGTGCCCGATCGCGCGCAGCGCGCCATCGAAGGCCAGGTCGACCGCGCGGCTGACGCCGCGGATCTCCAGCAGGAACACGCGCGCCGAGCGCGGCTCGCGCTGCAGGGCGGCGAAATAGGCATGCAGCATGGCGCGCGAGCGCGCGATGCGCCCGCGTCCGGCGTCCTTCGCCGCGCGCGTGATCTCCCCCAGCACGGCATAGGTGACGGCGTTGAAAGAGGCGATCAGGAGCGCCTCGCTGTTCGGGAAGGATTCGTAGAAGTAGCGTTCGGTAAGGCCGGCCGACTCGCAGACCGCCTTCACGGTGGCCTGGTGGTAGCCGCGCTCTCCATACACGGCAATGGCCGCGGCAATCAGGCGCGCGCGGCGGTCGGCGCGCCGCTCTTCCTGGGACAGCCCGCGGTAGGAACGGCTGGTGGTGAGCTCTGCTTTCATGACTACATTCTACACAGAAACTTCTTTCCAAACTTGCCACCGAGTTTCTGACAATGTACAGTGTCAAGATAAGAAAAGATCCCGAGACACCATGCATCCACCCGCGTCAACTTCTCCTGCGGCAGACGCCGCGCAGGAAGCCCCGCTGGACGTGCTCATCGTCGGCGCCGGACTGTCCGGCATCGGCGCCGCCAGCGCCTTGCAGCAGGGCTGCCCCGGCAAGCGCTACGCCATCCTCGAGGCACGCGACGCCATCGGCGGCACCTGGGACCTGTTCCGCTATCCCGGCGTCCGTTCCGATTCCGACATGTACACGCTCGGCTATGCCTTCCGTCCCTGGCTGGATGCCAAGGCGATCGCCGACGGCGCCGCCATCCTCGACTACGTGCGCGGCACCGCGCGCGAGCACGGCATCGAGCCGCACATCCGCTACGGCCACAAGGTGATCGGCGCGAGCTGGTGCTCGCAGGACGCGCTGTGGACCGTACAGGCGCGCCTGAAGGATGGCGGCACCCGCATCCTGCGGGCCCGTTTCCTCTACCTGTGCAGCGGCTACTACAGCTACGACGACGCCTACCGCCCGCGCTTCGAGGGCGAAGAGGAGTTCGCCGGGCGGATCGTGCAGCCGCAGTTCTGGCCCGAGGACCTCGACTACGGCGGCAAGCAGGTGGTGGTGATCGGCAGCGGCGCCACCGCCGTCACGCTGGTGCCGGCCATGGCCGGGCGCGCCGCCCACGTGACCATGCTGCAGCGTTCCCCAACCTACGTGGTGGCCCGGCCGTCGCGCTACCGCTTCGCGCAGCGCATGCAGGCTTTGCTCCCGCGCGATCTGGCCTATGCGCTGACGCGCTGGCGGGTGATCAGCGAAAGCATGTTCCTGTACTGGCTGGCGCGCCGCAAGCCGGAACTGGTCAAGCGCAAGATCGTCGAGATGGCCGGCCGGCAGCTCGGTTCGCCGCAGGCCGCGGCGGCCCACTTCACGCCCCGCTACAAACCCTGGGACCAGCGCATCTGCGTGGTCCCGGACGGCGACCTGTTCGAGGCGATCCGCGCCGGGCGCGCCTCGGTCGTCACCGATCACATCGTCCGCTTCACCAGGACCGGCATCCTGCTGCGGTCCGGGCGCGAGCTGGCGGCCGACCTGGTGGTGATGGCCACGGGCCTCAGCCTGAAGCTGTTCGGCGGCGCCACCCTGGTGGTGGACGGGCGCACGCTCGACCCCAGCCGCGCCATGTCCTACAAGGGCGTGATGCTCAGCGGCGTACCGAACTGCGCGCTGGCCTTCGGCTACACCAATGCGTCCTGGACCCTGAAGGCCGACCTGACCGCCGCCTGGGTCTGCCGCCTGCTGCGCCACATGGACGCGCGCGGCCAGGCCATCGCGGTGGCGCAGCGCGACCCGGCCGTCGCGGAAGCGCCCTTCCTCGACTTCAATTCCGGCTACGTCGAGCGGGCCCGCCACCTGCTGCCCAGGCAGGGCGCGCGCAAGCCCTGGCGGGTTCACCAGAACTACCTGCGCGACCTCCTGACCATCCGCTTCGGCCGCATCGACGACGGCGTGCTGCGCTTCGGGCGGCCGGGAGGCATGCCATGAAGCTCGCCAACCGCGTGGCCGTCGTCACCGGCGCCGGCGGCGGCATCGGGCGCGCCACCGCCTTCGCGCTGGCGCGGCGCGGCTGCCACCTGGCCCTGGCCGACATCGACGGCGCCGCCGCGGATGCTGCCGCCATGGAAGCCCGCGCGCTCGGAGTGCGCGCCTCCAGCCACCGGCTCGACGTTGCCGACCGCGGCGCCGTGCGCCTGCTGCCGGCCGCGGTACTGGACCTGCATGGCCGCGTCGACCTCCTGGTAAACAATGCCGGCGTCGCCCTCGGCGGCAGCTTCGAGCAGCTCGCCGAAGAGGATTTCGACTGGCTCATGGAGGTCAATTTCAACGCCGTGGTCCGGATGACGCGCGCCTTCCTGCCCCACCTGAGGCAGAGCGACGAGGCCCGCATCTTCAACCTGTCCAGCATCTACGGCATCGTCGCGCCGCCGGGCCAGAGCGCCTACGCGGCCAGCAAGTTCGCGGTGCGCGGTTTCAGCCACGCGCTGCGCCACGAACTCGAGGGCAGCACGGTGGCGGTCAGCGTGGTCCATCCCGGCGGCGTGGCGACCGCGATTGCGCACAACGCCCGCGCGCCGCGCGGCGCCTCCGAGCAGGAAGTCGCGCGTGGCCGCGCCGGCGCGCAGCGCCTGCTGCGCATGCCGTCCGAGCGGGCCGGCGAGCTCATCGTGCGCGGCATCGAGGGCCGCAAGGCGCGCATTCTGGTCGGCGCCGACGCGCGGCTGCTCGCCCTGCTCGAGCGCCTGAGTCCCGTCCATTACTGGCAAGCCCTGAAGAAAGCGAGTCCACGATGAAGTTGCACGCCCTGCTGGCTGTGCTTGGCGGCGTCGCGCTGCTGCTGCTCCTCTTGGGGGCGTTCAGCCGCCGCACGGCGCGCCGCATCGAAGCCTTCCTGCCGCCCGCCGGCAGCTTTGTCGAGGTGGACGGCGTGCGCCTGCACGTGCGCGACGAGGGCAGCGGCCCGGCGATCCTGATGATCCACGGCCTTGGCGGCCAGATGGCGCATTTCAACTATGGCGCCGTACGCGCGCTCTCAAGCCGCTACCGCGTGGTGGCGCTGGACCGGCCGGGTTCCGGCTACTCGACGCGCCCGGACGGCGTTCCTGCGGACCTGGCCGCCCAGGCGCGCGCCATCGCCGCGCTGATCGACAAACTGGGGCTGGAACGGCCGACCGTGGTCGGCCATTCGCTGGGCGGCGCCACCGCGCTGACGCTGGCGCTGGAACATCCGCATCGAGTGGGCGCCCTGGCGCTGCTGGCGCCCCTCAGCCACGCGCCCGATGCCGTGCCGCCGGTGTTCCGCTCGATGACGATCGAAACGGCCTGGCTGCGCCGGCTGTTCGCGGCGACCCTGGCGGTGCCGCTCGGAATCCTGGGCAGCAAGGCGATCTTGCGCGACGTATTCGGTCCGGAGAGCGTGCCCGCTGACTTCGCGACGCGCGGCGGCGGCCTGCTCGGCCTGCGCCCGCAGGCATTCCTGGCCGGCTCGGCCGACGTGCAGGCCCTGGCCCCCCACATGCGGGTCATCGAAGGCCGCTACGGCGAACTGGGCATGCCGGTCGCGGTGCTGTTCGGCCGCGGCGACCGCCTGCTCGACTGGCGCGCCAACGGCCAGGCGCTGGTGGACAAGGTCGCCGGCGCGCGGCTGGAACTGGTCGACGGCGGGCACATGCTCCTGGTAACGCAGCCGGATGTCACGGCAACGTTCATCGAGGACGTGGTCGCGGCGCGCATGACACTGGCAAGCTAGCATGCCCGCCATGAACCTCATCCAGACTCCACGCCTGCGGCTGCGCACCTGGGAGGCGGGCGATGCCCGTGCCTTCTGGGAACTGAACCAGGACCCGCGCGTGACGGAATTCCTGCCCGGCCCGCTCACGATGGCGCAGGCGCAAGCCTTCATTGCCTCCCAACAGGAACTGTACGCGCGCAGCGGGGCCTGCTATTTTGCCGTGACGGTCGCCGCGACCGGTGAGCTGGCCGGCTTCGTCGGCCTGAAGAAGCATGACGCAGGCCTGCCTTTCGCTCCCTGCACCGACATCGGCTGGCGCCTTGCGGCCAGGCACTGGGGCCAGGGGATTGCCAGCGAAGCGGCGCGCGCCTGCCTGCGCTTCGGCTTCACCCAACTGGGGCTCGAGGAAATCGTCTCCTTCACCGTCCCGGCCAACCTGCGCTCGCGTGCGCTGATGGAAAAGCTCGGCATGCGCGAAGACGTCCGGGGCGCGTTTGCGCACCCGGCCTTGCCGGCGGAACATCCGCTCTCGCAGCACGTGTTGTACCGCCTCCGCCGTACGGAGGCGCAGGCCGGCGCCTGAAGCGCCGCTCAGCGCTCGCGCGGCGCAGTCCCCTGGTCGTACTGGTCCGCATCGGTCTGGCCGCTGGGCACGTTCCCCTGTCGGCCCGCCTGCTGGCCGGACTGCTGCCCCGATTGCTGACCCGACTGTCGGTTGCCGGCGCTGCCCTTGCCGATTCCTTCCATCCCGGTCTGGATCTGCCCGCCCTGGCTGCCGCCGCTGAAGGCCTGGTCGGCCTCCTGGTGGGTGGTGTCGCCGGCGAGCAGGTCGTCGGAGCGGCTGGCCGACTGCTGGCCGTCCTGGTGTTGACTGCCCATGGCGCCGATGTCGCCGGTGCCGCCGGTGCCCATGCTGCCGGCGCTGCTGCTGCCGTCGCGGGTCACCTGGTCGTAGTTGCGTCCTTTGGCGTCCTTGCCTTCGCTCTGCATCGACATGCTGGTCTCCTTGTCATGAAATAGGCATCCCATGATAGCCGCGCCGGAGCCGCGCACGGATAGGCCCGCGCCGACGCGCGCTGTAGGACCCTGACCTGCCTTCAGGCAGCGACGCCCTGCCCGCCCAGCACCTGCACCAGGCTCTGCAGATCGTAGGGCTTGCGCAGGACCGCGGCATCCGGCCAGTTCGCCACTTCGCCATGGCCGGTGGCGAACACGATGCGCACGCCCGGCGCATTGCAGCGTGCCTGGGCCGCAAGGGCATCGCCCCACATCCCCGGCAGCTGCACGTCGGTGATCAGGATGTCGGTCCCGGCGCTGATCAAGGGCAGCGCCGTCTCGGCATCGGGCGCGGTCCGGACCCGGTGGCCGAGGTGTTCCAGCAGGGCCGCGGTATTGGCGCGGATGTTGTCTTCGTCCTCGACCAGCACGATCGACAGGCCGCCCGACTGCTGCGGCGTGGAGTCCACTGGCGCCGGCACTTGCGCCGTCCCCCGCTTCTGGCCGGCCAGCACCTGGCGGATCCGCCGCGCCAGGCGCTCCCGGGTGTAGGGCTTGCCCAGCAATTCCACGCCCGGGTCGAGGCGCCCGCCATGGACGATGGCGTTTTCGGTATAGCCGGAGGTGAACAGCACCGCCAGGTTCGGCAGGCGCTCGCGCGCCATCCGCGCCAGGTCGGGACTGCGCAGGTGGCCCGGCATGACCACGTCGGTGAACAGCAGATCGATCGGCACGCCGCTGTCGATCACCGCCAGCGCACTGGCGGCGTCGGGCGCCTTCAGCACCCGGTAGCCCAGGCCGGACAGCATCTCGACCACGGTGGCGCGCACCGCCTCGTCGTCCTCGGCCACCAGGATGGTTTCGGTGCCGCCCACCGCCTGCTGCGACTCGACCGGGCCGAGCGGCTCCTCGGCCGCGGTCGAACGCGGCAGGTAAAGCTTGACGGTGGTGCCCTGCCCGACCTCGCTGTAGATCTTCACGTGGCCGCCCGACTGCTTCACGAAACCGTAGACCATCGACAGGCCCAGTCCCGTGCCCTTGCCTTCTTCCTTGGTCGAATAGAAGGGCTCGAAGGCGCGGCTGACCACTTCCGGCGGCATGCCGCAGCCGGTATCGCTCACGGCCAGCATCACGTACTGGCCCGGAATCACGTCGCCATGGGTGCGGCAGTACAGGTCGTCGAGCACGGCGTTGGTGGCTTCGATCGTCATGCGGCCGCGCCCGAGCATCGATCCGCTCATCGCATCGCGCGCATTGATGGCCAGGTTCAGCAGCGCGTTCTCGACCTGGGCCACGTCCACCGCCGTATTCCACAGGCCGCCCGAGATCACCATCTCGATCTCGATCTCTTCGCCCAGCGAGCGGCGCAGCAGGTCTTCCATGTTCGCCACCAGGCGGCTGATCTTGATGACCTTGGGCTCGAGCGGCTGGCGGCGCCCGAAGGCCAGCAGGTAGCTGGCCAGCTTGGCGCCCTTGTCCACCGCCGAACGCGCGCTCTCGATCCAGCGCGCGCAGTCGGGCTTTGCCGCGCCGCGCGCCTGCTCGGCCATCTGCAGCAGCTGCAGGTTGCCCGAGATGATCTGCAGCAGGTTGTTGAAGTCGTGCGCCACGCCCCCGGTCAGCTTGCCGATGGTTTCCATTTTCTGTGCCTGCTGCAGCGCCAGCTCGGTGCGGCGCATGGTTTCCAGCTGCTCGCGGTCGGCCGTGATGTCGCGCCCGATCGCATGCACGTAGCGCTCGTCCGGGGCCGCGGTCCAGGACAGCAGGCACCAGTTGCCATCCTTGCGCCGGTAGCGGTTCTCGAACTTGTTGACGTAGGAGCCGCGGCCCAGCGCCGCCATCTGGGCCACCGTCGCGGTGCGGTCCTCGGGATGCACCAGGTCGAGGAAGTTCTTGCCGATGATGTCGGTCTCCTGCCAGCCCAGCAGCGCGCCGAAGGCCGGGCTGACCGCCTCCACCCGGCCGTCGAAGGCGCACACCAGCAGGATGTCCTTGGAGAGCCGCCACATGCGGTCGCGTTCGGCCGTGCGCAGGGCCACCTGGCCCTGCAGGTCGTCGTTCAGGGCGGCGTAGCGCTGCGCCGTGTTCTTCTGTTCCTCGATATCGGTGTTGGTGCCGACCCAGCCCGTCACCAGTCCGTCGGCGCCGCGCAGCGGCAGCGCGCGGTTCAGGTGCCAGCGGTAGCTGCCGTCGGCCCGGCGCAGCCGCGCCTCGGCCTCGAACAGCACGCCGGTGGCGACCGATTCGGTCCAGCGGGTGCGCAGCGCATGCAGGTCGCCCGGGTGGATCATGCGTCCCCAGCCGTCAGCAAGCAGATCCTCGTGTCGATAGCCGCTGTAGGCGAAGATCTTCTCGTTGAACCAGTTCAGCTGCCCTTTCGCGTCGGCGGCCCAGACCTGGGCCGGCATGGCCTGGGCAAAGGTGCGGAAGCGCGCCTCGCTCTCGCGCATCGCCCCTTCCGCGCGCACGCGCTCGGTCACGTCGTTGCCCTGCACGAAAATCCCGATGACGGCGCCGGCGTCGTCACGCACCGGCTGGAACACGAAGTCCAGGTAATGCTGGCGGTTCTCGCCGTCGGCGCCGGTGAGCCAGATCTCGGTGGCGGCGCCGGTATGCGGGCGGCCGGCGGCATACACCTGGTCGAGCAGCCCCAGAAAGCCCTGCGCGGCCACTTCCGGCAGCACCTCGCGCACGCTGCGGCCGATGATGTCGGCGCGCTCCACCAGCCCGAGGTAGGCCTCGTTGACCAGTTCGTAGCGGTGTTCGGGGCCGGTGAGCATGGCCATGAAGCCCGGCGCCTGGGCGAACATGGCGCGCAGGCGCTCCTGCTCGCCGGCCTGGTAGCGCTCGGCGCGCACCTTGTCGGTGGTTTCCACCACCAGTGCCAGCACGCCGGCAATGCTGCCGTCGGCGGCGACGATCGGCGAGTAGTCGAGGCTGAGCCAGACCTGCTCGGGTTCGCCGTGGCGGCACAGGCGCAGTTCGGCGTCGCGGTAGGACAGCGTGCCCCCGGCCATGCAGACCCGCATCACGTTGTCGTTGAAAGCCGCTTCGTCGGGCCAGCTCTCGCGCACCGGCACGCCCAGCTGCTGCGGATGGCGCTCGGCGGCGATGCGGGCGTAGCCGTCGTTGTAGATCATGACGCCGTCCTGGCCCCACATGGTCACCATCGGCGCCGGCGAGCGCAGGATCAGGTCGACCGTATTGCGCACCACCGGCGGCCATCCGCCGATGGGGCCCAGACTGGTGGCGCTCCAGTCGAATTCATCGATGAGTTTGCCAAGTTCGCCTCCGCCCTGGGCGAAGGGCCTGGTTACTGCAACTTCCGGGTGCGCCATGCTGATCCGACTCCATTTGTAGAACAGCAATTGTAATATCCCGGCACACACAATGAAACACGAATGTGTCCTGTCATTACGCACGCAAGACACAACTCCTTCAGTTATGAAATGTACAATCCTTCCATCGCCCCGCCGCCACTGCAGGAAGCATGCATGACAACCGATCTCCGCGCCCTGGTCGTGTTCGCCGACCCGTCCCTGCACCGCTCGCGCACCAGCCGCCGGGTGGCCGACGCCGTGGCCGGCCTGCCCGGCGTACTGGTGCGCGACCTGTACCAGCTGTATCCTGATTTTTACATCGACGTGCGGCGCGAGCGCGAACTGCTCAAGGCCGCGCCGCTGCTCGTGTTCGTGTTTCATCTCGACTGGTATGCGATGCCGGCCCTGCTCAAGGAATGGTTCGACAGCGTGTTCAAGCCCGACTGGGCAGAGCGGCAGCCGCGGCGCCTGGCAGGCAAGCGCGCCTTCGCCGCCGTCTCCTGCCCGGGCGGCGCCCTCGATTACCGGCCCGGCGGCGCGCACGGACGGCCGCTGGAAGACTACCTGGCCCCGCTCGCGCAGAGCGCCAGCGTGTGCGGCATGGAATGGCTGGCCCCGCAGGTGTTCCACGAAGCCGATGCGCAAGGCGGCAGCGCCGCCGACGGGCACGCGGACGCGCTGCGCGTGCGGCTTGCCCGACTGGCCGCCCTCGACATCGACACCCAGGGAGGCAGGAATGGAACATGACATGCTGCTCAATGCGCTGGTCTACCTGGCCGCGGCGCTGGTCGCGGTGCCCGTCGCCAAACGCCTCGGCCTGGGCGCGGTGCTCGGCTACCTGCTGGCCGGGATCGCCATCGGCCCCTGGGGCCTGGGCCTGATCCGTGAAGTCGAGGACATCCTGCATTTTGCCGAGTTCGGCGTGGTGCTGCTGCTGTTCGTGATCGGCCTCGAGCTCGAGCCGCGCCGCCTGTGGTCGCTGCGCCGCTCGATCTTCGGCTGGGGCACGGCCCAGGTGGCGGGGGTGGCGGCGCTGCTGCTGCTGGCGGCGCTCGCGGCCGGCGTCCCTTGGCAGACCGCCCTGATTGCCGCCCTCGGCCTGTCGCTGTCCTCGACCGCGATCGCGCTCACCACCATGCAGGAACGCAACCTGATTCCGACCCCGGCGGGCCAGGCCGGCTTCGCGATCCTGCTGTTCCAGGACATCGCCGCGATCCCGATGATTGCCCTGCTGCCGCTGCTGGGCGTGCCCGATTCCCACCCCGGCGCCGGCTGGAGCGGGGTCTTGCTGCCCATCGCCGTGATCGGCGGCCTGGTGCTGGCCGGGCGCTTCCTGGTGCGCCCGCTGCTGCGCTTCATCGCCCGCACCGGCATGCGCGAGATCTTCACCGCGTTTGCCCTGTTCCTGGTCATTGCGATCTCGCTCCTGATGGCATGGAGCGGCATGTCGATGGCCCTGGGCGCCTTCATGGCCGGCGTGCTGCTGGCCGATTCCGAATACCGCCACGCGCTCGAAGCCGACCTGGAACCCTTCAAAGGCCTGCTGCTCGGGCTATTCTTCATCGCGGTCGGGATGTCGGTCGACTTCGGCGTGCTGCTGGCCCAGCCATGGCGCATCGTCTTCATGGCGGCCGCTTTCCTCTCGATCAAGCTGGCGGTCCTGTGGCTGCTGGCGCGTTTCTTCGGCATGGCGGGACGCCAGCGGGTGCTGTTCGCCTTCCTGCTGTCGCAAGGAGGCGAGTTCGCCTTCGTGGTGTTCGGCGCGGCGGTCACGAGCCGGGTGTTCGCGCCCGAGACGGCGTCGGTGCTGGTGCTGATGGTGGCGCTGTCGATGCTGGCCACGCCGCTGCTCCTGATCCTGTACGACCGCGTGCTGGAGCCGCGCTGGCAGCGCCTGCGCCGGCGCGAGCCCGACGCCATCGACGCCAACCAGGGCCACGTGATTATCGCCGGCTTCGGCCGCTTCGGCCAGATCGTCGGCCGCCTGCTGAACGCCAACCAGGTGCCGCTGACCATGCTCGACCACGACCCCGACCAGATCGACACCCTGCGCCAGTTCGGTTTCAAGGTCTTCTACGGCGACGCCACCCGGATCGACCTGCTGCACGCGGCCGGCGCCGACCACGCGCGCGCCCTGGTGCTGTCGGTCGACGGCGTCGAGGACAGCCTGAAGCTGGCCGCCGCCGTGCGGGCCGAGTTTCCCGACCTGCCGATCCTGGCCCGTGCCCGCAACGTCACCCATTATTACGAGCTGATGGACCTGGGCGTAACCGTGATCGAGCGCGAAACCTTCGAGTCCGCGCTGATGCTGGGCCGGCGCGTGATGGAGGAACTCGGCTTTGGCGCCTATTTCGCGCGCCAGGCGGCCATGCGCTTTCGCGAGCATAACCTCAAGAGCGTGCTCGACGTTTACCCGTATTACAAGGACCGCGAGCAGTACGCCTCGATGGCGCGGCGCGCGCGCGGGGAGCTGCATGCGATGTTCGAACGCGACTTCGTGGCGATGCGCGAGCGCGAACCGGACGAATAGCCGGACACGGCGTTTTCCATCAGGCAAGGCGAACAGGGTATGATGGCGGCTTCCCCACCGCCGCGCCAGCGCCACCGAACCGCCATGAACAGGACCGCAGGCAGGACCCGGATCTCCACCCAGCTGATGCTGCTGTTCGTCGGGCTGGCCCTGGCGATCGTGCTGGTGCTCGCGCTGGTACTGAACCGGCTTGCCACCGAACGCTCGGAAGAAGAACTGGGACACCAGTTCGCCGAAATCGCCCTCCAGACCACCGACAAGCTCGACCGCACCCTGTTCGAACGCTATCGCGAAGTGCGCTTGCTGTCCACCCAGGCCGGGCTCGCCGGCCGCGCCGTCGACGTGCCGGCCAGGCGCCGCTTCCTCGAGGAGATGCAGAAGACCTACCCCTACTATGCCTGGCTCGGCATCACCGACACGGACGGGCGCGTGCTGGTCTCCGCCAACGGCCTGCTGGAGGGGGTGAACGTCGGCGCCCGCCCGTGGTACCTGAATGCACTCAAGGGCAAGCACCTGACCGACGTGCACGAGGCGGTCCTGCTCAGCAAGCTGTTGCAGCCCGCGGGCGGCGAACCGATGCGCTTCATCGACATCGCCTTTCCCTACCGGGATGCGGCCGGCCGGGTCGCCGGCGTGCTGGGCGCCCACCTGAGCATCGACTGGGCGCACGACATCGAGCAATCCGTCATGCGCCCACTTCTGATTCGCCGGCGCCTCGAGGCGCTGGTGGTCGGGCCCGACATGAACGTCATCATCGGGCCCAGGCACCTGGTCGGCACCCGGCTGGCCCCAAGTGGCAAGAGCCTGGCCGGCGCCGGCCGCAACGGCCATGCGGTCGACAGCTTTGGCGACGGCAAGACCTACCTGGTCGGCTACAGCAGGAGCCAGGGCCACAGCTTCGCGCCGGGCCTGGACTGGACCGTGCTGGTGCGCCAGGAAGTGGACCAGGCCTACGCCCCGATCGCCGAGTTCAGGCGCCAGGTGATCGTCATCGGCCTGGCGATCGCCCTGCTGGCGGCGCTGATCGCCACGCTGCTGGCGCGGCGCATCGCCGGGCCGCTGCGGCTGCTGGCCGAATCGGCGCGCCGCATCGAGGCCGGCGAGCTGCAGGACATCGAGGAGGTGCGCGGCGGCTACCGTGAGATCGCCATGTTGCGCATCGCGCTGCGTTCGCTGATCGGCAAGCTGCAGGCCAACGAAGGCGCCATGCGCCAGGCGGCACGCCGCAAGGATGAATTCCTCGCCACCCTCGCGCACGAACTGCGCAACCCGCTGGCGCCGATTTCGGTCGCCGCCGAACTGCTGTCGCTGGCGCCGCCCGACGCCGCCCAGCAGAAGCGCTACGGCGCCATGATCGGACGCCAGGTGCGTCACATGACCGACATGATCGACGACCTGCTCGACGTCTCGCGCGTCACCCGCGGCCAGATCAAGCTGGAACGCCGCCCGATCAGCCTGCAGGAAGTGGCGGCGGAAGCGGTCGAGCAGGTGATGCCGCTGGTGGCGTCCAAAAAACACCGCCTGGCGCAGGCGATCCCGGCGGCGCCTGTCATGGTGCAGGGCGACCGTACCCGCCTGGTGCAGGTGGTCGCCAACCTGCTGAACAACGCAGCCAAGTACACCCCCGAGGGCGGCCGGCTCGACCTGGTCCTGTCGACCGAGGGCGGGCATGCGCGCCTGAGCGTGCGCGACAATGGCATCGGCATGACGCCCGATCTGATCGAGCACGCCTTCGAGCTGTTCACCCAGGAAACCCGCAAGACCGACCTGAGCATGGGCGGCCTGGGCGTGGGCCTGGCCCTGTCCAGGCAACTGGTGACGCTCCACGACGGCGTGCTGACGGTCAGCAGCGCGGGACCGGGCATGGGCAGCGAATTTACCGTGGTGCTGCCCATGCTGGAAGCCGTTCCCGCTTGCGCCCCGGCTCCCGGCGCGCCGCTCGCTCCCGCCGCGGCGCCTTCCCGCGGCCTGGTGCTGGTCGTCGACGACAATACCGATGCCGCCGATACGCTCGGCCTGCTCGCCTCCTCGCTCGGCCATGAGGTGCTGGTCGAATACGGCCCGCTGGCGGCGCTGGAGCGCGCGGGCGTCCGTCCCCCGGCGATCTGCCTGCTGGACATCGGCATGCCGGTCATGGACGGTTACGAACTGGCCCGGCGCCTGCGCGCGCTGCCCGCGATGGAGGATGCCCTGCTGGTCGCCGTCACCGGCTACAGCCAGGACGAGGACCGCCGGCGCGCCCTCGCCGCGGGCTTCGACGCCCACCTCGCCAAGCCGGTCGACGTCGAGCGCCTCGCGGCCCTGCTGACGGCGCGCTCGCGGCCGGCAGCGCAAACCGTGTAGGATGCGCAGCTCGCAAACACGAACAGGATGAGGATGAAACCCGACATCGCGGTGTATGGAAATGTGTGGCCGCTCGATGCCTTGTCGGCGCTGCAGACCGAGTTCAACTGCCATGTGATGGGAAGCATGAGCGCGGCCGAACAGGCGCGCTTCTTCGATGAGGGGGCGCCACGCGTGCGCGGCGTCTTGAGCACCGGCATCCATGGCATCGACGCCGCCACCGCGGCGCGCTTCCCGCAACTCGAGATCGTCGCCGTGCACGGGGTCGGGCTGGACGCGGTCGACCTGCCGGCGCTGGCCGCGCGCGGCATCGTCGTCACCAGTACGCCGGAGGTGCTGACCGAGGACGTGGCCGACCTCGCCGTGACACTGCTGCTCGCGGCGTCCCGGCGCCTGCCCCTGCTCGACCGCTACGTGCGCGCCGGCCACTGGCTCGACAAGCGCCCCTTGCCGCCGGCGCGCAGCCTGCGCGGCAAGACGGCGGGCATCTACGGCTACGGCCGCATCGGCCAGGCCGTGGCCAGCCGCCTGCGCGCTTTCGGCATCGGGATCCGCTATTTCCAGCGCAGCGCCGGGCCGGAACCGCAGCTGCGCTGCGCCTCGCTGCGCGAACTGGCGGCCGCCAGCGACTACCTGGTCGTGTGCACGCCGGGCGGCGCCGCGACCCTGCACGCGGTCGACGCGGCGGTGCTGGACGCGCTTGGCCCCGAAGGCATCCTGGTCAACATCGCGCGCGGCAGCGTGGTCGACGAGGCGGCGCTGGCCGAGGCGCTGGCCGCCGGGCGCCTGGGGGCGGCCGCCCTGGACGTGTTCGAGGACGAGCCGCACGTCCCGGCCGCGCTGCGCGCCCTCGACAATGCGGTGCTGAGCCCGCACGTCGGCAGCTTCACCGTCGAGGCGCGCGAGGCGATGCGCACGCTGTGCTTCGACAACCTGCGCGCGCACTTCGCCGGCAGGCCGGTCCTGACTCCTGTCCTGACATAAACCAGGGCGCTAGAGCACCAGTCCCGCCGGCGCCGGCTGGCGGGTGAAACTCGGGCCCGCCGTGGTGGGCCGATCGCCTTCCCACACCAGCATGTCGATGCACATGCGCCGCCCCGTCATGGCCGGGTCCCAGGCGTGGTACACGATCCAGTCCTGGCTGCCGTCCGGCGAGGTGGTGAAGGAATTGTGGCCCGGTCCGATCACCTGGCCCGGCCGCGAACGCATCAAGAGGGCCTGGTCGCTGCCCCCGGGCCGCGTGAACGGCCCCAGCGGATGGTCCGCCACCACGTAGCTCAGCCCGTAGTTTTCCTTTTCCCAGGCCCCGCCGCTGTAGAAGCAGTAGTACCGGCCGCCGTGCACCAGCACCGAGGCGCCCTCGACCGTGTGCCAGTCGTAGACCGCGTCGTACATCGCGCGCTGCTTCTTGAACAGGTGCCAGTCGGCGTGCGGGCGCGCCACCGTGCGCGGCGCGCCCGCCAGCCGGTCCATGGTCACCAGGCGGTCGACCACGATGCCGGTGCCGATGCGGTGGTCGTCCTCCAGCGCGAGGAAGTCGACGCAGTAGTACAGGTACCACTGGCCGTCGTGGTCGCGAAACGGGTGGGCGTCGATCGAGAACGCCAGGTTCGGCACCAGGAGCACGCCCTGGTCGACGAAGGGCCCGACCGGATTGTCGGCCACCGCCACCCGCAGCTTCTGGTGTTTGCCCTCGGCGTCGCCGCGCGAATAGTACATCCAGAACTTGCCTTCGCTATGGGCCACTTCCGGCGCCCAGAAGTGGTCGTTGCCCGGATCGGCGGGCGCCGTCAGCGCGAAGCCCGCGCGGTGCCAGTCGACCAGGTCGTTCGACACCAGCACCGGGAAGCGCCCGCCCCCGGGGCCGTCGGGGGCGGTGCCGTAGGCGTAGTAGCGGCCTTCGTGCTTGAGCACGAAGGGGTCTGCCATGATTTCCGGATAGACCGGGTTGCAGTAGGTCTTCAGCATCGGGCCCTCTTACATTTGATAGCGCAGGCTCAGGCCATAGGTGGTCGGGTTGTAGCGGATGTCGCGTGGCCGGATCGGGTCGCCCAGGTAGCTCTCGTAACGTTCCTTAGTCAGGTTGATCGCGTCGAAGTTCAGCGTCAGGTTCGGCGTGAGCGCGTAGCCGAGGCTCAGGTCGACGTAGGTCGATGCCTTGACGATGCGGTCCTGGCCGAAGCGCGGCTCGGCGATCTGCTCGACGTACTTGCCGCGCCGGGTCGCCGCCAGGCGGCCGGTCCAGCCGCCGTACTCGTAGAGCAGCGTGAAGTTGTAGCTGCTCTTGGCCACGTCGATCAGCGCCGTGGTGCGGTACTCGCCGGTCGCGTTGCGGGTCTGGTTCTCGCCGTCGGTCCAGGTGTAGTTGAACTGCGCGCCCAGGCCGCTCCAGGCGCCCGGCAGGAAGTCGAAGAACTTCTGGATCCCGAATTCGGCGCCCTTGAGCGTGCCCTTGCCCGAATTCTGCGGACGCAGCACGCGGTAGTTGACGCCGTTGATCGATTCGTTGCCCTCGATCCGCTGCAGGTAGCCGTCGATATCGCGGTGGAACAGTGCGATCTGGGCGAAGCCGTTGTTCTCGAAGTAGTACTCGAGGGTGGCGTCGCTGTTGATCGACTCGGTCGGCGCAAGCCGCGGATTGCCCGCCGAGCCGGTGCCGGGCGCGTTCACCGTCGGCGGAATCAGTGACAGCGCCGGGTTCAGGTCGGTGAATGCCGGCCGGGTGATGGTCTTGCCGACGCTGAGGTGCGACTGCAGGCGGTCGGTCCAGTTCAACACGGCCGACACGTTCGGCAGGAAATTGGTTTCGTCACTGTCCTCGTTGATCGGGGTGATCGTGTCGCCGACCCGCAGGTTGCCTTCCAGCTTGCGGTCGACCTTGACCAGGCGCCCGCCGAGGTTGCCGGTCATGCCCACCGTGCCGAGCTGCGCCTTCCAGCGCGCGCCCAGGTGCAGGGTGGCGGTGCGCTCGCGCTGCTCGAACAGGCGCATCGGGTCGTCCGCGACCCGGCCGGCCGGCTGGCCATAAAAGGCGCGCACGGTGTCGGCCTGGTCGATCAGGAAGTCGCGCGAAGGCGTGTACCACGGGCCGCCCAGACGGTCCAGGCCCGACACCAGGCTCTGGAAAGATGGGCCGAAGGCGGCCACCGGCGACGGCCGTACGGCGCCGGGCAGGTCGTTGGCGCGTTCTCCGCCATGGAAGCTGACGTCGCGGCTGGACAGGCGGATGCCGCCGGTCAACGCGTTGATGAAGCCGTCCCCCAGGCGGTACACGGCGTCGGTACGGAACTGGGTCTGCTTGCCGCGCGACTCGCCCCAGTTCTGCACCATGCCGCGCAGGACGAACTGGCTGGGGTCGCGCAAGGCATTGCCACTGCTGGCCGTGGTAATGGCGTTGTAGCCGCCGTGACCGTCGCGCCCGTAGGTATAGACCGAGGAGCTGGCGCCCGGGATCTGCTGGTCGACGATCACGGTGTCGTTGACGTAGTCCGAACGGCTGAGCGCCAGGTTGCTGTCCACCGACAGCGGGCCTTCGCGGTACTTGGCGGCGAAATTCAGGTAGTGGGTGGCGGTATGCTCCTTCACGCCCCAGGTGCTGGTGGCGGTGTAGGGGTCCCAGTCGTAGGGGCCGCCGAAGCGGGCGGCGGGCGCGCTGGCGGCCTGGATCGGGCAGATCACGCCAACCGGCGTATTGCAGTAGTCGCCCTGCGGCGCGAGCACCACGTTGGTCAGGCGCGGCGTCCAGGTGGCGATGTTCAGGATGTAGTCGACTTCGTTCCGGGTGCCGTAGCCGGTGCCCAGGTACTGCGCGGACGCTTCGAGCCGCGGATTGACTTTCCACTGCAGCGCGGCATGGACGCTGCCGCGCTCGCGGTCGCCCGCGTTGTAGATGCCGCCGATGTTGGGCAGTTCGCCCAGCCGATCGCCCGGGCGCAGCGGCGCGATCGGCTGGTCGTCGTTCAGGCGCGTGGCGGTGCCGTCCGGGCTGACCGAAAAGATGCGGTCCGGGCGGTCCACCCATTGCACCGGCATCGCCCAGTTTTCCTTGTTGTAGGCGATGTCGACCAGCACGCCGATCTCGCCGATGCCGGTCTGCCAGCGGTTGCTCATCAGGATGCCGCCGCCCGGATTGGTCTTCTCCTTGCGTGCTTCGCTGCCCTCGACGTACTGGCGGCGGCCCTCGAGGAAGCCGCTGAGGGTATAGCCCTTGAAGTCGAAAGGCGCGCGCAGGCGCACGTTGACGGCGCCGGCGATGCCGCCCTCGAACTGGTTCGCGGTGGCCGACTTGTACACGTCCAGCCCGCCGATCGACTGGACCGGCAGGTCCTGGTAGGACAGGCGCCGGCCGGTGCCGGTGAAGATCTCGTTGCCCTCGAAGGTGGTGGCGACGTCCGGCAGGCCGCGAATGATCACGCTGCTGGTCTCGCCGCGGTCGCGGCCCACCTGCACCCCGGCGATGCGCTGCAGGGCGTCGCCGGCGGCGCGGTCGGGGAACTTGCCGATGTCGTCGGCGTTGATCGAGTCCACCACCTGTTCGCTGTCGCGCTTGATCTGCTCGGCGGAGCGGATGCTGCTGCGGATGCCGGCCACCGTCACCGTGGCGATGCCGCCCGCCGGCGCGGCCTGCTCCGCTGCTGCGCGCGCCGCGCCGTCGGCGTCCGGCCCGCTGGCCTGGCCGGGTGGGGGTTCCGAAGCGGATGGTGTCGTGTCCTGGGCGGCGGCGAGGCCGATGTGGGCGCACAGCAGCATGACGGCCGCGCAGACCGGCCGAACTTTCAAGGTGCTCATCGAGGTCTCCTGGGTCGATGGCCGTGCCTGCATCCCGGGTGGACGGGCCGGCCGATATTCGCGTTCTTATTAGTCATAATTTATGACCAATATGACAAAAGCTATCCGATTTCGCACCGCCATGGCGCACTCGAGACCGCCTTAAACCGGGCCGCGCAGAGCCACCGAATCACGCTCCACCAGAGGGCAATCCATCTTGAGGGCGGTCGGTCGGGAGATGCCTCCGTGCACTTGCGCAATCAAATTTTCTGCCGCCCAGCGGCCCATTTCGTAGTTTGGTAACAACACTGTGGTGAGCGGCGGCTGGGTGTAACGCGCAATATCCTGATCGTCGTAGCCAACCACCGACACCTGGTCCGGCACCTCCATGCCCAGTTCGCGTGCCGCTCCGATGGCGCCGACGGCCATCAGGTCGTTGGCGCAGAACAGCGCGCTGGGCGGATCGGGCAAGGCCAGCAGCGCGCGGGCGTGGGCATGGCCGCTGCTCACCTGCCAGTCGCCCTCGCGCACCAGCTGCGCGTCGAACGGGATGTCGCGGCTCGACAGGGCCTGGCGATAGCCCTTCAGGCGCTCGCCGGCGGCCTCGATCCAGCCTTCGCCATTGATGAAGCCGATGCGCCGGTGGCCGGCCTCGATCAGGTGCATGGTGGCCGCATAGCCGCCCAGCACCTCGCTCGGCACCACCGAGGAGCAGCCGCGCTCGCGCCGCTCCTTCTGGTGGCAGTTCAGGAGCACGGTCGGCACCTGCGCCAGCAGCGCGGGGACGGTGACCGCGCGCGTGAAAATGGTCGCGTAGATCACCCCCAGCAGCGTGGGGTCGGCCAGCACCCGGGCCAGGAGCGCGCCTTCATACTCGGGATCGTTGCGGGTGGCGTACACCGAGAGCAGGCAATCGTGCTCCCAGGCGCCGTCGCGGGCGCCGTCGATGGTGGTCATCGCATGCGGGCTGGTGGACAGCTCGTCGGTGAGGTAGACCACCAGATTGCGGGCCTGGGCCGCTGCCGGGCCGCCGTGGCCCGGGCGTTGCACCGGATAGCCCAGCTCGCGCGCGATGCGCAGCACCTTGTTGCGCGTCGCGCTCGACACCTTGGCGCCGCTCATGTGGTTGATCACCAAGGACACCGTGGACTGCGACACCCCGGCCAGCTTGGCGATGTCGGTCATGGTGGGCCGCCGCGTGCGGCCCGGATCGCTCATGCCGGCAAGGGCGCGCGCGGCAGCGCGGCGCCGTCGGCATCGAACAGGTGGCCGTGGCCCGGCTCGAAGGCGAGCGTCACGCGATCGCCGCGCGCCAGGCGGGCGCCGCCGGGGCGGTCCTTGAGCGAGACCATCTCCGCCACGCCGTCCACCTGGGCATGGACGATGGTCGAATCGCCCAGGTACTCGACCAGGGCCACCGTGGCCGGAATGCCGCCCCGCTCCACCGCTTCGACGCGCAGGTGCTCGGGGCGGATGCCCAGCGTCACGGCCGCGCCGGGCGCGGCGCGGGAGGCGTCCGCGGCCACGTCGACGAGGGTGCCGCCGGCCAGGCGCACGTGCACCGCCGGCCCCTCCTCGCCGGCCAGCATCCCGGGCAGGAAGTTCATGCGCGGCGAACCGAGGAAGCCGGCCACGAAACGGTTGGCGGGCCGCTCGTACAGCTCCAGGGGCGTGCCGGCCTGCTCGATGCGCCCGCCGTTGAATACGACGATCCTCTGGCCCAGGGTCATCGCCTCGACCTGGTCGTGGGTCACGTAGATCATGGTGGCGCCCAGCTCCCGGTGCAGGCGCGCCAGTTCCACCCGGGTCTGGCCGCGCAGCGCCGCATCCAGGTTCGACAGCGGCTCGTCGAACAGGAACACCTCGGGTTTGCGCACGATGGCGCGCCCGATCGCGACGCGCTGGCGCTGCCCGCCCGACAGCGCCTTGGGGCGGCGCTCGAGCAGGTGTCCGATCTGCAGGATCTCGGCAGCGCGTCCCACCCGCTCGGCGATCTCGGCGCGCGGGACGCCGGCCAGCTTCAGGGCGAAGCCCATGTTCTCGGCCACGGTCATGTGCGGGTACAGCGCATAGCTCTGGAACACCATGGCGATGCCGCGCCTGGACGGCTCGACCTCGTTGCAGATCCGGCCGCCGATTTCCACCGTGCCGTCACCGACGTCTTCCAGTCCGGCGATGATGCGCAGCAGGGTCGACTTGCCGCAGCCCGAAGGGCCGACCAGCACCACGAACTCGCCGTCCGCGATCTCGAGGTCGACGCCCTTGATGACGGGGTTGTCCTCGTATTGTTTGGTGATGCCCTGCAGGCGCACTGATGACATTAGCTCTCCGTTATTATCCTTTTAGTCCCGTGGCGGCCAGGAAGCCGTGGGTGACACGCCGCTGGAACAGCACGTAGGCCAGCGCAACCGGCAGCGCGCCGATCAAGGCCGCCGCCATCAGCTGGGCATAGCGCACCCCGAAGGCGTCGTAGGTCTGGGTCAGGCCCAGCGGGATGGTCATCATGTCGTTCGAGGTGACGATGATGAAGGGCCACAGGAAGTTGTTCCAGGCGCCGATGAAGGTGACGATTGCCATCGCCCACACGATGTTGCCGGAGACCGGCAGGTAGACGCTCCACAGGATGCGCAGCGGCCCGGCGCCGTCCATCACGGCCGCTTCGCGGAAATCGGCGGGGATGGCGTCGAAGAACTGCTTGAACACGTAGATCACCACCGGCGCCACCACCTGGGGCAGCACGATCCCGGCGTAGCTGTTGATCAGGCCCAGCTGGTTCATCATCCGGAACAGCGGCACCAGCAGCGCCTCGAAGGGCACCAGGAAGGCCAGCATGGTGATGCCGAACACCAGGCCGCGGCCCTTGAAGCGCAGCTGGGAAAACGCATAGGCCGCCATCAAGGACAGCGCCATGGTCACCAAGGTCACCAGGAGCGCCACCAGGGCGCTGTTGAACAGCCAGCGCCCGACGTTGCCGGCGGCCAGCACCTTGGTGAAGGCTTCCAGGGTCCAGTCGCGGGGCAGCCAGTGGAATACCGCGGACACCGTCTCGTGCTCGGGCCGCAGCGCGGTGCTCATGGCCCACAGCAGCGGGGCCACCCACATCGCCGCCAGCAGCAGCGCGGCGATGGCGCCGGTGACGGTCCAGGCGAGATTCGAACGAGAGCTCATGCATCCCTCCGCGCCAGCCAGCGCACCAGGCCCGCCTGGGCCAGCGACAGCGCGATCACGATCACCACGAAGGCCACCGCGATCGCCGCCGCGTAGCCCGCGTCGCTCTGGGTGAAGGCGGTCTCGTACATGTAGTGCAGGGTCACCCGCGTGGTGTTGAACGGTCCGCCTGTGGTCATGATGTAGGTCTGGCCGAAGATCTTCATCGAGGCGATCAGCTGCAGCACCAGCGCCATCCAGACCACCGGGCGCAAGGCCGGCCAGGTAATGCTGCGAAACAGGGTGAAGCCGCGCGCGCCGTCCAGGCTGGCCGCCTCGTACAGCTCGGCCGGAATGTTGCGCAGGCCGGCCAGGAACATCAGCATGTTGAAGCCCACGGTCCACCAGATGGTGCCGATGGCAACCATCGGCATGGCCCAGGTGAGGTCGGCGAGCCAGGCGCGCTGCATGCCCAGCACGTGGTTGACCACGCCCGACGAGGGCTGGAGCATCCAGTCCGCGATCAGGGTCATGACCGAGATCGGCAGGACATACGGCAGGAAGAAAGCGCCCTGCAGCCAGCCGCTGGCCCGGGTAAAGCGGTTCACCAGGAGCGCCATCAAGAGGCCGAGCGCGGTGAGCGGAATCACCGTCAGCAGCGCGAAATAGAAGGTGTTGCCGACCGCGGCCCAGAACGACGGGTCCTGCACCAGCGTGACGTAGTTGTCGACGCCGATGAAGGCATTGGTGCGCGTCAGGCTGCTCTCCGTCAGGCTCATGTAGAACGTGTCGAGCGCCGGCAGGAAGAAGAACAGCAGGAAGGCGAGCCCGAAGGGCGCCAGCAGCATCGCCGCCGGCACGCCATCGCCGCGCCGCGCTCCCCTCGAACGGACCAATGCCATGCCTTCCCCCCTTAGTAGCGCGGCGCGCGTTTCTTGATCATGCGCGCCGCTTCGGTTTCGAACATGCGCAGGGCTTGCGCCGGCGTGAGCTGCGACGACAGCGCCGCCGGCAGGTATTTCGAGGCCATCGCCTCGAGCGGCCCGGCGGCGCCCATGTACCAGGCGTCCGGGTCGTAGACCACGTGGCGCGGCACCTCGGCGTACAGCCGGTTCGGCATCAGGGCCAGGGCGGCGGGGGATTCCGCCACCGGCCGGTAGGCCGGCACGTGCCCGCCCTCGGCCCAGCCGAGCGAATGCTTGCTCACGAACGCAATGAAGCGCATCACGGCGCGCGCTTTTTCGGGCGAGAGCGGCCGCCCCTCGTTGGCGGGCATGGCGAAGGCGTGCGAATCGGCCCAGACGCTGTCGTTGCCGAACATGCGCGGCAGCGGCACGATGCCGTAGTCGAAGCCGAGAGTGCCGCCCTTGGCGGCGCGCACCATCTCCGGCACCTCCCACACGCCGTTGATCATGAAGCCGGCGTTGCCGCCCATGAACTGGCTGGTGGAGGCCGCGTAATCCAGCCCCGGCTGGGCGTAGCCCTGCTGGAACCAGCGCGCCACGCGCGCCAGCGAATCGACGCCGGCCGCGCCGTAGGCGAAGCGTCCGTTCTGGATCAGGGGCGCGTTGCGCTGCGCCAGCATCGAGATCCACAGGCGCCAGATCGCATAGGAGCTCTGGCTGCTCTCCATGGTCATCCCTGGCCGGCCGGTGGCCTCGCGCACCGCGCGGAAGGCGTCTGTGAGCGCGTCGATTCCCCGGATCGGCTTGAGGGTGCCGCCGGCGTCCAGCAGGCCGGCCTTCCCCACCAGTGTCTTGTTGTAGTACAGGACCAGCGGATGCAGGTCGAGCGGGATCGCGTAGGTCCGGCCGGCATGCTGGGATTTCTGCCATTGGCGCGGATAGAAGTCGGCGGGATCGAGTCCGCTTGCCGCCAGCGCCGAGGGCGCGATGGGCCGCAGCACGCCGCCGCCCGCCAGGTTGGTGATGCGCGACAGGTGCACGGTGGCGATGTCCGGCCCGGCCCCCACCACCGACGAGGTGATCAGCTTGGTGTAGAACGGCTCGCCCCAGTTCAGCGTGGTGCTGGTCACGCGCACGTCGCGCTGGCTGGCGTTGAAGCGCTCGACCAGCGCCGCCATGCGCGCGCCGTCCCCGCCGCTCAGCAGCGTCCACATGCGCACCTCGATCTGCGCATGCGCGGACGTGGGCGCGCACAATGCGCTGGCTAGCGCCGCGCCGGCGAGGCGCACCGTGAATGGGGTCAAGCCTGTCTCCTGGGTCGTTCTGGTGGGGCTGCCACTGTTTTATCATTAATACTAGCAAATAATTATTAACAAGGGCTGTCCTGTAGGCATCAGAGCCCAGGGTGTAGAATCGCTCCTTTGCTTGTGGATCGGATATGTGGATCGGGGTGTTGTGCGGCCTGCTGGCCGGGGCGATGTGGGGCCTGGTATTCATCGTGCCGGAGATGCTGGGCGCCTTCTCGCCGCTGGAGCTGGCGGTCGGGCGCTACCTCGCCTACGGCGCGATGGCCTTCGCCCTGCTGCTGCCGCGCCTGAAGTCCCTCTTCGGCACCCTGGTTCCCGGCGACTACGCCGCGCTGGTACGGCATGCGCTGGCCGGCAACATCGTCTACTACATGCTGCTCGCGGCCGGCGTGAAGTACGCCGGCCTGGCCCCGACCTCCCTGATCATCGGGATGGTGCCGGTGGTGGTCACCCTCATGGGCCGCAAGGACCACGGCGCGCTGCCGCTGCGGCGCCTGGCGCTGCCGCTGCTCCTGGTAGCCGCGGGCATCGCCTGCATCAACGTCGACAGCTTCCTGCATGCCGGCCCGGCGGCTTCTAGCGGGGAGATCGCGCTGGGCGTGGCCTGCGCCGCCGGCGCCCTGCTGTGCTGGAGCTGGTACGCCCTCGACAACGCGCGCTACCTGAAGCGCAATCCGCACTTCTCCAGCGCCCAGTGGTCGGCGCTGTACGGCCTGTCCACCGGTGCGATCGCCCTCCTCATCGGCATCGCGAGCTGGCTGTTGTCCGACCCGGTTCCGGCCACGCCCGCACGCGACTGGTCTTTGTTCTGGACCTGCAATGCCCTGCTGGCGCTGGGCGCGTCGGTGATCGGCAACCAGCTGTGGAACGTGGCGAGCCGCCGGGCCCCGGTTACCCTGTCCGGCCAGCTGATCCTGTTCGAGACCCTGTTCGCCCTGCTCTACGGCTTCCTGTACCGCGCCCAGGGCCCGCGCCCCCTGGAGCTGGCGGCGATCGTGCTGCTGGTGGCGGGCGTGACCTGGTCGGTGCACGCCCATTCGGCCGGGCGCGATGCCTCAGGGCGGGAGGCGCTCGACCCGGACTTCGGCGAAGGTGACGGCATGGCCGGCGCCGCCCATCGCCACCAGTCCTAGGCGCGCCTTGCCGCCCAGGCGGTGGGTCCAGGTGCTGCCTCCCACCCAGCCTCCGCCCTGCCCCATCGACCAGGCGGTATAGCGTTCTTCCTTCCCTTCACGCCGGATGTCGATGCGCAGCCAGGTCCATTCGCCCGGCGTGCCCACCACCGTGTTGCCGTAGCGCGGATAGCCGCGCGCCACCGGCGCCAGTTCCTTGCCGAATTCCACCTGGCGCAGGCCGTCGTGGGCCAGTTCCACCAGCTTCACGTAGTTATCGTCGTCGCGCATCACGACCAGCCCGCCCTGCACCGGTTTGGCGCAGCAGTCGAGGGGCGCATCGAGCCGGATGCGCGCCAGGATCCGCAGGTCGCCCTCGGGCAAGGCTGTGCTCAGCAGCGCCGCGTTGTTGGTGTCTTCATGCAGGTCGGTCTGCCGGGTGGCCATGCGCAGGCCCGGATGCCCGGTGGACCAGCTGCCGGCGGCCTGTGGCCGGATCCAGCGCCAGCGCGCATCGAGGTGCGGCTGCGCGAAGCGCTCGCTCCAGAGTGGCGTCGCGGCCACGGTCGACGCCTTCGCTGGCGACGGCGCCGGCGCCGGGGCCGGGGCCGCGACGATGCTCGGCGCGCGCTGCGGGGTGTCCGACGGGCCCTGGCCGCGGTTGATCACCGGCCAGCCGTCCACCCAGTCGATGCGGTCGAGCAGCAGCGGACGGCGGGTCAGCTTGTCCTCGACGCTGAAATAGCCCTGGTGCCGGTCGACCGCATGGTAGAAGGTCCACCATTGGCCGGCGGCGTCCTGGAACACGGTATTGTGGCCGGCGCCCACCCAGCGGTTGCCGTTCTGCGCCAGCACCGGCGTGCCGCCCACGCGCGCCGCCGCCATGTCATTGCCTTCACGGTCGAGGAAAGGCCCTTCGGGACTGGTGGCGCGTCCGACGAACAGGGCGTAGCCGGTCAGCGGCCCGCGGCAGCAGTCGGTGCTCGAAGCGAACAGGTACCAGTACTTGCCGGCCTTGACCACCTCCGCGCCCTCGTAGCGGTTGGCCGCGCCGATCCGCACCGGGTCGCCCTCGACCCGCAGGCCGTCCTTCGACAGGCGCTGCACGAACAGGCCGCCGCCATAGCTGCCGTAGTACAGGAAACGGTCGCCCTGTTCGTCCTCGACCACGTCGGGGTCGAAGGTCCAGTGGAAGTTGCAGCCCGCGCCGGCACGGCGCGGCGGCACCACCAGCTGCTCGGCCGGGCGCCAGGGCCCGGCGGGCGAGGCGCTGGTGGCCACCGCGATCCCGCTGTCCGACGCGCAGCCTGGTTCCGGGCTGTGGCGGTCGGCCACGTCGGTGACCGTAAAGTACAGGTAATAGCTGCCGTTCTGGTAGACCGGCTCGGGCGCCCACAATCCCGAGGTCGGACCGGCCAGACCAGCCGGGCGCTGGTCGAAGGAATCGCGCACGAAATACCAGTTGACCAGGTCCACCGACCGGTAGACCGGCATCATCCGGAACTTCCAGCCCTTGCCGTCGCGCTCCTTGTGGCTGACCGGGTCCATGGTGCAGTACATGTACCAGACCGTCGGGGTCGAGGTGCGGTCGCGCAGCAGGGACGGGTCGGCGCAGCTTTCGGCCAGGCTGCCGTCGGCCAGGCGCAGCGGCAAGGGATTGGTATAGGTGGCGGCTCCAGCCGCCGCCGGGGCCAGCGCCCGTGCCGACGGCGGCGCGGCCAGCTGGGTCGCGGCGAGCAGCAGCATCCCTGCCCAGCCTGGAAAGGATCGTGTCATACGGTCTCCTTGGTATGCGCCGAGCGCCGGCGAGTATGTTGTTGGCTGAAAATTAAGCCAAAACAAGTGCCCAGCGGCGCACGTGTGGACACGGCGTCCGGCAGGACATTGCCGAATGTGCCATAGATGAACGCCAAGCGTTGTAACAGCCTGATATTTTCGTTCAATTACGTTTTGTAGGACTATTGCCCGTGATCACTACCTGCTAGACTTCCCGAGCCGCATCCCATAGCGCAACTAAGTTGCCAGAATATAACAATAGGGCTGCGCGGCGGGATAATCCGCCAATAAGGAAACCAGGGGAAGTATTTCATGAAAGTGAAGCAGGTCTGTCCAGCGCAGAAGCTGCTGGCCGTTGCAGTATCGGGCATCGCCTGGAGCCTGGGCTGTGCCCATGCCGTCCAGGCGCAGGAAGCCCCGGCCGTCCAGGCACACAACAACGCCGTGCCGGAAGTCGTGGTCACGGCCCAGCGTACCGCTTCCGCCGCCTCGCGCACGCCGGTGGCCATCAGCGTGCTGTCCGGCGAGCAGCTGCGCGAGCTCGGCGCCGACAACCCGGCAGCGTTGGGCGCGCGCCTGCCGAACGTGCACCTCGACCAGGCTTTCTCGGGCCTGCGCGTGACCATCCGCGGCATCAGCAACAACGACACCACCGACAAGGGCGACCCTTCGGCCGCCTTCATGCAGGACGGCGTGTATATCGCGCGCCCTGCCGGCCAGGCCGCCAACTTCCTCGACGTCGAGCGCATCGAAGTGCTGCGCGGACCGCAGGGCACCCTGTACGGCCGCAACACCACCGCCGGCCTGGTCAACGTGATCTCGCATGCGCCGACGGCGCAGCTGGAAGGCCGCGTCGCTGTCGAAGCCGGCACCTACGGCAACCGCAAGCTCGAAGGCGTGGTCAACGTTCCGGTGAACCATGCCCTGGCGCTGCGCGCCGCCGTCAGCACCCGCAAGCAGGACCCGTTCCTGCGCAACGGCCAGGGCACGCGCTTCAAGCCCGGCATGGACCGCGACGACCGCGATGCGCGCCTGAGCGCCAGGCTGGCGATCGGCCGCGATGCCGCGCTGCTGCTGCGCTACGACCATAGCGAAGCGACCAACAACAATGACCGCTTCGTCCCGGACACCAATTTCTACAGCGGCGTCGCCGCCGGCGCGCCGACATGGCGCGACACCTCGACCGACGAACGCCTGACCATGGGCTTCCGTCCGGTGAACATCGCTCCGGTGCAGGGCATGCAGGACCGCCGCGCGCGCGGCCTGTCGGCGGACCTGAGCTGGAACCTGGGCCCGGCCACCCTCTACTACCTCGGCTCGCACCGCGAACTCGACCAGCAGATGGTGAACAACTACTATTACCGGATCTCGCCGGCGATCGCGCTTGGCGTGATCAACAGCTACGATGGCGCCAACATCCAGGACTCGCACGAACTGCGCCTGGCCACCGGGGGCGGCGGGCCGCTCAGCGCCCAGGCCGGCCTGTATTACTTCAGCGAGCAATCCGATACCCGCTACGCCTTCCAGGGCCTGCGCCCGGTCGGCCTGCCGCCGTATTACGCCTTCCCGCTGGTGACCGAGGCCGCCAGCCGCGCCGTCTTCGGCCAGCTCACCTGGCGCGCGGCCGGGCGCCTGCAGCTGACCGCCGGGGCGCGCCGCACCCTCGACCACAAGTGGCGCGTGGGCTCGACCGATTTCCAGCAGGCCCCCAGCTTCAATCCGGCCACCGACCGCCGCCTGCTGAACGCGGCCGACCTGTCGACCTCGCGCACGACCTGGCGCCTGGGCGCGCAGTTCGACCTGGCGCCTGCCAGCCTGGCCTACCTGAGCCTGGCGACCGGCTACAAGGCCGGCGCCTTCAACGACGGCTGCGTGGCCGGCACCTCCGCCCTCGGCATCCCCTGCCCCGCAGCCGCCGCGGTCACGCCCGAGTTCCTGTACTACCAGCCGGAAGAACTGCGTGCCTGGGAAGCCGGCCTGAAGTCGCGCCTCATGCAGGGCCGCTTGAGCGTGAATGCCGCCGTCTTCCACTACGACTACACCAATCTGCAGCTGACCGGCAATGCGATCGTCGCCGGCGCCCCGCGCCTTCTGACGCGCAATGCGGGCGCGGCGCGCAGCCGCGGCGTCGAACTCGATGGCGAATGGCGGGTCGGCAGCGGCGGCCGCCTCAACTACGGCCTGACCCTGCTCGACGCCCGCTACGTGACCTACATGGCAACGCCGACCGTATCCTGGGCCGGACGCAAGCTGGACCGGGCGCCGAGCCAGGTGTTTACGCTCGGCTACCAGCAGCGCGTCCCGCTGGCCGGCGGCCAGCTCACCGGCGGCCTGTTCGCCCGCGCCAGCGGCGCCTACGTGCTGGCGGTCCCGAGCCAGCTCTTGAGCTACCGCGTGCCTTCGCATACGAGCACCGACGCCACGCTCGCGTGGGCGCCTGCGAAAGGCAGCTGGAGCGTGCTGGCGCGCGTGCGCAACATCGAGAACAAGGTGCGGCCGTCCGTCATCGACAGCTTCGGCATGACCACGCCGACCGCGCCGCGCACCGCCGATCTGCGCCTCGACCTGCGTTTCTGAGGAAAGGCCCACACGCGTCCGGACTTTCTTTTTCGTGAACCATTTGCTGGAGCCTGAATGACACGCGATGCTGCGCACCCGCTGCCCCCGACGCTGCGGGCCGCCATGAGCGAAGCGGCCGAACCGCTGCGCGCCGCGCCCGCGGCCTGGCGCCGCGTCATGCTCCTTGTCGTAACGGCCCTGCTGGCCCTGGCGCTGGTGCTGGCTTCCCAGGGCGTCCGGGCGGCGGCTGCCGGGCCGCTCGTGCTCGGGCCGCAGACGCGCAGCATCGATGCCTGGCCCGCCGTCACGGTGCTGGTCGACGAAGGTGGCAGGCTCGACGCCGCGGCCGCGCTGGCCCGCGCTGGCGGCTATGCGCCGCCCGACACCGCGCACGGCGTCCTGAAGCTGATCCAGGAGCCGCACTGGGTGCGCATCCCCTTGCGCGTCGCACCGGATGCGCCGCACGACTGGGTGGTGCAGATCGACTTCGGCATCCTCGACCAGGTCGAGTTCTACCTGGAACACGGCGGCCGCCTGCGTAAACTTGCCAGCAGCGGACGCCGCCTGCTTGAGGACGGCGCGCTCAAGGGACGGGTGCCGGCCGTGGCGCTCAGGCTCGAGCCAGGGGCCGACTACACGCTGCTGGTGCGGGTGTTCGCCAGGGGGCCGCGCATTGCCCCGATCAGCATCATGCAGCCCGACGCCTACCAGCGCGCCGCGCTGGGCGAGCAGATGCTGCAGGGCCTGCTGCTCGGCATCGCCCTGTGCCTGGTCGCCTACAGCCTGGGCCAGTGCGTCGCCTTGCGCGAGCTGCTGTACGGCAAGTACGCCATGTACGTGGGTGGCCTCACCCTGTATGGCCTGGTCTGGTTCGGCCTCGGCGAGCAGTTCCTGTGGCGCGGCCACGAATGGTTCAGCAAGCACGTGATGGGACTGTCCTCGCAGATCGCCTCCGCCGGCGCCTACCTGTTCGTCGAGCAGATCCTGGCGCGCCCCGGGATGGACCGCCGCTTCAGCCGCATGATGAAGGGCGGCGCCGCCTTGTGCATCCTGGCCGGCCTGCTGTGGTGCCTGGGCCTGCTCGACCACCGCATCCTGATCGTGTTCACCATGACGGTCGGCGCCGCCCCGATGTTCCTCGGCCTGCCCGGCGCCTGGCGCCGCATGCGAAATGGCGACCGGATCGGCTTCTATTTCCTGTTCAGCTGGTTCTTCAGCGCCGGCGGCGCCGTGGTGCAGGCCCTCTTGAGCGCCGGTGTCGTGCCGGCGAACTTCTGGACCATGCACTCGCTGCAACTGGGCGTCACCATCGACATGCTGATGTTCATGCGCATGATCAGCCTGCGCAGCCAGGCGACCCGGCAGGCATTGCAGCGCGCCGAAGCGGAAGCGCGCATGAAATCGGCGTTCCTGGCCAACATGAGCCACGAGATCCGGACCCCGATGAACGCCATCATCGGCATGAGCCGCCTGGCCCTGATGGGCGAGACGCCGCCCAGGCTGCGCAATTACCTGAGCAAGATCCTGGGCGCCGGCGAACACCTGCTGGGCGTGACCAACGACATCCTCGACCACGCCAGGATGGAAGCCGGCAAGCTGTCGATCGAGAAGCTGCCCTTCGACCTGAACGAGATGCTCGAGCACCTGGCGAGCGTCATCAGCGTCAAGAGCGACGCCAAGGGCGTGGAACTGGTCTTCCGGATCGGCGCCGGGGTGCCGGAGCAGCTGGTCGGCGACCCGCTGCGCCTGCGCCAGGTGCTGGTCAACCTGGCCGGCAACGCCGTCAAGTTCACCGAGCGCGGCGAGATCGTCGTGGCGGTCGCGCTGCTGGAGCGCCACGACACCGGCGTGACCCTTGAATTCTCGGTCACCGACACCGGCATCGGCATGAGCCCGGACCAGGTGGGGCGCCTGTTCCAGTCCTTCACCCAGGCCGACAGCTCGACCACCCGCAAGTACGGCGGCAGCGGCCTGGGCCTGTCGATCTCGCGCCAGCTGGTCGAGCTGATGGGCGGCCGCATCGACGCCGCCAGCACGCCGGGCGCCGGCAGCCGCTTCGCCTTCACGGTGCCGCTGGGGGTGCACGACAGCGCGGCCGCCGCCCTGCGCCGCGGCGGCTTGCAGAACGTGCGCGCCCTGGTGGCGGACGACAGCGCCACCGCGCGCGCCGCGCTGGCCGACATGCTCGACAGCCTCGGCGTGCGCGTCGACACCGTGGCCTCCGGGGAAGCCTGCCTGGCGGCGCTGGCGCGCGCCGCGCAGCTTGGCCAGCCGTATGACATAGTCCTGATCGACTACCTGATGCCGGGCCTGGACGGGGTCGCGACGATTCGCCGCATGCGCCAGGGCGTGCGCGATGGCGGCCGTCATGTGCCGCCGGCCATCCTGATGGTCTCGGTGTGCACGCGCGACACCGTGCTGGGGCAGGAAGGCGAGCTGCCGGTCGATGCCTTCCTGCACAAGCCGGCCGGCCCGGCCCTGCTGTACCACAGCATGCTGCAGGCGCTGCGCCCGCAGCTGGCCGCGGCGGACGCGGACGCCATGGCCGCCGCAGGCATTGCCGCGCTGGCCGAGATCCCGCGCCTGGACGGGGCCCGCATCCTGCTGGCGGAGGACAATGCCGACAACCGCGAGGTGGCCCTGGATTTCATGGCCGCGGCGCGCATGCGGGTGGACGTCGCCTTCAACGGCGCGGACGCGGTGCGCATGGCCCTGGCGGGCGACTATGACCTGGTGCTGATGGACATCCAGATGCCCGGACTCGACGGCCTGGATGCGACCCGCGAGATCCGCAAGGACCCGCGCATGCGCGCGCTGCCGATCGTGGCGATGACTGCGCACGCCCTGCCGGGCGATCGCGCCAGGAGCCTGGCAGCCGGGATGAACGACCACGTCACCAAACCGATCGATCCCGACCTGCTGTTCTGCACCCTGCTCAAGTGGATCGATCCGGCGCGCCTGGCCGGCCGCCCCCTGCCGGACCGGGCAGCCGCGCAGGCCGGGAACGAAGCGTTCGAGGGCGCGGCGGCGCTGCCCGCCGTCCCCGGCCTGGACTGGCGCCAGGCGCTCGACAAGGTCGACGGCCAGCGCGGCCGCCTGGTAAAACGTGCCGCCAGCTTCGTGCGCGAATATGCCGAGGCCCCGCGCATGCTGCGTGAAGCGCTCGGCGCCGGCGACCACCAGGCCCTGGAGTCGCTCGCGCACAACCTGAAGTCGAGCGCCGCCTATGTCGGCGCCTTCGAGCTGGCATCCGCCGCCCACCGCCTCGAGCAGGACCTGCGCGGCGGCCAGGCCGAGCAGCTCGCGGCCCAGGTGCCGGGCCTGGTCGGCGCGGCCCAGACCGTGCTGGCGGCCCTGGCCGAGTTGGCCGATGCGGCGCAGCCGAGCCCGGGCATCCCAGCCGAACCGGGCGGACCGGCGCTGGGCGCTTTGGCGCTGCGCCTGCGGCTGCTGCTCGAGGCCGACGACGCCCGCGCCGAGGACGCGCTGGGCGAATTCGAGGCACTGCTCGCGGGCCGCGGCCACGACGCCATCCTGGCCACGCTGCGGCGCGCGGTGCAAGACCTGGAATACGAGGCCGCCCTGGCGCCGCTGGCGCAACTGGTCGCCGGCCTCGCGCTGAACATGGAGGACGCGGCATGAACGGTGTGGAGATGCAGAAGGTGCTGGTCGCCGACGACGACGCGATCAACCGCGACGTGCTGGGCGAACTCCTCAAGCCCGAGTACACCGTGCTGCTCGCGAAAAACGGCGCCCAGACCCTGGAGCGGGCCATGCGCCACCTGCCCGACCTGATCCTGCTCGACGTCCTGATGCCGGACATGGACGGCTACGAGGTGCTGCGCCGGCTGCGCGCCGACCCGCTCACCGAGCACATCGCCGTGATCTTTATCTCCGGCCTGGACCGGCCGGAAGACGAAGCCAATGGCCTGAAGATGGGCGCCTCGGACTACATCACCAAGCCGTTCAACCAGACCGTGGTGATGGCGCGCGTGGCCCTGCACCTGGAGGTGGTGCGCCAGCGCCGCATGCTGGAGCGGCTCGCGAACATCGACGGCCTGACCGAACTGGCCAACCGGCGCCGCTTCGACGAGGTCTTCGCGCTGGAATGGCAGCGCGCACGCAGGTCGGGCCGCCCGCTTTCACTGGCCCTGCTCGACGTCGACGCCTTCAAGCAGTACAACGACCGCTACGGGCACCCGGCGGGCGACCGCGCCCTGCGCGCGGTGGCGCGCCTGGCTGCCGCCGCGATGCGCCGGCCGGGCGACCTGGCGGCGCGCTACGGCGGCGAGGAGCTGGTGCTGCTGCTGCCCGAGACCGGCGCGGCCGAGGCATGCGCGCTGGTGTCGCGGCTGCTGCTTGCCGTGGCCGGCCTGTCGATCGCCCACGAGGCTTCCGGCGTGGCGCCGGTGCTGACCGCCAGCGCCGGCGGCGCCACCCTGGAGCCTGGCGGCACCGAGACCGCTTCTAGGCTGTTCGACGCGGCCGACGCCGAGCTGTACCGGACCAAGCAGGCCGGCCGCAACCGCGTCGCCTGGCGCGAGAGCCGGTACGACAGTGCGGAGTACGCGCACCCGCCCCACGCGCTGTAAGACCACCCTACCGACCTGCCCCACCCTTCGTCTCTTTACGTTTATGCAACACGCATACCGCACACTCTGCACCCTGCTGGCGCTCTGTCTTTCCCTGCTGGCAACGCTTCCCGCGCACGCCGCCACGGTCGTGCTCACCCGCGACCTCGAGCGCGCCGATGCCTGGCCGGCCCTGAGCATCCTGCGCGACCCCGATGGCAGCCTGGACGCGGCCGGCGCGCTGGCGCGCGAGCGCGAGTTCGCAGCGCCGGGCACGGCCTACGGCACGCTCGGCATGCAGCCCGGCACGACCTGGGTGCGGATCCCGGTCTCGGTCGCGCCGGACGCCGCCGAGGGCTGGATCATGCAGATCGACTTCGCCTTGCTGGACGAGGTCGACGTGCACCTGGCCGGCCCGCGGGGACTGCGCCGTGTCGCCAGCATGGGCCGGATGCAGGTGCCGGCCGGCGACAGCCTGAAGGCTCGGGCCCCGAGCGCGGTGCTGCGCTTTGCACAGGGAGGCGAGTACACGGTGCTGCTGCGGGTCGCCTCGCAAGGGCCGAAGATCCTGCCGATCAGCTTCCTGCGGCCGCACGCCCTGCTGTCGGACGCGCTCGGCGAGCAGATCCTGCAAGGCTTGCTGCACGGCCTGCGCATCACCCTGTTCCTGTATGCGATCGCCCAATGGTTGTCGCTGCGCGAGCCCCTGTTCGGCAAATACGCCCTGCAGGCGGGCGGCGTGACCGTGTATTCGGCCTGCTGGTTCGGCACCGCCGGCCAGTACCTGTGGCCCGGGAATGCCTGGTTGCTGGAGCACGGCGCCGGCCTGGCCTCCATCCTCGCGTCCTGCGGCGCCTACCTGTTCGTCGAACAGTCGCTGGCGCGGCCGGGACGGGACCGCATCTTCAGCCGGCTGATGAAGCTGCTCGCCGGCCTGTGCCTGGTGACGGCCGCGGGATTCGCGCTCGGCCTGATCGACCATCGGCGCCTGGTGCTGATCGTCGGCACCCTCGGCATCCTGCCGATGCTGTGCGGCTTGCCCGGCGCCCTGCGCCGGGCCCGTGCCGGCGACCCGGTGGGCGGCTATTTCCTGGTCGGCTGGGGTGTCGCCTTCGCCGCCGCTTTCGTCACCGCCCAGCTCATCAACGGCAAGCTGCCGGCCAACTTCTGGACCATGCACGCCCTGGTATTCGGCAGCACCTTCGACATGCTGGTCTTCATGCGCATCCTCGGGCTGCGCACCAAGGCCATGCAGACCGCGATGCTGCGCGCCGAGGAAAGCACCCGCATGAAGTCGGAGTTCCTGGCCAACATGAGCCACGAAATCCGGACCCCGATGAACGCCATCATCGGCATGAGCCGCCTCGCCCTGACGCGCGATCCTTCCCCGGCCCTGCGCAACTACCTCGACAAGATCCTGGGCGCGAGCGAGCACCTGATGGGCGTCATCAACGGCATCCTCGACTTCTCGCGCATCGAGGCCGGCAAGCTGGCGATCGAGAAGCTGCCCTTCGCGCTCGACGACCTGCTCGACCAGCTGGCCAGCCTGATCGAGGTGCAGCTGGACGCCAAGGGCATCGAGCTGGTGTTCCGGGTCGGCTCCGGCGTGCCGCAGCAGCTGGTGGGCGATCCGCTGCGCCTGGGCCAGATCCTGATCAACCTGGCCGGCAACGCGGTCAAGTTCACCCAGCAGGGCAAGATCGTGGTGGCGGTCGAGGTGGAGAGCCGCGGCGCGCAAGGCGTGACCCTGGCATTTTCCGTGACCGACACCGGCATCGGCATGACGCTCGAGCAGACCACGCGCCTGTTCCAGTCCTTCAGCCAGGCCGACAACTCGACCACCCGCAAGTATGGCGGCACCGGCCTGGGTCTGTCGATCTCGCGCCGGCTGGTGGAGCTGATGGGCGGCGAGATCACGGTCAGCAGCACGCCGCAGGCCGGCAGCTGTTTCCGCTTCACGGTGCCGCTGGGCCTGGACGCGGGCGATGCCCACACGCATGCGCCGCGCCAGGGACGGGCCCCAGGCAGGGCCGAACTGCCGCGCCTGGATGGCGCGCGCATCCTGCTGGCCGAAGACAATGCCAACAACCGCGAAGTCGCCCTCGACTTCATGGCCGCCGCGCGCATGCAGGTGGACGTCGCGTTCGACGGCGCCGAAGCGGTGCGCATGGTGCTGGCGGGCGACTATGACCTGGTGCTGATGGACATCCAGATGCCGGAACTGGACGGCCTGGGCGCCGCGCGCGAGATCCGCAGCCATGCGCGCCTGCGCGCGCTGCCCATCGTCGCCATGACCGCGCACGCGCTGCCCAGCGACCGCGCACTGAGCCGCCAGGCCGGCATGGACGACCACGTCACCAAGCCGATCGATCCGGACCTGCTGTTCTGCACCCTGCTGAAGTGGATCGACCCGGCGCGCACGAAGGGCCGCGCGCTTGCGTCCCCGGCTGCCGCCATGCCGCCGCCCCGGGCCGCGCCGGCGGATCCGGCCCTTCCCGCGCTTCCCGGCCTCGACTGGCGCCTCGCGCTGGACAGCGTCGCCGGCAGCCGCACCCGCCTGCACAAGCGCGCCGCCAGCTTCGTGCGCGAGTACGCGAGCGCGCCCGCCATCCTGCGCGAATCGCTGGCGCGGGGCGACTCCCGGCGCCTGCAGTCGCTCGCCCACAATCTGAAGTCGGGTGCGGCCTATATGGGCGCGGTCGACCTGGCGGACATCGCCAACCGCCTGGAACAGGACCTGCGCAGCAGCCAGCCAGAGCGCCTCGGGGCGCAGGTGGCGGCACTGGCGGCGGCCATCGAGACGGTGCTGGCCGGCCTGGCTCCGGTGGCCGCGGCCGCGTTGCCGGAATCAGGCGTACCAGGCGCCCTGGCCGCCCTGGTCGGCCGCCTGGAAGGCTACCTGCGCACCGACGATGCGCGCGCCGAGGATGCGCTGGCCGAACTCGAATCGCTGCTGGCCGGGCGCGCCCGGACAGCGCCGTTGGCCGAGACGCTGGCCGCGCTACGGCGTGCGGTGGCGGACACCGAGTACGCGGCGGCGCTGGCGCCGCTCGACGTGCTGGCGGCGCAACTGGTGCCGGACGCGGCCTGATGGCGGGCGCGGCTCAGCCGCGACAGACCAGCCCGAAGCGGGTCGCCTCGCAGCCGCGCTTGAGACAGGCGGTGGCGTGGTAGCCGGCCGCGCGGCACATTCGCAGGGTTTCGGCCAGCGGGCTTTCCGGATCGGGCTGATCGGCCGACACGCTACGTGCGGGCGGCGCCGGGGCACGGGCCACGGCCGGCTCGCGCACTGGCTTGCTCGGCGGCTTCTTCGTTTCCGGACGCGTCGACTTGGCGGGCGCGCTGGTAGCCACGCGGCGTTCCTGCACCCGTTTGGCCGCGGGCTTTGCCGCACGCTGCTGAGCGGCGGGTTTCGACGGTGCAGCGGCCGGTGCCGCTTGTTCCGGCGTTGTCGCCTTGTTCCCGGTACCGACTGGCGCTGCTGTCACGGGCGCATCGTTCAGCGTGGCAACGGCCGCGCCCGCAGCAATCGGCGGCGTGGCCTCAGCGGCGGGAGAAAGCAGCTTCAGCGGCGGCAAGGCTTCGCTGTCGGGTTCCGGCACGGGCACGGCTGCCGGGACCGCCGGCGCCGGCGCATCCATCCGGGGCGGCGTGTGATCGGCCACCACCGCCAGCGTGGTTTCCACCCGGGTTTCCTGCACCATCCACGCCGCCGTACCGGCCACTGCCACCACCGCGGCCAGGCCGACGGTCCAGCCCACGGCCTTGCGGCCCCAGCGCTCGGTCCAGGGCGGCGGTTCCGGCTGCAGCGGGATCGGCCAGTCCGGCTCACGGCTGGAGAACGAGGCGAACTCAGGTGAAACCCGGGGCGCCGCGCGCGGCGGTTCCGGTGCCGGCGATGGCGCCATGCTGGGTTCGACACGGGGCGGCACGACGCGCTGCGCCGGCGTTCCCTGGGGCGGTGGTGACGGCGGTGGCGCCAGTGACGGCAGCGGCGCCGGCGCTTCGGCTCGCGCACGGCTGCGCCAGACGCCGGCGCGCCGGCGAACGGACGTCGCCGCTGCGCCGGCCGGCGCCGGGACATGGGGTGGCGCGGCCTGGGGCGGCGGCGCCGGCGGCGCGGCCGCCTGGGCGCGGCGCACCGGGCGTAGCGGCACAGCCGACTGGCTGTCGCCGAAGTCTTCCAACAATCGGTTCTTCATGAGCGGGACCTGCTTGCGAACAGGCCGAGTGTAGCCGAATCGCTCGAATCCTGCGTGCTGCAGTGCGGCATGCGCACCACAGCCGTCCCGGCTGGCGCTCAGGCCTTGGCAGGCCTGTGCGTGATCACCCGGTAGAGGTACCAGGCCAGCAGAATGCCGAAGATACCCTTCGATACCGGATCGACGTACTTGCCCACCTGTTCGTAATTGCTTTCCAACACAAATCCCGCGCCGGTGAGGATCCCGGTCCAGGCCAGCGAACCGATGGTCGAGTACAGCAGAAACTGCCCCCAGGACATGCATGCCAGCCCGGCCGGCACCGAGATCAGGGTCCGGATCGCCGGGATCAGGCGCCCGAACAGCACCACCGAGCGGCCGTGGCGGTCGAAGGCGGCAATCGCCTTGTCGATGTCCTGGCTGCCGACCGTCATCCAGCGCGCGTGCCGGTCGGCAAATGCCTTCAGGCGTTCCTTACCATACTTGCGCGCGCCCCAGTACCAGGGCAAGGCCCCGGCGATCGAGCCCGCCGTGCCGGCGATCAGCACGCCCACCAGGTTCAGGTCGCCCCGTGCGACGACGAAGCCGGCAAAGGGCATGATCAGCTCGGACGGAATGGGCGGAAAGATGTTTTCGAGGGCCATCAGCAGGAATACGCCGATGTAGCCGCTCTTTCCCAGGAAGCTGGTGATGAACTCGAACATGGTAGATGGCCGGTGACGGGGTTGGATTTCACCCTACCATGTTGTCAAGAACCCTAGCGCTCGCCTGCGGCCAGGGACGCTACAATTGCATTAACAAAATAAAAGGACCGCAATTGCTCAAGCTCAGCCTGGACGCGCTCGACATCGTCGACACCATCGCCCGCAAAGGCTCCTTCGCCGGCGCCGCAAAGGAACTGTTCCGCGTTCCCTCCACCATTTCCTACACGGTGGCGAAGCTCGAGGAAGACCTGGGCGTGCGCCTGTTCGACCGCTTCGGCCCCAAGGTCGCCCTGACGGCCGCCGGGCGGGAACTGCTCAAGGAAGGCCGCTACCTGCTGCGCGCCGCGGGCGACCTGGAGTCGCGCGTGCGGCGCGTCGCTTCCGGCTGGGAGACCGAGCTGGCGATCGGCATGGATTCGATGCTCGCCCCGAGCGGCCTGCAGCCCGACATCGAAGCATTCTACGAAGTGGCCGACCAGACCCGGCTGCGCCTGGTAAGCGAAGTGCTGTCCGGCACTTGGGACGCGCTGCTCGACCGCCGGGTCGACCTGCTGGTGGGCGCGGCCGGCGAAGGTCCCTCGGGCGGCGGCTACACCGCCGAGCCCCTGGGCAGCAGCCGCTTCGTGTTCGCGGTGGCGCCCGGACACCCGCTGGCAGCCATCGACCGCCCGCTGCAGAAGGCCGACCTGCTCGACTACCGCGCGGTCGCGGTGTCCGATTCGGCGCGCCAGCTCGGTCCGCGCACGGTCGGCCTGCTGTTCGGCCAGGACACGCTGGCGGTACCGGACATGGAAACCAAATTCGCCTTCCAGCTGCGCGGCATCGGCTTCGGCTTCCTGCCCGAACCCTGGGCCCGGCCCGCCATCGAGGCCGGGCTGCTGGTGGAAATGGAAGTGGTCGAGCCCAAGCCGGACGAGACCTTCTACCTGGCCTGGCGCAGCGGCGAGGAAGGCGCCGCCCTGGCCTGGTGGCTCGAGCGCGTGCGCGCGCAATCGCCGTTCGCGCGCCTGATCGCGCGCCACTGCCATGAGGCGCAGATGAGACTTCAGCTTGGCGCTCAGGCCGGTCGGGCAAAATAGACGAAGGTACTCTTCGGGTACAGGTGGCGATACACCGGGCGCGCCAGGGTCTTGAGGGCCGTCTTCGCTTCCATCCAGCCGCTGCTGGCGTTGTACAGCTTGCGCAGCGAAGGGCGCAGCGGCACCAGGCCGGCCTCACAGCCCAACGCGCTCAGCGAGTCGCAGGTGAAGGCATTGATGTGTTCGAATGGGGCGATGGGCATGATCTCGCCCGGGCTCAAGGCCCCGAAGTTCCTGGCGCCGAGCAGCTTGCGGATCGACTTTGCGCAATTCGGCACGCTCACCTTCACCAGGCCGCCCGGGCGCAGGGCCCTGGCCAGCGTCGCGAGCGTGTCGCCCGGCTCGAGCAGGTGTTCAAAGACCTGCTCCGTGTTGATGAAGTGAAACTCTCCCTGCGGCAGCGCAGCGCCGTCGACCACCGGGATGCCGACCAACCTGGCATACTCGATCCGGACCTGCGACAGCTCGGCCCCGCACACGTCGACCCCGTAGGCGCAGGCCATCTTCGCCCATTCGGCCCAGCCGAAGCCGAAATCGAGGGCCTTGATGCCGGCGGGGCGCACGCGGAAATGGTCGAGCATGAATTGCACCTGCTCGGCCAGGTAGCGGTAGTCGTCCCGGCCCCAGCGCGCCGCCACCGCTTCGCGCTCGGTGGCCGGCAGCCAGTGGTCATAGATTTCCTCGAGCAGCGCGGGCGCCGGCACCTGGGCCTGGAAGGTCAGACCGCAATGCCCGCACTGGGCCAGTTCGTACTCGTAGCCGCTGAAGTCGCGCTCGACCCGGCGCCCGTAGTGCTCCTGGAGATAGCGGCTGATGCCCGGACTGTCCAGGGGTTCGTTGTACAGCCTCCGGGTGGACGTGCGCCGGCAAGCCGGGCATTGCCCGCGCTTGACCAGCAGGGGACGGGACGAATCGGGCATGGAGGCCTCCGCTGTCGGAACAGGTTGACTGCTGACAGCCGGATGGTATGCCAAACGCCGGGGCGCCGCCACGATGCGCCAATCGTGCGCGCCGGTTCAGGCGGCGCCGGTCACCTTCGTTTCACGGCAACTCAGCGGGGCAGGTCGAACACCAGGATCTCGGCCGCTTCGGCCTGCCCGAGGCGCACCGCATCCTCGTCGGTGATCTTGAGCGCGTCGCCGCCCTGCAGCTGCACGCCGTTCACGGTGGCGCGGCCGCGGATCACGTGGACGTAGGCCTGGCGCCCAGGGGCCAGTGGATGGTCGAGCGCATCGCCGCCGTTCATGATGGTGGCGTAGATCGACGCATCCTGGCGCATCGACACCGAGCCTTCGCGTCCGTCGTTGGAGGCGATCAGGCGCAGCCGGCCCTGCTTCGAGGCGGCATCGAAATGCTGTTCCTCGTAGCCCGGCGGCTCGCCGGTGGTGTTCGGCTCGATCCAGATCTGCAGGAAGTGCACGCCTTCTTCCTTCGAGTGGTTGTACTCGCTATGAACCACGCCGCTGCCCGCGCTCATGCGCTGCACGTCGCCGTAGCGCAGCACCGAGCCGTTGCCCATGCTGTCCTTGTGTTCCAGTGCGCCTTCCAGCACATACGAGATGATTTCCATGTCGCGGTGGCCATGCGAGTCGAAACCGCGGCCGGGCGCGACATGGTCCTCGTTGATGACGCGCAGCGGGCCGAAACCCATGTGCTTCAGGTCGTAGTAATGGCCAAACGAGAAGCTGTGCTGGGAGTTCAGCCAGCCGAAGCTGGCGGCGCCGCGTTCATTGCTTTTACGTACGTTCAACATGGTGTGCTCCTTTTTTTGGGTGAACATCGAACAGCTTGATGATAGCCACATTGCTCCCTGCGGGCCTTTGCGCTGCTGTCATTCGATGCGATGGAGCCATTATGCGCGCTCGCTTGGGGATTGAAAAACGAGTAATTTACCGCCCAATCATCGAAGTTTTCGAACCTTGCCGGGCGGGCGTGCTCCCCGTCTCCTCCCTATATGGTCTAATCGCAGGAGAACACGCCCTGGAGCCGACCATGCAGACTGCCCGCCCCGATCCGAACTCGCTGGACGACGCCACGCTCGCCTTCGTGCGCACGGTTTTCCAGCACGCGCGTGCCGGCGAAACAGATCCGTTGGCCACGCTGCTGGCCCAGGGCCTGCCGCCAAACCTGCGCAACGAACGGGGCGACAGCCTGTTGATGCTGGCCTGCTACCATGGCCACGTCGACACGGCGCGGGTCCTGCTCGGGCACGGCGCCGATCCGGAATTGACGAATGACGCCGGCCAGACGCCGCTCGCCGGCGCCGCCTTCAAGGGCGACCTGGCCATCGCCACCCTGCTGCTGGACCACGGCGCCGGCGTGGCCAGTGCCGGCCCGAGCGGCAAGACTGCCCTGATGTTTGCCGCCATGTTCAACCGCACCGAGATCGCCCGCCTGCTGCTGGCGCGCGGCGCCGATCCGCATGCGCGCGATGCCGACGGCATCAGTGCGCTGGCGGCGGCGCAGCGCATGGGCGCGCAGGACACGGCGGCCCTGCTCGCCAGCCTGGCCTGAACCTCGCAAGACAATGGAACGCCCCCGCATTCCGACCGACGAAGCACAGCGCCTGGCCGCCCTGCACGCCACCAGGCTGCTCGGCAGCCCACCCGAAGAAAGCTTCGACCGCATCACCCGCACCGCTGCGCGCCTGCTCGGCGTGCCGATCGCCCTGGTGTCCCTGATCGACAAGGACCGCCAGTGGTTCAAGTCGCGCACCGGCCTGGACACCTGCGAAACCCCACGCGCGATTTCCTTCTGCGGCCACGCGATCCTCAGCGACGAACCGCTGGTGGTGCCGGACGCCGCCCAGGACGCCCGCTTCGTCGACAACCCGCTGGTCACCGGCGACATGCATCTGCGCTTCTACGCCGGGGTGCAGCTGTATTCGGTGGAGCGCAAGAAGATCGGCACCCTGTGCGTCATCGACCGCAAGCCGCGCCGGCTCGGCCCCGGTGAACTCGAAGCGCTGCGCGACCTGGCGCGCATGGTCGAGCAGCTGATCTACCACCGCCAGCTGGCGATGGCGGCGCAGTCTCTCAGCGAGCGCCTGCGGGACTGCCCGCCGGCAGCGGGCGATGCGTCGGCCTCGGGCGAACTGGTCTGGCTGGTGGCGCACGACCTGCTCACCGGGCTGCCGAACCGCCAGGCGATGCTGCGCGCCATCCAGGGCAGCATCGCCGGCTGGCGCGCCGACGGCACGCCGGCCCTGGTGGCCTGCATCAACATCGACCGCTTCAAGCGCTTCAACGAGACGCTCGGCCACCGCGCCGGCGACGAGATCCTGGTGGGCCTCGCCACCAGCCTGCAGGCGCTGCTGCGCGAAGGCGACATGCTGGCGCGCGCCGGCAGCGACGAATTCCTGCTCCTGCTGCACGCGCGCGGCGAGCATCCGGAGCCGGAGCGCGCGTTCGACCGCATCATGGCAGCAAGCAACCGCGCCATCCCGACGCCGGACGGCGAGATCGCCCTCACCTGCAGCATCGGCACCGCCTCGCTGCCGCAGGACGGCGACGACGCCGACGCCCTGCTCAACAATGCCGTCACCGCGATGCGCCATGCCAAGGCCCAGGGCCGTGGCGAGATCGTGCGCTTCACCCCGGAGCTGCGCACCGAGCACGGACGCCGTCTCACCCTCGAGAGCCACTTGCGGCGCGCCATCGCCCAGGACGAGCTGTTCCTGCAGTACCAGCCGAAGGTCGACCTGCGCAGCGGCGCCCTGGCCGGCCTCGAGGCCCTGGTGCGCTGGCGCCATCCGGAATACGGCGTCATCCCGCCCGACGAGTTCATTCCGATCGCCGAGGAAAGCGGCATGATCGTGCCGATCGGCGAGTGGGTGCTGCGCAGCGCGGTCGGACAACTAACCGCCTGGCGCGCGCAAGGCCTGCCGCTGGCGCCGGTGGCGGTCAACCTGTCGGCGCGCCAGTTCCTGCAAAGCGACGTGGTTGCCATGGTGGCCGGACTGCTGGCCCAGTCGGAGCTGGCGCCTGGCCTGCTGGAACTGGAGCTGACCGAAAGCGTGTCGATGGCCGACCCGGAACGCAGCGTGGTGGTGATGCGCGGGCTGGGCGAACTCGGGGTCATGCTGAGTATCGACGACTTCGGCACCGGCTATTCGAGCTTCGGCTACCTGCGCCGCCTGCCGCTCGACAAGCTCAAGATCGACAAGTCCTTTGTGCAGGACATGGCGCACAGCGCCGAGTCGTCCGCCATCGTGCAGGCGATCGTCGCCATGGCGCACCGCCTGCAACTGGCCGTGATCGCCGAAGGCGTCGAGACGGCGGACCAGGTGGCGGCCCTGCGCAAGGCCGATTGCGACGAGATCCAGGGATACTATTACTCGCGGCCGTTGGCGGTGCAAGATTGCGCCGCCTTCATCCGCCAGTATGCGGCCGAGCCGGCCTCCGGATCATCCGCTTTGGCAAAGGCGTGACGGCGGCGGGCTTGCCGATATAATCCGACGCTTGCGTAACCACACCAAAGGATGACGATGAAAGCCCTGCCCCTCTCCCTGCTGCTGCTGTCCGGCGCCGCGCTCGCGGACGACGCCGCCATTGTGCAATGCCGGACGCTCGCCGACACCGGCGCCCGCCTGGCCTGCTACGACGCGATCCAGGTCGGCGCCCGGCCGCAGGTGGCGGCTGCGGCGGCCGCGCCGGCGCGCAGCAAGGAGGAAAACTTCGGCATCGAAGCGAAGAAGCAGCGCGAATCGGAACCGCAGTCGATCAGCTCGACCATCGCCGGCGACTTCCAGGGCTGGGGCCCATCCTCGCAGATCCGCCTGGCCAATGGCCAGGTGTGGCGCATCGTCGACGGCAGCGAAGCGGTGCTGGCGCCGATGCGCAACCCCAAGGTCAGGATCGAGCGCAACGTGTTCGGCACCCTGTTCCTGAAGGTGGAAGGGACCAACAGTTCGGCCAAGGTGCGCCGGGTCCAGTAGTCAGGAATCGAGGGCGCGCACCATGTAGCGCGCCTGGCCGGGATAGCTGGCCAGCGCGGCGCGCCCCGCCGGCCCGTCCGCCTCGGCTACCCGGTAGCCCAGGCCAGACCAGAACGCGGCGGTGTCCTGCACCGATACCAGGGCCGATGCGCTGAAACCCTGGCGCCGCGCCTGCGCCAGCAGGTGGCTGACCAGGCTGCGCGCCAACCCGCGTCCGTGTGCGCGCGGCGCCACCGCCAGGTCGTGCAGGTAGAGCGTGTCCGCGTCCGCAGCCGGGTCGAACTGCGCGCCCAGCGGCGTCACCTTGCCCAGCCTGCTCGGATAGGCGAACAGGTAGGCGCACACCCCATCCTCGTCTTCCGCCAGGACGCAGCTGTCGCCGGCCAGCGCCATGCGCGCCAGCACCACCCCGGCCGCTTCCTGCATCGCCGGCGGGTAGCAGGCCGCCTGCACGGCGAGGATGGCATCGAGGTCGGCGGGGCGCATGGCGCGGATCGCATGGTGATAGGCGAACTGCATGATCAACGTGGGATGAAAAACCCGGGATGGTAGCACGCTGCCGGGCGTCTCGTCGTTCGTCGCACCGCCTTCGTCGTTCGTCGCCGCGCGCTGTCGCGCCACGGCCGGCTTTCCTAGACTTGCCACATTGCCTTATATTGAACAACAAGGAGAACGACATGTGGCGCAAGATCATCGACTGGTACCAGGACCTCGAACGCGAACACCTGGCCATCCTGGAGCGGCCGGAACTGGCTGCGCAGGTGGCGCCGGGCTACCGCCGCAAGATTGCCGACAACATCGCGAGCATGTCGCCGGTCGAGCGCCAGCAATTGCGCGAGTTCTCGCTGACCTACCGCGGACGGCGCTTCTGGCTTGCGCTCGCCAAATTCGCCCTCGCCTTCACCCTGGTCGGCCTCCTGATGGAACTGGCTCTCGACAAGGGCAGCTGGATTGCTCCGGTCATGGTTGCCAACCTGTTGGGATTCGGCTTGCTGATGGGCGGGGTCGGCATCTGGTTCAACGCCACCCAGTCGTTCAAGAATACCCGCAAGGTCGCCGTCGGGATGGTCCTCGGCGTGCTGGGCGCCTTCGTCGGCATCGCCCTCGGCGACGGGCGCCCGCTGGTGGAGCAGATGCCCAGGCTCATGCGCATGGTTCCCTTCGTGGCCCTGATCAGCGCACTGGCCTTCGTACCCTTGATCGTCCTGGCGTTCTTCCGCCGCCGCCAATATGCCGCGCTAATGGAGCAGCTGCAGCGCGATGCCGAGCGCGAACGCCTGGCGCGCGAGCTGAGCGAGTCGAAGCTGCGCATGCTGCGCGCCCAGATCGAGCCGCACTTCCTGTTCAATACGCTCGGCGCGGTGCAGCAGCTGGCGGCGGACGGCGCCCCGCGCGCCGCCGCGCTCACCGCCGACCTGATCGCCTTCCTGCGCGCCAGCTTCAGCGACATGCGCTGCGAACAGGTCGGCCTGGCGACCGAGTTCGCCACGGTCGAGGCCTACCTGCGGGTGATGCAGGCCCGGATGGGCGCCCGGCTGCGCTTCGAACTGGTGCTGCCGGCGCCGCTGGCGCAGGTCGAGGTGCCGAGCATGATCGTGCTGACGCTGGTGGAGAACGCCATCAAGCACGGTATCGAACCGGCGCTGCGCGGCGGCGAGATCCGCGTCACCGCCGAAACGGATGGGGCGTGCGTGCTGGTCCGCGTCCACGATAGCGGGGTCGGCATGGGCGCCACGCCGGGCGATGGTGCCGGCCTCGACAACGTGCGGCGCCGGCTGGAACTGGCGTATGGTGGGCGTGGGGGCCTGAAGCTGCGCGATGCCGAGCCGGGACTGGTGGCCGAACTGAGCATCCCCGCCGCGAAGGAGTGCGCATGACCCGGGTCCTGATCGCCGAAGACGAACCGCTGATGCGCGAACGCCTGGCCGGCTTGCTGGCCGCGTGCTGGCCCGAAGCCGAGGTGGTGCTGCAGGCCGAGAACGGCAACGATGCCTGGGACGGCTTCCTCGAGCACGAACCCGAGGTGGCGTTTTTGGATATCCGCATGCCGGGGCTGTCCGGCCTGGAGGTGGCCGAGCGCATCGGCGACAGCGCCCACGTGGTGTTCGTCACGGCCTACGACCAGTATGCGGTCGAGGCTTTCGACGCCGGTGCGGTCGACTACCTGCTCAAGCCGGTCCAGGCTGACCGCATGGAACGCGCCGTGGCGCGCATCCGCGCAAAACTCAGCACGCCGCCGGCCGACCTGGGCGATCTGCTGCGCCACCTGAAGACCGCCCTGCCCGGCGCCCGCACCGAAAAGATGAAGTGGATCAAGGCCACCGTCGGCAAGCAGATCCGCCTGATCGACGTCGACGAGGTGCTGTTCTTCCAGTCCGACAGCAAGTACACGCGCGTGGTGCTGCCCGGTTCCGAAGCGCTGGTGCGGATCCCGCTGAAGGATCTGCTGGGCGGCCTGGACCGCGACCGCTTCTGGCAGATCCACCGCGCCACCCTGGTTAACGTGGGCGCCATCGCGGCGGTCGAACGACTGGACGCCGAACGCATGCAGGTGCTGCTGCGCGGCTGCGCCGAGAAACTGCCGGTGAGCCGGACCTTCACCCACCTGTTTCGTGATTGAGCGTCCGCGATTTCGTCACTTTTAGACTTGTAAAATTTCCTCTGTTATATAATTCACACAAGAAGTCCGGCCCGCGCGGCGTAATACCGTTCAGTTAGCGTAAAAATGTAGGGTGGTCGGCTTCGCCGACCGCGCGTCCAAGTCACCAATGCACTGTGGCAGAGCAAAATGGAGTCGAACGCGCGGCCGGGAAACCCGGCCACCCTACGCTTAACTGAACGGCATTAGCCCGCGCGTCGTTCTTTTCTTTGAACAGGGGGGTACATGGCAACTGGCAGCAGCAAGGAAGAACGGGAGCGCCTCCCGCACGACGACGCGTCCAGCCATGGCCAGAGCGAAGGCGTGCCCAGCGTGGGCCAATTGGAAGGCAGCGCCTTCAATCCACTGGGCGATCCGGGCATGCGCCACTGGCAGGCCAGCCAGATCTCGCGCCCCGGCTTCGAAGAGCGCGGCAACATCTTCTTCGCCGCCATCGAGATGACCCGCATGCCGATGGTGGTGACCGACCCGAATCAGCCAGACAACCCGATCGCGTTCGTGAACCGTGCCTTCCTCGACCTGACCGGCTACGAGGAAGAGCAGGTCCTCGGCCGCAACTGCCGCTTCCTGCAGGGCGAGCAGACCGACCCGCACACCGTAGAGGAAATCCGCGGCGCCCTGCGCGAGCAGCGCGCGGTGGCGGTCGACGTTCTCAATTACAAGGCCGACGGCCGGCCGTTCTGGAACGGCCTGTTCATCGGCCCGGTGTTCGATGAGGGCGGCAAGCTGCTCTACTATTTTGCCTCGCAGATGGACATCACGCGCCGGCGCGTTTCCGAGCAGTCCTACCTGCAGGCCCAGAAGATGGAAGCGATCGGCCAGCTGACCGCCGGCCTGGCGCACGATTTCAACAACCTGCTGCAGGTGGTCGCCGGCAACCTCGAACTGGCTGCCTCCGACCTGAACGACCGCGTCACCGTCGGCCAGGCCATCGACCGCGCGCGCCTGGCCAGCGAAAAGGCCGCCAAGCTCACCCAGCAGCTCCTGACCTTCGCGCGCAAGCAGCGCCTGGAGCCCAGGCGCCTGAACCTGAATTCGCTGGTGGTGGAATTCAGCGAGATGCTGGTGCGTACGCTGGGCGACAAGGTCGACCTGCACCTCGACCTGAAGCCCGGCCTGCCCTCCTGCACGCTCGACCCGACGCACATGGAGATGGCGCTGCTGAACGTCCTGATCAACGCGCGCGACGCCATGCCGGCGGGCGGCAAGGTCACGGTCGCCACCTCGACCATGGACGACCCGGAAAAGCTCGAACGCCTGCACCTGGCGCCTGGCCGCTATGTGGTCCTGTGCGTGATCGACCATGGCGAAGGGATGTCGCCGGAAGTCGCTGCGCGCGCCACCGAGCCCTTCTTCACCACCAAGGGCCCCGGCACCGGCCTGGGCCTGGCGATGGTGCACGGTTTCGTGCAGCAATCGCATGGCCGCCTCGAGATCGAGAGCGCGCCGCAGCAGGGCACCACCATCCGCATGGTGTTCCCGCAGGCCTCCAAGTCGGCGATGGAAATCATGGGCGAGCGCTCCGGTAATGGCGCCAAATGGACGCCCGAGGCGATCCTCGGCAAGCGCACCGTGCTGGTGGTGGACGACAGCGAAGAAGTGCGCGAACTGGCCGAAACCCACCTGCGCGCGAACGGTTACCGGGTCCTGGGCGCCCCGAGCGGCGAAGCGGCCCTGGAGATGATCGAGCGCTACGGCAGCGTCGACCTGCTGTTCACCGACATCATCATGCCGGGCGGGATGAACGGCCTGCGCCTGGCCGAACTGGTGCGCGAGCGCCAGCCCGACGTGCCGGTGCTGCTGGCCACCGGCTACATCGACGCGCTGCCGGCCGTCCAAGGCGAAGCCGCATCCTTCCCGATCCTGACCAAGCCCTACCGGCTGAACGAACTGACCGAGCGCATCCGCCAGGCGCTGAAGGTCGAGCTGCGCGTGAACCCGGCATCCGGCTTCACCCACGAAGGCTGAGGCGACCCATGACGGCGATGCACATCCTGCTGGTCGACGACGAAGAAGCGATCGTCTATGTGTTCAAGCGCTACCTGGAGCGCGCCGGCTACCGGGTGACGGCCGTGATCGATCCGAACGATGCGCTGGCCATCGGCAGCGCCGGGGGCATCGACATGCTCGTGACCGACTTCCGCATGCCCGGCATGACCGGCGCCAGCCTGCTCCAGCGCCTGCGCGCGCTGCATCCCGGGCTGCCGGCCCTGATCGTGACCGGCTATGGCGCCGAGGTCGGCGCGGCCGGCGCCGATGTGCGCGTGCTGAACAAGCCCTTGCCGCCGCAGCAACTGGTCGACGCGGTGGCCCTGGCCCTGGCTCCCGCCCAGCCGTCCTGAGGGAGCGTCACGCGCTGGGTCGCGCCGGCGCCTCGCATCGGTCGTGCGCTCCTTGACGGCGCGGGCCGCATCGGCCATGCTGTTAGAATAACAACGTCTGCATCGTCCACGAGGCTTGCACGGCGGCGCCACCGGCATGCGTCTACCCTTCGCACTGCTTGCCACGCCGCCGGCAACAGCGCAGGCGTCACATTGAAGACCGCTTCATCGTACCCAAGGACGACCGCATGACCCCGAACTCGACTCCCAACGAAGGCGCCAGGGCGCCGCACGCGCCAACCGAATACATCCTCAATGCCAGCTGCCGCGCCGGCATCGGCATCGTGGCCGCCGTCGCCACCTTCCTGGCCGAGCGCGACTGCTACATCTGCGCGCTGGAACAGTTCGACGACGATTCCACCGAGCGCTTCTACATGCGCGCCGTGTTCCGGCTGCAGGCCGGTTCCCCCAGCATCGAGAACATCCGCGAGCAGTTCGGCGAAGGCTGCGCCGCCCGCCTCGAGATGCAATGGAAGATCCACGACCCGCTCGATCCCGTCAAAACCGTGATCATGGTGTCGAAGGACGACCACTGTCTCGACGACCTGCTCTACCGCCGCCGCAACGGCGAACTGAACATGTCGATCACGGCGGTGGTGTCGAACCACCTGGACCTGCGCCCGATGGTCGAGCGCGAAGGCATCCGTTTCATCTTCCTGCCGGTGACCAGGGATAACAAGGCCCAGCAGGAAGCCCGGCTGCTGGAAGTGGTCGAGGAAACCCGCGCCGAGCTGGTGATCCTGGCACGCTACATGCAGATTCTCTCGGACGAGCTGGCGCGCCGCCTGGCGGGCCGCTGCATCAACATCCACCACTCCTTCCTGCCCGGCTTCAAGGGCGCCAAGCCCTACCACCAGGCCTTCGACCGCGGCGTCAAGCTGATCGGCGCCACCGCGCACTACGTGACGCCGGACCTGGACGAAGGCCCGATCATCGAGCAGATGGTCACCCGCGTCGACCACAACTTCCGCCCGGAACAGCTGGTGCGCGTGGGGCGCGACAACGAATGCATGGCGCTGGCGGCGGCGGTGAAGTTCCACATCGAGCGCCGGGTTTTCCTGCACGGAAATAAGACCATCGTCTTCCGCGGACCCTGATCAGCGCCCGGCATCCTTGTCCATGCGTTGCTGCAACAGCCACAGCCGCGCATACGTCCCCTTGCGGCGCAGCAGTTCGGCATGGCTGCCCTGCTCGACGATGCGGCCGCGGTCCATCACCACGATGGAATCGGCGCCCACGATGGTCGACAGGCGGTGCGCGATCACCAGGGTGCTGCGGCCGCGCGACAGCCGGTCGAGCTCGCGCGTGATCGCGTGTTCCGAGTCGGCGTCGAGCGCGGAGGTGGCCTCGTCGAAGATCAGGATCGCCGGATTCTTGAGGATCGCACGCGCGATCGCGATGCGCTGTTTCTCGCCGCCCGACAGGTTCACCCCGCGCTCGCCCACGGGCGTGTCGTACTTTTGCGGCAGCGATTCGATCACCTCGTGCAAGTGGGCGGCGCGGCAGGCCGCCACCACCTCCTCGCGGGTGCTGCCGCTGCGGCCGTAGGCGATATTGTTGCCGATCGTGTCATTGAACAGCGCCGTCTCCTGCGGCACCACGCCGATCGCCATGCGCACGCTCGCGGCCGTGCACTGGCGGATGTTCTGGCCGTCCACCAGGATGCGGCCACCCGCCGGATCGTAGTAGCGCAACAGCAGCCGCGCCAGCGTCGACTTGCCCGAACCGCTGCGTCCGACGACGGCCAGCGTGGTGCCGGGCGCGATGCGCAGGCTGACGTCGACCAGCACCGGCCGCGCCGGCTCGTAGTGAAAGCTGACGTGCTCGAACACGACTTCGCCGCGGCTCGGGCGCAAGGGCGGCGCGCCCGGCGGATCGAGGATCTCGGGCCGCTCGCGCAGCAGCTCGAACAGGCGCTCCGTGTTGACCCAGGCGTCGCGCGCTTCACGGTAGACGAAGCCGAGCGCGTTCAGCGGCAGGCAGACCTGCAGCGCGTAGGCATTGATCAGCACCAGGTCGCCGACGCTCATGCTGCGCGCCAGCACGGCCTGGCCGGCCAGCACCATGATGGCCGCCACCCCCAGCGCGATGATGGCGCTCTGCCCCACGTGCAGGGTGAACAGGGCGCGCTGGTTGGCGCGGCCCGCCTCCTGCCAGTCGCCCATGATGGCGGCGAAGCGCGCCGCCTCGCGCGCCTCGCCGCTGAAATACTTGACCGTATCATAGTTGATCAGGCTGTCCGCCAGGCGTCCCTTGGCGGTGGAGTCGAGCTTGTTGACGCGCCGCTGGTAGACCACGCGGCGCGCCGTGAACACCAGCGTGAAGCCGGCGTAAACCAGGAAGGTCAGCAGGATGATGCCGGCGAAGCCTGCCGCATAGCGGTTCAGCATGATGGCCAGCACCAGACCGATCTCGACCAGGGTCGGCACGATGGTGAACAGGCCGACGCCGAGCAGGAAGGCGATGCCGCTGGTGCCGCGGTCGATGTCGGGCAGCAGGCTGCCGAGCTTGCGCCGGGCGTGGAAGCGCGGCCCCAGCGCATGCAGGTGCGAGAAGGTCTTTTGCGCATAGGCCGACACGGCCTGAAGGGTGACCCGCACGAACAGCAGGTCGCGCCATTCGTTGAACAGGGTGGACGAGAAGCGCAGCAGGGCGTAGCCCACCAGCAGATACAGCGGCAGCGTGGCCGGCATGCTGACCTGGGAGAAGGCGTCGATGATCCGCTTGAGCAGCAGCGGCACCGCCACGGTGGCGAGCTTGGCCGCGAGCAGCAGCACGACCGCCGCCACGATGCGCCAGCGGTGCCGGCCCAGCACCTGCCACAGCTCGGCGCCGATCCGGGCGCCGCCGCCCGCTTCCCTGCTACCGCCCGCCATCCCGGCCCCTCCTGAACCCCGATGGCGATTGGACCGGGCGCGCCGCCACATCGTTCCGATACCGCGCCGGCGCCCTGCGGTATCGCAGGCCGATACTGGAGCGCCTGGCCGATGCTACTTCGCGCGGCATCCTTGCGCGCACGCGGGCGGCTGGAGATCATGCCCCCACATTCACCACGGAGAGCACCATGAAACGCCTGTTCCTTGCCGCCCTGCTCGGCCTGGCATGCACCGCCACCCAAGCGACCGGCCATGCCGGCCAGTCGGAACTGTCGAACGCCAGCGCCGACCTGTCCGGCGTGGTGGTCGGCGGTTCCATCCTGACCCTGGCCGCGACCGGCAGCGTCGTGGTGGCCAGCGTCAGGACGGTCGGCGACGGCATCGAAGTCGTCCTGGAGAGCGCGGCCGACGCCAGCCGCGCCACGGTGCGGCTGTCCGGCCGGCTTGCTGCCGGCGTCTCGCTCGCCGCCGGCACCGCGCTGGAAGTGGTGACGGCGTCCACCGGCTACGTGCTGGTGATGGCCGGCAAGGCGATTGCCTTCCTGCCGAACGAAGCGGGCAAGGCCCTGCTGCACCATTCGAGGGCAGGCTGATGGACCGCCGCATCTGCGGGGTCCTGGTCCTGGCCCTGGCCATCGCGGCGCCGGCCAATGCCGGCCAGGCCTGCGAAGAGCGCCCGCTCGCCGCCCACGAAGTCGTGCTCTCGATGGACCTGGCCCAGCGCACGGTGCAGGCTTTGGAGGCCAGCGGCGCCCAGGCCGCGCTGGTGTCGCGCGCCGGCCAGGACCTGAGCCGCTATCGCCTGCGCTACTCGCACATGGGCATCGCGCTGCGCGACCATCCCAAGGGCCGCTGGACCGTCGTGCACGCGCTCAACGACTGCGGCAGCGCGGTCTCCAAGCTGTACGACGAGGGCATGGGAAACTTCTTCCTGACCGACCTGTACCGCTATGAGGCCCATCTGGTGATTCCCGGTCCCGAGCTGCAGGCCAGGCTGGCGAAGCTGGCGGCCACCCGCACGCTGCTGCGCCTGCACGAACCGAACTACAGCATGCTGTCGTATGTGTACGCGACCAAGTACCAGAATTCGAACCAGTGGGTGCTCGAAACGCTCGCCGCGGCCGCCGCCCCGCCCGGCCAGGTCGAGTCCCGGGCCGAGGCCCAGACCTGGCTGCGTTCGATCCGCTTCCAGCCGCCCACGGTCGAGGTGCCGGCGACGGTGCGCCTGGGCGCGCGCATGTTCCGGGCCAACGTCGCCTTCGACGACCATCCGTTCGAGCGCCGCATGGCCGGGCACATCGACACGGTCAGCACCGACGCCGTGCTGCGCATGGTGCGCATGGTCGCCCCGCAGGCCCGGACAGTGACCATCGATTGACACGCGTCTTGTTGCCGTAGGTGTGTGAACTAACCGAACGGGATCGGGCCGGCGGTTAAGGTAGCAGCTTCGCACATGAAAGGACGGCCATGGACCACTACCAGGAATACCCGATCCGGCTGCGCATCAATGGCCAAGACCGCGAATTCGCGGTCGGCGCCTGGGTGACGCTGCTCGACCTGCTGCGCGAGCGCGCGGGCCTCACCGGCACCAAGAAGGGCTGCGACCACGGGCAATGCGGCGCCTGCACGGTATTACTGGACGGCAAACGCATCAACGCCTGCCTGACGCTGGCGGTGATGCACAACGACCATGAGGTGACCACGGTCGAGGGCCTGGCCAAGGGCGAGGAGCTGCATCCGCTGCAGCAGGCCTTCATCGCGTGCGACGCCTTCCAGTGCGGCTACTGCACCCCCGGCCAGCTGTGTTCCGCCGCCGGGCTGATCGCGGAGGGCCAGGCCAGGAGCGTCGACGACGTGCGCGAACTCATGAGCGGCAACCTGTGCCGCTGCGGCGCCTATCCCCAGATCACCCAGGCGGTGGTGCAGGTGATGGGCATCGAGAGCAAGCCCGGAGCGGCCGCAGCCGAGCCGAAGAAGCCGTTCACGACCGGCCCGGTGCTCGCATGAATCCGTTCACCTTCACCCAGGCCAGCGACGTGGACGCCGCGCTGGCCCGCCTGGCCCAGCCGGGCGTGCGTCCGATCGCGGGCGGCACCAACCTGCTCGATTTGATGAAGTCGGGCGTTCCGCCCGACGGCGTCATGCATCCGGGCGAGCTGGTCGACATCAACGGCCTCGGACTCGACCAGGTGGAAGAAGCGGATGGCGGCGGCCTGCGCCTGGGCGCCCTGGCCCGCAATGCCGACACCGCCTACCATCCGAAGGTCGCCGAGCGCTACCCGCTGCTGCGCGCCGCGATCCTGGCCGGCGCGTCGCCGCAGTTGCGCAACATGGCCACCAACGGCGGCAACCTGCTGCAGCGCACCCGCTGCTACTACTTCTACGACGTCGGCACGCCCTGCAACAAGCGCGAACCGGGCAGCGGCTGTCCCGCCAAGGACGGCCTGAACCGCCTGCATGCAATCCTCGGCACCAGCGAGCACTGCATCGCCACCCACCCTTCCGACATGTGCGTGGCCCTGCGCGCCCTCGACGCCGTGGTCCACGTGCGCTCCCAAGACGGCGCGCGCGAGATCCCGTTTGCCGACTTCCACCGCCTGCCCGGCGAGCACCCCGAGCTCGACAATACGCTGGCGCCGGGCGAACTGGTCACCCACATCACGCTGCCCGAGGCCGGCCGCTTCGCCGCGCATTCCACCTACCTGAAGGTGCGCGAGCGCCTGTCGTATGCGTTCGCGCTGGTGTCGGTGGCCGCCGCGCTCGATCTCGAAGGCGGCAAGGACGGAAAAATCCGCGCCGCCCGCATCGCACTGGGCGGCGTGGCCCACAAGCCGTGGCGGGTCGAGGAAGCCGAGGCTTCGCTCGAAGGCAAGACGCCAAGCCTGGAAGCTTTCGGGGCCGCCGCCGACATCGTCCTGCGCGGGGCGCGCGGCTACGGCCAGAACGACTACAAGCTCACGCTGGCACGCAATGCCATCGAGCAGGCCCTGAGCACCGCCGCGCGCGGCACCGATTATGCGGCCGGAGAACGGCGAGGAGAACCCACATGACCGACCTGATTCCAGAACTGCGCACCCCCAGCGCGTCCGAGGGCACCGGCCGGGTCCGCAGCGGCATGCCGGTCTCGCGCGTCGACGGCCGCGCCAAGGTGACGGGGGCGGCGAAGTACGCCGCCGAGCACGAAGCCGAAGACCTGCGCTACGGCGTGGTGGTGAGCGGCACCGTCGCCCGCGGGCGCATCACGCGCATCGACACCCGCGCCGCCCTGGCCACGCCCGGCGTGGTGGAGGTGCTCACCCACCTGAACCGGCCCAAGGTGCGCTCCTGGGACCTGGCCTACAAGGACATGACGGCTCCGGGCGGCTCGCCGTTCCGGCCACTGTTCAGCGACCGCATCTTCTACAGCGGCCAGCCGGTCGCGTTGGTGATTGCCGAGACCTTCGAGGCGGCGCGCCACGCGGCCCAGCTGGTGGAGCTCGACTACGAGGAAGAAGCGCACGAAACCGATCTGCTGGCCTCGCTCGACCAGGCCTACAAGCCGCGCGCCCTGAAGGCCGGCTTCACGCCGCCCAGCTCCACGGGCGACGCCGACAAGGCGTATGAACAGGCCGAGGTCAAGATCGAATCGCAGTTCTACCACGGCGTCGAGCACCACAACCCGATGGAGATGCACGCGACCACCGTGGTCTACGGCGAAGACGGCCACCTGACCATCTACGAGAAGACCCAGAGCTCGCAGAACAACCGCTGGTACGTGTCGCGCGCCTTCGGCATCAAGAAAGAAAAGGTCACGGTGCGCAATCCCTACGTGGGCGGGGCCTTCGGCTCCGGCCTGCGTCCGCAGTACCAGCTGCCGCTGGCGGTGATGGCGGCGCTGAAGCTGAAATGCTCGGTGCGGGTGGTGCTGACGCGCCAGCAGATGTTCAGCTTCGGCCACCGTCCCGAGACCTGGCAGAAGGTCAAGCTGGCCGCCAACGGCGACGGCAAGCTGCAGGCCATCGTCCACGAGGCCATCCACGAGACTTCGCGCCTGGAAGACTATGTCGAGGTGGTGGTCAACTGGTCCGGCCAGCTGTACGCCTGCGACAACATCAAGCTGGGCTACAAGCTGGTGGCCCACGATCGCCATTCGCCGATCGACATGCGCGCGCCCGGCGCGGCCCACGGCATGCACGCGCTGGAAGTGGCGATGGACGAACTGGCCTACAAGCTGCGCATGGACCCGCTGGAATTGCGGCGCCTGAACTATGCCGACCGCAACCCGATGGACGACAAGCCCTATTCCACCAAAGAGCTGAGCCAGTGCTACGACAAGGGCGCCGCGCGCTTCGGCTGGCAGGCGCGGCCGATCGAACCGCGCTCGATGCGCGATGGCGAGGAACTGGTCGGCTGGGGCATGGCCACCGGCATGTGGGATTCGCTGGTGATGCTGGCGCGCGTGAGCGCCGTGCTGCATGCGGACGGACGCCTGGTGGTCAGCAGCGCGGCCTCGGACATCGGCACCGGCACCTACACGGTGATGTCGATGATCGCGGCGGAAGCGCTGGGCCTTCCCATGGAACGGGTCACCTTCCAGCTGGGCGACTCGACCCTGCCCTTCGCGCCGGTCGAAGGCGGCTCCTCGCACGTGACCACGGTCGGGGGCGGCGTGCATGGCGCCTGCGACAAGCTCAAGAAAACCCTTGTCAAGATGGCCAAGGGCATGCCCGGGTCGCCGCTTGCCAAAGCGCGCACCCAGGACCTGGAATTCGTCGACGGCACCGTGCGCCTGCGCCACCGGATCGAGACCGCCGTGCAGCTGCGCGAGGTGCTCGCCGCAGCAGGCGTCGACCGGGTCGAGGAAAAGTTCTTCATGAAGCCCTCGATGCTCAAGCAGCGCAAGTACACCCGCGCCGTGCACTCGGCCGTCTTCTGCGAGGTGCGGGTCAACGAAAAGCTCGGCATCGTGCGCGTGACGCGCGTCGTGAACGCCGTCGCGGCCGGCCGCATCATCAGCGCCAAGACCGCCGCCAGCCAGGTGATCGGCGGCGTGGTGTGGGGCATCAGCCAGGCGCTGCACGAAGAGAGCTTCACCGATCACCGCTTCGGTCGCTTCATGAACCACAACTACGCCGAGTACCACGTGGCGGTGAACGCGGACGTGCACGACATCGAGGTGATTTTCGCCGATGAAGACGACCGCATCGTCAGCGAGCAGCTCGGGGCCAAGGGCGTGGGCGAGATCGGCATCGTGTCGGTGGCGGCGGCGATCAGCAACGCGATCTTCCACGCCACCGGCAGGCGCCTGCGCGGCACCCCGATCACGCCCGACAAGCTGCTGCTGGGCGAGCATGAGATTCCGGTGCCGGAGCCGGGGCAGGCTCGATAGCCGGCCATTTCCTGTCGTCCAGCCACTATTCAGCCGTGCGCTACGGGTTTCCACGTAGTTGCTAACCCGTCTATTTACTGGTACAACAAGGCCTGCGTATGCACATGCTCAGTGTACGCAGGCCTGCTGGCTGGTGGCCTGCGTCCCGGCTTTTCGAGTGTGTTCCAGCATCGCCCATACTAAAAACCTGGCTCAACGAGTTTAGAGGACGACACATGAAAACCACCTTCCTGCGCAGCGTCGCGGCCATCGCCCTGGTCGGCGCGGCCTGCGCGGCCCACGCACAGAACTACCCCGCCAAGACCATCACCATGATCGTGCCCTTCGCCGCCGGCGGGCCGACCGACACGGTGGCGCGCCTGGTGGCCCAGTCGATGGGCAACACCCTGAAGCAGCAGATCATCATCGAGAACGTCGGCGGCGCCGGCGGCACCATCGGTGCGGCGCGCGTGGCCAAGGCCGCGCCGGACGGCTACACCATCTTCCTGCACCACATCGGCCACTCGACCGCCCCAGGCCTGTACCGCAAGCTGAGCTACAACGCGATCACCGATTTCGAGCCGATCGGCCTGGTCACCGACGTGCCCATGACCCTGATCGCCAAGAAGGACTTCCCGGCCAAGGACTTCAAGGAGCTGCTCGCCTACGTGAAGGCCAACCAGTCCAAGGTCACCTATGCCAACGCCGGCCTGGGTTCGGCCTCGCACCTGTGCGGCATGCTGTTCCAGACCGCCATCGGCGTCGACCTGACCACCGTCCCGTACAAGGGCACGGGCCCGGCCATGAACGACATGCTGGGCGGCCAGGTCGACCTGATGTGCGACCAGACCACCAACACCACCAGCCAGATCAAGAGCGGCAAGGTGAAGGTCTACGGCGTGACCACCAAGCAGCGCCTGGCCTCGATGCCGAACGTGCCGACCATGAGCGAAGCCGGCCTGCCGGGCTTCGAAGTGGCCGTGTGGCACGGCATGTACGCGCCGAAGGGCACCCCGAAGCCGGTCGTCGACACCCTGTCGAACGCCCTGCGCACCGCCCTGAAAGACCCGACCGTCAAGCAGCGCTTCGCCGACCTCGGCACCGAACCCGTGGCCGACAAGCGCGCCACGCCGGAAGCCCTGCGCGCCCACCTGAAGTCCGAGATCGACCGCTGGGGCCCGATCATCGCCAAGGCCGGCCAGTACGCCGACTGATCGCGCAACACAGACGCGGCGGGCTGTGCGGGTCGCGATCCCGCACAGCCTGTTCGACACCAGACAACAACAAGCAACAAGGGGTTCGCAGTGGCTTTCACCGTTCGCCATCCGAAGAATTTCTGGATCGGCCTGATCTTCCTGTGTTTTGGCCTCGCCGCCATCGCCCTCATCGGGGACAACGAGATGGGCAGCGCCGGCAAGATGGGTCCGGGCTATTTCCCGACCGTGCTGGGCGGCCTGCTGGCCATCGTCGGCCTGGTCGGCATCATCCGCGCCTTCATCGGCCGCGGCTCTGGCGCGCATGACGCGATCGGCACCTTCCACATCCGGGACATCGTCATCATCCTCGGCGCAGTGGTCCTGTTCGGCATCCTGATGCGCGGCGCCGGCCTGGCCGCCGCCGCCTTCGTGCTGGTCATGCTGAGTTCCTACGCCAGCAAGCAGTTCAGCCTGAAAAGCGCGCTGCCGCTCGCCATCGGCCTGGCCATCTTCGCCGTGCTGCTGTTCGTGAAGCTGCTCGGCCTGCCCATGCCGATCGTCGGTCCCTGGCTGGGAGGCGCATAAGACATGGAGATCTTTACCAACCTGGGACTGGGCCTGGAGACGGCCTTTACCCTGACCAACCTGTTCTACTGCCTGATCGGGGTTTTCGTGGGCACCGCGGTCGGCGTGCTGCCGGGCCTGGGGCCGATCGCCACCATCGCCATGCTGCTGCCGGCCACCTTCGGCCTGCCGCCGGTCTCGGCGCTGATCATGCTGGCGGGTATCTACTACGGCGCCCAGTACGGCGGCTCGACCACCGCGATCCTGGTCAACCTGCCGGGCGAATCGTCCTCGGTGGTGACCGCCCTCGACGGCTACAAGATGGCGCGCAACGGCCAGGCCGGCAAGGCGCTCGCCACGGCGGCGCTCGGTTCCTTCTTCGCCGGGACCGTGGCCACCGTCCTGCTGGCCCTGTTCGCGCCGCCGCTGGCCGACCTGGCGCTGAAATTCGGTCCGGCCGAGTACTTCTCGCTGATGGTGCTGGGCCTGGTGGCCTCGGTGGTGCTGGCGAGCGGCTCGCTGCTCAACGCGATCGGCATGGTGATCCTCGGCCTGCTGCTCGGCCTGATCGGCACCGACGTCAACTCCGGCGCGCAGCGCTATACCTTCGACAAGCCGGAACTGGCCGACGGCATCAACTTCGTGATCGTCGCGATGGGCATGTTCGGCATCGGCGAAATCATCCGCAACCTCGAGCACGGCGAAGACCGCAACGTCCTGATGAAGAAGGTCCAGGGGCTGATGCTGAGCAAGGACGACTTCAAGCGCATCGTTGCGCCGGTCCTGCGCGGCACCTTCCTCGGCTCGGCGCTCGGCATCCTGCCCGGCGGCGGCGCCATGCTCGCCTCGTTCGCGTCCTACTCGATCGAGAAGAAGGTCTCGCCCAATGCCAGGAACTTCGGCAAGGGCGCGATCGAAGGCGTGGCGGCCCCGGAAGCGGCCAACAATGCCGGCGCCCAGACCTCCTTCATCCCGATGCTCACGCTGGGCATCCCGTCCAACCCGGTGATGGCGCTGATGATCGGCGCGATGATCATCCAGGGCATCCAGCCGGGTCCGGCCGTGATGTCCGAGCAGCCGGCGCTGTTCTGGGGCCTGATCGTGTCGATGTGGTTCGGGAACCTGTTCCTGGTGGTGCTGAACCTGCCGATGATCGGCCTGTGGGTCAAGATGATCCTGGTCCCCTACCACCGCCTGTACCCCGCGATCCTGATGTTCTGCGCGATCGGCGTGTTTAGCCTGAACAACAACGAGTTCGACATCTGGCTCATGGCCCTGTTCGGCCTGTTCGGCTACATCTGCGCCAAGCTGGGTGCGGAGCCGGCGCCGATGCTGCTCGGCTACATCATCGGACCGATGATGGAAGAGTACCTGCGCCGCGCCCTGCTGCTCTCGCACAGCGACCCGATGGTCTTCGTGCGCAGCCCGATCAGCGCCACCATGCTGGCGATGGCGGCGATCGCGCTGATCATCGTGATGCTGCCGGCGCTGCGCAAGAAGCGCGAGGAGGCGTTCCAGGAAGAGTGATAGCAACCAAGGGGCGCGAATACGCTGCCCGCGCCATGAAAGCCGCCCAGCGATGGGCGGCTTTTTCGTCTGCGGCCATGCCGGCCGCATGAACTTTCCATCTTCCTTGTCGGTCTTGTCGGGCATCCCTATACTCGTTGCATTCGTGCAAACTTTGATGGAGCAACGATGCGTTCCAGCCAACCTCCCCTGTCCCGCTTCAAGCGCCAACTAGCATGGGGCGCTTGCCTGGCAACCCTGGTGTCGCCGTGCTCGCGCGCCGCGGACGACGCGGCCATTACCCGCATCGAGGCCGGCCTGCGTCCGGCGGTGGCGCTGGCGAACGCGCCGCTCAGGACCGAACGCCTGCAAGACGCCATGGCGCGCCTGAAGGTGCCCGGGGTGAGCGTCGCCGTGATCCACGATGGCAAGCTGGCGTGGACGCGGGGCTATGGCGTCGCGTGGGCGGGTGGGCCCGCGGTCACCCCTGAAACCCTGTTCCAGGCCGCATCGGTCAGCAAGCCGGTGGCGGCCATGGCGGTGCTACGCATGGTGGAACAGGGCAGGCTGGAGCTCGATGCGCCGATCGAACGCGCGCTGACCGGCTGGAAGCTGCCCGAGGGCGCTGGCAAGCCAAGCGTGCGCCAGTTGCTGTCGCATACCGGCGGCACGAGCGTCTCCGGCTTTCCCGGCTACGCCGCCGGCACGCCGGTGCCGACGCTGGTTCAGCTATTGGATGGCAAGGCTCCGGCGAATACCGGGCCCGTGCGGGTCGAGGCCGCGCCGGGGTCGGCCTGGAACTATTCCGGCGGCGGCTACAGCGTGCTTCAGCAAGCCATGACCGATCGTTACGGCCAGCCCTTCGAGGTGTTGGCGCGCGACCTGGTGCTGGGACCGCTGGGCATGACGGACAGCAGCTTTTCCCAGCCGCTGCCGGCGGCACTGGCAGCCAAGGCGGCCCGTCCACACGACCGGAACGGCAAGCCTTTCCCGGGCGGTCCCTTTGTCTATCCGGAGCTGGCCGCCGCCGGGCTGTGGACCACGCCGCGCGACCTGGCGAAGTTTGCGATCGCCCTCCAGCAAGGGGCGACGGGACGCGACAACGGCGTCCTGTCCCCCGCTATGGCGCGCACCATGCTCACGCCCGTGGTGGACGACTACGCGCTGGGCCTGCAGATCAACCAGGGCAAGACCTTCGGCCATGGCGGAAGCAACAAGGGCTTCAAGGCGCAACTGGTCGTCTTCTTCGAGGGCGGCAATGGCGCGGTGGTCTTGACCAACAGCGACAATGGCTGGGAGCTCGCGGCCGGGCTGATGCGCGCCATCGCCCACGAGTACAAATGGACCGCGATCCAGACCGTGCTGCGTCCGGCCGTCGCCCTGGCCCCGCAGGTACGCCGGGGCCTGGCCGGCCAGTACAAGATCGACGGCATGGGCGGCTTCCAGATCGCCGAGCGCGATGGCCAGCTCATGCTGGCCCTGAGCCCGGGTCAATGGGAGACGCTGTATGCCGAATCCGACAAGCTGCTGTTCATCCTGTCGCGCAAGCTCGAAATACATCCCCGCGATGCCGACAGCGGCCATACGGTCGAGGGGCCGTCCTCGCACCCGTATACGCGGGTGTCCGCTCTGGACTGACGCTGTTGCCAAGCCGGGTGCGCTAGAACAGCGCGCCCTGCGGGCTGGTAAGCCGCGCAAAACTGTCGCCCAGAAAAGGCAGGATCGCGTCGGCAATCGGCTCGAGTTGCTTGGTCAGGTAGTGTTCGTAGTCGATCGGCGCCGAGTTTCGTCTACCCAGCAACTCCAGCGGCTCCGGCCCCGCGGTGGTCATCACGTAGCGGATCCAGCCGCCGCGCCGGTATTGCGCCGGCCGCCCCTGGGCGGTATGGAAATCGTCGGCCATGCGCGCCGCGCGCACGTGCGGCGGGACGTTGCGTTCGTAGTCGTCCAGGGGGCGGCGCAGGCGCTTGCGGTAGACCAGCAGCGCGTCCAGCTCCCCACGCAGCGTGCGCGCCACATAGTCGGCCACCCAGGCTTCGTACGGCTGCCCCTTGAACACCCGAAGGTAGAGCTCTTGCTGGAACTGCTGCGCCAGCGGCGACCAGTCAGTGCGCACCGTCTCCAGTCCCTTGTACACCACTTCCTCGCTACCGTCGGTGTTCAGCACCAGGCCGGCATAGCGCTTCTTGCTTCCTTCGTCCGAGCCGCGTACGGTCGGCATCAGGAAGCGCGCGTAGTGGGTGTCGAACTCGAGTTCCAGGCTGGATGCGAGGCCATACTCGGTCTCTAGGTGATCGCGCCACCAGCCGTTGACGTGGTCCACCAGCGCCTGCCCGATGCGCTCGGCGTCCGCCTGCGCATGCGCCCTGCCGAGCCAGACGAAGGTGGAATCCGTGTCGCCATAGATCACCCGGTAGCCCTGTTCCTCGATCAGGGCGCGGGTGCGGTGCATGATCTCGTGCCCGCGCATCGTGATCGACGAGGCCAGGCGCGGGTCGAAGAAGCGGCAGGCGGTGGTCCCGAGCACGCCGTAGAAGGCGTTCATGATGATCTTGAGCGACTGCGACAGCGGCGCGTTGCGTTCGCGCTTGGCCGCTTCGCGCCCTTCCCACACCTGGCGCACGATGCCCGGCAGGCAGTGGCGCGTGCGCGAAAAGCGTGCGCCGCGAAAGCCCGGCACGGTGTTCTCCTCGGGTTCGGCCAGGCCGGCCACCAGGCCGACCGGGTCGATCAGGAAGGTGCGGATGATGGACGGGTACAGGCTTTTGTAGTCGAGCACCACCACCGAATCGTACAGGCCTGAACGCGAATCCATCACGAAGCCGCCGGGACTGTCCCCCGCCGCCACGTCGCCGATGTTGGGCGCGACAAAACCCTGGCGGTGCATCAGCGGCATGTAGCGGTGCTCGAAGGCCGCCACCGAGCCGCCGCTGCGGTCCACCGCCAGCCCGGTGACGCTGGCGCGCTCCAGCAGGAAGCGCATCAGCTCGGTCTTCTCGAAGATGCGGGTGACCAGTTCGCAGTCCTTCAGGTTGTAGAAGGCCAGCGCCGGCTTGTCCTCTGCAAACATGCGGTTGATCTCGTCCATCCGGCTGTAGGGATTGTCGATCGCCTTGCCTTCGCCCAGCAGGCTTTGCGATACCGACTCCAGGCTGAAGGAGGAAAAGCTGTAGGTGGCCGAGCGCAGCGCCTCGATGCCGTCGATGACCAGGCGGCCCGCGATCGACACGAAATAATGCTCCGAGCGCCCATGTTCGCGGGTCTCGATGGCGCTACCGTCGCGGCCCAGGCGCAAGGGGCGTCCCAGCTGCTGCGCCGCCTGCACCAGCATGCGCAGGTCGAACTGGACCACGTTCCAGCCGATGATGGCGTCGGGGTCGTGCACGCGGACCCATTCTTCCAGGCGCTCGAGCAGCTCGGCGCGCCTGGCGCAGTAGTCGAGCCGGAAGTCCAGTTCCCTCGGCGCGCCAATCGGCTCGCCCAGCATGTAGACCTGGCGCTGCCCGCAGCCTTCCAGACCGATGCAGTACAGTTCGCCGTGCTGGTTGGTCTCGATGTCGAGCGAGACCAGGCGCAGCGCCGGCCGGTAGTCGCCGTCCGGCTTGAGCTGGGCGTCGCGGATCAGGGCCGGGTCGTGCGGATCCGGCGTGCCGTGCACCAGCACCGGCGCGGTGATGAAGCGCTCCATCAGGTAGCGCTCGGGCGGGCGCACGTCGGCCTCGTAGACGGCGACGCCGAATTCGCGCAGGCGCTTTTCCAGCCGCAGCAGCTGGCGGTACTGGCGGCAGTACAGGCCGAGCACCGGACGGTGGTGGAAGTCCGACAAGGACAGCTCGCGCAGTTCCCAGCCCTTTCTTTCACTGTGCAGCGCGAGTTCGGCCGCCTCGCGCTGCTCGAGCGGGACGAAGGCGACCGGAGTCTGGACCGGCAGCCGTACGCGGCGCGGCCCCTGTTCGGTGGCAATCCAGAATTCGACCTCGAGGCCGGCGTCCAGGTCGCGCCAGTGGCGGGTCAGCAGGAAGCCCTGCAGTGGTGTGGAATCCATGCCGGGTCTAGCTCAAGCGCGCCAGCTCCGCCTCGCTGAAGCCGGCCTGGCGCCGCGCCGCGATGTTGAAGGGACCCTTGAGCACCGGCGCCTTGTAGCGCACGGTCAGCTCGGCGTAGGTCGACACCGGTTCCAGCGCGCGCAGGGCGCACAGGTGCAGGTACCAGCGGTTGCCGATCTCGACGTGCCCGACCTCGTCGACTAGCAGCACGTCGAGGATGGCGGCGGCTTCCAGGTCGCCGGCCTGGGCCAGCTTGGCGCGCAGCGGCGGAATCGCATCGAGCCCGCGCGCTTCCAGCGTGCGCGGCACCAGGGCCATGCGCGCCAGCACGTCGCCGCGGGTCTTCTCCACCATCTCCCACAGGCTGTCGTGGCCCGGGAAGTCGCCGTAGGCGTAGCCGAGCGTGGCCAGGTGGCCGCACAGCATGTTGAAATGCAGCGCTTCTTCGCCCGCCACCCGCAGCCAATCGAGGTAGTAGTCCTGCGGCATGCTAGGAAAGCGCCACAGCGCGTCGAGCGCCAGGTTGACCGCATTGAACTCGATGTGGGCGAGCGCGTGCACCAGCATGGCGCGTCCCTCCACGGTCGCCATCGAGCGGCGCCCGACCAGGCGCGGCGGCACCAGTTCGGGCCGGGCCGGACGGCCGGGGATGCCGGCGGGCGCATCCAGCCCGGCGTCGACGTCGACGCGCCAGTCGCCACGGCGGTGCGCGGCGACCATGGCCGCCACGCCCGCCGTCTTGGCGGCGGGGTCGGTTTCAAGCAGTGAGTGCAGAGCGGATGCGCGTAGCTCCAGCGGTTGCGCCATCGTCAAGCCCAAGGTGGATCGAAAAGCGCTAGTGTACCAAAGCCGGACGGCCGTCATCGGCTGGGTTACCATGATGGCATTGCCATTTTCCTGAATGCCGATGCGACCCGACCACCCCGCCCTCCTGATCATCGACATGCAGCAGTGCATGGCCAGCCCGGATGCGGGCGCGCGCAATAATCCGCAGGCCGAAGCCAACATCGACAGGCTGCTGGACGCCTGGCGTGCGCGCGCCGCGCCGGTGGTCCACGTGCGCCACATCTCGCGCGCGCCAGGCTCCGGCTTCGCTCCCGGGCAGCCGGGCGCCGCGTTCCAGCCGGTGTTCGCGCCGCGCCAGGGCGAGCATGTGGTCGAGAAGAACGTCCCGGACGCCTTCATCCTGTCGGGACTGGAGCGCTGGCTGCGCGCGCGCGGCATCGAGCGCCTGGTCGTGGCCGGCGTCAGCACCAACATCTCGGTGGAGTGCAGCGTGCGCAGCGCCGGCAACCTCGGCTTCCAGGTGAGCGTCGCCGGCGACGCCTGCTTCACCTTCGCCCGCCGCGATCATGCGGGCGCGCTGCGCAGCGCCGACGAGGTGCATGCGATGTCGCTGGCGAACCTGGCGGGAGAGTACGCAAGGGTGGTGACGACCGCCGAGGCACTTCGCTTGCTGGAATGAGGCGCCGCCGCCACACGCTACCCATTTGACATTGTGGCAAGCTGGTCAAGCTTGCTACACTGGCCGGCCGGACTCTCCCTCCATCGCCAGGCCCACCGCAAAGGAAGCGTGCCATGTTCGCCCGTCCTGACCTGCAGTCCCGCCTCATCCTCGCCAGCTGCGCCCTGGCCGCCGAAATCCTCCACCTCGGCTGGGAGTACAGCCACGGCGGCGTGCCGGCGCACCACCTGCTGAACAACCCGGAACTGCCCGCCGTCTCCAACTGGTGGGGGCTGCTGGTGGTGCCGCTGCTGAGCTGGTTCCTGGTCGGCCGCATCCAGCGCCGCGCCGCCACCCTGGTGCAAATGGGAAGTCGGGAGCGCTTCCGTACCCTTGCCCGGGCCCGTTTCGCCGTGGCTTTCCTGTGGGCCGGGGCGCTCTCCCTGGCATTCACGATCGGGCACCCCGCTTCTCAATGGATCTTCTTCGGCGCCTTCGGGGCAGCCCTGTGCGCAGGCGCCTGGCGCGCAGAATACGTGCTCGGTTTCGCGCTCGGAATGACCTACACCTTCGGCGCCGTGCTGCCGGTCCTGGTGGCCTCGGTCATCGCGGCCTGCGCGTTTGCCGTGCACCTGCTGTTTGGCGCCGTGCTGCGGCTGGCGCGCGGCGGACGGGTGCGCGGAGCCGGCTTGCCCTAGTCCGGCCCGCAGCGCCCGACGCACATTGCTTACACCACGGCGGCGCTGAACGACGCGGGCCGCCGCGCAAGCAGCTGCGACAGCCGCTGCAGGCCCGCCTGCAGGCGTCCCCGGTCCCGGATGCTGCCCAGCGAAATCCGGATCGCATTCACCGATGCGCTGCCGGTCGCGAATGCCTCCGCCGGGGTGACCGCGATGCCCTCGCTGTCGGCCGCACGCGCCAGCTGCGAAGAATTCCAGTACGCCGGCAGCGCGAGCCAGACATGCAGGCCGTCGCCGGCGCCGCTGTAGCGCCCCGCCAGGATGTCGCGCGCCATCCGGTGGCGCAGGCCGGCCTCCTTGCGCACGCCCGCCAACAAGCCCGCTGCCGAACCGTCGAGGATCCACTGGGTGGCCAGTGCCGCGCTCAGGGGTGCGGCCATCAGCGCGAATGACCTGAGGGCGGCCAGGAAGCGCTCCCGTTCGCGCGCGGCGCGGATGAGCACGAAGGCCACACGCAAGCCGGGCGTCAGGCACTTCGACAAGGTAGAGATGTACACCACCTGTTCCGGGGCGAAGGCGGCAATCGGCGGCGGCGGGGCGGCGGCAAGCAGCCAGTAGGGGTCGTCCTCGACGATGCGTACGGCGCAGCGCTGCGCGATGGCGGCGAGCTCCTTGCGCCGGTGTTCCGGCATGGTGGCGGCGGTCGGGTTCTGCAATGTCGGATTGAGGTAGACCAGCGCAGGCTGGTGCTGCACGCACGCCTGTTCGAGCAGCGCCGGCAGCATCCCGTGCTCGTCCGTTCCCACGGCAACGAGACGCCGGCCGAATTCGCCCGCGGCGGCGCGCAAGCCGGGATAGGTCGTCGGCTCGGCCAGGATGACGTCGCCCGGCTCGGTCAGCGCAAGGATCAGGGCAGCGATCGCCGCTTGCGCCCCCGGACAGACGACCAGCTGCCCGGCATTCAGGGGACCGAACATCGGCGCCAGCCAGCTGGCGCCAGCCTTGCGGTCGGCCTCGCTTCCTCCACCCAGGTGGTAGGTCATCAACGCCGCATTGTCCGCCCTCATCAGTACTTGCGACAGGCCTTGCTTCAGCAGGTCCTCGAAGTCCACGCCATCCGGCGGTGGCGGCGTATTCATGCTCAGGTCGAGGACCGGGCTCAATTCGACTTTCGGCGCCGCGACATAGGTGCCGCGGGCGCCGCGGCCTTCCAGCAGGCTGCGGCGCCTGGCTTCGTCGTAGGCGCGCGTCACCGTGGTCAGGTCGACCTGCAGCTGTGCCGCCAGGCGGCGCTGCGGGGGCAAACGGTCGCCCGGCCTCAAGCTTCCGTCGGCCACCGCCGCCTGCAAGGCATCCGCGATCTGCAGGAAGCGCGGCCCGCCGTGCACGGCCAGGCCGGGCAGCCAGATTGGCAGCTCGTCATCTTGTATGGATCTCAACTGGGACATTTTGTCTCAATGTATGGATATTGTTTTTAAGTAGAATGCCCCAGAACCTGCAGCAACGCCGTCCCGGTACGGCAGACGCTGCGCTTTTTAGCCTCTTTCATCACCATTCGGCAGACGGCGCGCCGGATGCACCCGCTCAAGATTATGGAATGGACCCCTGTAATATTCTACGTGTTCAAGTTTGTCGTGTTAGGCATAGGCATGTTCTACGCCGTCAAGTGGCATTACGACCAAGGTGAAAAGAACCAGGACAAGCAGCAGGAGAAGCGCGCCGTGCTGCGCGCGGCCGGCAAGCTGGCGCTCCTGTTCGTGCTGCTGCTCCTGGTGCTGGGCACGGCCACCTTCTTCCTTGCCAGGACGCTGGGCCTGGACCTGACCATGCCTTGAGGGCATACACGCGCCTTACATCTGCCGGAACTGGTGGGCGTACACCGGACTCACGCGCGGCCTCTCGGGCCGGTTGCGCAGGTTGAGCATCACCTTGCCCATCGCATCGCGCCCGGCGCTGGCCACGCAGCCCATGTTCACCACGGTGCTGCGGTTGACCTGGCGGAACTTGTCCGGGTCGAGCTGGGGGAGCAGTTCCTTGAGCGGCACCCGGATCAAGGCTTCGCTCTCGGCCGTGGCGACGTTCACGTACTTGTCGGTCGCCTGGAAGAACACCACGTCGGCCACCGGGATCATGCGCACCATGTTGCCGACCGCCGCGCGCACGATCGTCAGGCGCTGCGGGGCCGGGGCGGCTGGCATCAGGGCCTGCAGCCGTCCGACCAGCTCGGCGAGCGGATCGCCCCGCTCCGCTTCCTCGGGCCGCCCCAGCAGGCCCTGCAACCGCTCGACCGTGCGCGCCAGGCGCGCCTCGTTCACCGGCTTGAGCACATAATCGGCCGCCGCCTGCTCGAAGGCCTGCACCGCATAATCGTCGTAGGCGGTCACGAACACGATATGCGGGAACGGCCCCGGGCCTTCCCAGCGCTCGGCCAGTTCCTCGGCCGCCTCGATGCCGGTCTGGCCGGGCATCTTGATGTCCATGAACAGCACCTCGGGCCGCATCGCGAGGGCCTGCTCGACCGCGGCCACGCCGTTCGGGGCGGTCGCGACGATCTCCAGTTCGGGCCACAGTGTCGTCAACAGGCGGGCGAGCGTCGCCGCCAGGATCGGTTCGTCTTCTGCAATCAGGGCACGGATGCTCATGCGGTCTCCAGAGGTAAGGTAAGGCGGACAAGGGTGCCTTGCGGCTGCGCCGGCATCAAGAGGACGCCGGCGCCCTCGCCGTACAGCACGCGCAGGCGTTCGCGGGTGGTGGCGACGCCGACGCCAGCGCCGCCGTGGCCGGACTGGCCCAGGCCCAGCCCGGTATCCAGGATGCGCAGGTCGAGCAGGCCGTCGCGCGCTTCGGCCGCGATCCGGACTTCGCCGCCCTCGATCTTCGGCTCCAGTCCGTGCACGATGGCGTTCTCGACCAGGGGCTGCAACAGCATCGGCGGCAGCCTGGCCCGGCGCAGCGCGGCGGGCAGTTCCAGGCGATAGGACAGGCGCTCGCCCATGCGTACCTGCATGAGGCCGAGGTAGGCGTCCATGGCGGCGAATTCGTCGGCGAGCGTGGTGCTCTCCGAGCGCGCGGCGCCCAGCGTGGCGCGCAGGTAGCGGATCAACTGGTCGAGCATGGTGTTGGCGCGATCGGGATCGATCGCGATCAAGCCCTGCAGGTTGGCCAGGGTATTGAACAACATGTGCGGCTCGATCTGGGCCTGCAGCAGGCGCAGTTGCGCCTGCAGGGCCTGGCGCTCGACGGTTTCGGCGCGCAGCCTTGCCGCGTTGTGCGCTTCCTTGATGCGCTGGACCCGCTCGCGGTGCGTCACCAGGAGGGTCATGGCGACCAGGCCGGTGAAAGTAAACACGATATAGCTGAGCCGGCCGACGGTGGGATAGCTGGCCAGGCTCGGCACCTCGTGGCCCAGCAAGGCGCCGGCAAGGTGAATGCCGGAGAAATGCGCCGGCCCCGCCACCAGCAGCATCAGGCCGACCAGGGCCAGCCAGCGGCGCGGATGGCCATCGAGCACCGGCCACAAGCGCAGCCGGGCCAGGTCCACGACGAAGAAGCCGGGGACCCCGATGCAGAGCGAATACACCAGCTGCTCGGGCAGGGTCTCGGGTTTGGCGATCAAGAGCACGATCATGACGGCGGCGAGCACGCTGATCAGGGCCGCGAGGCGCAGGTCGCGCACCAGCGTGGGCAGGACCGGTGCGGCCATAGGCGGCAGGGACATGGTGGAAGGGCTTAGGCTGCTCATGCGGATGCGTTCGTGTCGTTGCAAGGATGACCAGCATTCTGCCGAGCCGATGCCGGTCCGGCAAGCCGGCAGCGATGAAGCGCCGTTTCCATAGCGCGAACCGGCTTGCCGGTCGACCGGATCGCCGCCTGCGCACCGCGAAATGCCTCCAGGATATGTCGCCAGCGCTTCCTTTCCTGTAGGATAGCGCCTTTGCCCGGTACAGCCCAGCCGGCTGACCCGGCAGCCCACCAATACGATAACCAGTGTCGCGACCGGCCCAGCCCGGCTCGCCGGAAGTGTATGGAACGATCTCCGCCAGCGCGCCGCAGTGCGCGCAGCCGTACCACTATTGCCTGCGCTGCCGTGGTGCTGGCGATCGCTTGCGCCGAGACGGTGCGCTGGGCCCGGGCCCGGGCCGCCGCCGCTCCCTCCACGGTGCAAGCCGTCGTGCCGGGACGGGTCGCCCTGTCCGAACTGTCGCGCTCCCTGATCCCGATGCCGCGCAATACGCCCTCGGCCCATGCCAGCGCGATGGCGACGCTCCCCGGCGACCGATTGATCAGCTTCTGGTGGGCCGGCAGCCGCGAGAGCGGGCCGGACGTCAAGGTCTATGCGGCGCAGTGGCAAAACGGCAAATGGGGCCAGCCCTGGATGGTCGCCAGCCGCGAAACGCTCGGCAAGGCGCTCGGCTTCGGCGTGCGCCGCATCGGCAACCCGGTGGCCTGGACCGGCCCGGACGGGCGGATCCACCTGTACGTGGTCGCCACCGGCCTGGGCGGCTGGGCGGCCTCGCGCGTGGCGCACCTGGTCTCCCACGACGAGGGCGCCAGCTTCGCCATGAAGCGGGTGCTGCCGATGTCGCCCTTGTTCAATACCAGTGTGCTGGTGCGCACCAACGCGGTCGGCCTGGTCGACGGCGGCTGGTGGCTGCCGGTGTATTTCGAGATCGGCATCAAGTACCCGATGATGATGGCCTTCGGCCCGGACGGCGAGCCGACCGGCCTGGGACGCATCGGGGAGCGCACCACCACGCTGCAGCCGGCCATCGTCCCGGTCTCGCAAACCGAGGTGCGGGCCTGGATGCGCGACGCCAGCGACGAACGCCGGGTGCAGCACGCCCTGAGCCGCGATGGTGGCGCCAACTGGGAAGACTTGCCGGCCCTCGACCTGAACAACGAGAACACCTCGATGGCGGTGCTGCGCCTGGCCAATGGCGAATTCCTGATGCTGCACAACCACATCCGCGCCGGCGGCGGCGCGCGCAGCCTGCTGCGCCTGTCGGTCTCGAAGGACGGCCACACCTGGCGCACCGTGGCCGACGTGGCCAGCGGCGGCAAGAGCGACGAGTTCTCCTATCCCACCATGCAGCAGGTGGGACGCGAACTGCACGTCACGTATACCTTCCAGCGCCAGGCGATCGCGCATCACCGGTACCGGATCAGCATTGGAGAGAGCATTTGATGACCCTGCCCGACCTTTCGCTCCAGTTCGTGTATGCCCGGCTGGCATGGGCACTAGTGCTGGCCGCCATCCTGGTCGGCCTGTGGCCCGCGTCCCGGCGCCTGCCGCGGCGCGCCCTGGGCGCGACCCTGGCCGGCTGCCTGCTGCTGATGGCCCTGCCCGGCGCGGCCTCGCCGGCCTGGCACGTGGGCCTGGCCTTCCAGTACCCGAGCGCCCTGCTGGCCGGCCTTTGCCTGCTCAAGCTGCATGCGCGCTGGCGCAAGGCCTCGGGCCCGGTCCCGGCCGCGCTACCGGTCCCGCTGGCGGCGGCGCTGGGCGTGACCGGCCTGCTGCTCTACCTGGACGCCTTCGGCCTGATCGCCGGCGGGTATTACTACGCGGGCTTCGGCGGGCGCGCCGCGCTGGGCGCGGTGCTGCTGGCGGTCATTTGTGCGCTGGCCGCCACGCGTGGCCGCACTCGGTCCCAAACCGCCGCGGTCCTGGGCGCCCTGGCCCTGTTCTCCCTGGCGCGCCTGCCGAGCGGGAACCTGTGGGATGCGCTGCTCGACCCGCTGCTGTGGGGCTGGGCCCTGGTCACCCTGCTCGGCGCCGCCCTGCGCGCCCTGCTGCGCGCCCGCGCGCACGGAGCGCTGGCCTGCGCCGACGATGCGCTGCCTGCGCTGCATCGCGCCGGCGCCGAACCGATTTCATCAATGAAGGAGTAGTCTGTGGCAAACAAGAAGTGGTATCTCCATCCCGTCATCGCCACCGGGATCGTCATCAACGCATTCGTGCTGCTGCTCGCGGTGGCGCTGGCGGGCAACCCGGCCAGCATGGATCGCCTGCTGGTGGAAGACGGCATCGTCGAATGGATGCAGTTCCTGTGCTTCATGGCGCTGGCCGGCCTGCTCGGCTTCGCATTCAGCGAACGCCTCAAGCGCAGCGACCGCGGCGTCATGGAATTGCTGACCCTGGGCGGCCTAAGCCTGCTGTGCCTGCTCGCCGCGATGGAAGAAATCAGCTGGTTCCAGCGCGTTCTGAACATCCAGTCGTCGGAATTCTTCCTGCAGAATAACCGCCAGGGCGAGACCAACATCCATAACCTGGCCATGGGCGACGGCAGCCTGCACAAGAACGTGCTGCTGAAACTGATCTTCATCACCGGCATGGTCCACAACCTGATCCTGCCGCTGGTGGCGCGCTTCAAGCCGGGCGTGCAGGACTGGGTCGAGAAAATGGGCCTGTACCTGCCGCCGCTGTCGGCCTCGGTGCCCTACCTGGTGCTGGTGGCGCTGTCGCACCTGCTGGTGGACCACCCGCGCAAGGGCGAGCTGGGCGAGATGTTCGGCGCGGTGCACTACATGGCAACCGTGTTCGGCGCCTATTTCGTGGGCGTGGCCTACAAGCGTGCGCCGCTGTTCGAGAACCCGGCCGACATGCGCCGGGTGTCGACGCTGTTCGCCCTGTGGATGCTGTTCCTGTTGATGAACGGCTGGATGCTGAGCGCGGGTGCCGGGGCCATGGTCGACTGATCTAGCCTGGTTTGAACGCGTGGGCGGGAGACCCGCCCACCCTACGACAGCCTAGAAGCCGTAGTTCATGCGGGCATAGATGAAGCGCCCCGCACGCCCGAACGGCGCATAGTTCGCGAACGGCGTGTTGCCCGTGGTGTTGAGCGCCGGCGGCTGGGTCTCCGGGTACTGGTCGAACAGGTTGTCAGCACCCAGCGCCAGGCTCAGTTTCGGCGTGAACGCATAGCGCGCTTCGATGTCGACCAGGGTCTTCGGGTCCATCCAGAAGTCCAGCGCCGCGGTGGTGCCGGGCGAGAGCACCTTGCCGTAGCGGGTCGCGCGGAAGGTCGCGCCCCACTGGCCCAGGCGCCAAGCCACGTTCGCACTGAGCTTGTTCTCCGGCTGGCCCTTTTCCAGCGACAGCACGTTTAGGCGGTCGAACAGCACCGGCGCCGGATTCAGGGCCGACAGTTGCGCCGTCACCGGCACCTTGGTCACCTCCGTATCGGTGAAGTTGCCGGCCACGGTGATGTCGAAGTTGCCGGCGTTGGCCGTGCGCATCGGCCAGCTCACCACCACGTCCACGCCCTGGGTGCGGGTATCGACGCCGTTGATGAAGAAACGTCCGCCGCCCACGCCCGTGATCCCCTGCGAGATGATGTAGTTGCGCACGTTCGCCTGGGTCAGGTTTTCGGACAGGATGATGCGGTCCTCGATATCGATGCGGTAGGCGTCGATCGTGATGCTGAATGGATCGAAGCGCATCACCGCGCCGAGCGAGGCGTTCACCGATTTCTCCGCCTCCAGCGGTTTGGCGCCGAGGGCCACCGCGACCCGGTCGGTCGGACGGAAGGTGGTGATCTCGAACGGCACGCCGTTGATGAAGTTGGTGGAGGTCGCGGTGAAGTTCTGCTGCTGCGGCGAGGGCGCGCGGAAGCCGTTCTGGATGGCGCCGCGCAGGGCGAATGCGCGGCTGAAATCGTAGCGGCCGGAGAGCTTGCCGGCCAGGCTGTTGCCGAAGTCGGTATAGTGCTCGCCGCGCACCGCCACCGAGGCCAGCAACTGCGGCGTGATGTTCGCTTCCAGGTCCACGAAAGCGCCGATCGCGCTGCGGTGGGCATCGACCTCGTTGGACGGACGGAAGCCCGGGAACACCTGGGCGCCCGGCGCCGCCGGGGTGCCGTTCGGCAGGATCTCGGGACCGGCACGCCAGGAATCCGGCTCGCCCGCGAACAGCTCATAGCCTTCGCGGCGGGCTTCCACGCCGAGCGCGACGTTCAGCGGCGAGGCGAAGCCCGTCACGTCCAGGCTGCGCACGCCGGTCAGGTTGAACACCAGCTGGTCGTAGGCGTAACCGCCGGCATAGAAGCTGCGCTTGCTGCTCGGGCCGATCGAGCGGTTCAGCGTGTTCTCGATGTCGTACTCCATCTTGTTCTTGCCGTAGCCGAGCGAGGCGTCCATGTCCCAGTTGCCGGCCTGCCAGGTGGCCCCGCCCGTGGCGGAGAAGTCGTTCACCGTCGGCGCGATGATCGGCAGGAAGCCGTCCGGATAGATCGACGGGATGTTGCGCGCATCCTGGGCCGGGCGGAAGAAGCCGCCCGAGCGCGCGAAGCGGTTCTGGTAGCTGGTCCAGCCGTACAGCTTGACGCCGCCGCCCAGGTCCTTGCCGGCATTGGCGAAGAAGGTGACCTGCTCCATTTCCGGCTCGCCGTACCAGGCATTGAAGCGGTTGATGCTCAGTTCGCGCGGATCGAAAGCGCCATTGGCCAGGCGCGGGTATTGCTGGCGCATGTCGTAGCCGCTGCGCTCGGTCCGCTCCTGCTTCTTGTATTCGCCGGCCAGCGTCAGGTGGCCGGTCTCGCCCAGGGCCAGGCCCTTCCAGATGCTGAGGGTGCCGGTCTGGCCGTCGGTGCGTTCGCGCTTGGCGGGCGCGGTCCAGGTCGCGCCAGGCGGGGCGACGTCGTTCCACAGTTCGTATTCGGTCTTGCGAGCGCCATAGGTGAGGCTGGCTTCGCCGCCCTCGCGGTCGGTGCGCAGGCGCAGGTTGACCACGCCCGAAATGGCGTCCGACCCGTACTGGGCGGCGGCGCCGTCGCGTAGCACCTCGACGCTTTTCACAATCGCGGTCGGGATGGTGTTCATGTCCACCGCCGCCGAACCGCGGCCGATCGAGCCGTTCACGTTCACCAGCGAGGACGCATGGCGGCGCTTCGAATTCACCAGCACCAGGGTCTGGTCGGGCGCCATGCCGCGCAAGGTGGCCGGACGGATGGTGTCGGTGCCGTCGGTGATGGCCGGGCGCGGGAAGTTCAGGGACGGCAGCGCGATCGACAGGGCCTGGTTCATCTCGGTGGTGCCGACGTTCTTCAGCGTCTCCGACGAGATGATGTCGACCGGCGCGGCGGTGTCCAGGGCGGTGCGGTTGGCGACGCGGGTGCCGGTGACCACCACCGTGGCGGCGCTTGCCGGGTCGCTCGCCGCGGGCGTTCCCGTGGCGCTGTCCTGCGCATAGGCGCCGGAGAACAAGGAAGCGATTGCAAGGGCCAGGACCGTCTTTTCGGTTGCGTGTTTCTGCATCTTGGGTTTCCTCTTGTTGTCGTTACCGCGCCGGAACGGGGCGCCGCGCTTGCTGCTCATACATTGCTCATCGATACTGCTGGGCACACAATAGGATGTCAATTCGTAAAGCTTTCAGTTGGGCATATTTACAACAGCCGCCCCGTGTCAGGCTGCTGTAAGGCCGCGCTGCTATTCGCTGTTACACTTTTCTCTTTTCCAGTCCGGACCCGCGCATGCACGACTCCCTGTTTCCCGGTTTTCGCCCCTTCCAGGCACAGACCGACGACGGCATCACGATCGCCGGCGTGCACGGCGGCGCCGGTGCGCCGCTCCTGCTGCTGCACGGCCATCCGCAGACCCGTGCGATCTGGCACAAGGTAGCGCCGCAACTGGCCCGGCACTTCACCGTGGTCGCCTGCGACCTACGCGGCTACGGCGACTCGTCCAAGCCGCCAGGCGCGCCCGGCCACGCGAACTACAGCAAGCGGGTCATGGCGGCCGACATGCTCGCAAGCATGCGCCGGCTCGGCTTCGAACGCTTCCGGGTCATGGCCCACGACCGCGGCGCGCGCGTGGCGCACCGCCTGATGGCCGAGCACCCGCAGGCGGTGGAGCGCGCCGTGCTGCTGGACATCGCGCCCACCCTGGCCATGTACGAAGGCACCACGGAGGCTTTTGCGCGCGCCTACTGGCACTGGTTCTTCCTGATCCAGCCGGCGCCGCTGCCCGAGCGGCTGATCGAGGCCGACCCGGGCGCCTACCTGCGCGACGTGATGGGCCGGCGCAGCGCCGGCCTGGCCCCCTTCGATGCGCGCGCGCTCGCCGAGTACGCGCGCTGCCTGGCCCTGCCCGGCACGGCGCACGGCATCTGCGAGGACTACCGGGCCGCCGCCGGGATCGACCTGGAACACGAGCGCGCCGAGCGCGATGCCGGCTACCGGCTCGACACGCCGCTGCTGGCCTTGTGGGGCGCACAAGGCGTGGTGCAGCGCTGCTTCGATCCGCTGCTGGAGTGGCGCAAGGTGGCGTCGAATGTGGAGGGCGAGGCCCTGGGCTGCGGCCACTACATCCCGGAAGAAGCGCCGGAAACATTGCTGGCGCGGGCGCTGCCTTTTCTGCTGGCTTGACCGGTTCAGGCGCGCGCCACGCCGAAAAACACGTCCCTATAATTCCCGGCGCAGGTCCATGCGCTTTGCTGCCGGCCCTGTGCACGATGCGCCAACGGCCGGCATGCTCCTTGCCGGCAAAGTTCCCTCTATCACTTTGATCGGCACCATATGGACCGCACAGATGAGGACTTGTTTGCATCGACCGGCGACGGCGCCGCGCCGCGCCGGCTGCTGGGTTTACGCCAGGCAGTTGCCCTGATCGTTGGCGTGGTGATCGGGGCCGGCATCTTCAAGTCGCCCTCCATCGTTGCCGGACTCAGCGGCAGCGCCGACTGGATGTTTGCCATGTGGATCCTGGGCGGCCTGGTCTCGCTGATCGGCGCCCTGTGCTATTCCGAACTCAGCACCGCCTACCCGCATCCCGGCGGCGACTACCACTTCCTGCACCGCGCCTACGGCCGCGCCACCGCCTTCCTGTTCGGCTGGGCCCGCTTTGCGGTGATCACCACCGGCTCGATCGCGCTGCTGGCCTTCGTGTTCGGCGACTACATGCAGCAGGCGCTGCCGCTCACGGTGCTGCCCGAGGGCTGGGGCGCCACCGCCTACGCCTGCGCGGTCATCGTCGTCCTGTCGATCGTCAACCTGCAGGGACTGCGCACCGGCGCCGGGGCCCAGATGTGGCTGACGCTGGCCGAGATCGGCGGCCTGCTGCTGCTGGTGACCGCCGCGGCCTTCTTCACCGACGCGGCCCCCGCGGCCGCACCGGCGCTTGCCGCGCCCGACACGGCGGTACCGGTCTCGTTCGGCATGGCCATGGTATTCGTCCTGCTCACCTACGGCGGCTGGAACGAGGCGGCCTACATCAGCGCCGAAATTTGCGGCGGCGCCGCCAGCATGGTGCGCGCCCTGACCCTGTCGATCCTGATCATCACGACCCTTTACTTGATGGTCACCTGGGCCTGCCTGCAGGTGCTCGGCATGCAGGGCATGGCCAGGTCCGAGGCGCTGGCGGCCGACGTCATGGGCATCGCCTTCGGCGCCTCCGGCGAAAAAGTGATCTCGATCCTGGTCGCCATCTCGGCGCTGACCTCCATCAACGCCACCATGATCGTCGGCGCGCGCACCGGTTTCGCCATGGGCCGCGACTGGCGCGCGCTGCGCAAGCTCGGCCAGTGGAACGAGGCCAGCAGCACGCCGACGGTGGCGATGTCGATCCAGTGCGCCGCCGCCCTGCTCCTGGTCGGCATCGGCACCGCCTTCGGCAGCGGCTTCAAGGCCATGGTCGAGTTCACGGCGCCGGTGTTCTGGCTGTTCTTCCTGCTCAGCGGCGTGTCGCTGTTCGTGCTGCGCCGGCGCGAGCCCGACCTGCCGCGGCCGTTCCGGGTGCCGCTGTATCCCCTGCTGCCCCTGCTGTTCTGCGCCACCTGCGCCTACATGCTCTGGTCCAGCCTGTCCTACGTGTACAGCCAGTCGCTCGGCGGGCTGAACGCGGCCTGGATCGGGGTGGCCGTCCTCGCCAGCGGTTCCCTGTTGCTGCTCTGCCTGGACCGCAAGGACGGCGCCAGTGCTGTCACAACACGACCCGTTCCCTAGTCCCACCTGAAGGAGTCCACATGCAAACCGACGAACGCCGCCGTACCCTGCTGCTGTCCGCCGCCGCCGCCGCGGGCACCATCCTGCTGCCGACCCATGCGCATGCGCAAGCCCTGGCAGAGCCCGATCGCCTGGACGTGCCCTACGTGCCCACACCCCAGGAAGTGGTCGAGCGCATGCTCGAGATGGGCCGGGTCGGCAAGAACGACGTGCTGTACGACCTCGGCTGCGGCGACGGCCGCATCGTCGTGACCGCGGCCAGGAAGCGCGGCGCGCGCGGCACCGGCATCGACCTGAACCCGGTGCGCATCGCCGAGGCGAAGGAAAACGCCAAGACGGCCGGGGTGGCCGAGCGCGTCAACTTCAAGGTGGGCGACCTGTTCCAGGCCGACGTGTCGCCGGCGACGGTGGTGACGCTCTACCTGCTGCCTTCGGTAAACGTCAAGCTGCGCCCGCGCCTGTGGCAGCAGCTCAAGGTCGGCACCCGCGTGGTGTCGCATGCCTTCGACATGGGGCCGGAATGGCCGCCCGAGAAGAAGGACGAGGTCGACGGCCGCACCATTTATTTCTGGACCATCACCGACGCCCACAAGAAAGCCCTGAAAGTCTGAGCGGCCGCGGGTCGATGCTCAGGGAGGCGTTACCGCGGTTGCCGCCGCCTCCCGCGGCGGCACCCGGTAGGTCTCGCCGATGCGCAGCACGCCGAAGGCTCCCTCGCTCACGCCCTGGGCCTGGCGCGCGAGCGCGAGATCGCGCGGGGCCTGGTCGATGCGCTCCTGGCCCATCGGGAAGGTGCCCCAATGCATGCCGACGCTGCGCCGCACACCCAGTTCGCGGTGGATGCGGACGGCCTCGTCCGGGCTGACGTGGGAATTGCGGTACCACACCGGCTGGTAGGCGCCGATGCCGATCGCGGCCAGGTCGAAGCCTGCGGGATAGCGGGCGGCGATGTCCCGGATGTCTTTCGAATAGCCCAGGTCGCCCGAGAAGAAGAAGGAGAAGCCGGGGCGTGTCACGGCCCAGGCGCCCCACAGGGTTTCGTTGCGGTCATACAGCCCGCGCGCCGACCAGTGGTGCACCGGCAGGAACTGCAGCTCCAGGCCGCGCAGCCGCGCCTTGTCCCACCAGTCGACGCGGACGATGCGCGAGCGCTCGCCGCCGGTCACGTGCCGCGCCAGCCACAGGTCGACGCCCAGCGGCGCGTACAGCATGGGCGCGCCGCCCTTCTGGCGGTACAGGGCGCGCAGCGAGGCGAGCGACAGGTGGTCGTAGTGCGAATGGCTGATCAGGATGGCGTCGATGTGCGGCAGTTCGTGCAGCGCCACGCCGGGCGCCTGCAGGCGCTTCGGGCCGGCAAAGGACAACGGCGAGGCGCGCTCGTCGAACACCGGGTCGAGGAGGATGTTCACGCCGTTACCGGTCTGCAGCAGGAAGCTCGCGTGGCCGATCCAGGTGAGCGCCGGCTCGGTCTTGTTGGCATGCAGGTAGGCCAGGTCGGCGCGCACGGTGGGCACCGGCGCCAGGGGCAGGCGCTCGGAGCCGTCCGAGGTCCAGTTCCTGATGCGCCCGGCCCAGCCCTCGAAGAAGCCGGCTTTCGGCCGCTGGTAGGCCGGATTCGGCGGGTAGTTGTTGGCGAAGCCCTCGGGCCGGTGGTGCGGCTTGCCCGCGTCATAGTAGGGGTTCACTTGGGCGCAGCCCGCAAGCAGGGAAGCGGCAAGGACGATACTCGGCAGGGCAAGGCGGGCTGGCAGGGGCATGGAGGACGCGGGACGGTGGAAAACGCCGAGTATAAGGGATCGCCCGCGCGGCCTTCGGCGCGGTAGCAGAAGTGTCCCGGGCGCTGCAAACAAGATTTGCAAGAAAGCCTCCCGATGCAAATTTTATTTGCATAAAATGCAAGAAATGCACATCTGGTCGTCCCCGCGAGAATCCGCATCGCCATTTTGCCATTTCCTTATTGTTGCCCAGGATGTAAGCTATGGGGCCCAGCGCACACGCTGGCGACGCCCGCGGCCCGTACCCATCCCGCGGGCTCCCGTCTGGCCACAAGCGGGACGTCCCGTGCGCATCCGCTGTCGTTCTGCTACCGTAGCGAAGCAGCGGCGGCGCACCAGCCCGGCACCATGCGCCGGTGCGGCAGCGACCTCTTTAACTTTTCCGGCACCTTATTTGGCTGTTCACTATGACTTCTTCGACCGATCTCGACAACGCGCTCCCCCTCGACATGATCATCTTCGGCGGCATGGGCGACCTGGCGATGCGCAAGCTGCTCCCCGCGCTCTACATGGCCTACCTGCACGGCAACCTGCCGCCGCAGACCCGCATCATCTCGACCGGGCGCCAGGAGTTCGACCGCGACGCCTACCTCCGCTTCGTCGAAGACAATTCGCGCTCCTTCATCGCGAGCGCCAACTTCAACGACAAGACCTGGGACGGCTTCCTGCAGCTGCTCGGCTACGTGCGCCTCGACGTCCAGGCCGCGCCTGACTTCACCACCCTGGCCAATGCCGCCCACCCGGGCGCGCAGCGCGTGTTCTACCTGTCCACCTCGCCCAGCCTGTTCACCACCATCTGCGCCAAGCTGGCCGCCGCCGGCCTGGTCGACGCCAACGCGCGCGTGGTGCTCGAAAAGCCGCTGGGCCATGACCTCGACTCGGCCATCGAGATCAACGAAGCGGTGGGCAAGCACTTCGCCGAATCGCAGATCTACCGGATCGACCACTACCTCGGCAAGGAGACCGTGCAGAACCTGATGGTGCTGCGCTTCGGGAACTCGATCCTGGAACCGCTGTGGCGCGCGCCGAACATCTCGAGCGTGCAAATCACGGTGGCGGAGGAAGTCGGCGTCGGCAGCCGCGCCGGCTTCTACGACAGCACCGGCGCAATGCGCGACATGGTCCAGAACCACCTGCTGCAGCTGCTGTGCATCGTCGCCATGGAGCCGCCCACCTCGCTCTCGCCGGACGCGGTGCGCGACGAGAAGCTGAAGGTGCTGCGCTCGCTGCGCCGCCTCAAGCTGGCCGACATCGCGCGCGACACGGTGCGCGGACAATACGTCCACGGCGTCAGCGGCAACCAGGAAGTGGGCGGCTATCTCGAAGAGAAGAACGTGCCGGCGGACAGCAAGACCGAGACCTTCGTGGCCCTGCGCGCCCACATCGACACCTGGCGCTGGTCCAAGGTGCCGTTCTACCTGCGCACCGGCAAGCGCATGGCGCGCCGTTCCTCGAAGATCGTGGTGGAGTTCGCCAATCCGCCCTTCCCGCTGTTCCCCGACATGCCGGGCGGCGTCGCCAACCGCCTGGTGATCGAGCTGCAGCCGGAAGAAGCGATCAAGCTGCAGATCATGGCCAAGCAGCCCGGCAGCGGCATGCAGATGCAGCAGGTGGCCCTGAACCTCGACCTGCAATCGGCCTTCCAGCAGCGCCGCGCCGAAGCCTACGAACGCCTCTTGATCGACGTGGTGCGCGGCCGCCTGACCCATTTCATGCGCCGCGACGAACTGGAGGCTGCCTGGGCCTGGGCCGACCCGATCATCGAAGGCTGGAGCACGCTTGACGAAAAGCCGCATCCCTACGCGGCCGGCTCCTGGGGACCGGCGGAGGCTTTCGCCCTGCTGGCGCGCGACGGTTTCGCCTGGGTCGAGTAAGTCCTACGACGGCATGGACCTGCGCCGCGCGCGCAGGATCCAGGCATACAGCAGGCCGTTGATGACGAGCACGCCTGCGGCGAGGCCCAGTTGCAGGCCGCGCGTCATCTCCCCCGGATAAATCAGCGGCAGCAGGTAACGGTCGATGAAGCCGCCGCTGTAGCCGGACTCTCCCGCCAGCAGGCGCACGCGGTATTCTAGATAAGTCAGCGGGCAGACGCCGCCCAGCACCTCGATGCCGAAGCCCCAGGCGGCGGCCGCCAGGTGGAGCGGCAGCAGGCGCGGCCGGCGCAGCACCGCCAAGGCGCCGAACACGACGAACAGGATGAAACCGAGGTGCACGAGCAGCACCGCATCCGCCAGGAAACGATAGACCATGCTGAATCGATCCTCCGGGAAAAGGCTTGATCGCACAGTTTAATACGTCGCAAAGCCCCATGACATCCAACGCGTGCACGATTGAAGCCTGGCGCCGGGCGGCGTAGAGTAGCTGGTCTTCGAACCCGGTGAGAACGCCATGCACGCCATGAATCAGCAAGCCTTTGCCCTGCCCTCGTTTGCTTCGCTCGGAGCAAGCATATTGAAGAACATGGACCGCAGCCGCCAGGCGCGCGGCAAGCTGTTTGAGCGTGCCGGCTACGGTCCGCAGGAAACCCCGTTCACCATCCTGCACAGCGAACCGGGCCTGAACCTGCGCCGCTTTGGCGCTTCACACGAGGACGGCCCCGCCGTGCTGCTCGTTCCCGCGCCCATCAAGCGTTCCTACATCTGGGACCTGGCGCCCGAGATCAGCGTCGTGCGGCGCTGGATGGAGCGCGGCTACCAGGTCTACCAGGCCGAGTGGACGCCGCTTCCCGACGATGGCGCAGACGAGGACTTCGGCCTCGACGACTACGGCGAGCGCCTGCTGGCCGCCTGCCAGCAGGCCATCGCGCTTGACAGCGGCAAGGCCACCTTGACCATCGCCGGCCACTCGCTGGGCGGCATCCTGGCCGCGATCTACAGCTGCCTGCACCCCGACCGGGTCGACGCCACGGTGTTGCTGGAGTCGCCCCTGCATGTCGAGCGGGCGTCCTGCTGCTTCACGCCGCTGATCGACTCCACGCCGCATGCGCGCCCGATCGCGGACAGCTTCCGCCAGGTGCCGGGGGTATTCCTGAACATGATGAGCGCCATCGCCGAACCGCATGCCTTCCAGTGGGAGGGCATGATGGACCGTTACCTGTCGCTGGCCAGCCCGCAATTGTTCGCCACCCACATGCGGGTGGAGCGCTGGACCCACGACGAATTCCCCCTGCCCGGCCGGCTGTTCACCGAGCTGGTCGAACAGCTCTACCGCAAGGACGAATTCATGCAGGGCGAGCTGCGCATCGGCGCGCGCCGCATCGGTCCGCACGACCTGCGCGCGCCCCTGGTCAGCGTGCTCGATCCGCGCAGCAAGCTGATTCCCGAAGCCGCGATGCGGCCCTTCCACGAGGCCGCGGGCAGCGAACGCAAGTGCCTGCTGCACTACGGCGGCGACGTCGGCGTCAACCTGCAGCACGTCGGTGTGCTGGTCGGAAACAGCGCCCATGCGCGCATCTGGCCGGCGATCTTCGACTGGCTCGCGGGCATTCGGCATTAACAGGGCCGCCAGCGCATCTGCAGGCGGCCGCTTTCCTCCGCGTCGACCGTGAAGCCCAGCGCCGCGTACAGCCGGCGCGCACCTGGGTTGTCGGTGCGCACCGCCAGCGTCAGCGCCTGCCCATCCTGCGCGGCCTGACGCTGCAGGCGGCGCAGCGCCTCGCCGGCGACGCCGCGCCCGCGCGCTTGGGGCATCACAGCGATATCGACCACCCGGACGGCGCCCGGCACGCCCGCCGTCACCAGCCGGCCCACCGGCACGCCGTCCAGTTCCAGCACCTCCACCACCGCATCGGGATAGCTGCTGCGGTAGCCGGCCACCTGCATGCGCTGCTGCATGGCGACGATGCCGTCGATGTAGCGCGGGTCGGCGAGCAGGCCCAGCAAGTCATCGCGGGTGGAGCGGTACAGGGCGAGGAAGAAGTCATCGTCGGATGGCAGGGCGGGCCGGAGATGCAGGGCGGGAAGCGACATGGCGGGGATGCTGGGCATGGTGGAGGTTTCCCGGCAGTATATCCGGTTGCAAGCCCGGACACGGCCTCTGCAATCTGCGCTACCATGCCGGGCATTCTCCCGCCAACGCCAAGCAAGGATCCACGTGTTACCCGTACTCGCCCTCGACGTGGGCGCCGCCATCAAGACCCTGGTGCTGACCCTCGACCTGATCGGCACCTTCGTCTTCGCCCTCAGCGGCGCCATCGCCGGCGCGCGCCGCCGCCTCGACATCTTCGGGGTGCTGGTGCTGTCGTTTGTCGCCGCCACCTCGGGCGGCATCGTGCGCGACCTCCTGATCGGCGCCACCCCGCCGGCCGCGATCCGGGACTGGCGCTACATGGCGGTGTCGCTGCTGGCCGGCCTGGTCATCTTCTTCTGGTATCCGATCGTCAACCGGCTGCGCAATCCGGTGCTGATCTTCGACGGCGCCGGCCTGGCGCTGTTCTGCGTGGCCGGCGCGCAAAAGGCGCTGGTGTTCGGCGCCGACCCGTGGGCAGCCGCCCTGCTCGGCATGTTGACCGGCATCGGCGGCGGCGTCGCGCGCGACGTCCTGCTCAACGACGTGCCCGCGGTGTTCCGCTCCGACATCTACGCGGTCGCTGCGCTCGCAGGCGCCAGCGTCGTCGTGCTCGGCGACGCGCTGCGGCTACCCGCCGCTCCGACCGCCAGCGCCGGCGCCGCCCTGTGCTTCGGGCTGCGCGTGGCCGCGATCCGCTACGGCTGGCACCTGCCCACCGCCCGCCACCCCGACGGACCCGACGACGAAGCGAAGGATCCGAAACATGGCGAGTACCGCTGAAGCCGGCCTGACTTCACTCCAGTGCGCGGCCGCGCGGCCTTCAGCGATTCGAGCAGGAACATCTCCCCGGCTTCGGCAATGCCTGTCAACGCCGCTGGCCGATCGTCCCTGGCCGGGTGAAACGCTCACCCGGAGGTCGGCCCTCGAAGTAACTCCACAGGTCAAGATTGTCAACACGGAACGGTCCGCCACGCCTGTTTTTGTCCAGATGTAAATATATTTCTTGCATTAAATAAAATTTCGGCAATATGATGCAGCCCAAGCCATTGCATTTAATGCATGTGGCGGGGCGGCCAGCGCTGCGCGCCCGAGAGTCGTAATGTTGCATGAACGCCAACTGAAGCACGTCGGACTCCCTTACTACAATTAAAAGGAAACCGCATGAGCAAGAGAGCCTCGCCCCCGTCGGACCAACGCGGGTTGCAATCACTACGTAGCGCTTCCGGCAAGCCGCGCTTGCTGGCCCTGAGCATCGCCCTCGCCTTCTCGGCCGTGGTGCCGACCGCGGCGGCCGCCCCCGCCAGCGCACCGGCCGTCTCGGTCCAGCGCGCGGCCCCGTACTGGTAGGACGTCTCCCTGGCTGCCGATTCAGCCGGCGCCAAGACCATGCAAGGCGCCCAGGACGCGAAGACCGGCAAGCAGCCCGCCCTGCAGCTCAAGCGCGCGCGCACCGCCACGCTCGACCTGGGCGGCATGCAGACGCTGACCGCCGCCGCACCGGCCGAGAACAGGACGCGCGCGATATCCAGTCCGCTGACAATCTCCCTGCCGCACCCGGACGGCGGCTACCAGCGCTTCACGCTGGTCGAGTCCTCGATCATGGAGCCAGGCCTGGCAGCCAGGCATCCCGGCATCAAGACCTACCGGGGCCGCGGCATCGACGATCCGAACGCCACCTTGCGCATGGACATTACCCCGCTCGGCCTGCACGCCTCGGTGCGTTCTCCGAACGGCGGCTACTACGTCGATCCCTACTACCGCAACGACACCAGCGTCTACGTCAGCTACAGCCGCGCGGACCTGATCAACCCGCGCGCACCGCTGGTCGAACCCGCGCTGCCGGAAGCGCAACTGAGCCTGTCGCGCTCCTTCTACAAGGAAGGCGATGCCGTCGATGTGCGCGGTGCCGGCTTCGCGCCAGGCGAAAACGTCCAGCTGAGCGTGCGCGGCGAAGACGAAGGACTGGTACTGCAGAACTTGACCGCCAGGGCCGGCGAGAAGGCCAGCTCGGCGCCCTTCCAGGTGGTGGACGCCGCGGCGTCGCCCAACGCCCTGGTCGGCGACGCCCTGCGTACCTATCGCCTGGCGCTGGTCACAGACCCCACCTATGCCGCCTACTTCGGCGCCGAGAACGTCACTGCCGCCAAGGTCACGCTGATCAACCGCGTCACCCAGGTCTACGAGGACGAAACCGCGATCCGCCTGGTGCTGATCGACGCCACCGACGCGCTCAACCTGAATACCCCGGACCAGATGACCGGCGCCAACGGCCCCTGCGGCGGCGCAGCCTGCTTCACGCCGGCCCAGGCATCGGGCTGCGCCAGCGGCACGCTCACGCGCAACCGCGTCGTCGCCGGCCTGCTGGCCGGGGCCAGCAACTTCGACGTCGGCCACATCGCCCTCGGCCTGAATGGCGGCGGCGTCGCCAGCCTGGGCGTGGTCGGCGGCAGCTCCAAGGCGCAGGGCTGCACCGGCCTGCCGCAGCCGACCGGCGACTTCTTCGCGGTCGACTACGTTGCGCACGAACTGGGCCACCAGTTCGCGGGCAACCATACCTTCAACGGCATCAACAGCAACTGTTCCGGCGGCAACCGCAGCGCGGCCAACTCGGTCGAACCGGGCAGCGGCTCGTCGATCATGGCCTACGCCGGCATCTGCACCGCCGACAACCTGCAGAACCACAGCGATCCCTACTGGTCGCAGCGCAGCTTCGACGAGATCGTGGCCCTGACCTCGTCCAACGAACTCACGCTCAGTGAAATCCAGATGGGTGTGCTGACCGGTTTCAACACGAACGGGCAGCAGTTCCAGATCGCCTATAACGGCGGCCTGTCGGCACCAATCGTACGCGGCGCCAACTATACGACGGCCGGCATCAAGGCGGCGATCGAAGGCACCGCCGGCTGGCCCGCGGGCGGCACGGTGGCGGTCAGCGCATTGAGCGATACCGCCTTCACGGTGACGTTCGGCGGCGCGCTGGCCGGCGTCAACGTCGCAACGCTGCAGCTCCAGGGCTTCAGCGGCGGCAGCAGCGGCTATGTCGGCGAAATCACCGCCGGCGGCCCGACTACCCGCCGCGGGTCGGTGTCCTACAGCGGCAATACCGCGCCGGTCGTGTCGGTCACGGGCAGCTACACGATCCCGGTGCGCACGCCCTTCGCCCTGACCGGCAGCGCGGTCGATGCGGACGACGATCCGCTCACCTACCTGTGGGAGCAGAACGACCGCGGCGCCGCCACCGGCACTGCCCTGACCAGCAATCTCAAGACCAATGGTCCGCTGTTCCGCCAGTTCGGCATGCGCGCGCTGGTCTCGAACGCGGACGCGCTCGAGTTCAACTCGCCCGGGCAGAACGAGGTGAACGCGAATCCGACCCGCGTGTTCCCCGACATGGCCCAGATCCTGGCGAACAACACCAACGCCCGTACCGGCGCCTGCCCGGCCCCCAGCTCGCCGCTGACCGCGGCCGAGATCGAGTGCTATTCGGAGTTCCTGCCGACCGCCGCCTACGTCGGCTTCAACGCCAACGCCAACCCGGCCTCGCTCAACTTCAAGCTGACGGTACGCGACGGCCGCGGGGGCGTGAACAGCGCCACCACGAACCTGGTGCTGGCGCCGCTGGCCGGCCCCTTCCTGGTCACCTCGCAGGGTGCGCCTGCAACGCTGGATGCCGGCAGCATCCAGAACGTGACCTGGAACGTGGCCAACACCAATGCCGCGCCGGTGAACACCTCGGCCGTGAAGATCAGCCTGTCGACCGACGGCGGCGCGACCTAGCCTTATGTACTGGCCGAGTCGGCCCCGAACACCGGCAGCGCCAGCGTGCAGCTGCCGGCGATCGCCGCCGCGGCCGCGCGCATCAAGGTGGCAGCGGTCGGCAACGTGTTCTTCGACGTGTCGGACGCGGACATCGCGATCCGCCTGCGCGCGGACGCCAATGGCGACGGCATGGTCGACTGTGCCGACGTGGCCATCGTTAAGGCCTCGGTTGGCAAGCGCAGCGGCCAGGCGAGCTTCGATCCGCGCGCGGACGTCACCGGTGACGGCATCGTCGACCTGCGCGATCTGGCCTATGTCAACCAGCGCCTGGCGCCGGGCAGCGTCTGCAACTGACGCGCACGCGCCATCCGGGCGGGCGCCAGCCCGCCCGGATCAAACTAATGTTTATCAAGGACTAACAAATGTTTAAACTGAAAACCTTCCTGGCTGCCGCCCTGCTGGCCGTCACCGCCCAAGCCTGGGCCGCACCGATCCTGAGCGCCGACGCCACGCCGACTCCGGCCACCGCCGGCGCCAGGCTCGACGTCGACGTGCGCATCGCGGATATCGTCGACGTGTTTGCCTACCAGTTTACGCTGAACTACGATGCCAGCCTGCTTCAGGCGACCGGCATCAGCGAAGGCAGCTTCCTGGGTGCGGGCGGGCCGACCGACTGGTTCGTTCTCGGCATCGACAACGACGCGGGCAGCATCTCCTTCGTGCTCGGCTCCCTGGTCGGCGCAGTGCCAGGCGTATCGGGCAGCGGTAACCTGGCGAGCATCGCCTTCCAGGCGATCGGCATCGGCAATGCGGCGCTGTCGTTCTCGGACGTGCTGTTCCTCGACAGTAGTCTGAACGATATCGATGTCGAATTCGGTAATTTAACGATCGGCATCGCCCCCGCCTCGGGCAACGTGCCGGAGCCGGCCAGCCTCGCCCTGTTCGGCATCGGCCTGGCCGGCGCCGGCCTGCTGCGCCGCCGCGCCGCTCTAGCACGCGTCTGAGCGCATCCTCCGCGGCCCCACGGACGTCGCCCTTACTGGCGCCGTCCGGCAAGCAAGCGTGGGGCCGCGCGAGACGCCAGCCCCGGGTCTATTCCAGCGCGCGCCGGCGCGACTCCAGGTCGACGCAGGCGATCGCGATCGCGCCGATCACCAGGAAGGCCGCCAGCATGGCCAGCGCCAGCGTGAAACGGGTCGCCATCACCGGCGCCACGATGCTCGGCGCGAACAGGCCGCCGAAGCGGGCCACCGCGCCGGCCATGCCCATGCCGCTGGCGCGCAGGCCGGTCGGATACACCTCCGGCGTGAACGCATACAGCGCGCCCCAGGTGCCCAGCAGCGCAAAGCTCATCAACAGGGTCGAACCGACCACCAGCCAGGTAGCGCTGCCCAGGCTGTAGGCCATGCAGCCGGCGGCGCTCAGCAGCAGGAAGCCGACCAGGGTCGGCTTGCGTCCCCAGCGCTCCACGCCATAGGCAGCCAGCGCAAAGCCCGGCAGCTGCACCAGCGCCAGCAGGATCAGGAATTCCTGCCCGCGCATGAAGCCGAATCCCTCGCTGCTCAGCTTGACCGGCAGGTAGACGAAGATGCCATAGTAGGCGACGGAGATCAGCATCCATGCCGCGAACAGCGCGGTGCTGCGGCGCCGCAGCTTGCCGGAGAATAGCGCCGCCATCGGCTGCCTGCCGCCGGTGTCCGGCGCCAGGGGCCGGATCTCGACCCGGCGGCCGTTCACCGCGGCCACCCGCGCCAGCACGGCGCGCGCCTGCTCCCCCTTGCCGCTGCGGTTGAGGTACATGGGGGATTCGGGCACGTACAGGCGCAGGACGACGCCGAACAGGGCCGGCAGGCCGGTCACCAGGAAGATCACCCGCCAGGCGTCGACTCCCCAGCGCAGCGCGACCAGAGCCAGCACCGCCAGCAGGATGGTGCCGACGGCCCAGAAGGATTCGAGCAGCACCAGCCAGCGTCCGCGCCGGTCGCTGGGCAGGAATTCGGCCATCATGGTGTAGTCGACGGGCAGCGTGCCGCCGACGCCGACACCGGTCAGGAAGCGCAGCACCAGCAGCCAGCCCAGGTCGGGCGCGAAGGCCGAGGCCACCCCGAAGCAGGCATCGAGCAGCACCGCCGCCATCAGCACCGGCCGGCGCCCGATGCGGTCCGCCAGACGCCCGAAACCGAAGGCGCCGACCAGCATCCCGACAAAAAACCAGGTCCCGGTCCGCAGCGCTTCCGGCAGCGTGACCCCGAAGGTCTGCGCGATCGATGGCGCGCTGAAGCCGATCGACAGCACCTGCATGGCGTCGGCCATCCAGACCAGGCCGAAGATGGCGAACAGGCGGTACTGGAAGCGGCCGACGCCGGCCGCCTGCAGTCCCTGCTCTACGGTCGCGGTCATGGTGGACATCGTCGTTGTTCTCGCGGTCATGGCTGGAGTGTGCGGGAATATTGCAGGGCCAACAGTGCAATGGAAAACACTGGGACGAAAAAAATGCCTGCAATGCAGGCATTTTCGGGAGCTTCGGCGTGTTACACGCCAACCATCGAGACGGCCTTGGTGTTCAGGTAGGACTCCAGCGCTTCCGGACCGCCCTCGGACCCGTAGCCCGAATCCTTGATGCCGCCGAACGGCAGCTCGGCGCTCGGGGTGGCGGGCTGGTTAATCCAGAGCATGCCGACTTCGACGCGGTTCATCAGGAGCTGGGCGTACTTGATCGAGCGGGTGAAGGCGTAGCCGGCCAGGCCATACGGCAGGCGGTTCGCTTCCGCGATCGCATCTTCCAGGCTGTCGAAACCGCGCACCGCTGCCAGCGGGCCGAAGGGCTCGTCGTTGAACACGCTCGCGGCCAAAGGCACGTCGGCCAGCACGGTCGGGGCGAAGAAGTTGCCGGCGTCGCCGACGCGCTCGCCGCCGGTGGCGACGACGGCGCCCTTGGCGCGTGCGTCTTCGACGAACTGGGCCATGGCGCTCAGGCGGCGCGGATTGGCCAGCGGCCCGAGGGTGGTGCCCTCCTGCAGGCCGTCGCCCAGCTTCAGGCCTTCGGCATGCGCCACCAGTGCGCGCGTGAATTCGTCCTTGATCGCGTTGTGCACCAGGAAGCGGGTCGGCGAGATGCACACCTGGCCGGCGTTGCGGAACTTGGCCGCGCCGGCCGCCTTGACGGCCAGGGCCACGTCCGCGTCCTCGGCGATGATCACCGGGGCATGGCCGCCCAGCTCCATGGTCGCGCGCTTCATGTGGGCGCCGGCCAGGGCGGCGAGCTGCTTGCCGACCGGGGTCGAGCCGGTGAAAGTGACCTTGCGGATGATCGGGTGCGGAATCAGGTAGCCGGAGATCTCGGCCGGGTCGCCGAACACCAGGCCGACCACTCCCGGCGGCACGCCGGCATCGACGAAGCACTGGAACAGGGCCGCCGGCGAGGCCGGGGTCTCTTCCGGCGCCTTGCACAGGAAGGAGCAGCCGGTGGCCAGGGCGGCGGCCAGCTTGCGCACCACCTGGTTGATCGGGAAGTTCCACGGGGTGAAGGCGGCCACCGGGCCGACCGGCTCCTTGAGCACCAGCTGCTGGGCGGCCGGGTTGCGCGACGGCACGATGCGGCCATACACGCGCATGCCTTCGGCGGCGAACCAGTCGATGATCTCGGCGCCGGCCATGGCTTCCATCTTCGCTTCGGCCAGCGGCTTGCCCTGCTCCTGGGTCAGCAGGCGGGCGATGTCGCCGGCGCGCTCGCGCAGCAGGTTGGCGGCGCGGCGCATGGTGGCGGCGCGCTCGGCGGCGGTAACGTTACGCCAGGTCTCGAAGCCCTTTTGCGCCGCGGCCAGGGCGCGGTCCAGGTCGGCGACGCTGGCGTGGGCCACGGTGCCGATCGACTGGCCGGTGGCGGGGTTCACCACGGGGATCGTCTTGCCGCCCGTCGCGTCTTGCCATTCGTTGGCGATGAGGAGTCGGGTATCTGGATAGCTGGAAGTCGTCATGGGCCTCAAGTCCTGTGTTGAATGAATCGTAAATCATGATCATAACCGTTGTTCGCTTGCCCTGCAGGCCGGCGCGCCGGGTCCGGGCTGCGGCCAAAAAAGAAAACCCGCCGAGGCGGGCTTCCTGCTCAGCTGGACGATAGTTCGCAGAAACCATCGTATTGCTGGCAGGTGATAAGAAGATTGCCGATTAAATGCGGCAAAGCCTGGCGCGGCGGACGTATCTGCGCCGATTTCGCTCGTTGATCAAGATGATCACGATCAACACAACTGCTTCGAACGGTTGGTCCTTGATCAGGTGTACAAGTTGAGTCATGGTTTCGAGGTCAAACATGATGCTTCCTTTAAAAAGGTTGGAAGGACTCGCCGATAGGACATCCACAAGCTTCCTTCTGGGTGCTTTTTCCGCGAGCACATGTTCGACCGGCCCATTCCTCAGCAGTTGCCGCAAGTCGGTGCCAAGCTGAGCCGTATCAATAGGACCCGCTTAGGCGCCAGATGCCTGCCTTTAGATTGGCAGAAAGAGACAAGTGGCAGATGACCAAGCTTAAGCTGAGCAAAGACAGTGAGCGGCCACCTTTGATTCCATACAATCCCATGGAGCGGTAATGTCGAGCCAAAGGATGTTGGAAAGCTAATGGAAAGCGTGATCGTCTACACAGGGAAGGACTTGCGCCGCATGCGGGAGGAAGGCGGCTGCGGCCACTGGACCGCCAGCCCGATCCGGGTGGAGGCCGCCCAGTACCTGGTATGCGTACGGAACCGCCGCGAGCAATGGGCCGCGATGGACCACGAGCACGGCGTGGCTTTCCTGATTGCGAAAATCACCGGCACCAAGCCGTCGATGCATGCGGCGAGGATCACGATTGAATTCGACAGCTATGCCTTGCTCGCTATCCCCGATGCCTGGCAGCTGCTGGCCAAGGGTCAGCGTTTTCCTGTCGCCTACATGGAAACCGCTGACTTGTTCACCAGGCTGACCCTGGACCCGGACGCGCTGGCCTGGAAGCCGTTTACCACCAACCCAGGCCCTGTCCAGCGACACCTGGCGGATGCGCCTGGCGCGTACAGCGGTGCGCCCGATGCGGGCCGCAGCAACGTGGAGAGCTTTACCAATGCCATCGCCGATGCCAAGCGTAAGCTGGCCGACTCCCTTGGCATAGCTTCCGAGAAGATCGAGATAACGATTCGCCTGTAAGGCAGCGAGTCAAGGCAGCGCCAGCACCGTATGCGGCAATCCCGGCGTATCGACACGGAAGGCAAACAGTCCGCCCGCCAGCGGCTGCTCGAGACGCTGCGCCGGCGACAGCCCTTTCCAGGCCGTGGTCACATAAGCCGTGCGCAGGTCCGGGCCACCGAAGGCCAACTTGGTAATGTTCGTGCATGGGAAGCGGACGCTGCCCACCAGCCGTCCGGCCGCCGTGTAGCGTTCGATGCGGCCGGCGCCGAACAGGGCGATCCACAGGTGGCCTTCGCAGTCCACCGCCATGCCGTCCGGACGGCTGCCCTCCGGCAGTTGCAGGAACACCCGCTTGGCGGCCAGGCTGCCGTCCTCGCGCAGGTCGAAGGCGTACACGCGCCGCAGCGGCGTATCGGTGTGATACAGGGTTTTCCCGTCCGGGCTGATGGCCGGGCCATTGGTGATGATGTAGCCGTCATCGGCGCGCGCCAGGACGCCGTCGCGGCCGAGCCGGTACAGGGCGCCGGTCGGCGCGGCCTGGCCGTCGTCCATCGATCCGAACCAGAGGTTGCCGCCGGCGTCGACGTGGCCGTCGTTGAAACGATTGCCCGGCAGGTCCTCCTCGATGCGCCGCAGCGGCGCGAACGCGCCGGCCGCCGGGTCAAAGCGGTACAGGCCGTCTTCCAGGGCGCAGACCATGCTGCCGTCGGCGGCGGGCACCACGAAACCGGGCTGGCCGGGCGCGTTCCAGCTGCGCCGCGCGCTGCCGTCCGCGGCGCAGCGGTGGATGCGCCTGCCCTTGATGTCGACGAAATAGACCGCGCTGGCGGCGGCGTGCCACAGGGCGCCCTCGCCCAGGTGGGCGCCGACGTCCCAGATGCACTGGGGTGTTGTGAGAATATTCATCGGCGCATTGTAGCGCCGCAGGAGCTTGGGACCGCTTACAGGTAGCGGTAGCCGATGTCGCTGTACGGAGCGCCCGCCAGCTCGAAGGCACGGCGCAGCAAGGCGCCAAGGCGGCGCGCAAGACGGCCGAAGGTGTCGGTTGCTTCTGGACGGGTCGGGTGGATGGCGATGGCGTTCATGCTGTGTCCCTCAATGATGTTGCGTTTAGCGATAGGGAGAGTTTACAGCAGCGCCAGATATATATCCAATTTCTATTTCCGATCACCGCGATAAGTTTTGCAAATATCATGAACAGCCTGGTGCATGCGTGATATCAGCCGGGCTTATATGACTCAGGCAAGATCGCGGGCCCGCTGTCCGCGCGCCACGTCGCGCAGCACTTCCCGCGCTGCATTGTGGCCCGGGGCGCCGGTGACGCCGCCGCCCGGATGGGTTCCCGAGCCGCAGGTGTAGAGCCCGGGAATCGGGCCGCGGTAATCCGCATGTCCCAGCATCGGACGGGCCGCGAACAGCTGGTCCAGTCCCAGCGCGCCGTGGAAGATGTCGCCGCCGACCAGGCCGAAAGTCCGCTCCAGGTCGAGCGGTGTCAATATCTGGCGGCCCAGCACCGAACGCCTGAAGTTGGGTGCGTAACGGTCGACGGTGGCGATCATCAGGTCGGCCACCTCCTCGCGGTGCGCGTCCCAGCTGGCGCCGTCGGGCAGTTGCGGCGCCACGTGCTGGCAGAACAGGCTGGCGACATGCCGGCCCGGCGGCGCCAGGCCGGGGTCCAGGGTGGACGGGATCAGCATCTCGACGATGGGTTCGCGCGACCAGCCATGGGTGCGGGCATCCATGTAGGCGCGATCCATGTACTGCAGGCTGGGCGCGATGATGATGCCGCTGCCATGGTGCTCGGCGGCTTGGCTGCCGGGCAGGCAACTGAAGCTCGGCAGCTCCGACAGCGCCACGTTCATGCGGAAGGTGCCGGAACCGCAGCGCCAGGCCTGCATCCGGCGCAGGAAGTCGCCGGGCAGCGCGCCGGGGTCGACCAGCCGGGTGTAGAGCAGGCGCGGATTCAGGTTCGACACCAGCACGCGCGCATCCAGGCGCTCGCCGCCGGCGGTGACGACGCCGCGGGCTCGGCCCTCCTCCAGCGCCACCTCCTCCACCGCGCAGCCGGTGCGGATCTCCACCCCTTGCGCCTGCGCCGCCTTGGCCATCGCCTGCGTGATGGCGCCCATGCCGCCCATCGCATGCCCCCAGGCGCCCTTCTTGCCGTTGACTTCGCCGAACACATGGTGCAGCAGCACGTAGGCGGAACCGGGCGTATACGGACTGCCGTAGTTGCCCACCACGCTGTCGAAGCCGAACGCCGCCTTGATCGGGGCGCTCTCGAACCAGCCGTCCAGGTAGTCGCCGGCCGACTTGGTGAACAGGTCGAGCAGCTCGCGCTGGGTGGCGAGGGACAGGCCGCGCATCCGGTTGCCGAGTTTGCCGGCCTTGATGAGTTCGGGCAAGGCCGTGAGCCAGCTGCCCTGCACCCGGTTCGGCGGGGTCTGCAGCACCAGCTCGCGCAGCAGGTCGGCTGCGCTGTCGAGGTGGCGGCCGTAATCCTCGAGGCGGCCGGCGTCGCGCTGCGAGAACTTGGCGACCTCCTGCGCCGTCCTGCCGGCGCCCAGCTTCAGGTAGCGGGTATCGTCGAGCGGAAGGAAGTTCGACAGCGGCCGCTCGACGATGCGCAGGCCGTGCTTGCTCAACTCCATATCCGCAATGACCTTGGGGTTGAGCAGGGAGACCGTGTAGGCGGCGACCGAGTTGCGAAAACCGGGGTGGAATTCTTCCGTGACCGCGGCGCCGCCGACCACCGGGCGCCGTTCCAGTACCGTGACCTTCAGGCCGGCGCGGGCCAGGTAGAAGGCGCACACCAGCCCGTTATGGCCGCCCCCGATGATGATCGCGTCGCGCATAGGCTGTCTCCCCGGATAAGGGAAACATTATGTCCCAATGGCACGACGGATGCAGCTTGTAAATACGCCAGGGTTTGGCGCGGATCGAAGGCTCTTCGCTCAGCAGGCGCTCGGCTTCACGCGCTCGACTTCGAGGCCGAACAACGGACGCAGGCGCGTGCCGAACACGTTGCCCGTGAACGCGGCGACGAGCCAGAGCCAGCCGTGCAGGCTGCCCGACAGGATGCCGCTGAAATAGGCGCCGATATTGCAGCCGTAGGCCAGGCGCGCGCCATAGCCGAGCAGCAGGCCGCCGACCACCGCCGCCAGCAGCGAACGCAGGGGCAGGCGCCATACCGGCGCGTAGCGGCCGGCAAGCGCCGCGGCCAGCATCGCGCCCAGCACGATCCCGATGTCCATCACGGTGGTCACGTCGCGCCACAGCGGCGCGGCCAGGGCGGCGGCGTTGGCCTTGGTGGTCCAGTAGGGCCAGCTGGCGATGTCGACCCCGAGGACCGACAGGGTCTTCGCGCCCCACAAGGCGAATGCCGAGGTCACGCCCCAGGGGCGCCCGGCCAGGGCCAGGGTCGCGAAGTTCAGGACCACCAGCGCGACGGCGCCGGCCACCAGCGGCCAGGGGCCGTGCAGCCAGCGCGGGCCGGCCGCCGCCTGCAGCTGCGGCGTGACCAGGCGTCCGTGACGGCGCTTCTCGACCGCCACCGTGATGGCGGCGATCAGGGCGAACACGGCCAGGTTCAGCAGCAGCGCCGGCACCAGGCCCAGCGCGTTCACCATCGACAGCGGCGCCAGCTGCGGCTGCGCGCTCCAGAACGGCATGTGCGCGGTGGCGATCACCGAGCCGGCGATGAAGGCGGCCAGCGTCACGACCATGCGCGTGCTGCCGCCGCCGACCGTGTACAGGGTGCCGGAGGCACAGCCGCCGCCGAGCTGCATGCCGATGCCGAAAATGAAGGCCCCGACGATCACCGAAGTGCCGGCGGGCGACACCAGTCCGGTGACCGGGGCGCCGAACAGCGTGCCGCTGGAGAGCACGGGGAAGAACAGCAGCACGCCGAGCGCGAGCATGAGCATCTGGGCACGCAGGCCGGCGCCGCGCCCGTCGGCGATGAACACCCGCCAGGCCGAGGTGAAGCCGAATGCCGCGTGATACAGCGTGACGCCGAGCAGCGCGCCCACGGCGTAGAGCGCCGACTGGCGCCAGCCGGCCGCCTGCGCCAGGTACCAGCAGCCCGCCCCGATGAGCAGGAGCGCGACGGCGAAGGGTTTCAGGTTGATGTCGACGCGCGGGCGCGGGGACAGGGAGGACAGGGATGCGGGACCGGACATGGCGAATCGATGACGGAGTCGGGAAACCTGCCATTGTCGCGCGTTTTCGCACTTCTTGCAGGGTCCGCTGCGTGCTATCCTGCTTGCCTCTTGATCATGGGACGGGCGATGATGGCGAACTTGGGCGTGGCGCTGGCCACATTAGGGATGCTTCTTCCAGCGTCAGCCAGCGAGCCGCGGCAGCCGGACCCCAAGGCGACCGAGGTGTGGGCGCCCGAGCCCAGGCGCGTCGTTCCCGCCTCCCCGCTCGCGGCGCCGTCCGACGCGATCGTGCTGTTCGACGGGAAGGACCTGCGCGAATGGGTCTCGGCAAAAGCGTCCGACCAGGCCGCAGGCTGGAGCGTGGCCGAGGGCACGTTCACCGTGCGCGCCGGCAGCGGCGACATCCAGACCCGGCGCCTGTTCAGCGACTACCAGCTCCACCTCGAGTGGCGCGTGCCCACGACACTGGGCGGCAGCGGCCAGGGGCGCGGCAACAGCGGCCTGTTCCTTGCCTCGACGGGCCCGGGCAGCGGCTACGAGATCCAGATCCTCGACTGCGCCGACAACAAGACCTATGCCAACGGCCAGGCCGCCAGCATCTACAAGCAGCACATTCCGCAGGTGAACGCCTGCGCCGCGCCCGGAGAGTGGCAACGCTATGAGATCATCTGGACCGCGCCGCGCTTCGCACCCGACGGCAAGCTGCTGTCGCCGGCCCGCGTGACCGCCCTGCACAACGGCGTGCTGGTGCAGAACCATGTCGCCCTGCAGGGCGAGACCGTGTATGCGGGCAAGCCGTCCTACCGCCGGCACGGACCCGCGCCGATCAAGCTGCAGGACCACGGCGACGCCGTCAGCTTCCGGAATATCTGGGTGCGGCCGCTTTAACGGCCTAAGGTTTCCGGCTCAGCCGATCGCCGCGGCGATCGTGCGGACCAGCAGGGCCACGCCGCCGGCGACCAGCCGCGCGCCCACCACCGCGACCACGATCAGGACGGCCAGCTGGGCAAGGCGCAAGGCCAGCTCGTGACCGCGCCAGGCGCGGCCGAAGCGCAAGGGGCCATGCAGGCGCTGCGCAAAACCCGGTGTTGCCAGTCGAAGTTTCATGATTGTCTCCGATGTATGCATGTCTGTTGTGAGTCCAGCATACTCCACGACCAGGCTGCCTGCAAATGCACGCGGCAAGCCGCGTGCGTGGGCCTTCAGGCGCGGGCGGCGCGCGCCTTGTGCAGCTTGCGATAACTGTCGATCAGGCGCTGGTGCCGCTCCAGGCCTTCCAGCTTCATGCTGGTCGGCGTCAGGCCGTAGAAGCGCACGCTGCCGTCCACCGAACCCAGTACCGCGTCCATCCGCTCGTTGCCGTACATGCGGCGGAAGTTGACGACGTAGTCGTCCAATTCCAGCTCGTCGTCGAGCACGACTTCCAGCACCACGTTCATCGCCTGGTAGAACAGGCGGCGTTCGACGGTGTTGTCGTTGTATTGCAGGAAGGCGCCCACCAGTTCCTGCGCCTCGTCGAAGCGCTGCAGGGCCAGGTTGATCAGGAGGCGCAACTCGAGCACCGTCAGCTGTCCCCAGTCGGTGTTTTCGTCGAATTCGATGCCGATCAGGGTGGCGATGTCCGAGTACTCGTCCAGTTCGTTGCTCTCGAGGCGTTCGAGCAGCGCCGCCAGGGCGTCGTCGTCGAGGCGGTGCAGGTTCAGGACGTCTTCCCGGAACAGCAGGCTCTTGTTGGTGTTGTCCCAGACCAGGTCTTCCACCGGATAGATTTCCGAGTAGCCGGGCACCAGGATGCGGCAGGCATTGCTGCCCAACTGGTCGTACACCGCCGTGTAGACCTCCTTGCCCATGTCCTCGAGAATCCCGAGCAGGGTGGCGGCTTCCTCGGCGTTCGAATCCTGGCCCTGGCTTGAAAAGTCCCATTCGACGAAGTCGTAGTCCGCCCTGGCGCTGAAGAAGCGCCACGACACCACGCCGCTCGAATCGATGAAGTGCTCGACGAAGTTGTAGGGCTCGGTCACTGCCTCGCTGGCGAAGGTCGGCTGCGGCAGGTCGTTCAGTCCTTCGAAGCTGCGCCCCTGCAGCAGCTCGGTCAGGCTGCGCTCCAGCGCCACTTGCAAGCTCGGGTGCGCGCCGAACGAGGCGAACACGCCGCCGGTGCGCGGGTTCATCAGGGTGACGCACATGACCGGGTAGACGCCGCCCAGCGAGGCGTCCTTGACCAGCACCGGGAAGCCCTGCTCTTCCAGTGCCTGGATGCCGGCCAGGATGCCGGGGTATTTCGCCAGCACTTCCTGGGGGACGTCCGGCAGCGCGATCTCGCCTTCCAGGATCTCGCGCTTGACGGCGCGCTCGAAGATCTCGGACAGGCACTGCACCTGGGCTTCGACCAGGGTATTGCCGGCGCTCATGCCATTACTGGCGTACAGGTTTTCGACCAGGTTGGACGGGAAATACACGGTTTCCCCGTCCGACTGCCGCACGAAAGGCAGCGAGACGATGCCGCGCTCCACGTTGCCCGAATTGGTATCGATCAGGTGCGAGCCACGCAATTCGCCGTCCGGGTCGTAGATGCCCAGGCAGTATTCGTCGAGGATCCCGTCGGGAAGCGCATCGTCCGGGCCGGGCTTGAACCAGCGCTCGTTCGGGTGATGGACGAAGGGCGCGTTGGCGATATCCTCGCCCCAGAACACGCCGGCATAGAAGTGGTTGTTGTTCAGGCGTTCGATGTACTCGCCCAGGGCCGAGGCCAGCGCGCTTTCCTTGGTCGCGCCCTTGCCGTTGGTGAAGCACATCGGCGAGTGCGCATCGCGGATATGCAGCGACCAGACATTCGGCACGATATTGCGCCACGAGGCGATTTCAATCTTGATGCCCCAGCTCGCCAGCATGGCGGACATGTTGGCGATGGTCTGTTCCAGCGGCAGGTCCTTGCCGGGGATGTAGGTCTGCGCCGCCGCATCCGGCTGCAGGGTCAGCAGTGCCTGGGCGTCGGCGTCGAGGTTCTCCACCTCTTCGATCACGAATTCCGGCCCCTGCTGGACCACCTTCTTGACGGTGCAGCGCTCGATCGACCGCAGGATGCCCTGGCGGTCCTTGTCGGAGATGTCGGCCGGCAGTTCGACCTGGATCTTGAAGATCTGCTTGTAGCGGTTTTCGGGGTCGACGATATTGTTCTGCGACAGGCGGATGTTCTCGGTCGGGATATTGCGCGTATTGCAATAGAGCTTGACGAAATAGGCTGCGCACAGGGCCGACGAGGCCAGGAAGTAGTCAAAGGGACCGGGCGCGGAGCCATCGCCCTTGTAGCGGATCGGTTGGTCGGCGATCACCGTGAAGTCGTCGAATTTCGCTTCGAGACGCAGCTTGTCGAGAAAGTTGACCTTGATTTCCATAATAAATCCTTGAGTCCTGCTTGAAATAACATGGCCAACGCCGACCATCCAAAATAGCAAGGCCCTGTAAGAACAGGGCCTTGGGCTGACATTATCCGCGACGTTCATGGCGCGCGCAATCGGCGTTGACGCCGCCTGATGCCCGACGGTATTATGAAATCGATTTCACAACAATGACAGGAGACAGCATGCACCACCCAGCGCCCCCATCGGGGCCTCCCCGACTCTTGCCTGCGCGGCGCCTGGCTATTGCATGCGCCGCACTCGCGCTTGCCGGCGGCGCGCATGGCGCCGGCCCGGCGGCAAGCGTCAAGCTCAACCAGGTCGGCTACCTGCCGGCCGCGCAAAAGCTGGCCGTGGTGCCCATGTCCTTGCCGAGCGACGCGCAGGGCCGCTTCGCCGTGATCGATGCCGCCAGCGGCAAGCAGGTGTTCGAGGGCAGCCTGGGCGGCGCCGCCACCTGGGATGCCTCGGGCGAACGCGTGCGGCTGGCCGACTTCTCGGCCCTGCGCACCCCCGGCAGCTACCGCCTGCGCGTGGCCGGCCTGCCGGATTCGGCGCCGTTCGCGATCAAGGCGGGCGTCTACCGTGAGCTCGACATCGCGGCGATCCGCAACTATACGCTGAACCGCACCGGCATCGCCCTCACCCCGGCCGTGGCCGGCCCCTACGCGCGCCCGCTGGCCCACCCGGACACCCAGGTACTGGTGCACGCCTCGGCCGCCTCGAAAGCCCGCCCAGCCGGCACCGTGATCGCGAGCCCGAAGGGCTGGTACGACGCCGGCGACTACAACAAATACATCGTCAACTCCGGCATCAGCACCTACACCCTGCTGGCGGCCTACGAGCACTTCCCCGAGTGGTTCGCCAAACTTCCGCTGAACCTGCCCGAATCGGGCAACGGCCTGCCCGACATCCTCAACGAGACGCTGTGGAACCTCGACTGGATGCTCAGCATGCAGGACCCGAACGACGGCGGGGTCTACCACAAGCTCACCAACAAGGCCTTCGATGGCATGGTCATGCCCGAGAAGGCGATCACGCCGCGCTACGTGGTGCAGAAGACCACCACGGCCACGCTCGACTTCGCGGCCGTGATGGCCGCCGCCAGCCGCGTGCTGAAACCCTTCGACAGCCAGCAGCCGGGACGCTCGGCGCGCTACCTGGCGGCCGCCGAACAAGCCTGGCGCTGGGCCGAGGCCCATCCGAAGGTCCTGTACCAGCAACCGGCCGACATCCAGACCGGCGCCTACGGCGACCAGAGCGCGGACGACGAATTCGCCTGGGCCGCCGCCGAACTCCTGGTCACCACCGGCAAGCCGGCCTACCGCGCCCGCGCCTTTGCCGGTACGGCCATCAAGGGAACCGAGCCGGGCTGGGCCGACGTCGGCATGCTGGGCTGGATCTCGCTTGCCCAGCATGCCGGACGCCTGCCGGCGGGCGTGGACGCGGCTCCCGTGCGCAAGCAGCTGCTGGAGGTCGGCGACCGGCTGGTCGAACGCTGGCGCGCCTCGCCCTACCGCGTCACCATGGGCGCCAAGGACTTCGTCTGGGGCAGCAGCTCGGTGATCCTGAACCAGGCCATGATGCTGGTCGCGGCCTACCGCGTCGAGGCGCGGCCGGACTACCTGAATGCGGCCCAGTCGGCGCTCGACTACGTGCTCGGCCGCAACGGCCCGGGCATGTCCTTCGTCACCGGATTCGGCGCCCGCTCGCCGATGCACCCGCACCACCGCCCGTCCGAGGCCGACGGCATCGAGGCGCCGGTGCCGGGCATGCTGGTCGGCGGCCCTAATCCCGGCCAGCAGGACGCCAAGGATTGCCCGGCCCCCTACTCGTCGACACTGCCGGCCCTGTCCTACCTCGACCACGTGTGCAGCTACGCCAGCAACGAGATCGCGATCAACTGGAATGCGCCGCTGGTGTACGTGGCTGCAGCCATGGAGTCGCTGCAACGCTGAAACAGCGAAGCAACACCGATTGTTAGGCGCAAACATTTTGATTGCCTGACAATCGGGACCTGCTCTACACTTCGGTCGTATTGATGCGCAAAGACGCATCGACGGAAACAAGAACAGGAGACGATATGAATGACAAGCCGATCCGCCGGATCGTCATCGTGGGCGGCGGCACCGCCGGCTGGATGGCGGCGGCCCCGCTGGCGCAGCGCCTGGCGCGCCGCCCCGATGCGCCCTGCGAGGTGATCCTGGTGGAGTCGCCCGAGATCGGCACCATCGGGGTCGGCGAGGCGACCTTGCCGACCATCCGCTACTACAACGCCGCGCTGGGCCTCGACCCGGACGACTTCGTGCGGCGTACCAAGGCCAGCTACAAGCTCGGCATCGAGTTCAAGGACTGGGGCCACCTCGGCAACCGCTTCTTCCACGGATTCGGCGATTTCGGTCCCTCGGTCGACAGGCACCCTTCGCACTTGTTCTGGCTGCGCATGGCCGCGCAGTTCGACAACATGCCGGCGCTGGAGAACTGGTCGGTCTCGTCGATCATGGCTCGGCACAACAAATTCGTGCCGCCGCACAAGGGCACGCCCTCGATCACCGACGCCTATTCCTACGGCTACCATTTCGACGCCGGCCTGTACGCCAACTTCCTGCGCGAGTACGCCGTGGCGCACGGTGCGCAGCGCCTCGAGGGCACCATTGTGGAGGTCGAACAGCATCCGGAGAGCGGCTTCATCACGGCAGTCAAGCTGCGCGACGGCCGCCGGATCGAGGGCGACCTGTTCGTCGACTGCTCCGGATTCCGGGGCTTGCTGATCGAAGGGGCACTGAAGGCCGGCTACGATGACTGGAGCGAGCAGCTGCCCTGCAACAGTGCGCTCGCCGCGCCCTGCGCCAGCGTGCCCGCCCTGACGCCGTATACCCGCTCCACGGCCAAGGAATCGGGCTGGATCTGGCGTATCCCGTTGCAGCACCGCACCGGCAACGGCCACGTCTACAGCAACGCCTTCACCAGCGACGCGCGGGCACGCGAGCTACTGCTCGACTACCTCGACGGCGCCGCGCTCGACGAGCCGCGCCAGCTGCGATTCGTCACCGGCCGCAGGCGCAAGTCGTGGGTCAAGAACTGCGTCGCGGTGGGCTTGTCCGCCGGCTTCGTCGAGCCCCTGGAATCGACCAGCATCAGCCTGATCGAAACCGCGGTCGGCAAGCTGGTCGAGCTGTTCCCGGACCGCGACTGCCGTCCCGAACTGGCCAACGAGTTCAACCGCTACATGGGCGTGCGCTACGAATCGGTGCGCGACTTCATCGTCCTGCACTACAAACTGACGAAGCGCGACGACTCGGAATTCTGGCGCTACTGCGCCAACATGCCGATTCCCGATACGATTCGCCACCAGATCGAGCTGTTCCGCGAAACCGGGCGGGTCACGATCCTGGACCCGCACGGCTTCGCCGAGCCTTCTTTCGTGGCCATGCTGATGGGGCTGGGCGCAGTGCCGAAGCGTTACGATCCTTTCGTGGATGCGGTGGACATCCGCGAGGTGCACGGGCACTTCGCCGGTGTGCGCGACATGATCGCGCAGGCCGTGGACCGGATGCCGACCCATGACGCCTACATCGCGAGCCAGGTCAGGGCGGCGAACCAGGCCGCCGCCTGAACGGCGTCCCGCCCTACCAGCCCATCCGTGCCCGGACCAGTGCGGTCAGCTTCGCCGCATTCGCCTGGTGGTGATGCACCCGCGGATGCTGGCCATAGCCCGTATGCTCGAAGAACAGGGTGTCGATCCGCTTGTCGCCATCTTCCTTGCGCATCTGCTGCACGGCGGCGGTGACGTAGCCCGGCCAGGGTGAACCGGGACGGGTCGCATCCATGCTGCCGAGCGCACAGACTATGTAGGCCTGCGGGTAGCGTTGGCGGATGCGCTGCACGAAGCGCTTGTAGGCCGCGATCCGCTCGGCGTCGCCTGGTTCCGGCTGCAGCTTGTGGTCGCGGCCGATCAGCCAGCTGTCGTTCTGCAGCAGGTTGACCACCACCACGTCCGGGGTCCAGCGCGCGAAATCCCAGCGGCTGTCGTTGTCGCCGACGGCGCTCAGCTGGTCGTAGAAGTCCGGCATGGTGAACGGGAACCAGCTGATCATCACGCCGATGCCGCTCTGCGAAGTCATGTGCACTTCGGCCTTCAGCTGGCGGGCGGCGATCGCGGCATAGGACAGGAAGCTGTTCTTGTCCTTGCCGGCGTCGTCGCGGCCGTTGAGCGCACCCTCGTTGCCCATGCCGCTGGTGATCGAGTCGCCGAAGAATTCGATCCGGCGCTTGGGGCGCGGCGCGGGCGGCAGCAGAGCGGCGCCGTCGTCGAGCTCCAGGCCGCGGAACACGGTCGCGCCCTCCTCGCCTTCAGTGCGCTTGGTGATCAGGAAGCTGTGGGTGCCGGGAGCGAGCTTCTGCGCCACGACGTAGGTCGCCGCGCCCTGCTTTGCTTCGAGCACCAGGGGCGCCGATAGGTCCCCGTCCAGGAACACGTTGAAGTAATTCCGGCCGCGCTCGTCGTCAAGCTTGATGGCGAGCGAGGTGCCGGTGAAGCGCCCCGCGATGGAGGTATTCGGCCAGGAAATCAGCGGCGCATCCGCTTGCGAAAAGTCGATGCGGCCGGTGTACTGCAGTTTCGCATCGCTCGGAGAAACCGGCGTGGCAGCCGTCGCCAGGCCGGCGTGCAGCAGGGCCGCGAGGGCCAGCGAAAGGGTAAAACGTGTCATGGTGGCGCTTTCGGTCATGCTCGGCCTTGTTCTCTTGCTCGGGCATATTGTAATCGCCCCCGGAGCCGCGACCGGTCTTGCCGGGCGATGCGCTCCAGGGGATGGCTGCTCACAGCTTGATGGTCACCAAGCGGCCGTCGTAGCTGACCGACTTGTCGTAGGCATCCAGGTCCGCCGCCGCGGCGGTGCCCGGGCGCAGCACGCGTACCCGGAATTCGCGCTGCACCGGCATGCCCTTGTACTGGCCCTCGCGCGCGCCAATCGTGACCACCCCGTTGCGGTCGTCGTAGCTGAACGGGATGCGGCTGAACTCGCCACGAGCATAGGCATTGGTCACGCCGTCGTCCTCGTACAGGCTGGCCTGGCCGTCGGCCCCGGCGACGACCTGCAGCACCAGCGGCGCGTCCGGCTTTTCGTCCACGTACTGGGTGACCGGGCCGGTCGGGATCACGCTGCCAACGCGCAGGAACAGCGGGATGCGCTCGCGCGGCGCCTGTACGTTGATGGTCTTGCCGCCCTGGTGGCGTTGTCCGGTATCGAAGTCGACCCAGTCGCTGCCCTGCGGCAGGCAGACCTGGCGCGCGCGTGCGCCATACGCGGTAACCGGGGCCACCATCATGCTGGGGCCGAACATGTACTGGTCCTTGATGTTCTTGACGCGCTCGTCGTGCGGGAAGTCCATCACCAGCCCGCGCATCATCGTGCCCGAATGATAGTGGGTGTCGGCCGCCATCGTGTAAATATAGGGCATCAGGCGGTAGCGCAGTTTCAAATAACCGACCATCGCGTCGCGCATGCTCTCGTCGCCTGCCGCGATGTTGTAGATCTCGCGCTTGACCACCTCGCCGTGCGAGCGGAATAGCGGAGAGAAAGCGCCGAACTGGAACCAGCGCAGGTTCAGCTCGCGCCATTCCTGCATGTCTTCCGGCTTGGCCTGCTTGATCCCGGTTGCGCGGTTCTCCTGGGCCGAACCGACGTCGCCTGCCTGGAAGCGGGTCTCCTGGGCGTAGCCGCCGATGTCGTGGGTCCAGTTCGGGATCCCCGACATCGAGAAGTTCACGCCCGACGCGATCTGGTGGGCCAGGTTGTTCCAGCGGCCGACGATGTCGCCGCTCCACACCGCGACCGAGTTGCGCTGGATGCCGGCAAAGCCCGAGCGCGACAGGATGAACTGGCGCTTGTCCGGCTGGTCGCGGCGCAGGTTTTCGGCAAAGCCTTCCGAGTGCACCAGGCTGTAGGGATTGAAGGTGATCTCGCCGGCGCCATACACGGTGGGGCCGATCAGCTGCTTGAAGTCCTCGAGCCGCGCGTTCGACAGGATGTCCGGCTCGGTATTGTCCATCCACCAGGCATCGAAGCCCAGGTCGACCAGCTTGTGCTTCATCTGGCGGTAATAGATGTCGCGCGCTTCCTTGGTGTACGGGTCGTAGTGGCTGTTCTTGTAGCCCGGGCCGACCCAGTCGAGGTCGCCATTCTCGACGTTCTTGGTCCACATGTGGCCCTTCGCCGCCAGCTCCTTGTAGTTGTCGGTATTGGCGTAGAACTTGCCCCAGATCGACAGCATGATGCGGGCGTTCTGCTTGTGCACGGCCTCCACCATGCCCTTCGGGTCCGGGAAACGGGTCTTGTCCCAGTCGTGCGAGCCCCAGCCGTCTTCAGGCCAGTAGAACCAGTCCTGCACGATGTTATCCAGCGGCCAGCCGCGCTTGCGGTATTCAAGCACGGTGTCGAGCAGTTGCTGCTGGGTCTCGTAGCGCTGGCGCGACTGCCAGAAACCGTAGGCCCATTTCGGCATCATCGGCTGCTGCCCGGTCAGGTGGCGGTAGCCGGCGATGACCCGGTCCATGCTGTCGGCGCTGATGACGTAGTAGTTGATCGCCTCCGCGATTTCCGAGGACATGGTCAGTGAATGGCGCTCGGCTTTCGGCAGCGGATCATTATGGGTGATGGCGATCATCCCGCTCGACACCTTCCAGTCCAGGTGCAGCTTGACCGGCTTGTTCTTCTCGAACTTGACCTCAAAATTGTGATACCACGGGTTCCAGCCCATGCGCCAGACGTCCATCACTTCCTTGCCGTCGATGGACAGGCGCGCATAGTCCGACGAGTACAGCTGCATCTTGTGCATGCCGGGCTTGCTGCTGACCATGCTGCCTTCCCAGACCACGCGCGCGTCCTTGATATCCTTGAGGGCCGGCAGCTCCTTCGGCCAGTTCTCCGCCACGTCCTTCAGGTACTGGTAGGCGATGTCCTTTTCCTGGCGGGTCAGCGCCAGCTTGCCGTCGATGTAGTAGCGTGCCGTCAGGCCGCCGGGCTTCCCGTGCGCGTCGAGCAGGCGCAGGTCGCGCGACATCCAGGCATAGGGCGTCGGGTCGCCGAAGCGCGAGATGCTGTTGTTATCCCACAGCAGGCCGTAGTTCTTGTCCGAGACCACGAAAGGCACCGAGGCAATCATGTTGTGCTGGGCCAGCAGCACGTCTTCGCCGTTGTAGTTCATCTGCGAATTCTGGTGCTGGCCCAGGCCGTAGTAGGCATCGCGGGTGCCGTGGTTGAAGCCTTGCGTGATTGCGAGGAAGGGCTTGCCGCCCACCGTGACCGGCTTCATGCGCTCCGCGTCCTGGCGCAGGATAGGCTTGCCGGCCGCGTCGAAGAAGGCCACCCGCCCGTCCTTCAGCGACACCGTGGCCGATATCCTGCCCGCCTTGAGCCGTACCGCCTCGTCCTTGCCGTCGCGGGCGCCGTCCACGCTGAAGGTGCAGGCGCAGGGCCTGGCCACCGTCATCAGGGAGGGCGTGAGCGCCTTGCCGGGCGCATCGAACTTCAGCACCTGGATGATGTTGTCGCTCATCAGATTCAGGCGCACCAGCTTCGAGCCCCCCGTGTCCGGCCTGACTTCGACGCCGGTGGCGGTCTTCTGGTAGCTGCCGGCGAGGGCCTGGGTGGCTGCGCACAGCAGCAGGACGGCGGCTGCCGTTCGGGTCACTTGCATTGCGGGTCTCCTGGTTCTTGTTGTCGGTGCTCGGTCTTGCTGCTTAATAGTCGTAGGTGCGCATCGTGACCTTGAGCACGGTCGGCGCGGCCGGCAGGTTCAGGCCGTAGTCGGTCTGGTCGCCGTTCCAGTTGCGTTCCATGATCCATTTACCGGCGGCGTCGAAGCGTCTCTCCTCCACGCGCGCCAGCATGGCGGGCTTGTCGCCGGCAGGCGCGAACTTGACGCGTGCGCGCTGGCCGGCCAGCACGAATTCGCCAGGGCCGAGCTGCGCGATCGCCACGCCGCCTCCCGGCAGCTCGGTGCCCTCGGCGTATTCATTCTTGTCGCGCAAGTACTGGCGCTCGCCGAACTGGAACTCGCGGAACGAGACCGTGGCCTTCCAGCCGTCGAGGGCGACCGCCTGCTCGGCCCGGTCGTCGCCCTCCGCCACGCCATGGGTGCGGCCTTCGAAGGCCCAGCGCGCCCACAGGCGCGCCATCGGCGCCAGGGTGGCGTACACCTGGGCGAAAGGCTCGACCATGCGGCGGTCGCTGTGCTTCGAGCCGAGCGGGTAGTTGCTGTAGCTGGCATAGTCGATGCCGAAGGGGACCACGCCAAGCGCGCCCCTGCCGACGATCTGCCAGACGTAGCGCGCGTATCCCGCGGCATTGCCCATTTCCGCCACCAGGAGCGGGTTGTCCGGACGCTGAAAGCCGGCCAGCACCCCATTCACCTTGGCGGACTCCGGCATATAGATGTCGGGCGCGGCGAAGTCGATGTGGGGCGCCGCCGCCTTGTAGATGCCGAGCACGTCCCAGGTCGGGCCGCCGCTGGCGAAGTCGCCCTTCCACGGCGTGGCCGGCTGCCCGGGCTGGCCCGGCTCGCGCAGCGCATTGTTGACGAACATCGGCAGGTCGTAGACCGCGCGGCCGGCCTTGGCAATCTCCTCGATATAACTGGCGATCGCCCAGCTATGGAAGTACTGGCCGGCATAGTCGCCGTACACCTCGCTCCAGCTGCCTTGCGACGGACGTCCGGCGGGCGCGGGTTGGCGCGCCAGAACCGCCGCGGGAACCGCCTGGCGGAATGCGGCCTCGGCGCGCACGCCATGGTCGCGCACCAGGCCGTAGGTGCCGACCTCGTTCTCGACCTGCACCATGATCACGGTGCGCTTGCCGGCGTCGATCTTGCGGATGTGCCGCATCAAGGCCACGAACGCCTTCTTGTCGGCCGCCAGGGTGGCTTCGCCGAAGGGCGACAGGCAGTAGCTGGGCTTGCCGTCCGCGTCGAGCATGCGCGGAAAGCGCCGGTTGTCGAATTTCACCCATGCCGGGGTATACGCCGGGCCGGTGTTCTTCCAGGTGCCGAACCACAGCAGCACCAGGCGCTTGCCATGAGTCCTGGCCTGGGCCACCAGGGTGTCGACGTAGCTGAAGTCGAACCTGCCCTCCTCCGGCTCGAGCTGTTCCCATGCGACCGGGATCGCCAGGGTGTTGGCATGCGCATCCTTGAGCGCGGCCCAGACCTTTGGCAGCGCTGCCGGGTAGTTGCTGGAGTTGTGGGCCTGACCGCCCAGCACCAGGAAGGGGGCGCCATCGACCAGCAGGGCATGGCGTCCCTCGCGCTCGACAATGCGCGGCAGATCGGGAGTGAAGGCGGCGGCCGGACCCGCTTGAACGAGCTGGGCAAGAAGAATGGGGACGGCGACGGCAAGGCGCGGCGCGCCGCGGCGACGGAAAGGAAGGCGCATGGTCTCCTGCTTGTTATCGGTGTCGGTGGTGTCGGCACTTCTTGCCAGCATCCTAAGCCAGCCGTATGCAGCAATGCAAGGAAAATGTTCGCGCTACCATACAATTTCCCGGCATGCGCGGGTGATCGCTCTTGAAAAACGGAACAGGGACGCTGCGATTGCTGCGCCGCGGGGCTGGACGCCTGCCGCAATCACCTCGGCCGCAGCAAGCGGGACCCTCTCCCGCTTATGCGAACCGCATGAAATCCCGACTGGAGCAGCGGGTTCACGACAGTCGGTGCACAAAAAGCGCATTTCTATGAAATCGATTTCTTGACCTTGTTCAATGTATTGCGTACTGTAGAGAACCAGTGAGGCCGCTTGCCGCAAACCAGCTGCTTCCGGATGCCTGCCCGGGCACCTATACATGGCAAGGACCCGGCTTCGCGCCTCACCGTTTGCACGTCCTGCCGAATATGCTGTTGTGAATTAGCAAAATCTACAGTCTTGTGAGGTTTCTGCCGAAAATGTATGGTAGCGTATAACAACCGGTGTTAGTAGAGGCTCGGTGCAGTGCTGGCGCTTGACAACTCAGCACATAAAAAAATTACCTATATCAGGAGACAACGTGAGGAAGTTCCAGAAAACAGCGATCGCCGCAGCGGTCGCGCAGATTGCCGTCCTCTATAGCGGCGCAGCATGGGCACAGACCGCCGCTACCGGCGCGGAGGAGCCGACCGTCCCCGCGACCGCGGTCGTCAAGGTGTCCGGCCAGCGCGCCGCACTGCAATCGGCCCAGCAGCTCAAGCAGAATTCCGACGAGCTGGTCGATTCGATCGTCGCCGAGGACATCGGCAAGCTCCCGGACCGTTCGGTCACCGAGGTGCTGCAGCGTATCGCCGGCGTCACCATGGACCGCAACATGCCGGGCGACCCGAATCGCCAGGCCGTCGAAGGCTCCGGCGTGTCGGTGCGCGGCCTGACCTACGTGCGCTCGGAAGTCAACGGCCGCGACGCGTTCTCGGCCGGCGGCGGCCGCTCGCTCGGCTTCACCGACGTGCCGCCGGAGCTGATGGCCGGCGTCGATGTCTACAAGAACCCTTCCGCCGAACAGATCGAAGGCGCGCTCGCCGGCCTGGTCAACTTGCGCACGGCCATGCCCTTCGACTTCGCGGGCTTCAAGGGCTCGCTGGGCGCCTCGCAAACCTATTCGGAGCTGAACAAGGCCAAAGGTCCGACCGGCACCGTGCTGTTGTCGAACCGCTGGACCTCGCCCATCGGTGAATTCGGCGCCCTGGTCAACTTCGCGTATGCGAAGAACCCGACCCGGACCGACGCCATCGGCATCGATCCCTTCTTCCCGCACGTGAATTCCCGCAACCCGGCCCAGTACAATCGCGACGCGACCAAATGGCTGCCGTTGGGCGGCGGCCTGCGTTCGCAGGAGTTCGAACGCGTTCGCCGCGGCGACTATGCGGCCTTCCAGTGGCGTCCGAACCGCGACCTCACCGCGGCGCTGACCTACTTCAAGACGCAGTACGAGGAAGACCTGAGCGAGCGCGTCGTGGCCTCGTCGGAAGACAAGTGGTACCAGCAGGTGGCCGGCGCCGACGTCACCTATGACGCCAATGGCGCCTTCCAGAAAGGCACGATCTCGAACCCGACCTATGGCGGCTCGCCGTTCAACAGCTCGCGCCGCATCAACCAGCGCGACTCCGGCACGCGCGACCTCGCGCTGAACGTGCAATGGCGCGTGACGCCGGACCTGACCTGGACCAACGACTTCCAGCACGTCCGTTCCACCACCGAAGGCTTCGATGCCGACGTCTCGACGGGTTTCATCCTGCCGAACCAGTCGATCGACCTCACCGGCAGCGTCCCGCAGATCGGCCTCGGCTCGGCGCAGTTCATGGCCGATCCAAAGAACTACTACTGGGCCTACACCCAGGAGGCGCTGGACCGCGCCAAGGCTACCCAGAAGGCCTGGCGCAGCGACGTCAAGTTCAGCTTCGACGACCCGGTGCTGCGCGATATCCGCTTCGGCGTGCGCCTGGCGGACCGCGAAGCCGAAAACCGCAAGGCCCAGAAGTTCTACAACTGGTCGTCGATCACCTTCCCGTGGATGGAAGGCTGGCAGATCCCGGGCGTCGCACGCCTGAACGACCCGCGCTTCTCGGGCGGCACCGAGCTGGCGCAGATCCCGAACTTCTTCGACGGCAAGGTCTCGGTTCCGGCGATGCTGTATCCGACCGATGCGCTGGCACGCGACTTCCCGAACGGCTGGACCAAGCTGCACGGCTACCACACCACCCTGTGCGAAGAACAGAAGGCCGCCCAGGGCTGGGGTACCTGCGACGCGTGGAAGCCGTCGACCTTCGACACGCCGTCGGCGCTGAACACGCAGACCGAGAAGACCCAGGCCGCCTACACCCAGCTGCGCTTCGGCTTCGACGACCTCAAGTACCCGATCGACGGCAACATCGGCGTGCGCTACGTGAGGACGAAGAACACGACGAACGGCTATATCGCCTACGACCCGACCAACGTCAGCATTCCGGGCGACGTGCCGGTGGAAGGCGTGAACACTCTGGTCAACATCGCCAAGTTCGAGACCCCGCGCAGCACCGATACCTCGTACAGCCACTGGCTGCCGAGCCTGAACCTGCGCCTGAAGTACAACGACAAGCTGCAGTTCCGCTTCGCCGTCGCCAAGTCGATGGCGCGCCCGGACTTCAACCAGCTGCAGTCGCTGACCACCCTGACCTCGCCGGCGAACCAGCTGACGATCAAGGATCCGGTCACGCTCCAGGACCAGCGCGTCGTCTTCAGCGGCAACAACCTGACCGGCAGCAGCGACGGCAACCCGCTCCTGAAGCCGACCACGGCGACCAACATCGACCTGACCGCGGAGTGGTACTTCGCCAAGGCCGGTTCGCTGACCCTGGCGGCGTTCAACAAGGACATCAAGGACATCATCGTCAACACCACCTACGGTTACACGGTGAAGGATGTCAACGGCAAGAACCAGACCTTCGCGGTCACCCATCCGATCAACGGCGCCCACGGCTTTGCGCGCGGCTTCGAGATCGCGCACCAGCAGTACTACGACTTCGTGCCGGATTGGCTGCGCGGTATCGGTACCCAGGCCAGCTGGACCTATGTGTCGAGCGAGCGCAAGCTGGACAATCCGGTGCCGGCCGCGTTCTGCGCGGGCAGCGACCAGTCGAACATGAACCTGTCGATCAACGGCTGCGACACCGACGGACGCCCGTTCGGCAACACGCCGCTGCAAGGCCTGTCGCGTCACACGGTCAACTTCGCGGTCATGTACGAAAAGAATGGTCTGTCAGCGCGCCTGGCGTACAACTGGCGCTCGCGTTACCTGGTTGCCGTCAACACCTGGGGCAGCCGCGGCAACAACGGCCTGAACACGAACCCGGACGCCGGCCCGCGCTTCCTGATCCCGACGCCGAACAACGACCAGGCCTACGGCCTGCCGCTGTGGCAAGACGATTACGGCCAGCTGGACGGTTCGATCTTCTACGACTTCACGGACAGGTTCCGTGTCGGCCTGGCAGCCCAGAACCTGAACAACGCCAAGACGCGCCAGCTGATGCAGCAGCACGCCGGCATGTTCACCCGCCAGCTGTTCATGAGCGGGCCGCGCTACACGCTCCAGGCCTCGTACTCGTTCTAAGCTTCGTCTCTCCTGAAGTCGCGGTTCCGCCTGGCGGTCCGCGGCTTTTTTTTTGGTTCTTCGCGGGGAATGGGGGAAGACGGGGTTGACGATCTAATCGGGAGGTGGTGGCGGTGGCCTGATGTTGGTAGATTGATAGTCGCCAAACAAATCAGTCTATCAAACCACCGCCATGCTCAATGCTATGTCGTCTGTCCCGTTTTGGGAAGGCCATATTGTCGACACCGTCCAAGAACAAGAAGACGGATCACTGTTAATCGTTCTCGATACCTGCCCGGCAAGGGATGCTGTGTGCGGAGCGTGCCACCAGCCTTGCGCCCTGGTGCATGAGCGCCGAAGGCGTAAGGTGCGCGATCGCGACGTTCTGGACAAGCGCGTCTGGCTCGATGTGCCGGTACGGCGGCTGGACTGCCATCACTGCAATGCACGAGTGGCCGAGCACATTGTTTGGCTCGACCGCCGGGCGCGCATCACGCACCGCGTGCGTCTGTGGGTCGAGGCGCTGGCGCAGTTGCTGCCCATAGCCCATATAGCCCGGTTGACCGGGCTGCACTGGCATACCATCAAAGAGATTGATCATCGGCGACTAAAGCAGCTGCACGGCGACTTCTCGGCGGTGGGCGTACGCCGCTTGGTCATGGACGAATTTGCCCTGCACAAGGGCCATCGCTACGCTACCGTGGCCATGGATGCCGAGCGTATGCGCGTCTTGTGGGTTGGGGAAGGCAACAGCCGGGAAGCGATCCGGCCATTCTTTGAGCTGCTGGGCGAGCAAGGCTGCCAGCGAATCGAGGCGGTGGCCATGGATATGAACACGGCCATGGACCTTGAAGTGCGTCAGCAATGTCCAAACGCGGAGGTGGTCTACGATTTGTTTCATGTCGTGGCCCGCTTCGGCCGCGAAGTCGTCGACCGGGTGCGCGTCGATCAAGCCAATACGTTACGGGCCGAACCAAAAGCGCGCCAGGTCATCAAGCGTAGCCGCTGGCTGTTACTACGCAACCGCGACAACCTCAAGGCCGAACAGGCCGTCAAGCTCGAAGAACTGCTCGCCGCCAATCAGCCGCTGGCAACGGTCTACCTGCTCAAGACCGAATTGAAAGAGATCTGGTATGCGCCATCGGTCCGGGAAGGTGCTCGTCGATGGAAGGCTTGGCTCAAACTCGCCTTGGAAAGCCATATCACACCGCTGATCCAGTTTGCCAAACGGCTGGCCAAGTACCGGCGCGGCATTCTGGCTTCGGCCATCTATCCGATGAACTCATCGATCCTGGAAGGCGTCAACAACCGCATCAAAGTCATCAAGCGCATGGCCTACGGATTTCGGGATGCATCCTACTTCTTCCTGAAAATCAAGGATGCGTTTCCCGGCAAAACGCGATGAACCTTTTTTTTATCCTCCGCACCAACACCATTCAGACAAGGAGCATTCCATGCACATCCAAGGCGACATGATCATCGGCAGGCGCAGCGTGCGCGGCGCCGCAGGCGTCGTCCACGCCATCGACCCGGCCCGCCACGCCAACCTCGAACCCGGCTTCGGCCTGGCCTCCGGCGAAGAGCTGGCCACCGCCTGCGCGCTGGCCGAGGACGCCTTCGACAGCTACCGCGCCCTGCCCCTCGAGCGGCGCGCCGCTTTTCTGGAGGCCATCGCCGCCCGCATCCTCGACCTCGGCCCAGCCCTGATCGAACGCGCCGGTCTCGAAACCGGCCTGCCGCAGGCACGTCTGGAAGGCGAGCGCATGCGCACCGTGAATCAGCTGCGCCTGTTCGCCAAGGTGGTCCGCGACGGTCACTTCCTGGCGGCGACCCTCGATTCGGCCCTGCCCGAACGCACGCCGCCGCGCCCTGACCTGCGCATGCGCAAGATCCCGCTGGGCCCGGTCGCGGTCTTCGGCGCCAGTAACTTCCCGCTCGCCTTCTCGGTGGCCGGCGGCGATACCGCCTCAAGCCTGGCAGCCGGCTGCCCAGTGGTGGTCAAGGCCCACAACGCCCACCTCGGCACCTCGGAGCTGGTAGCCCGCGCGGTGCAGCAGGCCGCCATCGACTGCGACATGCCGGAAGGCGTGTTCTCGATGCTGATCGGCGAAGGCAGGACCATCGGCACCGCGCTGGTGGCGCATCCTGCGATCAAGGCGGTGGGCTTCACCGGCTCGCGCCAGGGCGGCCTGGCCCTGATGCGCACAGCTGGCGCGCGCCCCGAACCGATCCCCGTGTATGCGGAAATGAGCAGCGTCAACCCCTTCTTCCTGCTGCCGAATGCGCTCGGGGGCAAGGCCGGCGCATTGGCGCAAGGCTTCGTCGATTCGCTCACGCTCGGCGGGGGCCAGTTCTGCACCAATCCCGGCCTGGTGATCGGCCTGGAGGGAGACGCCTTCAATGCCTTCAGCGTGGCGGCCGCCGAGGCCCTGCAGCAAAAGACCGCCGGCACCATGCTCACCCCCGGCATCCACAAGGCCTATGTCGAGGCGGTCGAAGCCCGCTCCGCCGTGCCCGGCGTCCAGCTCCTGGCGCGCGGCGCCGGGGCTGGCTCGGAAGGCCCGGCATGCGCAGCCCAGCCTGCCCTGTACGGATGCGACGCCGCCACCTTCCTCGCCACCCCTGCGCTGGAAGAAGAGATCTTCGGGCCGGCCGCGGTGTTGGTGCGCTGCCGCGATGAAGCCGAGCTGCTGGCCGTGTCCGGCCACGTCGAGGGCCAGCTGACCGCGACCGTCCACGCGACGGCGGCGGACCAGGCGCTGGCGGCAAGCCTGCTGCCCATCCTGGAACGCAAGGCCGGCCGCATCCTGTTCAACGGCTTCCCGACCGGCGTCGAGGTATCGCATGCGATGGTGCATGGCGGCCCCTTCCCGGCCACCTCGGACAGCCGCACGACCTCGGTGGGTGCCACGGCGATCGACCGCTTCCTGCGCCCGGTCTGCTACCAGGCGGTGCCGGCCGAACTGTTGCCGGAAGCGCTGCGCGACGACAATCCGCTGGGCCTGGCCCGGGTGGTCGATGGCGTATTGAAGACCGCGGAATAAGGTCAGCTCCTTGTAGGGTGGGCGGGTCTTCCCGCCCACGCGGTGATAGTTGGCTTCTGAATAGGCGCACGGGCTGCAGAAGCGTGATATGACCGCGTGGGCTTCGTCGGTGAGGCCACTGGCCTCACCGACCCCGCCCACCCTACAACAGTCCAGCGCCAAATCAAAAAGCCAGGCGCATGCGCCTGGCTTTTTCACAATCAGCGGCGGCGCGCAAGCGCCGCCCGGCTCAGCGCCTGCCGGTACGGGTCGCCACGTCCAGCCACACCGCCAGGGTCAGGATCAGGCCCTTGACGATCATCTGCCAGTAAGTGTCGACGTCCAGCATCGACATGCCGTTGTCCAGGCTGGCCATGACCAGGGCGCCCACCAGCGCGCCGTGCACGGTGCCGGCGCCGCCCCGCATCGAGGTGCCGCCGATGAAGCAGGCGGCGATCACGTCCAGCTCGGCCGACATGCCGGCCGAGGGCGAACCCGCCGCCAGGCGCGCCGTGTTGATCAGGCCGGCCAGCGCGCACATCAGCCCCATCAGCCCGAAGATCCACAGCTTCACGGCGCGCACGTTGATGCCCGACAGGCGTGTCGCTTCCATATTGCTGCCGACGGCGTAGATGCGGCGGCCGAACACGGTCTGGCGTGCGATGTAGCTGAACACGCCCAGCAGGACCAGCAGGATCAGCACCGGCAAGGGGATGCCCTCGTAGCTGTTGAAGGTGCTGATGAGGCCTGCCAGCACCACGCCGATGATGGCCACCCGGGCCACGCTGCGCCACAGCGGCAGGACTGGCAGATGATGGCGCGCCTGGCTGGCGCGCTGGCGCCATGCCAGCACGCAGGCCAGCACGAACAGCACGGCGCCCAGCAGCATGCCGAAGGCAGGCGGCAGGTAGGCCTGGCCGAGCTGCTCGAATTCCGGCGAGATCGGCGCGATCGTGGTGCCGTCGGTGAGCCCCAGCACGATGCCGCGGTAGGCCAGCATGCCCCCCAGCCCGACAATGAATGACGGTATCCCCGCATAGGCTGTCAGGTAGCCGTTCAGGAAGCCGAGCAGCATGCCGCCCGCCAGCACGATCGCCATCGAGATCGGTAGCGGCAGGTGGTGGACCACGTCGAGCACTGCCGCCAGCCCGCCCAATAGTCCGAGGAGCGAGCCGATCGACAGGTCGATCTCGCCGGCGATGATGACGAACACCATGCCGCAGGCCAGGATGCCAGTCACCGACATCTGGCGCATCAGGTTGGACAGGTTGCGCGCGGAGGTGAAGCCGCCGTCGGTCTTCCAGCTGAAGAAGGCCCAGATGATGGCGATCGCGACCAGCAGGGCCAGAATCTTGTATTGCGTGAAAATCTGCTTGAAGCTGATTCCCGTGTTTGCCGCCGCCCGTGCCGCGCCGCCCTGGGCCGCCACTGGCGCGTGTACTTTGTCTAACATCATTTCACCTGTCCGATTGCAGCGGCCAACACCATTTCCTGGGTCAGGCCTTGATTAAGGAAGTTCCCGCGCAGCTTGCCCTCGCCCATCACCAGCACCCGGTCCGAGACCCCGAGCACCTCGGCCAGTTCGGACGACACCATGACGATGGCGATGCCCTGGGCGGCCAGTTCGAGGATCAGCTTGTAGATCTCGAACTTGGCGCCGACATCGACTCCGCGGGTCGGCTCGTCGAGGATCAGCACCTTCGGCTGGGTCAGCAGCATCTTGGCCAGCACCGCCTTCTGCTGGTTGCCGCCCGAGAGCGCCGTAATCGGCAGCGCCGGGCTAGCGGTCTTGAGCGCCAGGCGGCGGATCTGCTCGCCCACCTCGCGCGCTTCCAGGCCCTCGTCGATGCGGGAGAGCTTCGAGAAGCGGTCCAGCACCGACAGGGTGATGTTCTCGCCCACCGACAGGTCGCGCACGATGCCGTGCTGCTTGCGGTCTTCGGGCACCAGGGCGAAGCCCGCCCCGATTGCCTTGAGAGGTGTCGAGGTGTCGACCCGCTGGCCGTTCAGCCACACTTCGCCTTCGTAGGCGCCTTCGTAGGAGCCGTAGATCGCGGTGACGAGCTCGGTGCGGCCGGCGCCCACCAGGCCGGCGATGCCGAGGATCTCGCCGCGGCGCAGCTCGAAGGAGACGTCGTCGACCTTCTTGCGCTGCGGCTGGTCCGGATCCCAGCAGGTGACGTGGCGCGCCTCCATCACCACCTCGCCCACCTCGTGCGGCAAGGATGGATACAGCTGGTTCATCTCGCGGCCGCACATCTGGGCGATGATGCGGTCGACGTTCATCTGCTGCATCGGGGTGGTGGCGATGTGCTTGCCGTCGCGGATCACCACGATGGTGTCGCAGATCGCCGCCACCTCTTCCAGCTTGTGCGAGATGTAGACGCAGGCCACGCCCTTGGCCTTGAGGTCGCGGATGATCTCGAGCAGGACGGCGATCTCGCTGGCCGTCAGCGAGGCCGACGGCTCGTCCAGGATCAGGAGGCGCGCCTGCTTGTTAAGGGCCTTGCCGATCTCGATCAGCTGCTGGTGGCCGCCGCCGTAGTTCTTCACCGGCAGCACCACGTTCACGTCGGGGAGCTTCAGCTCGCGCAGGATTTCCTCGGCACGGCGGTTCATGGCCGGGTAATCGAGGCGCCCGCCCGGCAGGGTCAGTTCGTTACCGAGGAAGATGTTCTCGGCCACGGACAGTTCGGGCACCAGCATCAGTTCCTGGTGGATGATGATGATGCCGGCGTCCTCGGTCTCGCGCACCGAGCGCGCCCGCAGCGGCTGGCCGTCGAGCAGGATTTCGCCGTCCCAGCTGCCGTGCGGGTAGACCGCCGACAGGACTTTCATCAGGGTGGACTTGCCGGCGCCGTTCTCGCCGCACAGGCCGATGCACTCGCCGGGACGGATCGCCAGGTCGATCCCGTCGAGCGCGGGGACACCGTCGAATCGCTTCGCGATGCCCTTCATTTGGAGAAGATAGGGTGACATTCAAGACTCGTTGGTGTGCGCCGCCACGCGCCGGTCGCCATCGACCGGCACGGGTGGCGCAGAGTGCCGACAGCTGCTGGATTACTTCCCGGCCAGCTGTGCCTGGGAATAGAAGCCGTCCTTGACCAGCAGGTCGACGTTCGACTTGTTCAGCAGGACCGGCTTGAGCAGCAGGCTGTCGACGTTCTTGACGCCGTTGTGCATCTGGGCGTTGTAGGCCGGCTTCTGGTTGCGCACCAGCTGCACCGCGACGCTGGCCGCGTTCGAGGCCAGCGCGCGCAGCGGCTTGTAGACGGTCATGGTCTGGGTGCCGGCGATCACGCGGCGCACCGCCGCCAGGTCGGCGTCCTGGCCCGACACCAGCACCTTGCCGGCCAGCTTCTGGGCCGCCAGCGCCTGGATCGCGCCGCCCGCGGTACCGTCGTTGGAGGCGACCACGGCGTCGATCTTGTTGCCGCTTGCGGTCAGCGCGTTCTCGACGATGGCCATCGCCTCGGAAGCGCTCCAGTCCTTGACCCACTGCTTGCCGACGATCTTGACGTCGCCCTTGTCCACCAGCGGCTGCAGCACCTTCATCTGACCTTCGCGCAGGATCTTGGCGTTGTTGTCGGTCGGGGCCCCGCCCAGCAGGTAGTAGTTGCCCTTCGGCTTGAGGTTCACCAGCGACTGCGCCTGCAGCTCGCCGACGGCCTTGTTGTCGAACGAGACGTAGGCATCGACATCGGCATTCAGGATCAGGCGGTCGTACGACACCACCTTGATCTTGGCCTTCTTCGCTTCGCGGATGGCGTTGTTGAGCACCGTGGCGTTGTAGGGAACGATCACCAGCACGTCCACGCCGCGCGAGATCAGGTTTTCGATCTGGGCGATCTGGCGCTGCTCGCTGGCGTCGGCCGACTGTACGTACACCTTGGCGCCCAGCTTCTGCGCGGCCGCCGTGAAGTAATCGCGGTCGCGCGCCCAGCGCTCCAGGCGCAGGTCGTCGATCGAGAAGCCGATCTTGGGATTGGTGGCGTCCGCGTGGGCCACGCCGACGCCGCCGCTGAACAGGATTGCGAATGCCAGGCCGACGGCCTTGATCATCTTTTTCATTTGTTATGTCTCCAATTGATTTCTTCTGTTGCCAGTTCGGGGCGGCTCTGCGGCTGCTCCTGCCATTCTGATCAAAATCCCGCCGCAGCGCCAGCCCGACGCATCGTCAGTGGTTATGGCGCGGCATGTCGTGCGCCACGCCGCGGTAAGGCAGTGCCAGCTCCATACAAGCCCCGGTGTGCAGCTGGCCCACAGTGGCGCGGTAGATCTGCTGCCATGGCGTCTGGTTCGGCGGAATTGCCGGCGGATCGTCCCTGCGGCGCGCCGCCAGCTCCTCATCGGAGACCAGGACGTCGCAGCGCCCCGCGTTCAGGTCCACGCGCACGATGTCGCCGGTACGCAACAGCGCCAGGTTGCCGCCGGCCGCGCTCTCGGGCGACGCATTCAGGATCGAGGGGCTGTCCGAGGTGCCGGACTGGCGCCCATCGCCCAGGGTCGGCAGCGCCATGATGCCGCGCTTGATCAAGGCATCGGGCGGCTGCATGTTCACCACCTCGGCCGATCCGGGCCAGCCGATCGGGCCGGAGCCGCGGATCACCAGCATGGTGCGCTCGTCGATCTCGAGCGCCGGATCGTTGATGCGGTGATGGTAGTCGTCCGAACCGTCGAACACGACCACGCGGCACTCGAAGCGGTTTTCCGCGCCGGGCTCCGAGAGGTAGCGCTCGCGGAAGGCCGGGGAAATGACGCTGGTCTTCATGATGGCGAAGTCGAACAGGTTCCCCTTCAGCACCATGAAGCCGGCGCTGTGCTTGAGCGGATCGGCAAACGGGCGGATCATCTCGCGGTCCCAGCTTTCCTTGTCCACCAGGTTCTCGGCCATGGTCTTGCCGGTGACGGTCGGACGCTTCGAGCGCAACAGGCCCTGCTGCTCGAGCTCCCACATGATGGCCGGCACGCCGCCGGCGCGGTGGAAACGCTCGCCCAGGTATTTGCCGGCTGGCTGCATGTTGAGCAGCAGCGGCACGTCGTAGCCGTATTCCATCCAGTCCTCGGGCGTGATCTCGACGCCGGCGTGGCGCGCCATGGCGACGATGTGGGGCTGGGCGTTGCTGGAGCCGCCGATCGCGGCATTGACCACGATCGCGTCCAGGAAGGCCTCGCGCGTCAGGATGGTCGAGGGACGGACGTCCGCATGGGCCAGCTCGACGATGCGGCGGCCGGTGTCGTAGGCCATCTGGCCGCGTTCGCGGTACGGGGCGGGAATCGCCGAGCAACCGGTTAACGACATGCCCAGCGCTTCGGCCACGGCGTTCATGGTCGAGGCGGTGCCCATGGTGTTGCAGTGGCCGGCCGAGGGAGCCGACGCGGTGGCGATCTGGATGAACTTCTCTTCGTCGATCTCGCCTGCTGCAAGGCGCCGGCGGCCCTTCCAGACGGCGGCGCCGGAACCGGCCAGCTCGCCCTCGAACCAGCCGTCCAGCATCGGCCCGCCCGACAGCACGATGGCCGGGATGTCGACCGTGGCGGCTGCCATCAGCTGGGCCGGGGTGGTCTTGTCGCAGCCGGTGGTCAGCACCACCGCGTCGATCGGGTAGCCGTGCAGGATCTCGACCAGCCCCAGGTAGGCCAGGTTGCGGTCCAGCGCCGCGGTCGGGCGGCGGCAGTTCTCGAAAATCGGGTGCAGCGGGAATTCCATCGGGATGCCGCCGGCGTCGCGGATGCCGTCGCGCACGCGCCTGGCCAGGTCCAGGTGGATACGGTTGCAGGGCGCGATGTCGCTGCCGCTCTGGGCGATGCCGATGATCGGCTTGCCCGAGCGCAGTTCGTCCGGGGTGATCCCGTAGTTCATGAAGCGCTCCAGGTAGAGCGCGGTCATGTCGATCCGCTCGGGGTTGTCGAACCAGTCCTGGGAGCGGAAACGGCGTGGCTTCTGTTGTTGGTCGTCGTGATTCATGTTCTCATTTCTCCAGCCGCAAGAGGCGCTGCGGCAGTCCCGGGGTCTCCACACGGAAGCTGAACAGGCTGCCGGCCAGCGGCTGCGCCGCCAGTTCTTCGTTCGACAGGCCCTTGCGGGCGGTGGTGGCGTAGACCGTGCGCAGGTCCTCGCCGCCGAAGGCCAGCTTGGTGACGTTGGCGCAGGGGAAGCGTACTTCGCCCACTTTTCGTCCTTGCGCGTCGAAGCGGTCGATCCGCCAGCCGCCGAAGGTGGCGATCCACACGCAACCTTCCGCATCCACGGCCATGCCGTCCGGATAACCGCCGTCCTTCAATTCCACGAAGGGGCGCTTGTTCGACAGGCCCCCGTCCGTTGCCCGGTCGAAGGCGTAGGTGCGCTTCTCCAGGGTGTCGGTGTGGTACAGGGTGCGCCCGTCGGGACTCAGCGCCGGGCCGTTGGTGATGACGTAGCCGTCGTCGTGGCGTTCGGCCTTGCCGCCGTCGAAGCGGTACAGCGCGCCGGTGGGCTGCTCTTCGGCGTCGTCCATCGAGCCGAACCACAGTGCACCGGCGGCGTCGACGTGGCCGTCGTTGAAGCGGTTGCCCGGCTGGTCGGCTTCGACCGCGAGCAGGGATTCGAAGGCGCCGCCCTCCTCGATGAAGCGGTACAGGCCGTCGTCCAGCGAGCACACCATGCCGCCGTCGGAGGCGCGCACGATGAAGCTGACCTGGCCCGGCGCTTCCCAGCTTTTTCGCTCCCCGCCGTCGGCGTCGCAGCGGTGGATACGCCGGCCCTTGATGTCGACGAACCAGACCTGTGCGCTGGTGGCGTCCCACAGGACGCCCTCGCCCAGCGTGGCGCCCACCTGCCACAGGCACTCTGGCGTGCTTGCAATGGTCGGGTGGCCGCTCATGCGCCGTACCAGCCCGCGTCGACGAAGTATTCGCGGCCGCTGCAATGGCGCGCATTGTTCGAGGCCAGGAACAGGGCCAGCGCGGCCACGTCCTGCATCTCGACGCGCTCGGGAATGCACTGCCCGGCCAGGATGCGCGCCTCTTCCTCGGCGGTATGCCACAGCGCCTGCTGGCGCGGGGTGCGCACGGCGCCCGGCACCACGGTGTTGGCGCGGATCCCGTACTTGCCGACGTCGCGCGCCAGCGCGCGCGTCATGCCCTCGATGCCGGCCTTGGCCGTCATGTACAAGTGCAGCTGGGTGTGCGGCAGGTGCCAGGAAATCGAGCCGAAGTTCAGGATCACCCCGTCGCGCCGCTCCTTCATGCCCGGCAGCACGGCCTGGGTGCAGAAGAACTTGTGACGCAGGTTGACGTTCATGCGGCTGTCCCAGTATTCCGGGGTGACGTCCTCGATCTCGTGGCGGTCGTCGTTGGCCGCGTTGTTGAGCAGGATGTCGACGCCGCCGAGTTCTTCCTCGATGGCGGCGAACACGGACTTGAGCTGGTCCAGGTCGGTCAGGTCGCAGCGCATGAACTTCGGCGGGTGCCGGGACGCGGCCAGGCTGGCCTCCAGCTGGCGCGATGCCTCCTCGGCGATGTCGAGGAAGATCACGCGCGCGCCCTGCCCGGCGAAGGCCGTGGTCAGCTCGCTGCCGATGCCGCTGCCGCCGCCGGTGACGACGACGCGCTTGTCTTTCAGGTCGGGATAGGACGCGTAGGCGAATTCTTGTTGTTTGTTGTCAGACATGAAAATCTCGTGAGGGAATGGCGTCCTAGCGGGCGCCGGCGGCAGCCAGCAGGCCGCGCCGCGCCAGGTTGTTGTAGAGGGCCCGTACGCCGAAGGTCCAGGGTTCGATGCCGTCGCTGCGCTGGACCGTGTTGACCAGCGTGCCGAGCGAGGGCGTGGAGATGCTGACGCGATCCCCGAGGTGGTGGGTGAAGCCTTTGCCCGGCGCGTCGCGGTCCTTGATCGGCGAGAACATCGTGCCGAGGAAGAGCATGAAGCCGTCCGGGTACTGGTGGTGGGCGCCGCAGGTCTGGCCGACCAGGTCGAGCGGGTCGCGGCTGATCTCGCGCATGCGGCTGTGGCCCGCCAAGGTGAAGCCGTCGTCCAGGCCTTCGATCAGCATGCCCACTTCGGCTTCGCGCAGGGTATCGAGCGAGAAGCCGCCGTCGAACAGGCGGATGAAGGGGCCGATCGCGCAGGAACCGTTGTTGTCCTTGGCCTTGCCCAGGAGCAGAGCGCTGCGGCCTTCGATGTCGCGCAGGTTGACGTCGTTGCCGAGCGTGCCGCCGACCACCAGGCCACGGCTGTTCACGGCCAGCACGATTTCCGGCTCCGGGTTGTTCCAGTGGGATGCCGGGTGCAGGCCGACCTCCGCGCCGTGGCCGACCGCCGACATCGGCTGCGACTTGGTGAACACTTCGGCATACGGCCCGATGCCCACTTCCATGTACTGCGACCACAGGCCGCGGCTGGACAGCTCGTCCTTCAGGCGCAGGGCGGCTTCGGAGCCCGGCTCGATCTGCGACAGGTTGGTGCCGATCGAGGCCTGCAGCTGGGCGCGCAGTTCGCCGGCGCGTCCGGGGTCGCCCTTGGCCTGCTCTTCGATCACGCGTTCGAGCAGGCTGACCGCGAAGGTCACGCCGCATGCCTTGATCGCCTGCAGGTCGCACGGGGCGAGCAGCCTGACGCTGCCTTCGGCTTCCGCGCTGCTTGCGGCCTGCACCAGGGCCAGGGCGTCGCCCAGGTCTTCGCCTTCGGCGCCGCGCACGATGGCCAGCATGTCGTCGCGCTCGAACAGCTCGGCGACCGTGGCGGCGTGCCGGGTGATGTCGACCAGGCGGCCGCGGCGTACCGCCACCACGGCGGGGCCGTCGACTGGCGCGCCACGCCAGACGCGGCCGACCAGCAGCGCGTCGTTCAGGTCGGCGGGCAGGAGATTGGTTTCTTGTGTCATGATCTTTCTCTTTTCCTTATGCCACGGTGAGGGTCGCCTTCTTGAGGTCGACGCTGTTCGGTCCCACGAAGATGCTGAACGTGCCCGGCTCGACGACGCGCTTCATGTCGGCGTTGAAGAACCACAGGTCGCTCGGCTTGATGTCGAAGTCCAGGGTACGGCTGGCGCCCGGCTCCAGGCTGACGCGCTGGAAACCCTTCAGTTCCAGCAGCGGCCGGGTCACCGAGCTGACGTCGTCGCGGATATACAGCTGCACGACCTCGTCGCCGCGCAGCTGGCCAACGTTGCGCACGTCCACCTGGACCCGGGTGCTGCCGTTCACCCCGATGCGCGCCTGGATCAGGCGCGGCTTTGATATCTCGAAACGGGTGTAGGACAGGCCGAATCCGAACGGGAACAGGGGCGTGGTCACGCCGTCGATGTAGCCGCGCCGGGTGCTCGGCTTGCGGTTGTAGTACATCGGTAGCTGGCCCGGGTCGCGTGCGATCGTGACCGGCAGCTTGCCGCCCGGGTTGGCGCGGCCGAACAGCAGATCGGCCACCGCATGGCCGGTCTCCTGGCCCAAGTACCAGCATTCGAGCAGGGCGTCGGCGCGTTCGGCCAGCAGCTTGGCCGACAGCGGACGGCCGTTCAGCAGCAGCACCACGGTCGGTTTGTTCAGCGCGAAGATGGCGCGCGCCAGGTCGTTCTGCTGGCCGAGCAGGTCCAGGGTGATGCGGTCGCCCAGGTGGTGGTCGGCCCAGGCTTCGCGCGCGGTCATCTCGTTGTCGCCCAGGACCATGACGATGGTGTCGGCCGACCTGGCGGCTTCCACGGCATCCTGGATCAGGCGGGCATTGACTTCCGGCTTGGTAAACTCGATCTCGTCCTTGCCCCAGATGCGCTGTTCGGTCAGGCGCACGCCCTCGCGGTAGTCGAACGAGAAGCCCTGGGCGCGCGCTTCGTTCTCCAGCGCCTCGTGGATCGAGACCACGTGGCGCGGGATATCGGAATAGCCGCCGATCGGGGTATCCTTCGCGTGGGTGCCGAGCAGCAGCATCTTGCCGACCCGGTTCGGCTGCAAGGGCAGCAGGCCCTTGTCGTTCTTCAGCAGCACCGCGCTGCGGCGCGCCGCTTCGCGCGCCAGTGCGATCGCGTCCGGGGTCGCGGTCAGGGCTTCGGCCCGGGCCGCGTCCGCGTACGGGTTCTCGAACAGCCCGGCATCGAACTTCAGCTTCAGGATGCGGCGCACGCTGGCGTCGATCTCCTTGACCGAGATCCGTTTTTCGCGGACCAGGTCGGCCAGGCTCAGGTAGCCCAGCGGATCCGGGGTCTCGACGTCGACGCCGGCCTTGACCGCCTGCAGCGCCGCCTCCTTGTCGTTGGCGGCCAGGCTGTGGCGCGACACCAGCTCCTTGACCCCCATGTAGTCCGACACCGTCGCGCCCTGGAAGCCCCACTCCTTGCGCAGGACGTCGGTCAGGAGCCAGCGGCTGGCGTGCGACGGCAAGCCGTCGATCTCGTTATACGAGGGCATCACGGCCGCAATCTTTGTTTCCTTGATGATCTTCTCGAAGGGCGGAAAGAAATCCTCGCGCAGGGTGCGCTCGCCCACGTGGGCCGGACCGATGTTGGTGCCGCTCTCGGGCTGGCCGTGGCCGGTCATGTGCTTGAGGGTCGCATGCACCTTGTCGGCCGCCAGCGGCAGGGTCTCGCCCGAGAAGCCGATCACGGCCGCCTTGCCCATCACGCCGCACAGGTGCGGATCTTCGCCGTACGTTTCCTCGATGCGGCCCCAGCGCGGATCGCGCGCCACATCGACCACCGGCGCCAGCGCCAGGTTGGCGCCGCGCGCGCGCATCTCGCGCGCCGCGACCGAAAACACCTGCGTCACCATCGCCGGGTCGAAGCTCGAGGCCAGGCCGATCGCTTGCGGGAAGCAGGTCGCCTCGCGTGCCGTGTAGCCGTGCAGCGCTTCCTCGTGCATCAGGACCGGAATGCCCAGGCGGGTGCGCTCCACCGCCCATTTCTGCACCGCGTTCACGTACTCGGCGGTCTCGCGCGGGCCGCGGTTGGCGGTCGCACCCGAATTGCCGGCCACATTGGCGTCCCGGCCCAGCAGGCGGTCGGACGGGCGCGCCAGCATGCCCATGCCGTTCGGGTAGGCGGCCTGCGCCTTCTCCATCGAAAAACTGCTGTCCTGGTTCTGCACACCCGGCTTCTTTTGCCACAAGCATTGCATCTGGACGATCTTTTCTTCCAGCGTCATGCGCCGCAGCAGGTCTTCGACCCGCGCATTGACCGGTGCACTTGCCTGCTTGTACAGCGGTACGCCGCCCTGCCCGCCCTTGGGGGCCGCTGCCGCGAGGGCGGGGACGCTGCCCAGGCCCGCCATGCCAGCCATGCTCCCTACCGAGGCCAGGAATTCCCTGCGTTTGATACCCATCGATGTCGTCTCCGCTGCTTGTTGTTATGTCCCGCTCGTGAACGGCGGGTGATTGCAGTCAAACATTCGTATAACAGAAATGTTACCGCAACCATTCCAGTCTAAACGGCGGAATTATCAGCTGTCAATCAAATACTTGCCGAATGTTCAGCGAGCGCGACGAAAGGCGATGGGAAGCCGGCCGGAGCGGCTTCGAAGGCGGGATATCAGGGGGGAGAAAAGCTGCCGCGGGCGCGCCGGCAAGGCGCGCCCGCGGGGACGAGAACGGGGACGGAAGCGGCTCAGCGCGCAGCCTGGGAGCGGCGCGCACCCGCGGGTGCGACCTTGGCGCCGGCCTTGACGGAGGGGAGCCGCGCCGGCGGCCGGGTGCGCGGGGCGGCATCCGACTGGCGCCGCACCAGTTCGAATGCCATCGGCACGCGTTCCGGCGGCGCCTCTTCGCCCTCGCGCAGCGCGCGCACGCGCCGCACCAGCGATTGCACCGCTTCGCGCGCCATCTCGGCGATCGGCTGGCGCACGGTGGTCAGTTCGGGCCAGATGGTGGTGGCCAGGGCCGAGTCGTCGAAGCCGGTGACGGTGAGGTCGCCCGGCACGTCCAGGCCCAGGCGGTGCGCGACCGCGACGGCAGCCGCAGCCATGTCGTCGTTGCTGGCGAAGATCGCGGTCGGGCGCTCCTCGAGAGCCAGCAGGTGTTCCGCCGCATCCAGGCCGGAGCGGTAGGTGAACATGCCCTGCACCACCAGGTCTTCGGCCTTGTCGGCGCCCTTCTCTTCGATGGCGGCGCGGTAACCCGCCAGGCGGCGGCCGCTGGCGGTCTGGTTCGGGTGGCCGACGATGAAGCCGATGCGCTGGTGGCCGAGGGTAATCAGGTGGCGCGTCATCTGGTAGGCGGCATCGTAGTCGTCGATGCTGACGGCGCCCACGCGCTCGTCCGGCGAACCGCAGGCGACCACCACGGCCGGGATGTCGGCCTCGGCCACGCAAGCGATCACGGCTTCGCTGTCGCACAGCGGCGGCGGCAGGATGATGCCGTCCAGCCCGTTGCCGATCAGGCGCCGGGTCTGCTCTTCCTCGTGCTGCCCGGCTTCGCACTTCTCGACGAACAGCTGGACGTTGTTCAGGCCGGACTGGCTCAGCAGGCCGACCAGGAATTCGCTGAGGTAGGCGGCGCTCGGGTTACTGTACAGGAAGCCGACCCGGATCGGCTTGGAGCCGGCCAGGTTGCGCGCCTCCTGGTTGGGAGTGTAGTTCAGGGCGGCGACCGCCTCGGCGACCTTGCGCCGCGTGCTCTCGCGCACCAGGCCCTTGCCGTTCATGACGCGCGACACCGTCATCGGCGAGACGCCGGCCAGCTTGGCGACGTCGGCCATGGTCGGCTGGCCGCGGCGCTCCACGTCTTCCTGGATGGCTTTCACGTTGGCTTTACTCATGTTCTCGCGGACCCCTGTGGACGATATGACTCTGTTGTTTGCGCTATCTTAGCACAACCACAAACCACGACGCATGTCCCTCGCTCAGCGGCGCAACGTGCGATGCCTGCTTAGAAATCGATTTCATTCCGCCGAAGATTGCGCTAACATTCCTGCGCCACAATCACAATACGGAGACACGGAACAACATGACGACACGACGCACCATGCTGCAGGCGCTTGCCGGCGCCGCCCTCCTGCCCACAGGATTCCCCGCACTGGCGGCCGCCCCCGCGGGCGAGGCGCTTAAGGACATTGCAAAGCGCAAGGGCCTGCGCTTCGGGACCGCGGTCGGCGCCGGAAAGAACCAGTTCGGCGACCCGGCCTACCGCGTCCTGGTCGAACGCGAGTGCAACATCATCGTGGCCGAAAACGAGATGAAGTGGCAGGCCCTGGCGCCGACGCGCGATGCCTACCGTTTCGGCCCGGCCGACGCGATGCTGGACTGGGCCGAGAAGAGCGGCATGGCGATGCGTGGCCACAACCTGTTCTGGCAGCCCGAGAAATGGCTGCCGGCCTGGATCGCGAAGGAGAACTTCGGCAAGGACAGGGCGCGCGTGGAAACCCTGATGCGCAAGCACGCCCAGACGGTGTGCGCCCACTACGGCACCCGGATCCAGAGCTGGGACGTGATGAACGAAGCAGTCGACCCGGCCGACGGCAAGATGCGCCAGAACGCCCTCACCCGCGCGTTCGCCGGGCCGTCCGGCGCCGTCGAGCAGGTGGACCTGGCCTTCCGCCTGGCGCACGAGTACGCGCCGCACGCCCAACTGGTCTACAACGACTACATGCGCGAGGACAGCGGCAGCGCCAAGCACCGCGCAGGCGTGCTGCGCATGCTGGCCGAACTGAAGCGGCGCGGCACGCCGGTCCATGCGCTCGGCCTGCAGGCCCACATCGGCTCCTGGGACGAGAGCAAGAAGCGCGGCCGCGAAGACATGCTCGCGTGGCGACAATTCCTGGACGAAGCCACCGCCATGGGCTACGACCTGTTGATCACCGAGTTCGACGTCAACGACCGCGCCCTGCCGGCCGACATCGCCAAGCGCGACGCCGGCGTGGCGGCCGCCGCGCGCGAGTTCCTCGACGTGACGCTCTCGTATCCGCGCTTGACGGACTTCCTGCTGTGGGGCCTGGCCGACCATATCAGCTGGCTGCAGACCTGGGACGAGGCGCCGCGCAAGGACAAGCTGGCGCAGCGTCCCCTGCCCTACGACGCCCAGCTGCGCACCAAGCCGCTGCGTCAGGCGATCGCGGACGCCATGCGGGCGATGCCGGAGCGCCGGCAGGCACGCTCGGACAAGTCAGTTACCTAGCTCCATTCAGCGCCGGTCAGATTGGTGCCGTAGAGCGGAGCGTCTTCGTGGCGTTGCGCCTCTGTATACCCGTAACGTTTGGGCCCTTATCGGCAGTCGGGACGCCCGTATTCCTATCCGTAAGAATATGGCACCGACTGTGTCTGGTGACAGAGGGGCTATCTCACTCACCCGTCTATCCAACTGTGCACGAAACAGATGAAGCCATACGATTTCGCTAACCGGGAAGGTTATCTATAAATTGTTTCGGTCCAAAAACAACCGTTTCCATTTCATGGGCACGCGCCCGCGCGTGGATACATTTCTCATCCTGTCCTCGATGAAGCCACCTTTGATCGTGTACGTTGCCGTGTACGTTGTAGTGGGCGTCGCCGTTGACGTTGCAGTGGGCATTGCCGTGGGTAAGTCACTTCAACGCTTGGGCCATTCGCGTTAAGCCTGGGAAAAGCTTATCGATCAGAGAGACCCCAAAACCTTCCTTCTGATTCATCGGTCAAATTCATGCCTTAATCTATCGACGACCCGCTTGAACATTTCCACTGCACCGGCAAACCCTTCGCTGAGATCGTCATGGAAAAAATCGGTAAAAAATTCCTCAGGCCACAATAAAACAGCACCGTCTGAGTCTTGCCTTACATGCCAATACCGCGAGCATCGATCATCCACGACTTCGAACAGGCATGCCGGAATGATCCGGCATCCGCCAAAATCGTTAAGTATTTGATATTGCGCCCCACCACCATGTGGCTCGGTTGGGAGCAAAAAACTTAAACCCAGTACAAGATATTCCTTCCCGGGCACAATCTGGTATTCAATTTTTGGGCTAGACGTATAGCCCAGTTGCTTCTCTTGGTCATCGCTTAACCGTGTCCCAACGCACCTGACCTTCATGGCTGCCTCTCATCCTTCAACTTCGTTTTGAATTCGACGACCTGTTTGGTTTCCCTATTCTGAGCCGCATGAGTTTCGATTTTTGTACCGTCCTTCGCAACGTGATTGCCTCCAGACACTTTCTGCCAATCGCCGGCTTTGCCACCATGCTGCTCAGAAAGACGTCCAGCGTCTCGGTAAGGTGTTTTCGTTCCAGCGCCTGCAATTACCTCGCCTTTTCCAGCAGCCAGCCGTGCAGTTTGTGCCTCGCTCGCCAGAGATTTTCCAGCTTTAGTGCCTGAACGGCAGACTTCCCGGCTGCGCCAGCCACAACAGTGGCTTCTGCAGGAGCCATGATTGCAGCTGCTACGGGAGGACCAATCAGCATACCAATCCCCACCGCGATAGCTGGCCCTCGGAAGGGCTCGTACACAGATGCGTTACCTGCCGCTACGTCGTTGCGGAACTGGTCCCCGAACCCCTCGGCAGCGCGCTCCTGGCGACCGTCCGGATCAATGTATTTGTAGGGGTTGTTGGCCGCGTAAGCGTAGCGATTGAAGCCGCCGCCGGTATTCGCATCCGGTCACCGGATCTATGCTCAAGAATCGTCCAGCAAACGCATCATAATACCGCTGCTGCATGTACACGAGTCCTGTATCGTTGTCGTTCACATGCCCCGTGAACCCGATAGTCCTCGGCGAGCCTGCCACGATGTACCCGTACGGCTCGTAGCGCGTCCGATTCAGTATCACCCCCGCCGCATTGGTCTGCGCCACCGGACTGCCCAGCGCATCGGTATGGCTGTAGGTCACCGTGCTGCCACTCACCTCGGCCAGCACGTGGTTGCGCATGTAGACATACTTGGTCGGCGTGCCGCCGCTGGGTGCAACGTACAGCAGCTTGCCGTCCTGGGCGTACACCTGCACTCGCGTCACCCCGTCGGTGCCGACGACGCTCACCCTTCTCTTGAAACCGTCGTAGGTGTAGGTAGTGAATCGCCCCGGCTTTCGTGGAGGCCGGTTTGTGTGAGTCAGGCCGGGATAGCTTGACTACTCAACTGCTTGTAATAGTTTGCCTCAGCTTCTGCCGGCGGTATATAGCCGAGTGGTTCCAGTAAGCGGTGGTGGTTGAACCAGGATACCCATTCCAGCGTGGCCAGTTCGACGGCTTCACGCGTTTTCCAGGGGGCGCGGCGGTGGATCAGCTCAGCCTTGTAGAGTCCGTTGATGGTCTCGGCCAGCGCGTTATCGTAACTGTCCCCTTTGCTGCCCACAGATGGCTCAATGCCAGCTTCTGCCAGACGTTCGCTGTACTTTATTGACACGTATTGCGACCCTCTATCGCTGTGATGGACCAGCTCGTTTCGCTCCGGCTGCCGCGCATACAGCGCCTGTTCCAGCGCATCGAGTACGAAGTCGGTCCGCATCGAACTGCTCACCCGCCAGCCAACGATGCGCCGGGCGAAGACGTCGATGACGAAGGCAACGTAGACAAAACCCTGCCAGGTCGACACGTACGTGAAATCGCTGACCCACAGCTGGTTCGGCCGCTCGGCCTTAAACTGGCGGTTGACCCGGTCGAGCGGACACGGTGCCTTCATATCGGGAACCGTCGTACGTACGACCTTGCCACGCATGACGCCACGCAGCCCGGCCTTGCGCATCAAGCGCTCCACCGTGCAGCGGGCCACGTCCGTTCCCTCGCGTCGCAACTGGCGCCAGACCTTGTCGGCGCCATAGACCTGCATGTTTGCCTGCCAAACGCGCTCAATGTCGACGCTCAGCACATCGTCACGCTGGATTCTTGCACAACGCAAGGCCGGGTTGCGCTGCTGCGCGGCGTAACGCCAGTAGCCAGACGGCGCGACCTGCATCACACGGCAGATCGGCTCGACACCGTAGACGTGGCGGTACTGGTCGATGAATGCCCTCACGGCTTGAAGCGGCGGTCGAGCTCCGCCTGGGCGAAAAACGCACTCGCCAGACGCAGAATCTCGTTTGTCTTGCGCAGCTCGCGCACCTCTCGCTCCAGGGCTTTAATGCGCTCTTCTTCGGCAGTAGTCGGACCAGGACGCTGGCCGGTATCACGCTCTTGCTGGCGCACCCAGCGGCGCAGCGTCTCAGGAGTGCAGCCGATCTTGGCCGCGATCGACGTGATCGCTGCCCACTGCGATTCGTACTCGCTGGCTGCTTCGCTGACCATGCGCACAGCGCGCTCGATGACTTCGGGAGAATATTTCGGTTGCTTCTTCATAGCTCCATTTTCTCAAAGAACGGAGCCTCTACAAAACCCGGGGCGATTCAGTAGCTCTGCCGACTGCCCGTTTCATCCGGTTGGCCAGGTCGTACTCGAACACCTGGCTGTTGCGCTGCGTGACGTTGCCGCGCACGTCGTAGCCGTAGGTGACGTTGAAGCCCGGCGGACCATTCGTGATGCTGTCCAGGCGATTAGTCGTCGCGTTGATGTTGTGGAGCGTATTGCGCGCGCTGATGCCGCCGGTGATCGTGGTGCTGGTCAGGTTGTCCAGCACATCGTAGCCATAGGTGGCAGTACCCCACATGTTCGGCGCGGTGGCTGTTTTCAGACGCTCCAGGCCATCGTAGCTCATTGAGCGGTTGCTCACGTTCGACGGCAGCAGGTCAAGAATCGAAGTGACGTTGCCGCTGGCGTCGTAGCCATATTGGTCGTCGCGCACCCCGCCCAGGTCGGTCGACCGCAGAGGCAGGCCGCGCTCGTTCTGGGTGGTGCTGTGCTTGATGCCGGTGGTGCTGCCGTAGTTGAAGCTGGCGATGCCGCCGTTGGGGTGGTGCAGGATCGCGTTGGCATAGGGGCCGACCTGGCGCGGTTCGCCCAGGGCGTTAGGGTTGTAGGCGACCGGCGTGTTATCGGGATAGGTCAACTGCGCGAGCGAGCCGTTGGAGTCGTAGTTGCGGCTGATGTTGTAGGTCACGCCGCCATAGACCAGGCTTTCTCTCTCGAGCAGGCGCCGCTTGTTGTAGGTATTGGTCCAGACCGCGCCATCCGAGCTGACCGTGTTCAGCAGGCCGTCAGGCGTGAGAGTGACCGAAACCGCCGGGCTGTTGTCGCCGTAGGTCAAGCCGGTCGACCGGTTACGCGCGTCGTATTGATAAGTGATCTTGCTCGCTGCAGGCACGCTGGCCGTGTCGCACGATGTCGTCGACGGCAAGGCGAGGCCGCTGGCGCGCCAAGAGACATTGTCGGCGCCGTCGTAGTCCTGCACGGTCGCGCCGTTCTCCGGCTCGATGGTCTTGCACAGGCGCTGGGCGCTGTCGTAGACGTAGCGGCGGGTGACGCTCTTCGTGTTGTCGCTACGCCTGATCGAGAGTGGCTTGCCGAAGACATCGCGCGTGATCGAGACATCTGCGCGCTCGGGCCCGAGAATGTTCGTGATCGACGCTTGCGATGGTTCGTCGAAAGCCTGATATCCATACACGGTAGCGTAGCCACGCGGACTAGTTACCGTGGTCGTAAACCCGAGGTCGTAGGTGGTCCTGGTCCAGGCGTAACCGTCCGGCTCCCCGACTTCGCTTTTCGCAGCTTTCGCAGTCTGGCGCCCAAGGGCGTCGTACGCATAGTAGACCCCTGGGCCGATCTGGCCGTAGGTCCGTCGCGGATAGGACTCGAAGTTCAGACGCCCGGCGGAGTCATACAGCATCTTGGTCGTGCTCAGGGTCGCGGTGACGTCGCTGTCGTCCCAGCGCTCGACGTAAACGGGACGCAGCAGCGCGTCGAAATAGGTAACCGTGCGCGCCGTGCCGGTAGAGATCTGCTGGCGCCAATGACCAGCGGCGAGGTCGAACTGCGCGCCGGTCGACTGCCAGGTCGAGACCGTTGTCGGCGCCCAATTAACAGTGTCGCCCGTGGGATGATTGATCGACGCCAGGCGGCCCATGGCATCGTAGCCAAAGGTAGTGGTGAAGCTTGCCTCGTTGGTCAGCGAAGTGATCTTGCCGATATTGTTGACGACAGCGGATTCGAACTTGCTATCGGCATAGTCGATTCGCTGGGCGATGCCGCGCTTGTAGCTCGAGAACGTTGTTAGCTGGTTTTTCCCGTCCTTGACCGTCGCGACCGTGCCATCGGTGTTGTACGTGTACGTCTGTTGCAGCTTGCCGAATGTACTGACAGTTTCGAGGTTGGCGGTGGTGGCGTTGTACTGATTTAGCACCATCGACCGGCCCGTGCTGGCCTCTTTGACTTCCTTGACCTGACCCAGGACCCATTTGGACAGGTTGTTTTCGTAGCTCGTGTTTTCGGTGCGCGCAAAACCGAGGCTACTCGAACGTTGGATCTGCGTTGGTTTGACATAGGTGTCGAATGCGGTCGCTTCCCAAGTAAAGGTCGTTCCCTGTTGGGTGATAATCCGCTTGTCCAGCGGCGCCGGGCGGCTATCCATTGCCGAGTCACCCGAATTACTTGGATCGCCCACGCCGAAGTAATTCGGATAGGGACCTGCGCCATAGGCTCGGTAACGGTTGGACGTCGTCCGCAAGGCCGATCTTTCGTCCCAGCCTGCTTCCGTCAGCTCCAGACGTCCTTCATTCACATCCTTGTGATTCCCGAACGTGTAGCGGGTAACGAAACCTTCCGGAGCAGTCACGCGGACGGTTTTCGTTTCGGGACAACTGATGCAAGTATCCCAGCTGGCGTTGGACTCGCCATAATCGATTGTCCAGGATAGTGAGCTCAGCCCTGGTCCGGAAATCGTCTTATTGATAACAGACTGGGTGACGAAGTAACGGGGGACTACGGGAGGGGAGTCGGTACTAAAGCACCCCGTCTGCACCTTTGACCGCCCGTGCAAGGTTGGACGGAGCGTAAACGTTCCGGTTGCACCGGATGGATGCACGATAATGCCGGTGTAATCGATTGCGGTGAACATCGGCACGTCATAGCAGCCACCGTTGTTCTGGAACGTAACTGGCTTGAGCAAGTTGTGGAAGCTGTCTGGGAAAGTCCAGGACGAGTTGTCGGGCTGCGTCACCTTGCGTAGATCGAAAATCGTCGATGCTGAACCTTGCACCGGGAATTCGGCGTAGTCATAGGTCCAGGTACGCATCCCATCGCTGACGGTCTTGACCACGTCCGCCAAGCCCAAAGTATTCGGTACGTAAGTGAGGACAAGCGACCGCCCGTCGCTGGAATCGATCCGTGTGAGATTGCGGGACTTAGCCGGATCTGGGTTATATGTGTATGTAACCCAGTTGCCGTAGCGGTCTTCAACCCTAGTAGCAAGGATCCAGATTTCATCCCGTTGCAAGGTAAACGTGGTCGCAGCGTTGTCGGGCGAAGGATTCTCGGGAAGAAAAGGCGTTCCTCCGCTTTCCTTTTCTGGCGGTGGCGCCGTTCCTTTCTGCTGTTGCTCTAGCACCTGGGCTGCCACGGTGAGCGCACCTTGCGGCTCAGGGGAGGGCTTGGCCAACGTTTGCACGGGGTAACGGACATACCAGTCGAAGTAGTACTTCGTTCCATCCGGTGCGATAGCCAGGAAACCTTCGCCTCCGGTCACCGGGACCGTCGTGGTTGAAGGGTTTTTCAGCGTCGTCAGGCAGGACACTGCCCACAAGTTGGAAGTGACGATCGGATAGTTTGCAGCAGGCGCCGGGACATGGGGGTTGGAGGGATCGCGGAGCAGTAGTCGCTGCTCGCCCTTGCCTGGCACGTAGAGATAACTGCCTTTCCAGAATTCGTCGTAATCCCAGTAAGCGCTACCATTATTGGATGTCGCCGTGGGCGGTGCACCAAATTTCGAACAGCGAGTCATACCTTTGAAGCCGTCTTTCCATCCGTCGGAACGCGCGAAAATACCGTACACGTGAGGGACGTCGAGTTCCCATTGGCCAAATGGCCGGCTTGTCTCGCCCCGTTGGCCAGTCTTGATGCGGCGTCCAATAGATACTGGCAGAGTGTTATTCCCCGGAAGGCTGACATCTGTCTGCGTGAAGTCTAGGGCGCCGTTGTAGAAATTAATTGAGTCTCCGAAAAGGTCTGTTCCAACGGCAGCAACGGCGCTTGGCGAGAGGATTTGCTTCCTCTGCTCTTCAAAGGAAGTGATGTTCTGACCGGAGGCGATCAATGAAACGAACTGAAGAGAAACGAAAACGAACGCACGAGAGGGACTACGCATAAGGCACCCCACTGTCTTTGAATGGTTGAGATAACTCGACAGTAAGTGTTTAGTTTCGTGCGATCATCTCCCTCGCCGTAGCTGGCCTTTGTTCCGTGCAAAGGCTATGCTGGGCGAGTTGATTGCTGGGTTCAGCAGTCCCGGCATTCAATCGCACCAGGAGCAATTGGCAGCATGAGTTCACGTATTCACCCGCAGGCCCGTACCACACCGAAAATCCGGCAAGAGATCAAGGATTCGGGCCTGTCGGACCGGCAGGCCGCCAAGGTCTTCAACATCAGCCGCGCTACCGCCCGCAAATGGCTCAAGCGCGACGACGTGCAGGACCGCTCGCACCGTGCCCATACCCTGCACACGACCCTGAGCGCAGCGCAGGAGAACATTGTGCTCGCGCTACGCCAGTCGCTCTTCCTGCCGCTCGACGATCTGCTGTTCATCACGCGGCAATACATCAATGCCGACGTCTCCCGGTCGGGCATCGCACGCCTGCTCAAGCGCGAGGGCATGTCGCGCCTTGAAGACGTGATCCCGAAGGCCGAAGGCGAAACGATCTCTCCGAAGAAGACCTTCAAGGACTACGAGCCAGGCTTCATTCATATCGACATCAAGTATTTGCCCCAGATGCCGGACGAGACCTCGCGCCGTTACCTGTTCGTCGCCATCGACCGCGCCACGCGCTGGGTCTTCATGCACATCTACGGCGACATGACTGACAAGAGCAGCGTCGATTTCCTGCGCCGCTTGAAGCTGGCCTCGCCGATCAAGATCAGCAAGATCCTGACCGATAACGGCTCGCAATTTACCGACCGTTTCGCTACCAAGGACAAGAAGCCAAGCGGGCAGCACGCCTTCGACGTGGCTTGCGCCGCACTGCCTGCCGAGCACCGCCTGGCGCCGCCGCGGCATCCGCAAACGAACGGCATGGTCGAACGCTTCAACGGACGCATCAACGAACTGCTGCAGCAAACCCGCTTCGACAGCAGAGCCGACCTGGAAACGACCTTGCTGAACTATTTGAAGCTGTACAACCACCACATCCCGCAGCGTGCACTCGACGCCAAAACGCCCATCCTGGCGCTCAAGGAATGGCAGCAGAAACGGCCAGAATTATTCGTTAAACGGGTCTATGAACAGGCGGGACTTGACAGCTAATCGCTACGTCGTAATTACGCTGCTCGCATAATATCTTGCAGTTTCACAATCATCCAATGGGAAAATGACCGCCTCGGCGCGGAACTCTTCGCGTACGTGCGTTTTTCTGATTTGCTTATGTTGACTGCCTTTGATCAGTATTTCAGACGGGAGTGTGCGAAAATTTCAGGCTACCTCACTCACGAACCGAATTGGCTATGCAAGATACACTCGCTGCTAATCACAATTCAACGTGAGCTTTCCATGCAGCCGGACGCGATACAAGGATCGCGCACGCTGTAGTGCTAGGACTCCCGGCAGCAGCCAACGCACAAGCGTGCCGCTAGTAGCAGCCAAAAACACTTCAAGGCGAATCCTTAGATCGCCCGCACCGACTCGCGTACCACCAGGCTGGGCTCCGGCACTTCGAGCTCGAGCGGCTGCTGGCGGATCATGCGCAGGATTGCCCGCCCCAGGCGCTGGCCGACGTCGAACAGCGGCTGGCGCACCGTGGTCAGGGGCGGCGTCGTGTACATCGAGCTGTGCAGGTCGTCGAAGCCGACCACGGAGACCTCGTCCGGCACCGTGATGCCGCGCCGGAACAGGGCCAGGCGGGCGCCATAGGCGGTCAGGTCGTTGGCCGCGAAGATGGCGGTGAAGCGCTGGTTCGAGGCGAGCAGGCGCTCGACCGCCCGCAAGCCGCCGGACTCGGAAAAGTCGCCCTGCAGCACCAGCTTGCGCTGCGCCTTGATCCCGTGTTTGGCCAGGGTGTCGCGGTAGCCGGCCAGGCGCGCCAGCGCATCCCGGTGGTCGGAGGGGCCGGCGATGAAGGCGATGTCGCGGTGGCCATGCGCCACCAGGTGCTCGACCGCGTCGCAGGCGCCGCGGTAGTTGTCCAGTGAAAAGCCATAGGTGCGCGGTCCCTGCAGGTCGCGCCCGAAGACGACGATCGGCACCTGCTCCGACAGCGCCAGGATCTGCGCGTCTTCCAGGTTCCCGCTCAGGATCACCAGGCCGTCCACCCGGCGCGCGATCAGAAGTTCGATCCGCTCCGCCTCCTCGTCCGCATGCCAGTGGCCGGACACGATCAGCGGCGCATAGCCGGTGCCCTGCAGCGCATCGTCGACGCCGGCCATGGCGTCGGCAAAGTAGCCCGAGGCCAGCGACTGGGTCAGGATGCCGACGGTGCGCGAGCTGCCGGTCTTGAGGTTCTGGGCCAGCACGTTCGGCTTGTAGTTGAGGCGCTCGATGGCCTGCTCGATGGCCTGGCGCTTGTCGTCCGACACCTTGGCGGTGCCGTTGAGCAGGCGCGACACGGTGGCCGCCGACACCCCGGCCACGCGGGCGACTTCATGGACGGTGGCCGTCGGCCGTTCGGATGCTTTTCTCATGCAGGGATGGGGCCAGAACGGCAGCTCGGGGCCGCGGCCGGGGGTGGAAAATTGCCAGTATAGCAGCAGCCAAGCCGTCACCGCCCGCCAAAATGTCGTTGACACCCGCTCCGGCACGCGCATATGATGAAATCGATTTCATAGATAGCTTCCGGGTGGCTGCGCCAGTGCGCCACCGGCCGCACCGCCAACCTCGACCCCAATCCGCCATGACCGATTCCACCCACTTCCCCCCGGGCTTCACCTGGGGCGTCGCCACCAGCGCATTCCAGATCGAAGGGGCCGCCGAGCTCGATGGCAAGGGCCCCTCGATCTGGGACAGCTTCTCGCGCAACAGCGCCAACATCAAGGACGGCAGCAACGGCGACGTCGCCTGCGACCACTACCACCGCTACCGCGAAGACGTCGGCCTCATGGCGGGCCTGGGCGTGGATGCCTACCGGTTTTCGATGGCCTGGGCGCGCGTGCAGCCGGCCGGCAAGGGCGCCTGGAACGAGAAAGGCTTCGACTTCTATGCGCGCCTGCTCGACGCGCTGCAGGAAAAAGGCATCGCGCCGCACCTGACCCTGTACCACTGGGACCTGCCGCAGGGCCTGCAGGATGAAGGCGGCTGGCTGGCGCGCGACACCGCCTACCGCTTCGCCGGCTATGCGGAGGAAGTGGCGCGCCGCTTCGGCGACCGCCTGGCCAGCATCGCGACCCACAACGAACCCTGGTGCACCGCCAACCTCGGCTACGGCAACGCGCAGTTCGCTCCCGGCGTCGCCGACGCCAGGCAGGCGATCCAGGTGTCGCACCATCTGCTGCTCTCGCACGGCCTGGCAATGCGGGCGATGCGCGCCGTGAACCCGCGCGCCAAGCTCGGCATCGTGCTGAACCAGTGGACCTCGGACCCGGCCACCAACAGCGACGCGGACCGCGCGCTGGCCGAACTGGAGTGGGCGCGCTCGGTGCAGTGGTTCATGGACCCGATTTTCAAAGGCCATTACCCGGAACTGGCGCTGCGCGCCCACGGCGCCAACGCGCCCCAGGTCGCGGAGGGCGACCTCGACATCATCCAGGGAGCGCTCGACTTCCTGGGCGTGAACTACTACTTCCGCCACTACGCCAGCGCCGACACGCCGCCGCGCAGCGCGCCCGCGGCGCTGGGCACGACCGACATGGGCTGGGAGATCTACCCGCAGGGCCTGACCGAGCTTCTCCTCAAGCTCAAGGACGAATATACTCTGCCGCCCATCTACATCACCGAGAACGGCATGGCCTCGGCCGACCGCGTCGAAGGGGGACAGGTGAACGATAGCGCCCGGATCCGCTTCGTCGAGCTGCACCTGGCGGCCCTGAAGGCGGCCATGGACGCGGGCGTGGACGTGCGCGGCTACTTCATGTGGAGCCTGATGGACAACTTCGAATGGAACTCGGGCTACGCCAAGCGCTTCGGCATCTACCACGTCGATTACGCTACCCTGCAGCGCACACCGAAGGCCAGCGCGCACTGGTACCGCGACTTCGTCGCGGCCCAGCGCGGGCAGCGGCGCGCGGCATGACACGCTTGTCCGTCACATAAAAAGAAACACGGAGGAGACAATGAACGACGAACAATACCGGGACGGACCGCGCCTGGTGGCCGATATCGGCGGCACCAACGCGCGCTTCGCCCTGGAGCGCGGCCCGGGGTGTATCGAACAGACCGAGACCCTGCCCTGCGCCGACTACCCGCGCTTCCAGGACGCCGCGCGTGCCTATTTGGCGCGCCACGGCGGCGCCGGCGTACGCCATGCGGTGATCGCCATCGCCAATCCGGTCGACGGCGATGTCGTCAAGATGACCAACCACTGCTGGGAATTTTCGCTGCAGGCGGCGCGCGCCGAACTGGGCCTCAGCACCCTGCTGGCGGTGAACGACTTCGCCGCGCTGGCGACGGCGGTGCCGCTGCTGGCCGCTTCCGAACTGGTGCAGGTGGGCGGCGGCGCGCCGGCGCTGGACGGCGTGATCGGCCTGGTCGGCGCCGGCACGAGCCTGGGCATGGCGGGGCTGCTGCCGGCGCATGGGCGCTGGACCGCCCTGCAAAGCGAAGGCGGGCACGTGGCCTTTTCGCCTGCCGACCGGCGCGAACAGGACATCCTGGCCTATTGCTGGCAGCGCTGGGAGCACGTCTCGGCCGAACGCCTGGTCTCCGGCCCCGGGCTGGCGCTGATCCACGCAGCGCTGTGCGCGCGCGCCGGTCTTGCCCCCGCGCCGCTGGAGCCGGCCGTCATCGTCGAACGGGCACTGATTGGTGAGGACCCGCGGTGCGCCGAGACCCTCGACACCTTCTGCGGCATGCTGGGCACCGTGGCGGCCAACCTCGCCGTGACCCTGTGCGCGCGCGGCGGCATCTATATCGGCGGCGGCGTGGTGCCGCGCCTGGGCGAGTGGTTCGCGCGCTCGTCCTTCCGCCGGCGCTTCGAGAACAAGGGGCGCTTTTCCAGCTTCGCCACGCGCATTCCCTGCTTCGTGATCCACGCGCCCTACCCGGCCCTGGGCGGCGCCGCCGCCATGCTGGCCGAACACCTGGACGCGCGCCGCGCCGCGCCGCAACAGCCGCAGCCGACGATGGAGGTGCAGCATGGGCACGCCTGAACGCAGCCGCCACCCGCTGCTGTGGGTGCCGTCCGGCTACTTCACGATGGCGCTCGGCTACGTGATGCTGACCAGCGTCACCGCCATCATGTTCAAGAACCTGGGCATGGACAACGGCCGGGCCGCGCAGTATTCCAGCCTCCTGATCCTGGCCTACACCATCAAGCCGCTGTTCGCGCCCTTCGTGGAGATGTACCGCACCAAGAAATTCTTCGTGCTGTGCGCGCAGGCGGCAATCGGCTTCGGTTTCGCCGGCGTCGGGCTGGCTTTGGGGCTGCCCGGCTACATGGGCATCCTGATGGCCCTGTTCTTTGCGTTGTCCTGCATCGGCGCCACCCAGGACATCGCCAGCGACGGCGTCTACGTCACCTCGCTCGACTCGCGCGCCCAGTCGCTGTATTGCGGCATCCAGAGCCTGTCCTGGAATATCGGCCCGATCGTCGCCGCCGGCGGCATGGTGTTCCTGAGCGGCTACCTGCACAGCCATGTGTTCGGCCATGACCCCAAGGTGTTCGGCCCCGACTGGGTCGACGCCTGGCGCATCATCTTCTTCCTGGTCGCCGGCATCATCCTCTTGATGGCGCTGTGGCATGCGCGCGTGATGCCGGAAGGCGCGCGTGCCGCCGATACGCCTTCGAGCGTCCGCGACGCCGGCCGCATCCTGTTGGACGCCTTCGTCACCCTGTTCCAGAAGCGCGACATCTGGAAGATGATCGCCTTCGCCTTCCTGTTCCGGCTCAGCATCGGCTTCCTCGAGAAGATCGGCCCCTTCTTCATGGTCGACCCGGCCTCGCAAGGCGGGCTGGGACTGTCGAACGAGATGCTGGGCCTGATTTATGGCACCTACGGCCTGGCCGCGGTGCTGCTCGGCTCCCTGCTCGGCGGCTGGTACGTGGCGCGGCGCGGCCTGAAGTCGACCCTGTTCGTGCTGTGCTGCGCGGTGAACATCCCGAACGTGACCTTCCTCCTGATGAGCATCTACCTGCCGGACAGCCTGCTGGCCATCACGGCGGGCGTCGTCATCGAGAAGTTCTTCTTCGGCTTCGGCGCCGTGGGCTTCATGATCTACCTGATGCAGCAGCTGGCGCCGGGCAAGTACACCACCACCCACTATGCCTTCGGCACCGGCCTGATGGGGCTGTGCGGCATGGTGACCGGCGTGGTGAGCGGCCATCTGCAGGAAATGATGGGCTACATCGGCTACTTCACTTTCGTGATGGTGGCGACCATCCCGTCCTTCCTGGCGACCTGGTTCGCGCCCTTCCACCATGACGACGGCAGCCAGCCTGCTGGGGTGGTAGAGGAGGAAGGTGTGCCGCCGGCCGGTTCGCCCCACCCCGCCGCCTGAGCGTTGCAACGGCCGGGCCCGCGCGCCCGGCTGACTTTCTTCCTTCGAACGGCGCCGAATCACACCGGTGCCCATGCCTTCACGCAATCTACGTTATGCTCGCGTGTTCGACAGCTCGGACACACGGCAGAATGGGTATTTACCTCTTATTATCCGGGGGCGCCGCCACGCCCCCGCACGGCAATCCGGCCGACTCCAGCCGCAAGCGTCAGCGAATGGAGCGCACCTGATGTTTCATCTGATGTTCAGTTTGCCCTGCGTGCTCGTGCTGATACGCTGGCTATTGCCCTTGCCCTTGGCCGGGCGCACGAAGCTGGCTGGCGCGGTGGTGTTGGCGCTGGCCTCGCAATATCACCTGTGGTCGCGCTTTTCTTCCGGCAGCGTATTTTCGCCGGAATTCCCGAAGTCCCTGATTATCCTGTTCAATTGGGCGTTTGGCGCCATCTTGTTGCTGGCTGTGTTCCAGCTATTGCTCGATGTGGGCGCCCTGGTGGCCGCCCTGGTCCGGCGACGCCGCGTGCCGATCCCTGCGCGCCTGCGCGCTGCGACTGGCATCGCAGCCATGCTGCTGGCCGCTGTCGGCGTCATGCAGGCGATCAAGCCGCCGCCGCTGAAGGATGTCGAGATCGTGGTCAAGGACCTGCCGCGCGAATTCGAGGGCTACCGGGTGCTGCACCTCACCGACCTGCATATCAGTCGCCTGTTCGACGCCGCATGGACACGCAAGCTCGTCGACGATGCCAATGCGCGCGGGGCGGACCTGATCGTCATCACCGGTGACCTCATCGATGGCAATGTCTCAGAGCGCGAAGCCGACGTGGCCGCGCTGCGTGACTTGCGCGCCCGGGACGGCGTCTGGGTCATTCCCGGTAACCACGAGTACTTCTTTGGCCACAGCGCATGGATGGCGTATTTTGCCGGCCTCAACATGAAGCCTCTGGACAACCGCCATACCATCATCAAGCGAGGTAGCGGCCAACTCGTGCTCGCCGGCGTGAACGACGTGACCGCTCCGCGCACCGGCGCTCCCGCGCCCGACCTCGATGCGGCGCTGCGCGGCGCACCAAGCGGCGCGCCGGTCGTGCTGCTCGACCACCAGCCCAGGAATGCCCGCGTGTCAGCCAGCCGTGGCGTCGCGCTGCAATTGTCCGGCCACACGCACGGCGGCATGATCATCGGGCTCGACCAGGTCGTGGCGCGGGCGAACAATGGCTTCGTCTCGGGCCGCTACGAGGTCGACGGCATGACGCTCTACCTGAACAATGGCACGGCGCTGTGGCCGGGGTTCGCGCTTCGGCTTGGCGTGCCTGCGGAGCTGACGCGGATCATGTTGCGGCGGAAGGCGCCTTGAGCGTGCTGCGACTGCAAAGGTGCAAGCCGGGCGTCGACCCGTTTCCCGCATCCGGATGCAGTATCTTGACACCGGAATTAGCGACGGCTCAGTGGCTACGCGTAGACCCGGCGCTTGTCGCGCGCTTCCTGCTTGATCAAACCTTGATCCCGGCAAGATGAATAATACACGCCCGTCAACGCCGAACATCATCCGCTCAGGTCGGTTCGCAATAATGAAACGCGCTTGAAGAAGGGTACGTATCCTCGGAGCGAGAACGGTAGTCGACCCTATCTGGGCGGCATTGCGGGCACTTATGGGCTCGGCGATTTAACAAATCGCTTTGAACGACAGGTTCGCACCCTATCGGATCAGCTAAGCGCGCATCCAAACCTCTTCGAATGCATGCTCCTCTCTCCTGCTGCAGAGACCGTTTCAGACACAAAGCCGACGTCGGAATTGTAGAGATTCAAATAGGTTTTGCTTTAAGAAACGTCTTTTCTGTGCTTTTCTCGTGCGAGTCGAAGCTCCTTAGCTGTCAAGACCCGGCTGGTTATACACGCGCTTCCTGAACAATTCAGGGCGTTTTTCATGCCATTCCTTGAGCGCCTGAACGGGTGTTTTGTGTTGGAGCGCGCGTTGCGGAATGCTGTGGTTGTAGATCTTGACGTAATTGCGCAGCGTCGATTCCAGTTCGGCAGCTGAACCAAAACGGGTCTGGTTGACGATGTCGCTGATACGACCGTTGAAGCGCTCCACCATGCCGTTGGTCTGCGGATGACGAGGCGGGATGAGCCGGTGTTCGATGCCGAGCTGCTTGCACAGGCGGTCGAACACGTGTGTGCCGCTGGGTTCCTTCTTCTTGCCGCCAGCCGTGAAGCGGTCGGTGAACTGGCTGCCGTTGTCGGTCAGAAGCTTGACGATCTTGACGGGACAGGCTTGCTGGACTTTGTTGAGGAAGTCGCCACTGCTGCCATCGGTCTGGTCGGCATAGAGCTCGATGAAGACCCAGCGCGTAGCACGGTCGATGGCAACGAAGAGATAGCGCCTTGCCGTCTCGTCGGGCATCTGCGGCAGGTACTTGATGTCGATGTGCACAAAGCCCGGCTCGTAGTCCTTGAAGGTCTTTTTCGTGGCGGGCGCAGTGCCTTCCTGCTCGACCAGGTTACGTAGATCCGAGACACCGTGGCGGCGCAGGCAACGTCCCAGGCCGGCACGCGAGACGGCTGGATTGATGAACTCGCGCGTGACCGCCAGCAGGTCGTCCGTGGGCAGCAGCAACGTCTTGCGCAGCTCCACCACGATGAGCTCCTGCTCGGGCGTGAGCGTCGTGTACATCTTGTTCGGCGCATGCGACTTGTCTTCAGGAGACTCGCGGTTTTGCCACTTTCGGATGGTTTGGCGGGTGACGTTGTACATCCTGGCCAGTTCGGCCTGCGGGAGCGTCGAGTTCCTGATTTCCTCACGGATCAGGTGGGTAGTACGGGCTTGGCTGTGCAGTGCCTGGGTCATCGAGTTGCCAGTGAAGAGTCGGATTGGAACAGTGTACGCAAAACGTGTCTGGCCTTGAAGAGCGGCCAGCTACGCATGGGTACATGATCCCACGAGTCCAGACACTTAGCGTACTCGAGTTTTTCCAGTATTGCAACCGGAACTGCGCCGGGGCTTTCGTCGTCAAAAATCCATTCAAAGTAGTCCATTACGATCCCCACTAACTCATACATTAGAAAATGGAGTGATTTGGTATCTATGGAATACTGCGGACCAAAGAAATATGCATAGAATGAACTAATTTCGCGAGGGCCGATGGATATTTTTGGGGCTTCATCCAATGCAAAATGTTTGCTACCATTAGCGATATCGCGAATTGCATGCCTAATTTCCTTCATATAAGGGTGGGCTACTGCTGTCAGCAGCGGTTGTAAACTGATACAGGCAGCGATTGAAAACTGATACACCATTTTGAGAAGATGGCCGCTTTGCGGAGCGGCCTTGAAATCCAAAGAGGTGTACGTGGAAATCCAACTCCTGAAGAAGCATGGGTTAAGCCTTCGGCAGATCGCCGCCGAGGTAGGCTGCGCAGTGAACACGGTGCGCCGGCATCTGGCCCTGGAGGCTGTGCCGAAGTACGAACGCAAAGTGAAGCGCAAGACGAAGCTGGCGCAATTCGAGCAGTACCTGAAGGATCGGCAGCAAGCTGCTCAGCCCGACGTGATACCGGCCACCGTGCTGTACCGCGAGATCGCCGCGCGCGGCTACGAGGGCGGCATGAGCCAGTTGCGCGCCTTCGTGCGCACCTTGCGCCCGGCGCCTCCGGCCGACCCGGTGGTGCGCTTCGAGACGGCGATGGGCGAGCAGCTGCAGGTGGACTGGGTTGAATTCCGCAAAGGCAGCGCGCCGTTACATGCGTTCTGCGCGACGCTCGGTTTTAGCCGGGCCAGCTACGTGGAGTTCGTCAGCAACATGAAGGTGGAAACCCTGATCGCCTGCCATGAGCGCGCTTTTGCGGCGTTTGGGGGCGTGACGCGGCGGGTCCTGTACGACAACATGAAAACAGTGGTGCTGGAGCGCGATGCGTACGGCGAAGGCGAGCACCGCTTCCACGCCGGCTTCCTGGACTTTGCCAGGCATAGCGGTTTCGTGATCAAGCTGTGCCAGCCGTACCGGGCCAAGACCAAGGGAAAAGTCGAACGCTTCAATGGCTACCTGCGCCGCTCGTTCTATGTGCCGCTGGCGAGCCGGCTGGCGCAAAGCGGCCAGAAGCTCGACGTCGTAACGGCCAATGTGGAAGTGGCCCACTGGCTGCGCGAGGTGGCCAATGCGCGCATCCACGGTACGACTGGCGAGCCACCAGCTGAAGCATTGAAGCGGGAAGTGGAGCATCTGCAAGCGCTGCCGGCACCGTGGCGTGCGGACATCGCGGCAGCCAGGCCGCAACCGACCGCCGCAGCACCTACGGTGCCGCGGCCGGCGGCAGTGGTGGAGCGGATCGCCCAGCCATCTCCAGTACAGCATCCGTTGCAGGTGTATGACGCGCTGCTGGTACGGGTAACGGAAGGAGTGGCGGCATGAACCTGCAGCACGAGCGTATCGCGGCGTTGTGCGAGAGCCTGAACCTGCCGTTCGTGGCCCAGGGCTACGGCGCTGCAACGCAGAAGGCAGCGAAGCAGGAAATGGCCTACAGCGACTTCCTGGAGGGCCTGCTGAGGGAGGAAGTCGCCGGGCGCAACGTGCGCAAGCAAAGCACGATGACCCGACTGGCAGGATTCCCAGCGGTGAAGACGCTGGACGAGTTTAACTATGACTTCGCCAAAGGCGTGAAACGCAGTCAGGTCGAGGAGCTGGCTGGCCTGGGCTTCGTTGAGCGACATGAGAACGTGGTGCTGGTCGGCCCCAGCGGCGTGGGCAAGACGCACCTGGCGATGGCACTCGGTTACAAGGCCACCCAGGCCGGCATCAAGACGCGCTTCACCACGGCGGCCGACCTGATGCTGGCGTTGACGACGGCGCATACCCAGAACAATTTGAAAGCGGTGATGCATCGCGCGATCAAAGCATACCGGCTCTTGATCATCGACGAGATCGGCTACTTGCCGATGAACCGGGAGCAGGCGAACCTGTTCTTCCAAGTGATCGCGGCCCTGTACGAACGCAGCAGCCTGATCGTGACCAGCAACCTGCCGTTTGGGCAATGGGACACGACCTTTGCGCAGGATACGACGCTGACCGCGGCCCTGCTCGATAGGCTACTGCACCATGCGCACATCGTGCCGATTGCCGGCGAAAGCTACCGGCTGAAGCACCAGCGACAGGCCGGGATGATGAGGGGGAATGATGTTGCAGAAATGGGCTGAACACGGACCGTGTTCGGCGACGGCGGTGTATCAGTTTTAAATCGCTGGCACGACGATATCTGTATCAGTTTTCAATCGCCGTTGACAACTGCGATTTTAGAAAATGAATGAATGGGTTTTTCTATAGATTCACTGCCTAACCAATCTTTGTGCAGATGCCAAGCGGTTACAAAGAAGTTAAATGCTTCGTACTCTTCAAGCCACTGCTCATCCTGTGTCTCTGGGCGCTGCACAAGCAACAGCTTGCTATCGTGTTTCAGTTTTCGAAAGAGATCATAAGAAGTTGATAGGCCAAATTTCGTAGCGCCAAACGACATACACCCTCCACATAAGTTGCAACAAATATTGGCCGAGACTTGGAACAGCAGACTGGACAGCGATTTTAAACTGGAATGTTATCGTCGTATGTACTAGCTACGTCCACCAAATAGATGATTTGTGAGGCAGATACTGCGAGGACGTATTCTGCAACCTCAAGCGTGGCGACTCCCCCATCAGCGCCTCCATGGCCTACCCCATCCCCGCCACTTCGATACGCATAAATGCCAGTGATGGTCTGCGCCAGCGCTTTCGGGATAGGTTGCTCTTTATTTGTGCCTAGCCATTTTGCGAGCTCTCCTAACGTCGACGCCTTAGCCGCAGGGTATAAAGTTTTCCCTACAGCCTCAACTGCGCAAACAGCTTCCTTCACTGTATTTTCAAAGTCTGGTTTTCTAGGATCTCGGAAGAACTGCAGAGCTTTATCGTAGTGTCTACGTGCGCTGACAAGCCGAGGGTCCCCGAGTACAACCTGGGCTCGAGTTGATACGTCAACCGTATGCTTTCGCCCCCGACGGCGGACCATTCCCTCTGCAAACTCGTATGCTAACTGCTCTTCTGCAAATAAGCGTTGTAATTCATTTCCTATGAATGCTTGAACATCAGACTTCTCCGTTTCCACTTCGAATCCGAAATTATTGTGGTAGCCAACATCCTTTGCTAGAAAGCTGTATAGTCGCTCGCAAAAATCATAGCATCTTTCCCAACTTAAACCGTCAAGTGCGTCTGCAGCATCGTTTCGAGCTTGCTTGAGGTGAGCGGTTGCTTGACGGTCATATTAAATTGGCGATAAACGGCCTAGTCGTTGCAATTCCCTTGCGAACGGGATCCAATTGTCGATGAATCCTTTCTCTATTAGCTCAGCAAGCAAGTGTAGAAGACCCACTCTCGCACTTGCAGGAAAATCGGAATCGATCTGACGGTGTGTACCGCGAACTCTCGCTGAAAACGGAGCTGCAAAAATGTTATTCATCCCACATCATCCTTCATACATATAGAATCAATCTGGTTACACACCCAGATTGTCGCATCCATCATCCATGAAACCTTCGCGTGCATCACATGAATCGAGACAGCGCACGAATGTCCGTTTTTGGACGAACCTGGCCGTTAGGCTTAGCACAGCAGGTTGCCAGGGCGGAAAAATCGCGGACTGTCACGGAGGACCGGACCCTACCCAAAACAGCCTCTCAAAACTCAAGAATTCGCGCGCAAATACGTCAACACCAGAATTTTCAACTACCCCTGAGGATGTGTAACCGCGTAGAGGGCTTTACGAAAATCTGGGCTACCAAATTCTGGCGTGTCCTTCAATTTTTTATATATGTCGTATTTAAAAGCCATATCTACAACTTGAAAGAGCGCTCCTTCACGCGGTGTTAGGTAACGCGGCAATACGTCTTCTTGCATTTTTAAGGTAGCATGTGCCACTCGGTGCAGCCGTAATAGTAGCCCGACCAAGCTGTCTTGACCCCAACCCTCATAAAACCAACCTTGATGATTCAGAAATCCGGCTTCCGCAACTTTCCAGGGATTCAAAGACTTGTCGACAAAATTTGAAAAAACGCAAACATCATTCACAGCGATAAAGTCGGCTTGGTCCAGCGGGTCAACGCCACGCGTTTCATAAAATTCCAGGATTTCAAAACCAGTCTCAATAGGCGCAGCTTTGCATTGCATCGCAAAAACGCCGAACGGCACTCGCTTTGCCCAATCACCAAGAATCCCATATTCGTGGAGCATGGAGGTTTTTGCACGCCCCAATCTCTTGACAGACAAACCCTGTTCGAGCGCTCGATGAAGTTCTGCTCTGTCGGCAATGTTAGGCTTCACCTCGATAACAGAGTCAACGCCCTCGGCTAGCAGCAAGCTAAACTTGTCTCTTGCGCTTACCGTGTACGGATGGTTTGGTGCACATATCACACAGTCAATTGACGCAGCGATATTCCCGAATGAGTCACGCACCTTGCCTTTCGCGATTCGATGAGGAAAAGGAAAGTAGCGCCCTATAAATGCTTGGACAGCATTCTCACGAAATTCCGCGACTTCTTGGGATGTCCCGCCACCCTGGATCGAAGCCTTGCGGAATTCGCTGTTGAGCTGTAATGCTTCCTCACGTAATAAGCTATAAATATCGTCCATGCGATAGATCCAATTCTTGTTCAATTCTGGATGTCGATCGACCTGTTAGGTCCATTCGCCTCACAATTCTGGCTCACGGCTCAAACGTCCGATTTTGGCCAAAGTCGGCCACTGACCTCAGCATAGCAGGTAGCAATGAGGAAAAAATCGCTGACTATCACGAATGACGAGGGTCGATCCGGAGCAGCCCTCAAGATGCACCTTACTTCAGCCGGTAGATTCAGCATGGCCGGTTGCAAACGGTCAAAGCGCTCCAGTTCACAAGCAGCGTCGGAAACGGTCGATCCGATCCGCGGCACCTGCTCAGTCGACGCGACAAAGCAGGAAAGTCCGATGTAGCGAACGCGCCTGCGCAGCCAAGCCTACTACACTGATCCTGCCCATTCACGGCAAAGCCTGGAAGCGTCATCGCAGGCAGCGCCTCATTACGAAAACGCCGATCATGCTCCGCATTCCCTTGCGCAACTACCGCACCTCACCGACTCGCCGTACCCTACCCATCCTGCTGGCTTGCCTGTCGGCGCTAACGCTGCTGTCATCCGCCAGTAGCGATGCTGCGGCACAGGCGGCGGGCACCGATGGGCGCTATGAACGCGTCGCGCGGAGCCCGGATGGCATCGGCAAGAGCTACATGGGCCGCGAGATTGCCGGGGTGATGGGATGGGAGGGCGCCCAATGGCTCGAGCGCGAAAGTCGGGCACTTGAGGAGCGGCCGGAATTGCTTCTGCGAGAACTGGCGCTGGCGCCGGGCATGACCGTGGCCGACATCGGCGCCGGCACCGGCTACTACACCTGGCAGCTGGCGAAACAAGTTGGTCCCGGCGGGCGCGTCTATGCAGTCGACGTCCAGCTGGAAATGATTCGCATGCTCGACAGCCAGATGGCAAAGCGCGGCGTGCGCAATGTGGTCTCGGTGCTAGGCAGCGAAACCACCGTAAAACTGCCCCCGGCGAGCGTCGACCTGGCGATCATGGTCGATGTCTATCACGAGCTCGCTTATCCTGCGGAGGTCCTCGACAGCATTGTCGACTCCCTGAAGCCGGGCGGGCGCGTCGTCTTCGTCGAATATCGGGCCGAGGATCCGTCAGTCGCGATCAAGCCGCTGCATAAGATGAGCGAGCGGCAGGTACGGCGTGAAGCCACGGCGCATGGTTTAGTATGGGAACGCAGCATCACATCGCTGCCGATCCAGCATGCGATTGTGTTCCGGAAGCCATAAGCACAGATCGTGTTGCGAGATCGGGTGGTTGATGGCGAACTTCTCGAGTTCGCCACAGGAGACCTCCTCAGCGTTTGACATCCATCTCGAAGGGCACCGCCGGCAGGCCGGACTTGCTGTCGTAGAGCGTACAGGTGGGCGCGTCGCCCCAGCAATAGCGGATTTTTTTCGCATCGGCGGCTGCGGGCAGCACCACCCGGGTCCCCGCGACACGGGCTTCGGTCCAGCGGCAACCGGTATCCGTGCAGACCTCGAAACCGATCGGGCCTGCCGCGCCATAAGCGACCAGCGCAGATTCGACCCCATCGAAATCCACCACCACGCCTTCGCCCTGCGCGGCCCCCGACTTCACCATCGGCCCGTTGGGGCTGCCCGGCTGCCCATACAGCTTGACCCCGAATCCGCGCGCCAGCCGTTCGCCGACGCCCTGCTTGTTGGCCGGATGGATGTCGGTCGGGTCGCCCAGGTCGATCGCCGTCGCCAGCACCGCGTTCGCATCGGCCAGCACCGCGCGGCGCTGGTCCTCGCGCAGCCGCGCCCAGCCCGATTCGGCCGGCTGGGTCGGACGCGCGCCGAAGTTCGCCAACTGGACCACGCCAAAGGCCATGTCCTTGCCAAACTGCGCGCGCCAATCCTTGAACAGGCGCGCCAGCAGGCCCTGGTAAGGCGAGCCGACATTGCTCTCGCCCTGGTACCAGAGCGCCCCCTTGAACGGGAAGCGGCCCAGCGGCGCGATCATGCCGTTGTACAGGACGCTGACCCCTGCCATCGCATCCCAGGGGGCGCGCGGCGGATAGCGGTTCGCGGCTGGCGGCATCTGCCAGCGCCAACCCGTCAAGGGCAGCACGCTGCCGTCGGCCAGGCGCAGCCGGCGCGGCTGGTCGCCGTACATGCCGCCGTAGCTCCACAGGTCGAGCACGTTCAGTACGATCGTGTTCTCTCCCGCCTTGAGCGTACCGGCGGCCAGCGGGTAGGCGCGCGCCGTGCCGGCGCCCGCCGTGAAGCCGACCGGCTGGCCGTTCACCCAGGTAGTATCGACTTCGTCGATCAGACCGAGTTCGAGCGTCGCGGCCTGGGCCGCCTGCGCCGCCGTCAAGCTGACGCTGACGCCGTACCAGATACTGCCGTCATAGGCGGCAAGCTCGGGCACGCCCCAGTTTTCCCAGTTCTTGGCGACGTCCGGCACCGCCTTCCACGCCGCCAGGTCGGTGCTTGATGACGTCCAGGGCCGCCCCGGGCCGCCGGACGGCTGCCACCAGGCTTCGACCTCCTTGCCGAAGGCGATGCTGGCCTTGGCCGGATCGCTCGCATATAGCTGCAGCAGTTGCTGCTGGCGCGCGTAATCCGGCAGCGAGGCCGCGGGCGAGAGCCAGGCGGTCAGGTTCGAGCCGCCCAGCGAGGCGTGCACCAGCCCGACCGGCAGCTTGATCTTGCGCTGCAATTCCTTGCCGAAGAAGTAGCAGGTGGCCGACCAGTCGGCGACGGTCTGCGGCGATGCCGCCTGCCACGCGACCGGCTTTGCCAGCCGCGCCAGCGGCGCCGGCTGCGGATCGACGGCGACCGTCGCGATGCGCAGGTCCGGATTCGTCGATGTGCCGATCACCGTGTCCGCATTCAGGGCGCGATTCACCGTGAGCTGCATGTTCGACTGGCCCGAGCACAGGAAGACGTCGCCGGTGACGACGTCACCCAGCGTGACCCGCTGGCCGCTGCTGCTGGAGACCGCCAGGGTATCGGTGCGTCCCGCCGGGAGACTCGGCAGCGTCACGCTGAAGCGGCCGGCCGCGTCGGCGGTGGCCTTCCAGGCGCCGCCGAAGCCGCTCACCGTGACCACGTCGCGCGCGCCGGTAGTGCCCGACACGAGCGCACCCTGGCGCGGCAGCACCATGTGGTCCTGGAACAGGCTGTCCAGCTGCAGGCGCGGCGCCTCCGCTGCCGCGCCAGGGGGCATACTAGCCAGCAAGGCGGCCGAGATGATGAGTTGTCGCATGCGTCTCTCCCGATGTCAGCGTGCGCGGCCGCGCGCGTCCAGCGTGCTGGCGGGCAGGTCGACGGTCACGCTGGTGGCGCCCGTGCCGGCGGCGTCCTCCGCCAGGGTCAGGCGCAGCTTGCCTTCCGGCCGGCGCCAGGTGCGCGACTTCTCGTCGAACATGGCCAGCACGCGCGGCTCCACCGCAACCTCGACTTCCCTGGTCTCGCCCGGCTGCAGCTCGACCTTGGTCCACGCGGCCAGGCGCTTCGGCGCCTCCCATTTGGTCGCCAGGGGCGACGCGTACACCTGCGGCACGTCCTTGCCGGCCAGGTTGCCGGTATTGGTCACCTTGAAACGCAGGTGCAGGCGGCCGTCCTTGAGCTGGCCGGACAAACCTGAATACGCGAACGTGGTGTAGGACAGGCCGTACCCGAACGGGAACAGCGGCTTGTGGCCCTTCAGGTCGAACCACTTGTAGCCGACCGCCGCGCCTTCGTGGTAGTCGACGGCGAACTGCAGCTCGGGGTTCTTCGGGTCGCCGTCGAGTTTCGGGCGCGGCAGTTGCTGCACGGATTGCGGGAAGGTGGCCGGCAGGTGGCCGGACGGATTGACCGCGCCGAACAGCAGGTTGGCGATCGCCTCGCCGCCGCTGGTGCCCGGATACCAGGCTTCCAGCACCGCCGGGACCCGCGCCAGCCAGGGCATGGAGACCGGCCCGCCGGTCTGCAGCACGACCACGGTCCGGCCGTTGGCGCCCGCCACCGAGGCGATCAGTTCTTCCTGGCCATCTGGTAGCGCCAGGGTCTGGGCGTCGTTGGCCTCGCCGATCCACTGGTTGGCGAAGACCAGGGCCACGTCGGCCCCTGCCGCCACGCGCGCGGCGCGGGCCGGGTCCCGCCCATCGTCGAACACCACCTTCGCATTCGGCGCCTGGGCCTGGATCGCGTGCAGCGGCGAGGACGGGTAGTACACCACCGGCCCCGGCCAGGTGGCGGGCAGCAAGCCCTTGACCGCGATCCCGCCCTTCGGATACACCTGGGACGAGCCGCCTCCCGACAGCACGCCGGCATCCGCATGGCCGCCGATGACGGCAATGGTGCGCACGCTCTTCGACAGCGGCAGGATGCGGCCTTCGTTCTTGAGCAGGACCATGCCCTCTTCCGCGGTCCGGCGGCTGACCGCGCCGTTGGCGGCGTAGTCGACCGCGCCGCCCGGCTTGACCGGATTGTCGACCACGCCCTTGGCGAACATGGTGCGCAGGATGCGGGTCACCATGTCGTCGAGGCGCTTCTGCGGGACGGCCCCGGTCTTGACGGCCTCGCCCAGCGCGCCGCCGAAGTACTGCGACTTGTCGAATTCCATGCCGGACTGCTGGTCCAGGCCGTTGTTGGCGGCGGCCACGGTGCTGTGGGTGGCGCCCCAGTCGGACATGACATAGCCGCGGAAGCCCCAGTCGCGCTTGAGCACGTCGTTCAGCAGCCAGGAATGCTCGCAGGTATAGGGGCCATTGAGGCGGTTATAGGCGCACATCACCGAGCCGGCGTCGGACTGCTCGAGGGCCAGTTCCATCGCCAGCAGGTCGGACATGCGCAGCGCCGCCTTGTCGATGCGCGCATCGAGTTCGTTGCGGCCGGTCTCCTGGTCGTTGAGCACGAAGTGCTTGAGGGTCGAGATGATCTTGTTCGATTCCACGCCCTTGATCGCCTGGCCGATCATGGTTCCGGCCAGCAGCGGATCCTCGCCCGCGTATTCGAAGTTGCGGCCATTGCGCGGCTCGCGCTGCAGGTTCACGCCGCCGGCCAGCATCACGTTGAAGCCGGCAGCGCGCGCTTCCGAGCCGATCATGGCGCCGCCGGCATAGGCGACCGCCGGGTCCCAGCTCGAGGCCGTGGCCAGGCCGGACGGCAAGGCGGTGGCTTCGCGCACGTTCGGGCCGGCCTGCGAGGCCACGCCCTGGCCGGCATCGGTTTCGAACAGCGCCGGCAGGCCGAGGCGCGGCGTGCCGGGAATATAGCCGGCCGATTGCGGCAGCGCGTCCGGATGCTTCCTGCTCTGGCCGAAATCGTGGCCAAAGTAGCCGAACACCCAGCGCAGCTTTTCCTGCTGGGTCATGGCCTGCACGGCCAGGCGGGCGCGCTGGTCGGCGTCCAGGGAACGGTCGAGCCAGGGCTTCTGGGCTGGTTCTGCGGGTTCGGGCGCGGCCAGGGAGCCGGCGCCGAACAAGGGAAAGGCGGCGGCGATGGCCGCGACCAGGGCGGTGCGCGCCATGGCGACGGCGTGGTGCTTGCGTTGCATGTTGTCTCCAGATCGAATTGTTGTTGTCTGCTTATTTAGTGCTGTCGGCCGGCCGGTACTCGAACCAGTCGAAATCGGCCCCCGCCATGGGAGCGCCGTCCGGGCCATGCGCGACCATCCCCAGCACCACACCGGTGAAGCCGCCCGCGTCCTCGGAGCTGAGCGGCGCAGTCGGCGCGCTGCCGAAGTCCGCCACCTCGCGCTTGCCGTCGCGGTAGCCGAACACGTAGCGCTCGGCTGTGGCGCGCACGAACAGCTCGACCTTGCCGGCGGCCAGGGGCACCTCGCGCACCACGGTGCTCTTGCCTTTCACGCGGGTGAGCAAGCGGACCACGCGCCCCTTGCCGGTTCCGGCAACCAGCAGCTGGTAGTGGTTGTCCTCGTTCATGCGCAGCGCCAGCCCGGCCTGCTCGCCTTTGGCGCGCGGCGTGAAGTCGAGCAGCGTGGCGGCGCGCATGTCCAGGTGCGCCTGGCGCTTGCCCACGAAAGCGGGGGTGCCGATGTCTTCCAGCGACAGCTTGCTGCCCTTGAGGCGCAGGAAGCCGGGACGCTCCGACAGCGACCACAGGTCCTGGGCCGGACCGCGCAGGAAGATCCACTCGCCGCCCAGCTTGGGGCCCTTGAATTCGTCGCGCGCCGCGGTTGCCGGCCACGGGTGCGGCGCCGGCAGTCCGGGCGCCTGCATCTTCTCGAGGAGCGGCGCGCCGCCATTGATCTTGAGCCAGCCATCCTCGGTCCATTCGACCGGGGCCAGCATGGTTTCGCGGCCGAGGTGGTGCTTGTGCTTCAGGTGGCGCACCCCCAGCATCACCATGAACCACTTGCCCTCCGGCGTCTGCACCAGGTCGGCGTGCCCGAGCGCCTGCAACAGCAGGTCCGGCCGGTCGCGGTGGGTCAGGATCGGGTTATCCGGCGCCCCCTCGAACGGTCCCCAGGGCGAGCGCGAGCGCGCCAGGATCACCACGTGGCCGTAGGAGGTGCCGCCTTCCGCATGCAGCAGGTAATACCAGCCGTTGATCTTGTACAGGTGCGGCCCTTCGGGCCAGACGCCGCCCAGGCCATTCCAGATGCGGCGCGGCTTGCCTTTAATCTGGCCGGTGGCGACGTCGACCTCGACCTGGCCGATGCCGCCGCGCTCGCCGCCGTCCTGGTAGGTGAGGTAGACCTTGCCGTCGTCGTCGAAGAACAGCGAGGGATCGATCCCCTGCACGTCCTTGATCCAGACCGGCTCGGACCACGGGCCGGCCGGATTGGTGGCGTGGACGATGAAGTTGCCGCCGCCGGCGACGTTGGTGGTGATCATGGTGAAGTGGCCGTTCCCGCAGCGCAGGGTCGGAGCGAAGATGCCCGCCGAGCTTTTCTGACCCGCCAGCGGCAGCTGGCTTGGACGGTCGAGCGCATGGCCAGCCAGGCGCCAGTTGACCAGGTCCTTGCTGTGGTAGATCGGCACCCCGGGGAAGTACTCGAAGGTGCTGGTGGCGAGGTAGTAGTCCTCGCCGTCCCGGCAGATGCTGGGGTCGGGGTTGAAGCCCGGGATGACCGGGTTCCTGTACTCGCCTGCAGAGGCGATGATGGCGCAGGACAAGCCGATGGCTGCCCACGCTGCGATACCGAAGCGCATCCCAGTTCCTTTCGTCCACGTAATGTTAGCGCAACCAGTATAGGTTACAAAATGGTTACGAGCAACGGAAAGAAAGTGGGAGGACACGCGCCGGCGGAAACCGGCGCGTGGAGGGCCGCAGGCTTAGCGCACGGCGGCGACGGCGAGCGCGGTCATGTTGACGACCCGGCGCACGGTCGCGCTCGGGCTCAGGATGTGCACGGGCTTGGCCGCACCCAGCAGGATCGGGCCGACGGTGACCCCTTTGCCTGCCGCGACCTTCAGGACGTTGAACAGGATGTTGGCGGCGTCCAGCGAGGGCATCACCAGGAGGTTGGCGCTGCCCGCAAAGCCACTGGCGCCCTCGCCTGCCGGCTGGTACAGGCGCCGGATCTCTTCCGACAGCGCGGCGTCGCCATGCACCTCGCCGATCAGGGCCAGGTCCGGCGCGCTGGTCGCCAGCAGTTCGCGCGCTTCGCGCATCTTGCGCGCCGAGGGCCGCTCCGAGGAACCGAAGATCGAGTGCGACAGCAGCGCCGCCTTGGGCTCCAGGCCGAAGTGGCGCAATTCGGTGGCGGCGAGGCGCGTAATGTCCGCCAGTTCCTGCGCCGACGGGCTGTCGTTGACGTAGGTGTCGGTGATGAACAGGGTCATCTTGTCCAGCACCAGGGCGTTCATCGCGGCCAGCACGCCCGTGCCGGGCGCGGTGCCGATCACGTCGCGCACATGCGCCAGGTGGGTGTCGTAGCTGCCCGCCATGCCGCAAATGAGCGCATCGACCTGGCCCGACTGCAGCAGGCGCGTGCCCTGCAGGGTGGCGTCGCCGCTGCCATCGGGTTCGGCCAGCTCGTAATCGACGCCACGCGTCAGGCGCAGGCCGGACTGCTTGACCGCCTGCTCGACCGCTTGCGCCGTGCCGATCAGCACCGGCATGGCCAGGCCTTCGTCGACCACGGTCTGCACCGCGCGCAGCACGCGCTGGTCGGTGCCTTCGGCATAGGCGACGCGGCGCGGGCTGGCCTTGGCCTTGGCGAACACCGGCTTCATGAAGAAGCCGGTGTGGTAGATCATCTCGCCCAGGCGCGCGCGATAAGCGTCCATGTCGGCGATCGGGCGCGCGGCAACGCCGGAGGCTGCGGCGGCTGCAGCCACTGCTGGGGCGATGGCCGCCATCAGGCGCGGATCGAAAGGCTTCGGGATGATGTAGTCGGGACCGAAGCTCAGGTCCTGGCCGGCATAGGCTTCGGCCACCGTATCGTTGGCTTCGGCCTCGGCCAGCTGCGCGATCGCGACCACGCAGGCCAGCTTCATCTCGTCGGTGATGCGGGTAGCGCCGCAGTCCAGCGCGCCGCGGAAGATGTAGGGGAAGCACAGCACGTTGTTGACCTGGTTCGGGTAGTCCGAACGGCCGGTGGCGATGATGCAGTCGGGACGCGCGGCCTTGGCCACTTCCGGGCGGATTTCAGGTTCCGGATTGGCCAGGGCCAGGATCACCGGCTTGTCCGCCATGGTCTTGACCATCTCGGCAGTCAGGACGCCGGCGGTCGAGCAGCCCAGGAACACGTCGGCGTCCTTGACGATGTCGGCAAGGCTACGCGCTTCAGTAGCCTGGGCATAGCGTGCCTTGTTGGCTTCCATGTTGGCTTCGCGCCCCTGCCAGATCACGCCCTTCGAGTCGGTAACGAAGATGTTCTCCTGCTTTACGCCCAGGCTCACCATCATGTCGAGGCAGGCGATCGCCGCCGCGCCGGCGCCGGAGGCCACCAGCTTGACGGCGCCGATGTCCTTGCCCACCACCTTCAGGGCGTTGAGCAGGGCTGCGCTCGAGATGATGGCGGTGCCGTGCTGGTCGTCGTGGAAGACCGGGATGTTCATGCGTTCGCGCAGCTTCTTCTCGATGTAGAAGCACTCGGGCGCCTTGATGTCCTCGAGGTTGATGCCGCCGACGGTCGGCTCGAGCATGGCGATGGCGTCGACCAGCTTGTCCGGATCGTTCTCCGCCAGCTCCAGGTCGAACACGTCGACCCCGGCGAATTTCTTGAACAGGCAGCCCTTGCCCTCCATGACCGGCTTCGAGGCCAGCGGGCCGATATTGCCCAGGCCGAGCACCGCGGTGCCGTTGCTGATCACGGCCACCAGGTTGGCGCGCGAGGTGTAGTCGGCGGCGGTGCTCGGGTCGGCGGCGATCTCTTCACAGGCATAGGCCACGCCGGGCGAATAGGCCAGCGACAGGTCGCGCTGATTCGACAGCGGCTTGGTGGCCACCACCTCGATCTTGCCGCGCACGGGGTTGCGGTGGTATTCCAGCGCGTCGGTACGCAGTTGGCTATCGACGTTTGCGCCGAGGCTGCTCTCAGTGCTCATGGGTTCCTCTTTCTTGATGTGATGCAGAAAAGGGATAGCATACTGCACTGTGCGCCTGGTGTTGTTCCCGCCGCCCAATCGCGCAAGCTGTTGCTGCATCTTTCACTCTGCCTCGGGCGCGCGATCGCGCGAGAACGGTGTAGCATGGCGGCCTTGTTCCACGCCCAATGCCAGCCGCAGATGACGCACACGCCGACTACACCTACGACAGCGCCCCCCGCCTTAGTCGACCTCCCGTGGCGCGACCGCAGGATACAGCTCGAACTCGACTGGGTCGGCCACGCCGATTCCTGCTATCCGCCGGTCGTCTTCCTGCACGAGGGCCTGGGTTCGGTTGCGCTCTGGAAGGATTTCCCAGACCGCTTCTGCCGGGCCAACGGCCTGCGCGGCCTCGTGTATTCCCGTTACGGCTACGGCCGCTCCACCCCGCGTCCACCCGACGAGCCGCAGACCCGGGACTTCCTGCATTACGAGGCCGAGGTGGTGCTGCCGGCGCTATTGGCCAAACTGGACATCGTCCGCCCCTGGCTGTTCGGCCACAGCGACGGCGCCTCGATCGCGTTGCTGCACGCCGCCCGCCATGGCGCGGACCTGAGTGGGATCGTGGTCGCCGCTCCCCACATCATGGTCGAGGAGATCGGCCTGGCGTCGATCCGCCAGGCACGCGAAGCCTGGCTGCACGGGCGCTTGCGCGAACGCCTGGCGCCGTATCACCTCGACGTCGATTCGGCCTTTCGCAGCTGGAACGATATCTGGCTCGATCCGGCTTTTCGCGACTGGGATATCCGCGCAGAGGTGGCGAAGATCACCGTCCCGGTACTGGCGATCCAGGGCGAAGGCGACGAATACGGCACGCTCGAGCAGGTGCGCGGCATCCAGCGCCTGGCGCCGCACACGCACTTGGCGATCCTGCCTGACTGCGGGCACTCTCCGCATCGTGACCAGGCCGCGCGCATCATCACCGAAGCCGGGCGCTTCATCGTGGGGTACTCCCAGCCCTTCCATCAGAATAATTGATATTATGCATAAACAAACATTATTAGAATAGATGACAGTTCCGCGTTAATCTCGTGTCACATAAGCAGTGACATGGCGGCCAGCAGCCGCCGTACCTGCACGACATAAGGAGACGCACGTGGCGCATCTGGAACTGGCACAGGAAAGTTTCGACTACCTGATCGTGGGCGGAGGATCGGCAGGCTGTGTGCTCGCCAACCGCCTGTCCGCCGATCCCGGCATGCGGGTCGCCCTGATCGAGGCCGGCACCGACACGCCGCCGGGCGCGGTACCGGCGGAAATCCTCGACAGCTACCCGATGCCGCTGTTCTGGGGCGAGCGCTATATCTGGCCGGAGCTGAAAGCGCGCGCCACCGCCGGCGCCGCCCCCAAGGTCTACGAACAGGGCCGCGTGATGGGCGGCGGCTCGAGCATCAACGTGCAGGCTGCCAACCGTGGTCTGCCGCGCGACTATGACGGCTGGGCCCGCGATGGCGCGGACGGCTGGGGCTGGGACGAGGTGCTGCCCTATTTCCGCAAGCTCGAGCGCGACCTCGACTTTCCCGACTCTCCCCTGCACGGCAGCAAGGGCCCGATTCCGATCCGCCGCATCATGCCCGACGCCTGGCCGCGCTTTTGCCACGCCTTCGCGGCAGGCCTGCGCTCCAGTGGCCTGCCCTACCTGGACGACCAGAACGCCGAATTCGGCGACGGACTGTTCCCGGCGGCATTCTCGAACATCGACGACCGCCGCGTCTCCACCGCCGTCGGCTACCTCGACGCCGCCACGCGCGCCCGGCCCAATCTGCGCATCCACGCCGGCATGCGGGTCGAGCAGCTCGTCATGAGGCAGGGCGCGGCGAGCGGCGTGATCGCCGTCGACGCGCGCGGCAACCGGGTGCGCTTCGCCGCCCGCGAAGTCATCGTCTCGGCGGGCGCGCTGCAATCGCCCGCGCTGCTGCAGCGCGCCGGGATCGGCGATGCCCGGCTGTTGCGCGAGCTCGGCGTGCCGGTGGTGGCCGACCGGCCCGGCGTCGGCCGCAACCTGCAGGACCACCCGGCACTCACCTTCTGCCACTTCCTGGCTCCGGAATTCCGCATGCCGCTGGCGCGCCGCCGCGCCAGCATGACGGCAGCCCGCTTTTCCTCGCAGCTGGACGGCTGCGAGCCGGGCGACATGTACATGTCGAGCGCCACCCGCGCCGCCTGGCATGCGCTCGGCAACCGCCTGGGCCTGTTCTTCCTCTGGTGTAACCGGCCGTATTCGCGCGGGCAGGTACGGATCCTGTCGTCCGATCCCCTGGTCGCGCCCGAAGTCGAACTGAACCTGCTCTCGGACGAGCGCGACCTGGAGCGCATGGCGCTCGGCGTGCGCCGGCTTGCGCAAGTACTGCAGCGCACCGACCTGCACCGCCACCCCGGCGACTTCTTCCCGGCCGCGTTCTCGCCGCGCATCAAGGCCCTCAGCCGCGTGAGCCCGGCCAACGACCTGCTGACGCGGCTGCTCGGCATCGGCCTCGACACCCCGGCTCCCCTGCGGCGCTGGATCATCGAGCGCTTCGTTACCGGCGGCCAGCGCATGGCGGCGCTGCTGGCCGACGAGGCAGCGCTGCATGCCTTCATCCGCAAGAGCGTGTTCGGGGTGTGGCATGCCAGCGGCACCTGCCGCATGGGCCCTGCGCATGACCGCCAGGCCGTCACCGATTCCGAGGGCCGCGTATACGGCGTGGCGAATCTGCGCGTGGTGGACGCCTCGCTCATGCCCAGCCTGCCCTCGGCGAACACCAACATCCCCACCATCATGATGGCCGAAAAAATCGCCGACGCGATCCTGTCGCGCCGGCCAGGGGCCGGCATGCGTCAGCAGCGCGTGCTGGCCGTAGATCCCTGACGCCGCGCCAGACGGCGCAGAAACAGTTCGCAGTCGCCCGGTGCTTTCCCAAACACCGGGCGCTGCTCAACCCTAGGAGACGAAAATGGCTGTGGTCACAAACGAAGTCGCATTCACGGAGCGGGAGAACAACCGCCATACGCTCAGGGCGGTGGTCGCCTCAACTGTCGGCTGGTCGCTCGACCTGTACGACCTGTTCATCCTGTTGTTCGTCGCGCCGATCATCGGCCGGCTGTTCTTCCCGTCCGACAACCCGATGTTGTCGCTGGCGGCGGTGTATGCCTCGTTCGGGGTTACCGTGCTGATGCGGCCGCTGGGCTCGGCCCTGTTCGGGTCCTACGCCGACCGCAAGGGCCGCAAGGCCGCCATGATCGCCTCGATGATCGGGGTCGGCGTCTCCACCGCGGCCTTCGGCCTGCTGCCGACCGTCGCCCAGATCGGCGTGCTCGCACCGATCCTGTTCATCGTCCTGCGCCTGATCCAGGGCGTGTTCGTGGGCGGCGTGGTCGCCTCGACCCACACCATCGGCACCGAGTCGGTGGCGCCGCGCTGGCGCGGCGCGGTCTCGGGCCTGATCGGCGGCGGCGGCGCCGGCCTCGGCGCCCTGCTGGCTTCGGTGGTCTACTGGACCCTGTCCGAGATCTTCCCGGGCGAGGCCTTCGACGAATGGGGCTGGCGCTGGATGTTCTTCACCGGCATCATCAGCGCCGTGCTGGGCATCACGATCTTCAGCAAGCTCGAAGAATCGCCCATGTTCAAGAAGATGCAGGAAGCCAAGGCACGCAGCAAGGCGACCGTGGTGGCCGATGCACATCCGGTCCGCACCCTGTTCAGCGCCAAGTTCCGCAACATCCTGCTGGTCAACCTGTTGCTGACCATCGGCGGCGGCGCCGGCTACTACCTGACCTCGGGCTTCCTGCCCACCTACCTGAAGGTGGTGACCGGGACCCCGGCCACGACCTCCGGCTTCATCCTGATGCTGGCCAGCGTCGGCGTCATCGTCGCCTCGATCGCCGCCGGGCACCTGAGCACCCTGATTGGACGCAAGAAGGCCTTCGTCTGGATCGGCGTCGCGCGCCTGATCCTGCTGCCGGCGATCGCCCTCCTGATGCCGGGCGTGACCGATACGGTGACGCTGGCGGTCTACGTCATCGTCTTCAGCATGCTCGGCAGCATGGGTTATGCCCCGATCCTGATCTTCCTGAACGAGCGCTTCCCGACGGCGATTCGCGCCACCGGCACCGGCCTCTCGTGGAACATCGGCTTCGCGATCGGCGGCCTGATGCCGACCTTCGTGTCGCTCAGCTCGCCGCTGCCGACCGACGTGCCGATGTCGCTGGCACTCTACCTCGCCGGCATCAGCGTCATCTTCCTGATCGGCGCCCTGGTCGTGCCCGAAACCATGGGCAAGCTCGACGAGCCGCAGTCCTGAACGCCTACGGAGATGGAGGAACACACCATGCATGCAAAGGACCAGAAGATCCGCGAACGCTCTGCCCGCTTTCGTGACGAGTACGTCGCCGCCACGCCCGGCTGGTACCGCGGCGAGATGCACCTTGGCTTCACCCTGCTGTTCACCGGCAGCGTGATCGCGTGGTGCCTGTTCCAGATCGAGAATTCGCGCTGGCAGGAATGGATGATCGCGCTGCCGATCTTCCTGTTCGGTAACTGGGCCGAGTGGGCGGCGCACCGCTACCTGCTGCACCGCCCGAGCAAGTACTTCAACGCGATCTACAAGCGCCACTGCGCGGTGCACCACCAGTTCTTCACCCACGTCACCCTCGAGTACGAGGGACAGAAGATGTGGCGCGCACTGCTGTTCCCGCCGTTTGCACCGGTGATGTTCGTGCTGGCGGCGCTGCCCTTCGCGCTGCTGGTGGGCTGGCTGTGGTCCGCCAACGCCGGGTATATCGCGATGCTGACCATGGCCGGCTACTTCCTCATGTACGAGGCGCTGCACACCCTGTCGCACGTGGTCGACAGCCCCTTCCTCGACCGCCTGCCGCTGGTGAACACGGTGCGCCGCATGCATGTGATCCACCACCATCCGGAGTTGATGGCCACCCGCAACTTCAACCTGACCTTCCCGATCTGCGATGCCCTGTTCGGCACCAGCGACTTGCGCAAGGGCCTGTGGGGCACGCTGTTCCACGGCAGCGGGCATGCCACCATGGGCGAAGAAGAGCGGCGCATCGTCGGCCCCGATGCGGCCACCCCAGTGGCCGAAGACCGGCGCAAGCATCACAATTTGTGATATTTCGGATCAATAAACACTATTAGGCGTGATGACCTTGCCTCCCTATACTGAAATTATCAACACAGGCGTCACGCCCGGGAGTTCGACAGCATGGAAATGAAGATCGCCCATATCGACGGGCAGCAGCAGGCCGGGCCCTTCGTGGGCCGCCCGATGCGGCGCATCGAGGATGCCTCGCTCCTGACCGGGCGCGGCCAGTACGGCGACGACGTCGGCGTCAAGCCGGGCACCCTGCACGCGGCCATCGTGCGCTCGCCGCATGCCCACGCGACTCTGAACGGCATCGACAGCAGCCGTGCCGAAACCGCTCCGGGAGTGCGCGCCGTGCTGACCGGGCGCGACCTGGCCGCCTGGTCCAAGCCCTTCGTGGTCGGCGTCAAGGCGCCGATGGAGATGTGGGCACTGGCGGTGGACCGGGTACGCTATGCGGGCGAGCCGGTCGCGGTGGTGGTCGCGGATACGCGCTACCTCGCGGAGGACGCCGCGGACCTGCTGGTGGTCGACTACACCCAGCTCGACCCGGTGGTGTCGATCGAGTCCGCGATCCGCCCCGACGCTCCCATCCTGCACGAAGGCCACGGCAGCAACATCGCCAGCGACCGGAGCTTTCGCTACGGCGACCCGGAAACCGCTTTCGCCAATGCGCCGCACACGGTGGAGCTCACGGTGCACTATCCGCGCAACTCATGCACCCCGATCGAAGGCGCGGTGGTGGTCGCCGACTACCTGTCGGAAGAAGAAGGCTACGACGTCGCCTCCAACTTCATGGGGCCGTTCTCCCTGCACACCGTGATGGCGCTGGCGCTGCGCGTGCCCGGCCACAAGCTGCGCCACCGTACCTTCCGCGATTCCGGCGGCAGCTTCGGCGTCAAGCACGCGGTGTTCCAGTACGCGGTGCTGATGTGCCTGGCCTCGCGCAAGGCCGGCGCCCCCGTCAAATGGGTCGAGGACCGGCTCGAGCACCTGGGCGGCCTGACCTCGTCCACCAACCGCCTGTCGACCATCCGCGCCGCCGTGGAAGGCGACGGCCGCATCACAGCCCTGTCGTACGACCAGTTCGACGACGTCGGCGGCTACCTGCGCGCGCCGGAGCCGGCCACCTTCTACCGCATGCACGGCGTTCTTACCGGCGCTTATGCGATCCCGAACCTGGCGGTGCGCAACCGCGTGGTGCTGACCAACAAGACCCCGGCCGGCCTGGTGCGTGGCTTCGGCGGGCCCCAGGTTTACTTCCAGCTCGAGCGCCTGATGCAGCGCATCGCCGTCGAACTGGGGCTGGAGCAGCTCGAGGTCTACCGCCGCAACTTCATTCCCGCCGATGCCTTCCCCTACCAGGCGGCGGCCGGCGCCCTGATCGACTCGGGCAACTACCAGCGCGCGCTGGAACTGATGCAGGACGAAGGCGGTCTGGCTGCCCTGTACGAAAAGCGCAAGCGCGCCCGTGCCGAAGGCCGGCTGTACGGCATCGGCTTTGCCGCGATCGTCGAGCCCTCGATCTCGAACATGGGCTACATCACGACCGTCCTGCCGAAGGAAGCGCGCGCCAAGGCCGGCCCGAAGAACGGCGCCATCGCCTCGGCCAGCGTGGCCATCGACCCACTCGGCGGCATCAACGTCACCATCGCCTCGGCCCCTGCCGGCCAGGGCCACCGCACCGTGTGCGCCCAGGTGGTGGCCGACGTGCTGGGCGTGGAGCCGGACCAGGTCGCCGTCAACGTCGAATTCGACACCCAGAAGGATGCCTGGTCGGTCGCGGCCGGCAACTACTCGAGCCGCTTCGCCGGGGCGGTGGCCGGCACCGTGCACCTGGCCGCCGGCAAGATCCGCGACAAGCTGGCGCTGGTGGCGGCGCCGCAGCTCGGCGTGGACCCGGTCGACGTCGTCTTCGCCGGCGGCAAGGTGCACGCGAAGGGCGACCCGTCACGTTCCCTGCCTTTTCTCCGCATGGCCGCCAGTCCGCACTGGGCTCCTGGCCTGCTGCCGGAAGGCGTCGAGCCGGGCCTGCGCGAAACCGCCTTCTGGACCGCCCCGCAGCTCGGCGCGCCGGACGAGCAGGACCGCGTCAACACCTCGGCCGCCTACGGCTTCGCGTTCGACGTATGCGGCGTCGAGATCGACCGCAATACCGGCCGCGTGACGATCGACAAGTACGTCACCACCCACGACGCCGGCAAGATCCTGAACCCGGCCCTGGCCGACGGCCAGATCCGCGGCGCGTTTGCCCAGGGCCTGGGCGCGGCATTGATGGAGGAATTCCGCTACGGCGAGGACGGCAGCTTCCAGTCCGGCACCTTCGCCGACTACCTGGTGCCCACCACCTGCGAAGTGCCGGAACCGCAGATCATCCACATCGAGACGCCTTCTCCCTTCACGCCGCTGGGCGCCAAGGGCCTCGGCGAAGGCAACAACATGAGCACGCCGCCGTGCATCGGCAACGCGGTGGCCGACGCACTCGGCCTGAAGGACGTCGAACTGCCGCTCACGCCCTCGAAGGTCGCCGACCTGATCGGTGCCGACGAGCCGCCGCCCTCGCCTGCGGTGCGTCAGGCGCAGGCCGCGCCCGCACCGGCAACGGCCGGCGGCGGCAAGGGTGGCAAAGCGCTCGCCGCGCGCGGCGAAGTGCTGCTCGACGCGCCGCCCGAAGCCGTGTTCCGGGTCCTGCTCGACCCGGTGGCGCTGGCCAAGGTCATCCCCGGCTGCAACGCGCTGGAGCCGGCGGGAGAACACCGCTACCGGGCCGACGTCAGTGTCGGCGTGGGCATGATCAAGGCGCGCTACGCCGCCGAGGTGGCGCTGTCCGAACTCGATCCGCCGCGCAGCCTGCGCCTGGCCGGTTCCGGTCTGTCCGCGGTCGGCAGCGCGCGCGGCAGCGGCGTCGTCACGCTGGAGCCATCGAACGGCGGCACGCTGCTGCGCTACGACTACGCGGCCGAAGTGTCGGGCAAGGTGGCCGCCGTGGGCAGCCGCATGCTGGAGGGCGCCGCCAAGATCGTGCTGAACCAGCTGTTCGAGCAGCTCGGCCGCGAGGCCGGCGGCAAAGGGGCGGCCGTGGCCGCACCCTCAGCGAAACGCGGCCTGCTGGCACGCATCCTGGCCCTGTTTGGAGTACAACGATGAAACCGCAAGCATTCGACTACGCCCGTCCCGCCAGCCTTGATGAAGCCGTCGCCCTGCTCACCGACGCCGGCGATGACGCGCGCATCCTGGCCGGTGGCCAGTCGCTGATGGCCGTCCTGAACCTGCGCCTGGCCCAGCCGAGCGTGCTGATCGACATTTCGCGCGTCCCGGACCTGAACTATGTCCGCCCAAGCGGCGGCAAGCTCGCCATCGGCGCCGCCGCGACCCAGGGCAGCGTCGAGTGGCGCGCCACGCTGGCCACGGAAGTGCCGCTGCTGGCCCAGGCCTTCCCGCACATCTCGCACTTCCAGATCCGCAACCGCGGCACCGTGTGCGGCTCGCTCGCCCATGCCGACCCGAGCGCCGAGCTGCCCCTGGCCCTGCTGGCCTTAGGGGGCGAAGTGGTGCTGCGCAGCCGCCGCGGCCAGCGCACCGTCGCCGCAGCCGATTTCTTCCAGGGCATGCTGATGACGGCGCGGGCGCCGGACGAACTGCTGGTGGAAGCGCGCTATCCGCTGGCCCAGCCGGGCGTGCGCTATGCCTTCGACGAGTTCTCCGGCCGCCATGGCGACTTCGCCATGTGCGCGGTGGCGGCCGTGGTCGGCCCCGACAGTATCCGGCTGGCCGTCGGCGGCGTCTCGGACCGGCCGACGGTGCGGACCTGGGGCCGCATCGCCGGCGACGACCTGGCGTCGGCGATCAACGATTTCGCCTGGGAGCTGGGCGCCAAGGACGACCACCACGCCTCGGCCAAGTTCAGGCGGCAACTGGTGCGCCACCTGGGGCGCGCCGCGATTGAAAAGGCACTCTCATGAAAACCTACCGCAAAAACGAGGTCGTGCGCATCGAACTGGTCCTGAACGGCCAACGGCGCAGCGGCACCTGCGAACCGCGCACCCTGCTGTCGGACTTCCTGCGCCAGGACCTGGGCGCCACCGGCACCCACGTCGGCTGCGAGCATGGCGTCTGCGGCGCCTGCACCGTCAACATCGACGGCGTCGCCGGACGCTCCTGCATGACCCTGGCGGTGCAGGCCGAGGGCTGCCGGATCGAGACCGTCGAAGGGCTGAACGGCGGCCAGGAAGGCCTGTCCGACCTGCAGGAAGCCTTCCGCCGCAACCACGCGCTGCAGTGCGGCTTCTGCACCGCCGGGATCATGATGTCCTGCACCGACTACCTGCGCCGCAACCCGGACCCGACCGAAGCAGAAGTGCGCGAAATGCTCTCGGGCCACCTGTGCCGCTGCACCGGCTACACCAACATCGTCAAGGCCGTGCTGGAAACGGCCGCCGAACGCCTCGGCAGGCCGCACGCTCCCGGCCTGGCCCCGGACAGCCCGGGTCACGCCGGCGTCGGCGACGCCGGACAGTCCAGGCTGGTCAACGCCTAGATCAACGAAACGAACAATCAACCGGAGGAGAACATCGTGCTGGATCTTGGACGCACATTCCTGCAAAGCGTCGAACGCAGTCCCCACGCGCTGGCGGTCGTCGACGGCGAGCAGCGCCTTACCTATAGCGAGTGGTACGAACGGATACAGCGTGCTTGCGCCGGGCTGGCCGCCCTTGGCCTGGAGCGCGGCGACCACCTGCTGGTGGTGCTGCAGAACCGTATCGAAATGGCCACGCTGCACTGGGCCTGCCAGTTCAGCGGCGTGATCGCCACGCCACTGAACTGGCGCGCCAAACCCGAGGAAGTCGAGTACTGCCTGCTAGATTCCGGCGCCAAAGCCATCGCTTACGAATCCGTCAGCGAAGCGGCGGTCGGCGGCAGCGCGGCCGCGGCCGGCGTGGCCCGGATCGCCGTCGGCGGCGCCGCGGGCGGCACGCTGGCGTTCGACGAGCTGCTCGCACGCGCTCCCGGGTCGCCGATCCTGGCGGCCCAGGCCGAGGACATCTCGCTGATGCTGTATACCTCGGGCACGACCGGCAAGCCCAAGGGCGTGCCGCGCCGCCACCGCGCCGAGCGCGCAGGCGCCCTCGGCCACGTCGCCCAGAACCTGTACCGGCGCGGCGAGCGCACGCTCGGCGTCATGCCCCTGTACCACACCATGGGCGTGCGCTCGCTGCTGGCGATGGCGCTGGTCGACGGCCTGTTCGTCTGCGTGCCGAAGTTCGACTGCGCCGCCGCGTTCCGCTCCATCGAACAGGAGCGCGTGACCAACCTGTACCTGGTGCCGACGCTCTACCACGACATGCTGGCATGGCGCGAACAACACGGCGCGGACATCTCCTCGGTGAGGAAACTCGGCTTTGCCGGCGCACCGATGCCGGATGGCCTGCTCAAGCGCCTGACCGAGGCCTTCCAGCCGGAGCTGTTCGTCAACCACTACGGCTCGTCCGAGGTGTACACCTTCGCCATCGACCAGGACGCAACCCGCAAGGCGGGCAGCGCCGGACGTGCCGGCATCAACACCCGGCTGCGCGTGGTGCCGCTCAACGCCGAATCGCCCGAAGGGACCGTGGCGCCGGGCGAGGAAGGCCAGATCATCTGCGACCTGCAGGGCGACGAAGCCTTCGAAGGCTACTGGAACCGCCCCGACGCCGACGCCAAGTCGATTCGCAGCGGCTGGTACTTCACCGGCGACACCGGCTACATCGACCTCGAGGGCGACCTGTTCGTGACCGGCCGCATGGACGACATGATCATCAGCGGCGGCGAAAACATCTCCCCGGTCGACATCGAGTCGGTGCTGTCGCTGCATCCGTCGGTGGACGAGGTGGCGGTGGCCGGCCTGAAGGACGAGCGCTGGGGCCAGAAGGTGGTCGCCTTCGTCAAGACGCACGGCGTGGTCAGCCCGGAAGCGCTGAACGCTTACTGCCAGTCGTCTGACCTGCTGAACTTCAAGCGCCCGCGCGAATACGTCTTCGTGCGGGAGATCCCCAAGTCACCGGTCGGCAAGATCCTGCGACGCAAGCTGGTGGCCGGTGAGTACGAACCGGTGCCCGCGCCCGGCAACAAGGAAGGAAGTGTGCAATGAAGGCAGACGCGAACGCAGAAGTGATGTCGACCGGCAAGGCGCGCGACCTGCGCGAGTGGCTGGCCCACCTGGAAGCGACGCAGCGCCTGGCGGTGATCCGCGAAGGCGTGCCGCTCGAACACCGGCTCGCGGCGATCGCCAAGCGCCTCGACGGCGCCCAGGCCGCCTATTTCCCGCGCCCGGGCGGCCATGACATTCCCGTGGTGTCCGGCTTCGTCTCGCGCCGCGCCTGGATCGCCGAGGCGATGGGCGTGGAACAGGCAGGGCTGCTGGCCGCCTTTCGCAAGGCGGTCGAGCACCCGCTGCCCTGGCGCGAGGTCGACGCCGGCGCGGCGTGCCAGCAGGTCGTGCACCGCTTCGGCCAGGACGAGCAGGAGCTCGACCTGCACACCCTGCTGCCGATCCCGACCCACAGCGAACATGACAACGGTCCCTACATCACCGCCGGGCTGGTGATCGCGCGCAATCCGGTCACGGGCGTGCAGAACGTGTCGATCAACCGCATCCAGGTGCACGGCCGCGACCGCATGGCGATCCTGATGCTGCCGCGCCACCTGCTGGCCTTCTACCAGGCGGCCGAGGCGAACGACCAGCCACTCGACGTGGCGGTGGTGATCGGCGCCGATCCGCTCACCCTGCTCGCTTCTCAGGCGATCACGCCGATCGACCACGATGAGCTGGAAATCGCGGGCGCCCTGCACGGCGCGCCGCTGCCGGTCGCGAAGTGCCTCACCAGCGAGGTGCGCGTGCCTGCCAACGCCGAAATCGTCATCGAAGGCAAGCTGCTCCCGAAGCTGCGCGAGCCGGAGGGCCCCTTCGGCGAGTTCCCGAAGTATTACAGCGCCCAGGAGAACCGCGAGGTGATCGTGGTGGAGGCCGTGACCCACCGCTACAATCCGATCTACCACACCATCGTGCCGGCCGAAATGGAGCACCTGCTGCTCGGTTCGATCCCGCGCGAGGCCACCATGCTGGCCCACCTGCAGCGCAGCTTCCCCGGCGTGCTCGACGTCCACCTGTCGGTCGGCGGCGTGGGCCGCTACCACCTGTACGTCAAGTTCCGCAAGCAGCGCGAAGGTGAGCCGCGCAACGTCATCCTCGGCGCCTTCGGCGCCCACTACGACATCAAGCAGGTCACGGTGGTGGACGAGGACGTCGACGTGCACGATCCGCAGCAGGTCGAATGGGCGGTCGCCACCCGCTTCCAGGCCGACCGCGACCTGATCGTCATCTCGGGCGCGCAGGGCTCGGTGCTCGACCCCTCGACCACGGTGGGCTACACCGGCGACGGCGTCGCCCCGCCGCACCTGCAGGGCATCAGCGCCAAGATGGGCCTGGACGCCACCAAGCCGGTGGCTTACCACGGCCACGTCTTTACCAAGGTGCGCATCCCGGGCGAGACCGAGATCGACCTCGACCAGGAGATCGTGCGCGGCGCCGCCATCGACTGGTCGAACGTGACGGTGCGCACATGAGCAAGCCGCGCCTGGTCGTCGCCATCACCGGCGCCAGCGGCGCCATCTACGGCGTGCGCCTGCTGCAGGCCCTGCGTGAATCAGGCGCTTGCGAATCGCACCTGGTGATGTCGTCGTCGGGCGTCATGACGGCCCAGCAGGAACTCGACCTGCGCCGCGCCGACATCGAGGCGCTTGCCGACGTGGTGCACAACGTCAAGGACATCGGCGCGACCATCGCCAGCGGTTCGTTCCGGTCGGCCGGCATGGTGGTGGCGCCCTGCTCCATGAAAACCCTGGCCAGCATCGCCCACGGGCTGGCCGACAACCTGGTTGCGCGCGCGGCCGACGTGATGCTCAAGGAGCGGCGCCGGCTGGTGCTGGTCGTACGCGAAACCCCGCTCAACCTCGCGCACCTGCGCAACATGACGAGCGTGACCGAGATGGGCGGCATCATCTTTCCGCCGGTGCCGGCCTTCTACACCCGTCCCGGCTCGCTCGACGAGCTCGTCGACCATACCGTCGGGCGCCTGCTCGACCTGTTCGACCTTCCCCACGATGGCCTCGTCAAACGCTGGGAAGGCATGAGCAAGCAAACAAGCGAACAACGCAATCAATAACCTCCAGGAGAACAGCATGACCCAAGCAACCCAACTGAACCACCCGGCCCACCAGCTGCTCGACAACCTCAAGGGCTTCCGCGTGGAAGTCGACCCGGAGCGCCAGCGTGCCGACATCATCCTGTCGAACGGCCAGTTCAACATCATCTCGATGGCCCAGCGCGACCAGCTGCGCCTGGTGTTCGAGGCGCTCGACTTCGACGAGCGCGTGCGCGTGATCGTGCTGCGCGCCGAAGGCCAGCACTTCTCCAGCGGCGGCGACATCAGGGGCTTCCTCGAGGCCAGCCCGGAGCACGTGTCCAAGCTGGCCTGGAACATCGCCGCCCCGGCGCGCTGCAGCAAACCGGTGATCGCCGCCAACCGCGGTTTCTGCTTCGGCGTGGGCTTCGAGATCTCGCTGGCCTGCGACTTCCGCATCGCCACCGACACCACCTTCTACGCGCTGCCGGAGCAGAAACTCGGCCAGATCCCGGGCTCGGGCGGCTCGGCGCGCCTGCAGAAGATGGTCGGCATCACGCGCACCAAGGACATCGTGATGCGCTCGCGCCGCATCCCGGGCCAGCAGGCCTACGACTGGGGCGTGGCCACCGAATGCGTGCCCGACGCCGAACTGGAAGCGGCCACCGACCGCCTGGTCGACGAACTACGCGCCTTCTCGCCGATCGCCCAGCGCACCGCCAAGAAGCTCCTGAACGACACCGAGGATTCGCCGCTGTCGATCGCCATCGAGCTGGAAGGCCACTGCTACAGCCGCCTGCGTTCCTCGGACGACTTCCGCGAAGGCGTCGAAGCCTTCCATGCGAAGCGTTCCCCTAGCTTCAACGGCAGCTGAACCCAGGGGGAAGCTCCGGATGAGCAATCTGAACGCACGCAACTACATCGACGGGCAGTGGCAGGGCGCCGCGTCCGGCGCCGTCGGCGAAAGTCGCAACCCGGCCGACGGCAGCGTCATCGGCAGCTACGCCGCCAGCGGCACTGAAGATGCACGGCTGGCCATCGCCGGCGCGCGCCGGGCTTTTGACGGCTCGCTGTGGCCGCACGATGCGCGCCTGCGCCAGCTGGTGCTGCTGGAGTGGGCGCAGCGCCTCGAGCAGCGCCCCGAACTACCCGCCCTGCTCACCCAGGAAAACGGCAAGGTGCTGGCGCAGTCGCGCGGCGAGCTGGCGGCGGCCATCTCGGAAATCCGCTACTACGCGGGCCTGACCCGCCACATCCCGGGGCACTTCATGGAAGTCGAGCCGGGCGCCTACTCGGCCACGCTGCGCGAGGCGGCCGGGGTGGCGGGCCTGATCATCCCGTGGAACGCGCCGGTGGTGCTCTTGATCCGCTCGCTCGCGCCGGCTCTGGCGGCCGGCTGCACCGTAGTCATCAAGCCGGCGCACCAGACCGCACTGATCACCACCGAGGTGCTGCGCGAACTGGCGGCGGTGGAAAGCCTGCCGCACGGGGTGCTCAACCTGGTGCTGGAACGGGGCAGCGAGGTGGCGCAGGAACTGGTGGCCTCGGCCGAGGTGGACGTGCTGAGCTTTACCGGCTCCAACCTGACCGGCCAGCGCATCATGGCGGCCGCCGCCCCGACCATGAAGAAGCTGTCGCTGGAGCTGGGCGGCAAGTCGAGCTGCCTGGTGTTTCCCGACGCCGACATCAGGTCCGTGGCCCAGCGCCTGGCCACGGCGGCGACCATCATTTCGGGCCAGCAGTGCACGGCCGCGCGCCGCGTGCTGGTGCATGCCTCGCGTTTCGATGAGATGAAGCGCGCCCTGAAGGCGGCACTGGAAGCAATCGTCGTCGCGCCGGGCGACGCTCCGGGCGCCGGCATGGGGCCGCTGATCGACGGCGAGTCGCTCGATCGCGTGTCGTGCGACGTCGAACGCGCCCTCGACATGTGCGACGAAGTGGTGCTGCGCGGCGGGCGTGGCGACGGCAAGCTGGCGGACGGCCACTTCTTGAGCCCGACCCTGGTCGCGCACGCCGATACCGGCGCCTTCTTCACCCAGGACGAGATCTTCGGCCCCTTCGTCGTGCTCGAGAAATTCGAGGACGAGAAGGACGCGGTGGCGCGCGCCAACCATAGCGTGTTCGGGCTGTCCGCGAGTGTCTGGACGGCGGACGGCGACCGCGCCATGCGCCTGGCGCGCGCGCTGCGCAACGGCACCGTCTGGATCAACGACCACAACCGGCTGTTCGCCGAAGCGGAAACCGGCGGCTACCGCCGCAGCGGCATCGGCCGCCTGCATGGCTACGAAGGCCTGGCCGACTTCCTCGAGACCAAGCACATCTTCCGCAACGCCGGCCTGGTCTGAAGCCGGACAACAAACTGAAAACTACAGGAGACAACATGAGTTACCTCGAAGGACAGCGCCGCAAGGCGATGCTTGCGGGCGCATGCCTGGCCGGCTTCCTCTCGGCACCGGCATGCGCACAGGGAAACGTCACGGTGTACGGCATCGTCGATGCGGCGCTGGCCCGCATCAGCAATGCCAATGCCGAAGGGAAGGCCGTCACCAAAGTGCCGTCGCTGACCGGCAGCCTGCCCTCGCGCATCGGCTTTCGCGGCGAGGAAGCCCTGGGCAAGGGCCTGAGCGCAGTCTTCGCGGTAGAGGCCGGCTTCGGCCCCGACACCGGCCTGTCCGGCCAGGGCAACCGCCTGTTCGGCCGCCAGGCCTGGGTCGGTCTCAAGGGCGGCTGGGGCACGCTGCAGCTGGGCCGGGTGATGAACATGACCTACCTCAGCACCGCCAGGAGCGACGTGCTCGGCCCCGCCCTGTTCTCGATCAGCAGCATCGACCTCTACCTGCCGAATGCGCGCAGCGACAATGCGCTGGCCTATGTGGGCAACTTCAAGGGCTGGACCGTCGGCGCCAGCTACAGCCTCGGGCGCGACGCGTCCTCGGCCGGCGGGGCCGCGGCAACCGGCTGCCCGGGCGAACTGGCGGCCGACGACGACGCCTGCCGCCAGATCACCGCGCTGCTCGGCTACGAGACCGACGCATTCGGCATCAATGCCGTCTACGACCGGATGCGCGGCGGCCCGGGCGCGGCGAACGGCCTCACGAGCAGCGCAAACACCGACCGCCGCGTAGGCATCAACGCCTACGTCATGCTCGGACGCACCAAGCTGGGCGGCGGCATGTTTGCCAGGACCACGGATGCCGCGCCCGGCAGGACCGAATCGGACCTTTACTATCTGGGGGTCAGCCATCCCCTCAGCGCCAGCCTGACGCTCGACGCCCAGGTCGCGCGCAAGGCGGTCGACGCATCGGCCGACGATTCGAACCTGATGGCCGCGCGCCTCACCTACGCGTTCTCGAAGCGTACCGCCGTGTACGGTGCGGTCGGGCGCATGGACAACCGGGGTCAGGCGGCGATCGCCCTCGACGTGGGCGGCAGCGCGGCGCCGGGACGCACGCAGAACGGGATCATGGCCGGGCTGCGGCACTCATTCTGAAGTAAGATGCCGGCTTCGGACATCAATACCTGAAGCCACATTCCCATGGACTTGCGCCAGATTCACTACTTCATTGCGCTGTACGAGGAAGGCACCGTCACCCGTGCCGCGCACAGGCTGAACATCGTCCAGCCAGCCCTGAGCATGCAGATCGGCAGGCTGGAGGATCACCTCAGCCAGAAACTGTTCGAGCGAGGCAAGCAGGGCATGGTGCCGACCGCCGCCGCGCGTCAGATGTATCGCCTGTTCGTCCCCATCGTGCGCGACTTCTCGAATGCCGAGGCCCAGATGCTCAGCAGCGAGGGAGAAATCCGCGGACACGTGAAGATCGGCCTGATCGCCTCGATCACCGAAGGGGTGCTGGTCGAGACGCTGAGCGACTTCTCGAACAAGTATCCGGAGGTGGACGTGACGGTGAGCGACGGCTATACCAGCACGCTGACGGACTGGGTCACGGCGGGACGGCTGGATGCGGCCATCGTCAACAAGCCGCGCCGCCCGCTGGCGCTCGACGTCGAGCACATCGTCGACGAGGAGATGGTCCTGATCACCGGGGCCGGCCTGGCGGCCAGCCTGCCGCAGAACCTGGCCTTGCGCCAGGTGCCCGCGCTGGGCTTGCCGCTCGTCCTGCCGAGCCGCGGCCATGGCCTGCGCAGCAACATCGACAGCTTCGCCGAGAACGAGAACATCGAGCTGACGGCCAAGTTCGAAATCGACTCTCTGATCGCGGCCATCAACCTGGTCGAGCGCTGCCCGGTGGCCAGCATCGTCCCGCGTGTCGCGGTGCACCGGCAGCTGGCCAGCGGGTCGCTGCGCGCCCATGCCATCGTGTCGCCGAGGCTGGTGCGGCGCGTGGTGAGCGTGTCGCACCCGCGCCGCCCGCTGAATCCGGCCACCAAGCTGTTCGTGTCGATGCTGGCGGCGAACCTGCGCCTGCGCACACCGGGGGCGCAGGCGGAAGGCGAAACGCAGGGCGCCGCGCAGGAAGTGTCCGGCCTGGACCGGCCCGAAGCGGATTAATTCCTTCGATCGATACCTGCTTCAGCGCGACGGCCGGGCCACACGCGCATCCGGCACCGGAGCCCCGAAGTCCGGCGTGCCGTCCGGTCGCCACGTGATGGGCTGCGCGCGCGTATGGCGGTTCGGGTCGAACAGGGAGTCGCCCGTGATCTTTTCGTAGTTGCGCGCGTGATAGACCAGGATGTCCTGCTTGCCGTCCGGCGTGGTGGTGAAGGAATTGTGTTCCGGGCCGTACTGCCCGGTCGCCGCATTGGTGCGGAACACCGGCACTGGCGACTTGGTCCATACGGCCGGATCGAGCAGATTGGCGGATTCCGCGGCCGTCAACAGGCCCAGGCTGTAGCTGGCGTCAGTGGCGCTGGCGGAATACGTCATGAAAACGCGGCCATTCTTCACCAGCACGGCCGGGGCCTCGTTGACGTGATGGGTCATCTTCTCCCACGCATAGTGGGGCGTGGTCAAGAGCGTCGCCGGACCCTGGATCGACAGCGGCGTGTCCATCTTCGCGAGGTACACGGCCGTCATGTGCCGGTCCGCCGTGGGCGGCTTCTGGGTCCAGGCCAGGTAGCGCTGGCCCTTGACCACGAAGGTGGTCGCATCAAGGGCAAAGGATTCCCAGCCGGTCTTGAGCTGCCCCCGTTCGATCCACTGCCCTTCCAGGGGATTGGCGGCGGCATTCTCGAGCACGTAGAGGCGGATGTCGAAAGGGGCGTCCTCGCGTCCGGCCGTGAAGTACAGGTACCACTTGCCGTCGATATGGTGCAGCTCGGGCGCCCAGATGTGGCGGCTCATCGGGCCGCCGACATGCTTGCGCCAGACGACCCTGGCCTCGGCCTTGCCCAGCTCGTCCAGCGAACGGGTGCGGCGCAGTTCGATCCGGTCGTATTCCGGGACGGTGGCCGTGTAGTAGTAATAGCCGTCGCCATGCAGGGTCACATGCGGATCGGCCCGCTGCAGCACCAGCGGGTTGGCGAATTCCGCTGCGGCGGCCGGCAAGGCCAGCGCGAGCGCCAGTGCGAAGCTCAGACGGGCTTTCATCATGTTCAGGGTCCTCGGTTCAGTAGATCTCGGAGGCCGCCAGCCTCACCTGCTTGAGCAGCAGGTCCGCGCCCGGCGCCAGCAGGTGGTCCTGCTGGCGGATGATGCCGAAGGCGTCCATCTTGCAGGGCAGCTCGATCGGCAGGATGCGCATCACGTTCAGCGACGCGTAGTACTGCGCCACTTCCTGCGGCATCACGTGCAGCGAATCGGTCTGCTGCAGCAGCGTGGTGATGAGCAGCAGCGCGGTGGTGTCGACCACGTTCACGGGAGGCTGCAGGCCGGCGCGGCGGAACATCATGTCGAAGCGGTGGCGCAGGATGCTGCCGGGCGGCGGCAGGATCCAGGGCTGGTCGGCGATGTCTTCCAGGCGCAGGTCCTTCGCTTCGAGCAGCGCATGGCCGGGACGCACCACGGCGCAGGCGGGTTCCTCGGTCAGCTCCTCGTACACCAGGCCGCTCGAGTCTTCCTTCTCCAGGATGCGGCCGATCATGAAGTCGAGCGTGCCGCGCTGGAGCTTGTCGAGCAGGACGTTGCTGGGCTCGAGGTGCACGCCGATGCGCAGCAAGGGCGCCTGCTCCTTGATGCGCGCGATCGCGCGCGGCAGCAGCGCCATCGCCGGCGACATGATGACGCCTACTTCCACCTGCCCGGACAGGCCGGCCTTCAGGGCGACCAGGTCGTCGTGCGCCAGCGCCAGACTGGTGAGCGCCATGCGCGCGTGGCGGATCATGGTCTCGCCGTAGATGGTCGGTTCCATCCCGCGCGGCAGGCGCTCGAACAGGCGCACCTCCAGCATCTCTTCCAGGTCCTTGATCTGCTTGGACGCCGCCGGCTGCGTCATGTGGAGTTCCTCGGCCGCGCGGTGGATGTTGCGGTAGTCGTCCAGCGCGATCAGGAGCAGCAGCTGGCGCGTCTTGAGGCGCGCCTTCAGAAACCAGTTTGGGTTCGTCGTATCCATCAGGAAATCATATCATTTGTGATATCGATCCAATGGAAATGCCGCTCGATGGCTATCACTTGCAGCCAGGCGAGGGGTTGGCGGCCGGCCCTTCCGCCGTTTGCGCCACCGGCAGCATCTTGCCGTCCGGGCCGTAGTGCAGTTCTTCCACCGCGACCGAGCGGCGGTATTCGCCGCCGGTCGGCAGCTTGCCGTTGTGGTAGAAGATGTAGGACTTGCCGTTGAACTCGACGATGGCTTGGTGGATCGTGTTGACGTTGCTGTTCTTTTCCATGATCACCCCGCCGTAGGACCAGGGCCCGGTGGCCGTCGGGCCGCTCATCACCACGGTCTCTTCGGGGAACTTGCGCGAGTACGAGAGGTAGTAGGTGCCCTTGCGCTTGTGCAGGTAGGCCGCTTCCACGAAGTTGTCCAGGCCCACGGTGTGGATCGGACCGTCGAGCTCGATCATGTTGGGCTTGAGCTTGGCGTACTTCATCACCGTGTTGCCCCAGTACAGATAGGCCTGGCCATCGTCGTCGATGAAGACAGCCGGGTCGATGTCGTCCCACGGAATATCGGTTTGCTTGGTCATGTCGTTGGTGATCAGCGCGGTGCCGCGCGCGTCCACGAAGGGCCCGGTCGGGCTATCGGAGACGGCCACGCCGATCGCCTTGCTCTTGAGGGCGGCGTGGTCCACAGTCGAATAGAAATAGTACTTGCCATTGCGCTCGACGATGTCGGAAGCCCAGGCGTCGCGCCCGGCCCACTTGAAGGTGCTGTAGCGCAGGGGCGAACCGTGATCGGTCCACTTCTTCATGTCGCAGCTGGAGTAGACGCGCCACTCGTTCATCACGTACTCCTTGCCGCCGACGGGCGCTTCGTCCTTGCCGACATAGACGTAGACGCGGCCGTTGTCGACCAGCGCGGCCGGGTCGGCGGTGAAGATGTCCTTCACGATGGGATTCGAAGCCCCGGCCAGGGGCGCGGCCAATGCAGCGGCCAGTCCGGCCACGAGTACGGACATCTTATTCATCACGTCTCCTTATATATTGCTCTTATTTATTAGCTTTGCTTCTGACGGAAGCCCATCAGGCGTTGGACCACGCAGAACACGAACAGCAGCGCGCCGATGACGATCTTGGTCCACCAGGAGCTGAGGGTGCCGTCGAAGGCGATCAGGGTCTGGATGGTGCCGAGCACCAGCACGCCCGACAGCGCGCCGAGGATGTAGCCGTAGCCGCCGGTCAGCAGGGTGCCGCCGATGACCACCGCCGCGATGGCATCGAGCTCGGTGCCCTGCGCATGCAGGCCGTACCCGGACAGCATGTAGAACGAGAACAGCAGGCCGCCCAGCGCCGCGCAGAAGCCGCTGAAGGCATACACCGCTACCTTGGTGCGGCCCACGGCCAGGCCCATCATCGCGGCCGACTGCTCGTTGCCGCCGATGGCGTACACCGCGCGTCCGAAGGACGAGTAATGCGCCATCCACACCGCCAGCAGCAGCATGGCGATCGCGATCAGGGCGCCCGGCGACAGGAAGCCGCCCAGGAAGGGCAACTGGGTCTGCGACATGGCCACGAACAGCGGATCCTCGATGGTGATCGACTCGATGCTGATCAGGTAGCACAGGCCGCGCGCCAGGAACATGCCGGCCAGGGTGACGATGAAGGGCTGCAGGCGGAAGACATGGATGATGGTGCCCATCGCGCCGCCAAATGCTGCGCCGCCCAGCAGCACGATGGCGATCACCGCCAGCGGCGGCCAATGCGCCACCTGCAGCAGCCAGGCCGCAACCATGGTGCTCAGGGCCAGCACCGCGCCCACAGACAGGTCGATGCCGCCGGATAGGATCACGACGCCCATGCCGATCGCCAGCACCAGCAGGAAGGCGTTGTCGATCAGGAGATTGAGCATCACCTGCAGCGACAGGAAGCCGTCATATGCCTGGCCGCCGGCCAGCAGCATGGCCGCCAGCAGGACCACGGTCGCGGCCGAGGTGAACCAGGGCGCGCTCGACACGCGCGTGGTCAATGCGTTCATGCCGCCCTCCTCTTCCACAGGCTCTTGAACTGGTCGGACTGCGAGATGCAGACCAGGAACACCACGCTTGCTTTCACGACCATGTTGACCTCGGGCGGGACGCCCAGCGAATAGATGGTGTAGGTGAGCGTCTGGATGATCAGCGCCCCGATGATGCTGCCCATCAGCGAGAACTTGCCGCCGGCGAGCGAGGTGCCGCCCAGCGTGACCGCAAGGATGGCGTCCAGCTCCAGCATCAGGCCGGCGTTGTTGGCGTCCGCGCTCTTCACATTGGAACTGATCATCAGCCCGGCCATGCCGGCGCAGGCCGCGCTGAACACATAGACGAAGACGACCAGGGCCGCGGTGCGGATGCCGGCCAGGCGCGCCGCCACCGGATTGATGCCAACCGCCTGGATGAACAGGCCCAGCGCCGTGTGCCGCAGCAGCAGGCTGGTGGCGGCGAACACCGCGATCACCACGAACAGCGCGAACGGCAGTCCGAGCAAGTAGCCGCTACCCAGGAAGAAGAAGGGCTGGTAGTAGACGGTAACGATCTGGCCGTCGGTGAGCAGCTGGGCCAGGCCGCGCCCGGCCACCATCAGGATCAGGGTGGCGACGATCGGCTGCAGGCCCAGGCCCGCCACCAGTGCCCCGTTCCACAGCCCGCACAGCACGGCGGCGCCCAAGGCGGCCAGCAGGGCCAGTCCCATCGGCGTCTGCGCCACGTACTCGGGCACGCCGTTGTTGATCACCATGGTGCCGCCGATGAGCATCGAGGCGACGGTGCCGGACAGGGCCACCACCGCGCCCACCGAGATGTCGATGCCGCGCGTGGCGATCACCAGGGTCATGCCGATCGCGGCCAGCATCAAGGGAGCGGCGCGGTTGACGATGTCGACCAGGCTGCCGTACAGGTGGCCGTCCTTGATCTCCAGGTGGAAGAAGCCGGGGATCAGGAGGAAGTCGATCAGGAGCAGCAGCGCCAGCGCGGCCAGGGGGCGGAACAGCGAATGCTGGAACAACGAGGGTTTTGCCGACTGCGCGGGCGCCAGCACGGTTTCCTTGACAGCGACGTTCATGCGCTGCCCTCCCCGGCGATCACGTGCAGCACCGTGCTGTCGTCCAGCTCACCGCGGCCGTACTCGCCGCAGGCCTTGCGGTCGCGCATGACCACGATGCGGTCGCTCACGCGCAGCACCTCGGGCAGCTCGGACGAGATGAACAGAATCGACATGCCCTTGCGGCACAGGGTGGTAACGTAATCCATGATTTCCTGCTTGGCGCGCACATCGATGCCGCGCGTCGGTTCGTCGAGGATCATCAGCTTCGGCTCGGTGGCCAGCCAGCGCGCCAGCAGGACCTTCTGCTGGTTGCCGCCGGAGAGCGTGCCGATCGGCGTTTCGATGCTCGCCGTCTTGATCCCCAGTTGTTTCACATAGTGGGCCGCGAGTTCCTGCTGGCGGCGCATCGGGATCGCGCGCAGCAATCCCTGGCGCGCCTGCAGCGCCAGGATCAGGTTTTCGCGCACCGACAGGGCCAGGATCGCGCCCTCGTGCTTGCGGTCTTCGGAGCAGAAGCCGATGCCCTGTTGGATGGCGTCGCGCGGCGTGGAGAACACGCGGCTGCGGCCGTCGATTTCGATCGCGCCGGCGTCGGCCTTGTCGGCCCCGAACAGCAGGCGCGCGGTCTCGGTGCGGCCGGAACCGAGCAGGCCGGCCAGGCCGAGCAATTCTCCCTTGCGGATCTCGAGGTCGATCGGGTTCAGCACCCCCTTGCGCGCCAGCGCCTTGGTGCGCAGGAAGGTCTCGGTGGCTTCGCCGGCTGCGGCGCAGGCACTGCCGGTTTCTTCCTGCGCCTCGGCCGGTGCGCCGATCATCTTGTTGACCAGGGCCAGGCGCGACAGCTCGCTGCACAGGTACTCGCCTTCGCGCTCGCCGTTGCGCATCACGGTGATGCGGTCGGAGATCGCGTAGGTCTGGTCGAGGAAGTGGGTGACGAACAGGATCGCCATGCCATGCTCGCGCAAGCCGCGCAGCACCGAGAACAGCAGCTGGACTTCGTTCTCGTCCAGGCTGGAGGTGGGTTCATCGAGGATCAGGACCTTGCTCGAAATGTTCAGGGCGCGCGCGATCGCCACCATCTGCTGGATCGCCAGCGGATAGCTCGACAGGGGCTGGGAGACGTCAACATCGATCTGCAGGCGTTTTAATAGTTCGGCAGCCTGGCGGCGCATGCCGCGCCAATCGATCATGCCGAAGCGGCGTGGGTAGCGTCCGATGAAGATGTTTTCCGCAACCGACAGGTTCGGGCACAGATTCACTTCCTGGTAGACCGTGCTGATGCCGAGCTGCTGGGCGTCTTGGGTGGACGTCGGCGCGATCGCGCGGCCATCCAGCTGGATGCTGCCGCGCTCGGGCTGGTAGACGCCGGTCAGGACCTTGATGAGGGTCGACTTGCCGGCGCCGTTCTGGCCCATCAACGTGTGGACTTCGCCGGGAAACAGGCGCAGGCCCGCATCAAGCAGCGCCTTCACGCCCGGGAACTGCTTGTGGATGCCGGTCACTTCCAGGACCGGCGCCACGGTGGTCGAGGCGAGCATGGCCGCCTCAGTATTTACGGTTCGGGAATTCCTTGGCCGCGACTTCAGCTGGGAACACACCCTCGTTCACGGTAATACGCTTCGGCACCGGCTTGCCCGCCTTGACCATTTGCGCGGTCTGGATCAGCTGCGGCCCGAGCAGTGGGTTGCACTCGACGGTGACGTTGAGCTTACCCTGCAACATGGCCTCGAACGCGCCGCGCACGCCGTCGATCGACACCACCAGGATGTCCTTGCCCGGTTTCAGGCCCGCTTCCTCGATGGCCTGGATCGCGCCGATCGCCATGTCGTCGTTGTGCGCGTACAGCACGTTGATGTTCTTGCGGTCGGATTTGAGGAAGGCTTCCATCACCTCCTTGCCCTTGGCGCGTGTGAAGTCGCCGGTCTGCGAGCGGATGATCTTCAGCTTCGGATGGTCCTTGATGACTTCAGCGAAGCCGGCCTTGCGGTCGATCGCCGGCGCCGAGCCGACGGTGCCCTGCAGCTCGACGATGTTGTAGCTGCGGTTCGGGTTCTTCTTCTGGTGCTCGACCAGCCAGCGCGCGGCGCGGCGGCCCTCTTCCACGAAATCGGAACCGATGAAGCTCACGTACAGCGAGGGGTCGCTGACCTTGACGGCGCGGTCGGTGAGGATGACCGGGATCTTGGCGGCCTTGGCTTCGCGCAGCACGGTGTCCCAGCCGGATTCGACGACCGGCGAGAAGGCGATTACGTCGACGCGCTGGGCGATGAAGGAGCGGATTGCCTTGACCTGGTTTTCCTGGCGCTGCTGGGCGTCGGCGAACTTCAGGTTGACGCCGGCCGCCTTGGCGGCGCTCTTGATCGAGGCGGTGTTGGCGGTGCGCCATTCGCTTTCGGCGCCGACCTGGGAGAAGCCGATGGTGAGGGGTTTGGCGGCGTAGGCCGGCATCGCGCAAGCGATGGCACAGGCGGCGGCGCTACCCAGGAAGGTTCTGCGGGTGAGGGTCATTACCTTAGTCTCCGGTATTGTTGTTTCGCAATCGTAAGACAAAGTGTGATGCTGATCCAATCATATTTGTCTTTGATCAGATACCTGATTTGATATCAGTAGATGCACGACGCATCAAAACAGTGTTCAGCGCAGATTTCCAAGGACAGCTGCTACATACTCAACTACTATTATTTCCACACGACAACATGGAGTTGAAAATGGCTCGCCGTAGTAACAAGGGTTTGGCAAACGACCTGGTCGCCCTGCCCTGGCAATTCAGCGCCGCGCTCGCAGTCAGCGCCTTTTTCGGGATCCGCTGGATACTGCCGGGTTTTCTTCCCGAGCGCGGCGCGCTGTCGGCACTGAAAGCGCATCTCGAGGCGCTGTCCTGGATCGTCTTTGCCGCATTGGCCTGCATGGCATTGCTGGCGGCGCTGCGTGCTGGAATCCAGGGGTTGAAGCAGGCAGCTGGCTTCCGGTCCAGCCGGCAGCGCGCGCGAATGCGCGTCGTCCCGGATGCGCTACCGGTCTCGAAGCCAGGCGCTGCCAGCCTTCCTGCTGCGCCGACGGCATGGTCGCTCGATGCGCTGCGCACGCTGGAATGGAAGCGCTTCGAGCTGCTCTGCGCCAGGTACTACGAAGCCGTCGGCTTTACCACGGCGACCCTGGCCGCGGGGCCGGACGGCGGCATCGACGTCAAGCTGTTCAAGGTCGATCCGGCGAAACCGCTGGCGATCGTCCAGTGCAAGGCCTGGAATACCCATCCGGTCGGGGTCAAGGAAGTTCGCGAGCTGCTCGGCGTGATGGTGCACGAAGGCGTCGGGAGAGGCATCTTCGTCACCACCGGAACCTACACGCCGGATGCGCTGCAGTTCGGCGCGGCGAACCCGCTCCAGCTGCTCGACGGCGAGGCATTCGCCAGGAAAATCCTCGACCTCCCGCTCGACAAGCAGAAGGCGCTGCTCGACGTCGCCTTCGAAGGCGACTACCGCACACCAACCTGCGCCTCCTGCGGCACCAAGATGGTCGCGCGCGACAGCAAGCGCGGGGCATTCTGGGGCTGCATCTACTACCCGCGCTGCAAGACGACGTTCGCGATGCGCGCCTGAAGCCTCACTAGCGCAGCAGCCGCAGGCCGTACAGGCCGCCCGCCACCGATCCCGGCTTGGCCACGAAGCGCACCGACAACGCGTTCGGCTTGGCCTGCAGGATGGCCGCCGGCAGCGCGTAGTCGACGGTGTAGAACTCCTGGGCGGCATCCTTGGCGAGCGTCACTTCGGCCAGCAGCACGCCATTCACCTCGATATCGAAGCGCCGTCCCGCATCGGCCCTGGCGAAGGTCAGGCGCAGCAACCTCGCTTCTCCTTTCGGATCCTTCAGCTCATAGCTGAACCACTTCTTCGCATGCCGCCAGTGGCGTCCACCGTTCACGCCCGCATCGATGCCCTCGCCCTTGAAGAAGTGGTCCGACTCCGGCTGCTGTTCGCCCGGCGCCACCTGGTCGACGGTAGCAGCGTCCAGCGCAAGCCGGTCCGCTTCGCGGGCGGCATTCTCGGCACGCATGCGCTCAAAATTGGCCGGTGTCGAATGCTGCCAGTACATCGTGTAGCGCGACTCGTGCACGCGGAAGAAGGGAATGAACTCGGTCGCGCTGCCCGCAGCGCCCTGCACCAGCCCCGGCGCGGTAAAGGTCAGCGGCTTGCCTTTCACGGGCTTGAAACGGCGCAGGAAGTCGAGGGAGTCGCTGACAAGCATCGGCGCCGCTTCCAGCGGACACAACGGCCCGCCCGCGATATGGCCCATGCGCGACTCATCGGCCAGGTAGTTCAACTGCTCGTCGCCGAACATGCGCGTCTTTGCGGCCAGCACGATCGGGCCGTGCAGCACGGCATAGTAGTTCGATTTGTCCGGCATCTGCTCCAGACGCGTGCTCATCGGCAGCTGCACGTCCACCCGGTCGCCCTTCTTCCACGCGCGCGCCACACTTACGTAGCCTCCCGGCGCCGTGTCGAGCTTCACCGCCCTGCCGTTCACCTTCACCACCAGCTTTCCGGCAGCGACCCAGCCCGGATAGCGGATCTTCATGGTAAAGCTGCCCGGTTCATCCACCGTCAGTCGGGTGCTGCCCTCGTCCGGGAAGCGCGTCGACTGGGTGATGCGCACGCCCTTCTCACGCCAGTGCAGGGTCGAGGGGATGAACAGGTTCACGAACAGCGCATCGCCCTCGTGCGCGTAGATGAATTCGCCGTACTTCGCGTGGCTTTCGATGCCCGAGCCGACGCAGCACCACATGCCCTTGTCGACCTGCGAATACACACGGTAGTGATTCGGCCGCATCGGCGTGAAGTAGACGAAGCCGCCGCCCGGGCGCTGCGAGGACAGGATATGGTTGTACAGCGCGCGCTCGTAATAGTCGCCGTAGCTGCCCTTCTGCTCCGACTGGAACAGCATGCCGGTCAGCTTGAGCATGTTGTAGGTATTGCAGGTCTCGGGCCCTTCGACCTCGCCAATCATGGAACCGAAGTCTCCAGTGTCGTGGAAGTGCTCCTTGACGCTGTTGCCGCCGATCGCCACCGAACGGCGCTCGACTACCGTCTGCCAGAAGAATTGCGCGGCCCGGTCCAGGTCCTGGCGCCCCGTCATGTCGGCGATGCGCTTGAAACCGATCACTTTCGGAATCTGCGTGTTCGCATGCAGGCCGCTCAAGTGGTCCTGCCCTTGCGCCAGCGGCTGCAGCACCGCCTGGTGCGAAAAGCGCAATGCCAGCGAGAGGTATTTGTCCTCGCCCGTCATCTGCGCTACGTCGGCGAAGATCTCGTTCATGCCGCCGTGTTCGGCGCGCAGCATCTGCTGCATCTGCTCTTCGCTCAAGTGCGCGCTCAGGCGCAGCGCCCAGTTGGACAGCGCGATCAGCACCGCGCGAGCATCCTCGTTGCCGGCGTAGCGGTGGGCATCGCGCAGGCCCGCGTAGACCTTGTGCAGGTTGTACCAGGGGACCCACTTGCCGTTGACCGAGAAGTTGCTGGCTTCCATCTTGCCGGCCGCGATGTCGCGCCAGGCCTGGCGTCCGCCGGGAATGCCGCCTACATAGCCGTCGCCGTTCGCTTCCTGGGCACGCTTGAGCTCCGCCACGAAGTAGTTCAGGCGGCGCAACACCTCGGCGTCGCCGGTTGCGGCGTACATCAGCGCCAGGGCCGACAGGTAGTGGCCGCCCATGTGGCCGTCCAGCCCTGTCGATTCCCAATTGCCGTAGCTCGGCTGGCGCGGGTTCAAGCCGGCCTCGCGCAGGAACGGCGCCAGCAGGCGGTCCGGCCCCATCGCCATCATGTAATTCAGGTCGGTGGTCTGGGCGTCGAGGAAGGGGCCGGGCTTCAGGCGTACGTCGGCCAGGGGGAACAACTCGGCCGCCTGAGCCCAGGCGGTCGATACGAGCAAAGCAAGTGCGGCGAGACGGAGCTTCATGGCAGGCGGACGCTCTGGTAACGGTTGAGTTCAGACTGGTCGACAAGCGGCCAGCCGTCGCCGTCCCATTTCATCTCCAGCACCTTCAGTTTTTGCTTGTAGCGATCGGCGCTTTCATAGGCGTGCAACACCATGACATCCTTGCCGTCGAAGGTATAGGCGCTGTTGTGGCCCAACCCCTTCCAGTCGCGGTCGCCCTGGATGACGAGGGTGCCGCCGCCCTTGGCCATGTCCACGCCCTGGCGGTCGAGGTAGGGGCCGGTGATGGCTTTGGCGCGGCCGACCACCACCTTGTAGGTGCTGTCCTTGCCCTTGCAGCACAGGTCCCAGGAAGCGAACAGGTAGTACCAGCCGTTCTTCCTGAAGATGAACGGCGCCTCGATCTGGGCCGGACCTGCTTCCTCGTCCGGCACGTAGGCCGGACGCTCGCGGCGGGCGATGGTGTGCCATTCCTGCGGTTCGGCCAGCTTCGTGCGGCTGGCGTCGAGCTTGACGAGCTTCAGGCCCGTCCAGAAGGAGCCGAAGGACATCCAGGGCGTGCCGTTCTCATCGTCGATTACATGCGAGTCGATGGCGTTCCACAGGTCGCGCCCGGGCACCGACTGCAGCACCATGCCCTGGTCTTCCCACTTGTAGTTCGGCGAGCGCGGATCGAGCGTGGTGTTGACCGTCACGCCGATACCGGAGGTGTTCTTGCCGAAGCCCGACACCGAGTAGTACAGGTAGTACTTGCCGTTGTTGTGGTAGATGTCCGGCGCCCAGATGTGGTCGTTGAAGGTCGGCGCCGCCGTCTTGGCCCAGGTGGGCTGGCCGGCGAAGATGCGGCCTTCCGGCTTCCAGGACTTCATGTCGCTTGAACTGTAGAGGGTGATGCCGGGGCCGGTGCTGAAGAGGTAGTACTGGCCGCCCTCTTTCGCCATGACGGGGTCGTGGACTTCGAGTTGGGCGGCGGAGGCTGGGAGCGCGGTGGCGAGAGCCAGCGCGCACGCGCCAAGGCGGGAAAGTAGAGACATTGCGAACTCCTGAACAGTCGCGACCCGTAGGGTGGGCAGGTTTCCTGCCCACGCGGTGATAGTCTGCTGCGAGATCGACGGGCACGAAATCGGAGCCGTTATCGATCACCGCGTGGGCGGCGAAGCCGCCCACCCTACGAATTACGCGTCGACCGAGACAACCACCACCGACTTGGCCGGCACCTTCAGCGTCAGCTTGCCATTTACCGCCTTAACGCTGTACGGCGCCGGTTTGATAGCCTGCGGCTGCTCGAAGGTGTTGTGCGCATCCATCGCCTCGGCGGTCAGCACCTGCCCGGTGGCACCAAGCGCGGCCTGGCCCTTCAGGTCGATGTTCACGTCGCTGGCCTGGTGCGGGTTGGTGTTCACCAGGGCCACCCAGACCTTGCCGTCCTTGCCACGTGCGCTCGATGCGCTGATACCCGGGATGCTCTGGTTGTCGCTCGAGTAGGCCACGTCGTTGTTCACGGCCGTCGGCAGCGAGGTCGCGTCCTGGAACGGTATGTACATCTTGTAGGCGTGGTAGGTCGGGGTCAAGAGCATCTTCTCCTTGTCGGTGATGATCATCGCCTGCAGCACGTTGACCATCTGCGCGATGTTCGTCATGCGGACGCGCTCGGCGTGGGCATGGAAGATGTTGAAGTTCAGCGCCGCCACCACCGCGTCGCGCAGGGTGTTACGCTGGAACAGGAAGCCCGGGTTGGTGCCCGGCTCGACGTCGTACCAGGTGCCCCATTCGTCGACATAGAATCCGATCTTCTTCTTCGGATCGTTCTTGTCGAGGACCGCAAGGTTGTTGCGGATCAGCTCATCCATGCGCAGGGTCTGGCGCATGGTCGAGAACCATTCCGATTCCGGGAAGCCGATCGCGGCGCCCTTCTTGTCCCAGTTGCCGGTCGGGAGCGTGTAGTAGTGGAAGCTGATGCCGTCGGTGCCGCGCGCGGCGTCGCGGCTCAGCACATCGGTCCACTTGGTGTCGTTGTCGTTGCCGCCGCTGGCGACGATCTTCGGACGCGCGTTCGGCGGCGTCTTCAGGAAGGTGGCGTAGTGGTTGTACAGCTGCGCGTAGTATTCCGGCTTCATGTTGCCGCCGCAGCCCCAGGCTTCGTTGCCGATGCCGAAGAAGGCGACCTTGAACGGCTCCTTGCGGCCGTTCTTGCGGCGCTGCTCGGCCAGGGTCGACTTGGTGTCCGAGGTCATGTACTCGAGCCACTCGGCCATCTCCTGCGGGGTGCCGGAGCCGAGGTTGCCGTTGACGTACGCTTCGGTGCCGAGGATGTCGACTAAATCGAAGAACTCGTGGGTACCGACCGCATTGTCCTCGGCCACGCCGCCCCAGTGGGTATTGACCTTCACCGGGCGCTTGTTGCGCGGGCCGATGCCGTCGCGCCAGTGGTACTCGTCGGCGAAGCAGCCGCCCGGCCAGCGCACCAGCGGCACCTTCAGTTCCTTCAGGGCGCCGACCACGTCGTTGCGCCAGCCGCGGGTGTTCGGGATCTTCGAATCCGGACCCACCCACAAGCCTTCGTAGATGCCGGTGCCGAGGTGTTCGGCGAACTGGCCGTAGACGTTCTTGTTGATCACCGGGCCTGGTTTGGTGGCGTCGATGCTCACGTTCACCTGGGCGAAGGCCGAGGCCGATGCAAGGACGCTGAGCGCGAGGATGGTCGGTTTGAATACGTTCACTACTGTCTCCTGTTCTGTCGAACTCTTATTGGAATACGGCGACGAAGCCGCCGTGCGCTTTGATACTGATCTTGTGCTTGCCGCCCTTGAGGCGCGACTGGGTGAAGCTGCGTTCAGCGTCGCCGTCCGTGATGAGCGTGCCACCCGTCTTGCCGATAAAGGACAGGTCCAGCTCGAGCGACTTGTCGGCTGCGTCGGCATTCAGGCCGGCCACGTACCAGGCCTTGCCGGCCCTGCGCGCGATCACGACATGGCGGCCGGGGTAGCCGTCGACGAAGCGGGTCTCGTCCCAGCTGCGCGGCAGGTCCTGCAGGAAACCCTTCACATAAGCCGGCGCGGTGGCCATGCCATCCGGCGTGTCGGCGAAATGCTGGATCCCGGACAGGAACAGCAGCGACTCGGCCAGCTCGAAGCCGTTGCGGGTCTTGCGCTGGATCTTCGGGATGTCGCCGAACACCGTGGGCGTGAAGTCCATCGGGTCGAACAGGTTGCGCGTGAACGGCAGCATCGCGGCATGGGGCGCGACCGCGTCCTGGTCGCTTTGTTCGAAGGTGGTGAACTCGAAGCCGCGCACTGCCTCCACGGTCATCAGGTTCGGGTAGGTGCGCGACCAGCCGCGCGGCAGCGTGGCCCCGTGGAAGTTCACCAGGAGGCCCGCCTTGGCGGCATCGTTCAGGATGTCGACGTAGTAGGCGATCATCGACTGGCCGTCGCCGGCGAAGAAGTCGATCTTCACGCCCTTGACGCCCATCTCGACCAGCTTCGCGAATTCGCGGGTGCGCGCTTCGCGGGTGAGCAAGGCGCTTTTCGGGGTGAACGGGGTCTTGTTCCAGTCGCCCGACGAGTTGTACCAGACCAGGATGCCGATGTTCTTCCTGGCGCCGTACTGCACCAGCTCGCGCATCTTGGCGTCGCCGATACTGCGGTCCCAGCCGGCGTCCACCAGGGTGTACTCCCAGCGCATGTCTGCCGCGTAGTCGATAAACTTCTTCTGGACCTCGAAGACGGTGCCTTCATCCTTCAGCAGCGCCCAACTCCACGAGGCATGACCGGGCTGGATGCGCGCCTTGTCGAAAGCAATGGCCGGAGCGGCCAGGTCGGTGCCGAGCGTGGATTCGACCAGGGTCTTCAGGGAACCGAGCGCGATCACGCGCCAGGGAGTCACCAGCTCGCCACGGCTTTCCGCGAGCAGCGCGCCGTTGGTGAACACTTCGGCGGCCATCGGAGGAGCGAGCCGGTAGCGGCCTTCCGGCGATTCGGCGTCGAGGCGCGAGGCGTGGAAGCTGCCGTCCATGTTCGCCTCGGTCAACGCCACCCAGGTGTCGCCGCTGCGGAACAGGGCCGGGAAGACCCAGCCGGCGGGCATCGGGGACCGGGTGCCGACCGCGATCTCGCGCTGGTAGTGCTCTTCGTAGGACGGGTTGGTGTTCGACCAGCCGGTCTGCGCCACCGCCATCGGCTGCAGCCAGGCCTTGGCGGACTTGTCGAAGCTGAAGCCGGTGGCCTCGGAGATGAACTTCTTATGCGGCAGCGCCGGCTCGGCTACCCGATAGCGGAAGGCGACGCCGTCGTTCGAGACGCGGAAAGCCAGGTCCATGGCCTGGCCCTGGGCGTTGCGCACGGTGTAGACCTGCTCGTTCGCGGCGTAGCTGATGCGTCGCTTCTTGCCGGTGGCAAGCTCGTAGTTGTCGCGGACCGGCTTGATCGCGGAGGTGGAGGCGATCTTGAGCCCGGTCGCGAGGTCGGCGCCCTCCAGTCGCAAACCGAGAGGGGACGGGAGGATGACGGGTTTGCCGTGGCGGGCGACCGTATAGGTGAGTGCACCGTTCGAGGCGGCGCTGACGGTTACGGCAATGTGGCCGTCCGGGCTGGTCAGGGCGGCGGCGTGCGCCTGGGTGCTGAAGATGGCGGCAAGGGCCAGGGTGGTGCGGGTCAAGACGGTCATGACAGTATCCCGTTAGCCCGTCGTTCCGGCGCAGGCCGGAACCCAAGTTTGCGTGCACTCAGGCGAAATTGGATCACGGCCTACGCCGGGATGACGGTTCTGAAGTTGGAGGTAGAAAGCGACGACAGCGGAGTGCTACCCGCCAAACATCACGTCCAGCCCGCGTCGACGACGAAATCCTGCGCCGTGCACATCTTGCTGTCGTCGGCGCCGAGGAACAGCACCATGGCGGCGATATCGTCCGGCATCAGTTTGCCCGGCAGGCACTGGGCCTTCTTGATCTCGAGCTCCGCCGCCTCGTCCACCCACAGGTCGATCTGGCGCTGGGTCATGACCCAGCCCGGCGTGACGGTGTTCACGCGCACGCCGAAGGGGCCGAGGTCGCGCGCCAGGCTGCGGGTCAGCCCGATCACGGCCGCCTTGGTGGTGGCGTAGACCGGATAACCGGCGCCCTTGGCGTGCCAGGACATCGAGGAAAAATTGATGATGGAGCCGCCGCCCATCTTCTTCATGCCCGGCAGGACCGCCTGCGCGGTGAAGAACATGGGGCGCTGGTTGATGGCGATGCGCTCGTTCCAGTAGTCGAGCGAGACTTCCTCGATGTCGTGGCGCTGGTCGTTGGCGGCGTTATTGACCAGCACCTCGAAGTCGCCCAGCTGTTCGGCCAGCTCGGCCATCGTGCGCTGCAGCGCGGGGATGTCGGTGATGTCGCAATGACGGAACACCGGCGCAGGGTAGCCGGCGTCAAGCAGCCTCGCGCACAGCGCTTCGCTGGCCGCTGCCGCAATGTCGACGAAGGCGACCACCGCGCCCTGCTCCACGAACGCTGTGACGATCGCTTCGCCGATGCCGGTGCCGCCTCCCGTCACGAATACCCGCCTGTCCTGCAGGCTGGGATACCTGGCCAACTTTGTCATGCTTGTCTCCGTCCGTTCTTATTGTGCTGCGGCCTTGCTCTTCGGTCAATGCGCCGCGGGTTCCTAGAGCGCCTTCACCTTCGCGAAGCCGGTATCAACCACGGCCAGGCGGTTGCGCAGCGCGGGGCCGAACTGCGGCGACGCGACTTCGAAGATCTCGCCGGGCGCGACCTGGATGCCGTCGGCGAAGCTCAGGGTGGCGGTGCCGAAGAAATGGATGTGTACGTCCCCAGGACGCTTGAACAGGCCGTACTTGAAATGGTGGTGCTCGAGGTTTTCGATGCTGTGCGACATGTTCTGCTCGCCGCTGACAAACGCCTTTTCCCAGCGTACCTGGCCGTCCTTGCCGAGGATGCGCGAGGTGCCCGACACGTGGCCCGGCAGCTCGCCCACCAGCAGCGCCGGTCCCAGGCCGCAGTTGCGCAGCTTCGAGTGGGCCAGGTAGAGGTAGTTCTGGCGTTCGGTGACGTGGTCCGAGAACTCGTTGCCGATGGCGTAGCCGAGGCGGTAAGGCTGGCCGTCGTCGCCGATCAGGTACAGGCCCGCGATCTCCGGTTCCTCGCCGCCGTCGAGCGCGAACTCGGGCATCTCGATGTCCTGGTTTGTTGTCCGCACGATCGAGCCGTCGCCCTTGTAGAACCATTCCGGCTGCACGCCGGGCGTGCCGGATGCCGGCTTGCCGCCTTCCACGCCCATGCGGAACATCTTCATCGAGTCGCTCAGGGCCTCGACGTCGCCGCCGATCTTCTTGTGCATGGCGTCGCGGGTGTCGGCGCTGCCCAGGTGGGTCAGGCCGGTGCCGGTGACGTAGCAGTGGGCGGCGTCCGGGTGGTCGAGCGGGGGCAGGATGCGCCCCGCGCGGGCGACGTCCTCGTAGTGAAGGTGCTCGCTGGTGGCGGCGCTGTCGGCCAGTTGCTCCAGGCCGGCGCCGGCGGCGATGGCGGCGCGCGCCAGCTCGCGGGTGGTGGCGTAGCCGCCAACGACGCGGATGGTGTTCTCGTGCAGGATGCCGATGCGGCGTTCCTGGGATTCGGTGATGAATTGTACGAGCAGCATGGCCCGGTCTCCCAATATTGATGTTCGTTCGACGATGCGATTGTTCAAACGCTGGTTGACCGCGTGGGCAGGAAACCTGCCCACCCTACAAAGGCGGTTTCTGTAGGGTGGGCGGGTCTCCCGCCCACGCGGTCAGCTCATGTCTGATCAGTGAGAATGCTTGGGCACCGCCGACCCGCGGCACCCCACCAGGAAATCGAAGTCGCAGCCCTCGTCCGCCTGCAGCACGTGGTCCAGGTAGAGCCGCTGGTAACCGCTGTGCTGCACCGGCTTGTCCTGCGCGGCGCGCTCGGCCAGGCGGCTGTGGATCTCCTCGTCCGACAGCTCGATGTTCAGGCCGCCGCCGGCGCAGTCCAGCTGGATCCAGTCGCCGTCGCGCACGATCCCGAGCGGGCCGCCGGCCATGGCTTCCGGCGCCACGTGCAGCACCACGGTGCCGTAGGCGGTGCCGCTCATGCGCGCGTCCGAGATGCGCACCATGTCGGTGATGCCCTGGGCCAGCAGCTTGGGCGGCAGGCCCATGTTGCCCACTTCGGCCATCCCCGGGTAGCCCTTGGGCCCGCAGTTCTTCATCACCAGGATGGAATTCGCATCGACGTCCAGGTCCGGGTCGACGATGCGCTGCTTGTAGTGGTCAAAGTCCTCGAACACGACGGCGCGGCCGCGGTGCTGCATCAGGTGGGGCGATGCCGCGGAGGGTTTCAGCACCGCGCCGCGCGGCGCCAGGTTGCCGCGCAGGATGCGGATGCCGCCGTCCTCGATCAGCGGGGTGTCCAGCTTGCGGATCACTTCGTCGTTGTAGATCGGCGCGTCCTGGCAGTTCTCCCACAGGCTCTTGCCGTTGACGGTGAGCGCCTCCTTGTGCCTGAGCAGGCCGCCCTCGCCCAGGCGCCGGATCACGCCGGGCAGGCCGCCGGCATAATAGAACTCCTCCATCAGGTATTTGCCCGAGGGGAGCAGGTCGACGATGGTCGGGGTGCCCTTGCCGATCGCGGTCCAGTCTTCCAGTTCGAGCGGCACGCCGACGCGGCCGGCGATCGCCTTCAGGTGGATCACGGCGTTGGTCGATCCGCCGATCGCGGCGTTCACGCGAATCGCATTCTCGAAGTTCTCGCGCTTGAGGATTTTCGACAGGCGCAGGTCTTCGTGCACCATCTCGACGATGCGGATGCCCGACATGTGGGCCAGCACGTAGCGGCGCGCGTCCACCGCGGGAATCGCGGCATTGTGCGGCAGCGAGGTGCCGAGCGATTCGGCCATGCAGGCCATGGTCGACGCGGTGCCCATGGTGTTGCAGGTGCCCGCCGAGCGCGAATGGCCGGCTTCGGCGGACAGGAAATCGTGCATCGTGATGTGACCGGCCTTGGCCTGCTCGTGCAGCTGCCAGACGGCGGTGCCAGAGCCGATGTCCTTGCCGTTCAGCTTACCGTTGAGCATGGGGCCGCCGGTGACCACGATGGTCGGCAGGTCGACGCTGGCCGCGCCCATCAGCAGAGCCGGGGTGGTCTTGTCGCAGCCCACCAGCAGCACCACGGCGTCCATCGGATTGCCGCGGATGGATTCCTCGACGTCCATGCTGGCCAGGTTCCGGGTCAGCATGGCGGTCGGGCGCAGGTTCGATTCGCCGTTCGAGAACACCGGGAACTCGACCGGGAAGCCACCGGCTTCCAGGATGCCGCGCTTGACGTGTTCGGCCAGTTTGCGGAAGTGGGCGTTGCAGGGGGTGAGTTCGGACCAGGTGTTGCAGATGCCGATGATCGGCTTGCCCTGGAATTCATGGTCGGGAATGCCCTGGTTCTTCATCCAGCTCCGGTACATGAAGCCGTTCTTGTCCTGGGTCCCGAACCACGCTGCCGAGCGCAACGTGGTCTTCTTCTTCTCCGTCTCGGACATGCCTTCTCCTTGGGCGTGTAATTCAGCAATGAGGAAAGTCTACAATGCGGCCCAGATAACTTTCCAATCAAATATTTCGCAATATTGATACCGAATTTGTTATCTGAGCCCGCCGAGAAAGCGCGATTCCGGCAGGCCTTGCAGGTCGAGTTCGTGGCGGAACATGGCGCCCGACAGGGGGGCGGCCAGGCGGTCGCCCGCCGTCATGCCGAGCCATGCGCTGCTGAGGTACAGGGTCGACAGACCGGGGCCGCCGAAAGCCGGACAGCTCGGTTGCGGCGCAGCCAGGGCCAGCACCCGGTCCAGCCGGCCCTCGGGCGTGTAGCGCATCACCTGCCCCGCTCCCCAGCGCGTGGTCCACAGGCAGCCTTCGGCGTCGATGCAGGAACCGTCCGGTTCGCCCGGCGCCGCGTCGGCCGCGACGAACACCCGCGAGGCGCCGATCGCGCCGCTGTGCGGGTCGTAGTCGCAATACCGGATCTCGCGCGTGACCGAATCGGCATAGTACATACGCCGCCCATCCGGGCTGAAGCAGATGCTGTTGGCAATCGCGGCAGGCGCAAGCGGCAGGCGCTCGAGGCTCAGGTCCGTATTCAGGCGGTAGAAGCCGCCCAGCGCGCGCTTGGGGCCGTCCTCCTGGTTGAACATGCCGAACACGAAGCGGCCCTGGCGGTCGCAACGCCCGTCGTTCAGGCGGGTGGCGGGCAGCCCGGCTTCGACCTCCACGATGTGTCGCAGCTCGCCGGTCGAGAAGCGGAAGGAGGCCAGGCCGGACGCCAGCCCCAGCAGCAGGCAATCGTCGCTGTCCGTCAGCGCGAAGCAGCACAGGCGCTCCGGCATGCGCCACTTGAGGCTCCTGCCGGTCGCCGGCGAATACGACCACAGGGCCGCCGCCGGAATGTCGGTCCACAGCAGGCGCCCGGTGCGCTCGCACCACAGCACGCATTCGCCCAGTTCGTGGCGCTCGTCGAGGAAGTGCTCCATCACGATTGCGCGCCCTGCACCGAGAAGCGCCAGCGCGACTCGGTGCGGTACACCTGGCCGGGGCGCAGGATCACGTTCGGGAAGCGCGGCCGGTTCGGCGAATCCGGGAAATGCTGGGGTTCCAGGCAGAAGCCGCTGCGATGCCCGTGGCTGCGGCCCTTGCCGGATAGCGAGCCGTCCAGGAAGTTCCCGCTATAGAACTGCACGCCCGGCTCCTCGGTGAACAGCTCCAGCACCCTGCCCGAGAGCGGCTCGAGCACGTGGGCCGCGCGCGTCATTTCCCTGCCGTTCGGCTTGTTGAGCACGAAATTGTGATCGTAGCCCTGGCCATGGCGCAGCTGCTTGTCCGGCTGGCCGACGCGCTCGCCGATCGGGCGCGGCAGGCGGAAATCGAAGGGCGTGCCGGTGACCGGCGACAGCGTGCCCAGCGGGATCGCTGCCGCATCGATGCCCACGAAGGTGTCGGCATCGATGGTGAGCAGGTGCTCCAGGATGTCGCCCTCGCCGGCCAGGTTGAAGTAGCTGTGCTGGGTGAGGTTGACCGGGGTGGGCCGGTCGGTGACGGCCTCCACGCGCATCACCAGCTCATTGTCGTCGTTCAGCCCGTAGACCACGCTGACGTCCAGGTTGCCTGGATAGCCCTGTTCGCCGTCCGGGCTGCGGTAGGCCAGGCGCAGGCTGTCGCCCTCGACGCTGGCCTGCCACTTCACCTTGTGGAAGCCGCCGGGCCCGCCATGCAGGTGGTGGTCGCCGTCGTTCGCCGGCAGGACGATTTCGCGGCCGTCGAGCATGAAGCGGCCCTTGGCAATGCGGTTGCCGTAGCGGCCGATCAGGGCGCCGAAGTATGGATGCTCGCCTTCGTAGGCGCCCAGGCCGTCCAGGCCCAGCACCACGTCGGCCAGGCGCCCCTCGCGGTCGGGCGCGTGCAGCTCGGTGATGATGCCGCCGAAATCGATGATTCTGGCCACCAGGCCGTTCGCGTTGGCCAAGGTGTATTCGGTGATGGCCTGGCCGTTGGCCAGCCGGCCATAAGGCGCCAGGGTGATGCCGCGCGTGTTCAGGTCTCGCAATGCGTTCTTCCTCACTCGGTGGCTCAGTCGGTCGATGCGCGGCCGAACACCGGCATGCCTGCTTCGTCCCAGCGCAGGGTCTTCACGAAGGTATGGCGGTCGGGGTTCCACAGCGGGTCGCCGACAATCTCGGTATACGTGCGGGCGTGGTAGACCAGCAGCACGGTGTCGCCGTCTTCGGCATAGGTGAAGCTGTTGTGGCCCGGGCCGTAGATGCCGTGCTCGTAGCAGGTGCGCAGGACCGGCTCGCGCGACTTGGTCCAGGAGCCCGGGTCCAGCAGATCGGCCTCTTCATGGGCCCACAGCAGGCCCATGGCGTAGTTCTCGTCGGTGGCACTGGCCGAATAACTGATGAATACCCTTCCGTTGCGGCGCAGTACCGACGGACCTTCGTTGACCCGGAAGCCGCGCGTCTCCCAGTCGAACTCGGGTTTGCTGAGCATGACCGGCTTGCCCTCGATCTGCCACGGCGTCTTCATCGGCGCGATGTAGAGGTTCGAATTGCCTTCGATCTCGTGATCCTTCTGCGCCCACAGGTAGTACAGCTGGCCCTTGTGCGTGAAGGTGGTAGCGTCCAGGCAGAAACTGTCGATGCCGGTGTCGACCTGGCCCATGAACTCCCATTCGCCCTCGAGCGGGTTGGCATTGCGGTTGCGGATCGCGTACATGCGGTGCTGGAACAGCTGGTACTTGATCTCGCGGCTCGGGGCGGCCGCAAAGTAGATATACCAGGCGCCCCCGTTGAAGTGGATCTCCGGCGCCCATACCAGTTCGCAGTAGGGGCCGGTGTCCGGCTTGGTCCAGACGTCCACCGTCTCGGCATCCGCCAGGCCGGCAATGGTGGTGGCGCGGCGCAGTTCGATGCGGTCGTATTGGGGCACCGAGGCGGTGAAATAGTAGTAGCCGTCCGTGTGCTTGTAGATGTAGGGGTCGGCGCGCTGTTCGATCAGGGGTTTCAGGATGGTTTCTTGCATCGTTAATCTCGTTTCAAAGTTTGCTTATCACCGCGTGGGCGGGAGACCCGCCCACCCTACAAAGGCATTCGTAGGGTGGGCAGGTTTCCTGCCCACGCGGTCAACGCATGTCAGCCGGCGACGTAGCCGGCTGTGCGCATGTCGGCCTTGACAGTGTCGTAATACGCGTCGCTGATCCGGTACTTGAACATCAGCACGCCCATCAGGAAGTGGAAGAAGCCCGGGATCACCGACAGCATCAGGGCGATGCCCTGCAGCGCCAGCGTCGACTGCGCCTGGTTGGGCTGGTACTGGAAGTAATCCAGCAGGATACCCACCATGCCGCCCGCGATCGCCATGCCGACCTTCTGGCACACCGAGATGCCGCCAAAGGCGAAGCCCGACACGCGCTTGCCGGTCTTGACCTGGCCGTAGTCGATGGTCTCGGCGATCGCCGACCAGAACACCGGCGCGTGCAGGTCGACCACCAGCGACAGGATGAAGTACAGGACGAAGGCCAGCACGATGTCGCCCGGCTGCACCAGGAAGTAGATCATCAGGCTGATGAGGGCGACCAGGATCTGCGTGTTGCGGAACAGCTTGACCTTGCAGTAGAACTTGGTGGTCCAGGTGGACACCACCATGGCCAGGATCGCGGCCGCCACGCCCGTGGACAGGAAGGCCGAGACGATGGCGGTGTCGCCGCCCAGGTAGTATTTGGCGTAGTAGATCGCCACCGAGCCGCGGATCACGTAGCCGATGGTGCCGGTCACGCACACCGCGCACAGGATCAGCCACTGGTCGTTGCGCATCAGGACGCGCACCTGGTCGATGAGCGGCTGCTTGTCGACCTTGTGGACGACGCGTTCGGTGGTGGTGAAGAAGCACAGCAGGAACAGCAGCACGCCCATCGCGGCCATCACCGCCATCGCCACCTGGTAGCCGGCGGCCGGGTTCTTGGGGTCCCACCAGCTGGCCAGCATCGGCACGATGATGGTCACCATGAAGGCGCCGATCTTGGCGAAGAACAAACGGTAGCCGTTGGCCGACAGGCGTTCCTGCGGGTCGGACGTCAATCCGCTGATCAGGGAGATGTAGGGAATGCCGACGCCCGCCGTCATCAGGGTCATCAGGATGTAGGTCGAATAGGCCCAGATGAGCTTTGCATCGTAGCTCCAGTCGGGCGTGGTGAAGACCAGGAACACGCTGAGGCCATAGGGCACGGAGAGCAGCAGCAGCCAGGGCCGGTAGCGCCCCCAGCCGGTGAGCACCGCGTCGGTCACCTGCCCCATCGCGAGGTCGGCCACGGCGCCCACCACCTTCACGGCCACGAACAGCGCCGCCAGGTCGGCGGTGTGGATGCCGTAGATGTCGGTGTAGAAGAAGGTGATGATCAGCATCATCGACGAGATCACCACGTTGAGCGCCATGTCGCCGGCGCCGAAACCCGCTTTTTCGAGGGTGGAGAGTTTGTGTGTCCGCATGTGCCTTCCCTTCTGAACGACGCGGGGCCTACATCTTCCAGCGCAAGGCGACCGAGACCGAACGTCCGACCTGGACCGTACCGAAATTGGTCAACTGCTCGTTGCCCGCATTGCCGAAGTGGTAGTACTGCCGCTGCATTTCGTTGGTCAGGTTGATGGCGCCGACATCGACCGACATCCTGTCGTCGATCTTGTAGGACACCTGCATGTCCACGCTCTTTTCGGGTTGACGCCAGATACCGATCGGATTGGCAAACAGGGCGGCTTCGTTGGCGGCCAGGAAGGCGGAACGCCAGACATAGGACAAGCGCGCGCTGACCGGACCCTTCTCATAAGCCAGGGTAGCGTTGTAGGAGCGATCGGAGACCCCGAAGAACGGTGTCTCGAGCTGGGCGATGATCTCGCCGGCGCTATTCGCCTCGGGAACGTTCTGTGACGAGCTCAGCTTGGTAAAGCTGCCCTGGAAACCCAGGCCGTCCAGCGGGCCGGGGAGCCACTTCGGGAAGTAGATCAAGCCGATCTCGACGCCCTTGATGGTGCCGTCGGAGGCGTTGACCGGCGAGTTGATGACGTAGTCATAGCCGTTCGTATGGTCGCCGCCCGAGGTCGAGTTGCGGAACGGGTCGTCCGCCGGATCGACGTGAATCTTGCGACGCAGGGGCACGACCAGGCCGTCGATCTTGCGCTTGAACAGCGTGCCATAGAGTGCGCTGTCCTTCTGGAAGTACCACTCCCCGGTCAGGTCGAAGTTGGTCGAGAGCGTCGGTTTCAGGTCCGGATTGCCGCCGCTGCCCGAGCCATACCCCACCCGCGACACGTCGTCGGCGAGTTGCAGGACAGGGTTCAGGTCGCCGAAGTTCGGGCGCCGCAGGGTTTTACCGAAGTTGAAGCGCGTGACGACGTCCTTGGCCGGATCGTAGGTCAGGGTCAGGCTGGGCAGGAACCTGCTGGTCGACTTGTCGGCGCCGGACGCCGTCACCGCCCGGGTCGTGGCATCGACCTTATAGAAGCGCATGTCGGTATTGACCCTGGTATAGCGCACGCCGGCATTGGCGCGCAGACGGTTGCCGAACAGCTCGCTCTGGAAATTCCCCATGAGGTAGAGATTGCTCGTCTTTTCCTTGATCTCGAAGGTCTTCTGCAGGCTCAGTTGGTCCGTGGTCAGGAAGTTGCTGTTGACCGAGTGGTAGAGCTTGCGCCACTCGTCGATGTTGTCGCGGATGGTATAGGCATTCGGTTCCACCCACGAGCGCGGAACGTCCGAGATGTCCTTGCCGAAGTTCGCGTTGGTAATGGCATACTGCGGACCCAGCGAGGCAAGGTTGCGGCCCAGGAAGGCCGATTGCGTCCGGTTGGCCTCCGACGCCTTGCGGACGTCGTGGCGCAGCCCGAATTGAAGCGTCTGCAGCGCACCCCAGTCGGCGTCGAACACGCCCGCCAGGCTGGCTGTCGCGGCGCTGCCCTTGTTGCGGTTGGCGTTATCGTAGAACTCCGCCACATTCCACTTGCTCGGATCGACCAGGTCGGCATTGTCATTGAAACGGAAGGCGGTATCGCCGCCGGCATTGAAGTCGACGTCGATGGAAGGGGCAACGCGGTCGATCCGGGTGGCGGTGAATTGCGTGTCGAATTCGCTCGTCTGGAACGACAGGTCGCCGTCCAGTTTCAGGCGCTCGCCGACGTTCCACTTGCCGTTCAGGGCGTACACGAAGGAATCGGTTTTCGAGGTGGTGTAGTCGCCGCTGTTGAAGCCATACACGTTGTTGACCTTGCGGGACTTGATGACGTTGGTTCCCGGGAAGGTCGTGATCGTCCCCGCCGGGTTGCTGCCGAGATCGCCCCACCAGTCGACAAAGCTGAACAGCAGCTGATTGAAGGCCTTGTCGCGATACCCGTTGTACATCGATTCGAAGGTGTAGACCGCATCGCTGTTCGGTTTCCACTGCAGGGCGATATTCGCGGCCGGGCGCTTGCGTTCACCCTGGACGTCGCTCTGGAAAACGGCGTCGCGCGCCAGATAATACGGAGTGGCCTTGCCGTTGAAATTCAGCGTCGAGCCCGCGGCCATCGGCAAGCCGGTACGGGTACCGGGGGCCCAGACATCGTTGTCGAAGATGCGCTGCAAGGGCGTATAACCGGCCGGCACTTCGGCCGCATTCGGGCTGGTGAATGGCACCATGGCGCCCGGCGTCACGCTCTCGTTGCGGTATCTGGTCTGGGTGGCGGCCAGGTTGACCAGCGCGCCGACCTCGCCAAAGCCGGTCTCCCAGCGATTGCTGAACATGGCGCTGAGCTGGGGGTTCCATTTTTTTGCAGGATCCAGGTAGGTCTCGCGCGCCGAGATCGACACTTGCGGGCCCTTGAAATCGAAGGGCCGCAGCGACTTGACGTCGATCTGGCCGGCGATGCCGGTTTCCAGCTGGCTGGCGTCACGCGTCTTGTACACGTCGATCTGGCGCACCAGGGTCGAGGGAATGTCCTGCAGCGCGACCTGGGTGCCCGAGGCGGTAAAGATATTCCGCCCGTTCCAGGTGGTCTGGACGTCGGGCAGGCCGCGGATGGACAAGGCGCCGACTTCGCCACCGGCGCGGTTGGTGACCTGGATCCCCGTCACGCGCTGCAGCGCTTCGACGACATTGTTATCGGGGAGCTTGCCGATGTCTTCGGCAACGACCGATTCCACCACCTGGTCGCTGATGCGCTTGATCGCCAGGCTCTTGATGAGCGACGCCTTGACGCCCGTGACGACCACGGTCTGCGTGTCGCCCGGCTCGGTCGTTTCGGCACTGGCGGCGGGGGAGATTTCCTGGGCGCCGACCGTGGCGGCGCCCATCAGGCCGGCGCCGGCGAGTGCGGCGACCGTGGCGCGAAGTGCGAAGGCGTGACCGGTACTGGCCGCAACGCGGCCGAACGATGTGCGTTTCATACGTCTCCTGGTGTCGTTGTCGTTATTGCCGCTGTGTCGCGGCTTTGCTGTTATTACATGCTCGACAGGGATGGTAGGCGGTGCAATGAGATCGTTCCAATCAAATTTTTGGCCGATCCGATACCGAAACATGTATCGGGTGCCTGCCCCCGCCTGTACGGCAGCGGCGGCGCGCATGTTCAGCGCCACGCTGGCGCACAGGGCGGCCGACAGGCTGCAGGGCTCTCACTCGCGGACCAGACTGACGTCGTCCAGCATCAGCCACTGCCCGTGCTTGCCCTCGGTGTAGACACCGATCTGCACGCTGCCGTTGCGCACGGCGATGCCGGGCAGCGTGACCTGCGTCCAGGCGCCGAGCGCCCCGCTGAACTGGTGCGCGACTTCCGGAGCGCCATGGCCGCTGGCGAACAGGCGCGCCACGCCCTGCCCACCGCTGCTCCTGACCCAGGCACGCAGGGTGTAGCTGCCGTTCGGCAGCGCGATGTCCTGAACCGCGCTGCCCATGCTCGGATCAGCATGGCGCAGCACCAGCGCCCAGCGGCTGTTGCGCCCTTCCAGGGCATTCACGATGGGTGCGGCCCCTTGAAGGCTGGTCCAGCTGGTGCGCCAGCCGGCCACGCTGGTCTGCGTGACGCGGTCGGCTTCGAAACCCGGGTTGAGCACGTAGTTGTTGCCCTTGCCGACCGACCAGCGGCCCTTGGCGGCATCGAGCGTGAACTCGCTGAGCGAGTTGAACACCGGCTTGCTGCCCTCGAAGGAGAGCGGCGCCCAGATGTTGTAACCGATGCCGTTGGCCGCGTAGTTGCTCCAGCGGTCGCCGGCGTACAGCACCAAGCTGCCGTCGCTGCCCTGGACGGCAACGAAGAAGCCGTTCTGCGACACGTGCGAAAAGTCGGCCTCGGTTCCCTCGATCAGCTTTTCAGGCGTGTAGGGGCCGGTGATGCTGGTCGCGGTCATGTAGAAGCTACGCGAAGCGTTCCAGCCATGCAGGTCCGACGAGCAAAAGTAGTACAGGCCCTTGTACTTGAACATGGCGTTGCCCTCGCGCCCGCCTGCCGGCGCCGAATGCACCAGGATCGCGGGTTCGACCGCCAGGAAGTCCGCCGCGCGCAGCGGCGCCACGTAGAGCTTGCGCCGGTCGCCGCCGCTGCTGAAGACAAGATACGCCTGGCCGTCGTCGTCCACGAACACGGTCTGGTCGCCGGAGGTGGGCGTCGCCACCCGCTCGATATGGGTCTGCAGGCGCTGGAACACGAAGGGTCCGGTGGGCGAGTCGCTGGTCGCGAACAGGACGCCACTGCCCTTGTCCGTGCTGCCGTACTGGGTCAGCAGCACGTATTTGCCGGTGCGCCTGTTGTGCACCACACCCAGCCGCCCGACCCAGCCCGGCTGGTCGAACATCTTGCCGGCGGCGCCCGTCTTGAGCACCTCGCCTTCGAACTTCCAGTTCACCAGGTCGGTGGACGAGTAGGCCGTCACCGCGCTGAACGTCGGGTTGGCGCCGTTCGGCTGCGGCGCCGGCTCCCTGGCATAGCTGACCGCCTCGGCGTATTTGGCGCCGTACCAGTAGTACCTGTCGCCCACTTTCAGGATGCCGCCGCCCTGCGCATAGACCGGCGTGCCGGAGGTGTCCTTCCAGAAGACGCCGTTGCGGATGGTCGATTCGGCGGCGCCGGCGTGAGGCGGCATCACGGCGAGCAGCGCGCCCAGGAGCCACATGCGCTTCATGGATGAGCCGCCACGCGCCTGCCGTTGACGACCACGTTCTCCAGCCGCAGCCTGGTCACGTCCGCCGTCTCCAGCTTGTCCTTCTGCAGCTGCACGTCGAAGTCCTTGAGCAGGACCTCGCTGATCGTGGTTTGCCCCGGGTTCGGCTTGATCGTCCCGAAGGCCTTGAGGCGTCCGCGGATGCCGACCAGGCTGATGTTGCGCACGATCGATTGCGGCGGCGGCGCCCCCTTCAGGTCAAAGTACTGGGTCCAGGGCTCGATGGTGACGATCTGGCCGCCGGAGTCGTCGACCGTGATATTCCTGAAGTGGATGTTCTCGTAGTGCTGCGGCGTGTCCGGCCGCAGCTTGAAGACGGCCAGGCTGTCCACCTTGCCCGTCACCCGGCAATCTTCGATGAGCACGTCGCGCACCAGGGTCGCCTCGCTGCCGAGGGCCAGCATGTGGTGGCCGCGCCGGAACTCGCAGTTGCGCACCCGGATGCCGATCACCGGCGGGCTGTCCTTGTCCTGCATCGCGAACGGTCCCTTCGAGCCCTTGGCGGCGATGCAGTCGTCCGTCACCGAGAAGTAACAGCCCTCGACCAGCACCTGCTGGCAGCTGTCCAGGTCGATGCCGTCGGAGCTGGGCGCCTGGTGGTAGTCGTCGGGCACCACGAAGCGCGCATTGCGCACCGTGACGTCCTGGCAGCGGTACAGGTGCAGGTTCCAGAACTGCGAATCCTTGAAGGTGACGCCCTCGATGGTGACGTTCCTGGAAGCTTCGATCAGGCCCAGGCGCGCGCGCGGGATGCCGATGTTCTTGAAATTGTAGGGATCGGGAGCGGCATTGCGCAGCTTCCAGAACAGGTCCCAGATCGGCCGGCCGGCGCCGTCGAAGGTGCCGGCGCCGCTGATGCGCAAGCCGTCGCAGCCGTTCGCATTGATCAGCGCCGGATTGAAGTTGGGCGCGAAGTGCCCTTCGATGCGGGTACGGCCGGCCGGGAAGTGGCGCAGGTCGAGCGAGCAGCGCAGCACCGCGCCCTGCTCCAGGTGCAGGTTCACCTTGGGCTTGAGGAACAGCGCGCCGCTGACGAACACGCCGCTCGGCACCACGACGGTGCCGCCGCCCTGCGCCGCCAGGTGGTCGATGGTCTTCTGGATCGCCGCGGTGTTGACCGTGGCGGCATCGGCGACGGCGCCGAACTCCGTGACCGCGCTTCTCCTGCCCGGCGCGCCAGAGGACGGCGCAGCGCAGCCCCACAGGGGAGCGGAAAGTAAAGACAGCGTCAAGGCGCGGCGGGTGGAGAGACGGTTCGGCATGCTGGTTTCCTGGGCTCCTGTTTCGTGGGTGGCCGATGCGGCACCCAAGATATAGACGAAAACCGGCAATTAATCTCTATCCGCCGCCAGGATAATCACATTGTTGATTGCTTCTCGACGGCTGGGGGTGCAAGCGCGTCCACGTCGGCGGCCTCGCTTGGCGGCGGCAGGATGTCCGCCACGGGCGCATCCGGAGCGACGTCGAGCGTGCGCAGCGCGTCCTGGACCACGCTGGCGAACACCGGCGCCGCCACCCGTCCGCCGAAGTAGCCGCCTTCGGTCGGCTCGTCGATCATCACGGCGACGATGATGCGCGGGCGCGACACCGGCGCGAAGCCGACGAAGCCGGCGATGTAGCGGTTGGTGTAGCGTCCCGCCACCGGCTTGTGGGCGGTGCTGGTCTTGCCCGCCACCCGGTAGCCGGGCACGCGCGCGCGCGGCGCGGTCCCGCCCGGCCAGGTGGCGCGCTCCATCATGGCGCGCACCGCGCCGGCGCTTTCGCGGGAGATGACCGGGCGCGACACCGGCGCCTCGTCCACTTTCAGGAGGCTGAGCGGAATCATGTCGCCGTCGCGCGCGAACACCAGGTAGGACTGCGCCATCTGCATGAGCGAAGTCGCCATGCCGTGTCCATAGCTGATGGTGGCCTGCTCGATCGGCTTCCAGGAACGGTGCGGGCGCAGGCTGCCGGCGGCGGTGCCGGGAAAGCCCAGCTGCGGCGGCTGGCCGAAGCCCACCTGGGTCAGCATGGCCCACATGTCCTGGGCCGGCATCTGCAGCGCCAGCTTGACGGTGCCGACGTTGGAAGACTTCTGCAGCACCTCGGCCACCGTCAGGGTGCCGTGCCGGCTGGCGTCGCGGATCGTCGCGCGGCCGATGCTGAGGCGCCCGGGGGCCGTCTCCACCAGGGTATCGGGCGTGGCCAGGCCCTTTTCCAGCGCCAGCGCGATAGTGAAGGGCTTGATCACCGAGCCCGGTTCGTAGATGTCGGTGAGGGCGCGGTTGCGCAGCTGCGCCCCGGTCAGGCCGCGGCGTTCGTTCGGATCGTAGTCCGGCAGGTTGGCCAGCGCCAGCACCTCGCCGCTGCCCGCGTCGAGCACCACGATGGCGCCGGCGGCGGCCTGGTGGCGCTCGACCGCGGCCTTCAGGTGGCTGCGCGCCGCATGCTGGATCCGGCCGTCGATCGACAGCGCCAGGTCGCGGCCGTCGCGCGCCGGCAGGCGTCCGCCCGCGTCTTCCGCGATGCGCCCGAGGCGGTCGCGGATCACGCGCCGGCTGCCGACCGTGCCGCCCAGGCTGGCCTGGTGCGCCAGCTCGATGCCTTCCTGCCCGCGATCCTCGACGTCGTTGAAGCCCACCACGTGCGCGGTCAGGGAGCCGTGCGGGTAATGGCGCTTGCTTTCCTTGCGGCTGTGGATGCCGGCGATGCCGAGCGCCTCGACCCGCCCGGCCGTGGCCATGTCGACCTGGCGCTTCAGGTAGACGAAGCCGCGCCGCGAGTCCAGCTTGGCGTCGATTTCCGCGCGGCTCAGGCCGAGCTGGCGCGCCAGTTCGTCCAGTTGCGCAGGCGGGGCGCCGCGCGCCTCGGCGGGAATCGCCCAGACGGCGCGCGCCGGCAGCGACAGCGCCAGCACCTCGCCGTTGCGGTCGAGGATGCGTCCGCGCGTGGCCGGCAGTTCCAGCGTGCGTGCATAGCGGGCCGCGCCCTGCTTCTGCAGGAAGTCGTCCGACCACAACTGCAGCCAGACCGCGCGTCCGGCCAGGGTCGCGAAGGCGGCGAACAGCACCGCCAGCAGCAGGCGCGAACGCCAGGCCGGCAGGCGGCTCTCCAGCACCGGATTGGTGCTGAAGGCGTGGCCGCGGCCGGTAGCGACGCGCGCCGGATCGGCCATCTAGCGCTGCTCCCGCGCTTCGTCGAAGCTGCTGGTATCGGCTTCCAGCACCGGCAGGGCCAGGCCGAAATGCAGCGCCAGCAGGCGCAGGGCGAAGCCCGACGCGATCGCCGAGGTGGTGGCGATGCCGGCGGCCACGCCCAGTTCCAGCAAGCCGAGGTAGAGCACGCCGGTGGCGAACGACACGGTGGCGTACAGATCGCGCTGCAGCACCAGCGGCACCTGGTTGCACAGGACGTCACGCAGCAGGCCGCCGAACACGCCGGTGGCCATGCCCATCAGGATCACCACCACCCAATGGGCGCCGGTGGAAGCAGCGACGTCGCAGCCGATCACGGTGAACGCCACCAGCCCGAGCGCGTCCAGCCACAGGAAGGCGGTCCTGAGGCGGTGCATGCGGCGCGCCAGCAGGGCCGCGGCGATCGCGGCGCCGACGGTGTAGGCCAGGTATTCGGGATGGGCGACCCAGCCGAGCGGATAGTGGCCGATGAGCAGGTCGCGGATGGTGCCTCCGCCCAGCGCGGTCACGGTGCCCACCACGCACAGGCCGAACAGGTCCATGCGGCGGCGCATGCCCATCAGGGCGCCCGATGCGGCTTCGGCCGCGATGGCGACCAGGTAGATCGTGTGGAGCAGGCTCATTCTCTGGGGTTGGGGACGGATGGAGGACGGACTCGGTGCGGGGCATGGTACGATGCGGCCATCGATGTGTCCAATGCATAATCTTTGCCATATCGATGCATCTTTAACATAGGACCACGCTTGAACATCAAACAGCTGGAGCACCTCATCGCGGTCGCCGAGGCGCGCTCCTTCAGCCGCGCCGCGGAGCGCCTGTTCATCACCCAGCCGGCCCTGAGCCGCAGCATCCGGGCGCTCGAGGAAGACCTGGGCGCGCCGCTGTTCGACCGGATCGGCAAGCGCATCGAGCTCACGCCGCTGGGCAACCACGTGCTCGAGCGCGCCGGCCGCCTGGTGCGCGACTCGGGCGAGCTGGCGCGCAGCGCCGACATCTTCCGCCAGGGCGGGGGCGGCGCGCTGCGCATCGGGATGGGTTCGGGGCCGGCCGCCATGCTGATGGCGCCGCTGCTGTGCCACATGGCCGAACGGCACCCGGGGGTCCGGCTCGGCATCACGCGCGGGGCCCTGGCGCTGCAGCTGGTGCAGCTGCGTGCCGGCCAGCTCGACGCCCTGGTGGCGGACGCGCGCAGCATCGCGCCGGCGCAAGACCTGCTGGTCGGCCCGCTCGGGGAGCTGCGCACCTGCTTCGCCTGCCGCCCGGGCCACCCGCTGCTGGAGCACGACACGCTCACGTTCGAGCAGCTGCTGGCCTATCCGGTCGCCTCGACTCCCCTGTCCGACGAAGTGGCGCGCCTCCTGGTGGCCGCCTACGGACCGGCGGCCCTGCCGGAACGGATGGTAACCCTGCAGTGCGAGGACGTGGCCAGCCTGGTGGATGCGGTCGGCCGCTCGCAGGCCCTGTTCCTGGGGCTGGCGGCGGCGGCGCGCGCCGGCGGCCTGGCCGAACTGCCGCTGCGCCCGCGCCTCGATGCGCGGGCGCGCTTCGCCTGCGTGACCCTGGCGGGGCGCACCGAAGCGCCCTTGCTGCCGGCCTTCCGGGCCTTCGCGGCGGGCCTGTTGCGGGACTGAGGGGTGACAGCGCGTTGATTTTTCTGGGCATCAAGCTAAAATGAACCAATTAGTTCAGAATTGGAGCGGCAATGCGGACCAAAAGCGCGGCAAAACGGCAGGCGATCCTGGATGCGGCGGCGGCCATCTTCCAGGAACAGGGTTTCGAGCGCACATCCATGGAAGACATCCGCAAGCGCGCCGATTTTTCCAAGGCCACCCTGTACAGCTACTTCCCCTCGAAGGAAGAGCTGTTCATGGAGATCGTCATCGACGCCACCGATGCCCAGTTCCAGGCGACCCTCGACGCGCTCGGCCCGGGCGGCGAGGACATCGGGCAGGCCTTGATCAGCTTCGGCACGCGCTTCCTCACCCTGCTCTACCTGACGCCGGTGGCGGCGGTACGGCGGCTGGTGGTGTCCGAGGCCGGGCGCTCGGAGCTGGGCAGGAAGTGCTTCGAGATCGGACCGGTGCGCAGCATGGCGGTGGTGGCCGACTACCTCGAGGCCGCCATGGCGCAGGGCAAACTCAAGCGGGCCGACCCGCGCCTCGCGGCGCTGCAGCTCAAAGGCCTGCTCGAGGCCGAGTGGATCGCCCCCTTCATGTTCCAGACCCTGGACGCGCCCCCGACCGAGGCGCTGGCCGCGTCGGTGGAACGCGCGGTGGCGGTGTTCATGGCCGCCTACGGACCGGTGCGCGCCGCCGGGAAGAAGAACAAGCCTTAGGAAAGCACAGCATGGAAACCCAACAACTGTGGGTCGAGCCGGTCGGCGGCATCATCGTTGCGCGCATCCGCGGCGCCTGCACCGAAGCCCTGCTCGAGGAATGCCAGCGCCGCGTGATCTCCCTGGTGCAGGACACGCGCCAGGTGAAGGTCCTGTACGACTCGCTCGAGATGGACGTGCCGTCGGTCGACATCGCCCTGGTCCAGCAGAACCTGGAGTCGCGCGCCTGGGAGCGCTACGGCCCCCTGCCCTTGCGCCGCGCGATCCTGGTTGCGAACACCCGCATCGCCTACCTGGCCCGGATCGCCTTCGGCGAGCTGGGCGAAGGCAGCTACCGGGTGTTCTACAACGACCTGGCGGCGGCGCTGCGCTGGCTCGACGAGCCCCCGCAAACCCCTCCTGAAGGCTAGCGCGTCCGCTGCGGCGCCAGGCGGCGCAGCCAGGCGCCGGCGCCAGCGCGCAAGCGCGGGTTGTGCAGGCACCAGCCACCGGCCAGGCCGATCGCGCAGCCGAGCAGGGTGTCGAAGAAGCGCGCCTGCACCAGCGCGGCCGGCGCCGCATGGCCCAGCGTCGCGGCATCGGCCAGCAGGATCGTCAGCGGCGTGATGAGCACCGCGGCCAGCGCGTAGTGGCGCACCACCAGCATCTCGATCAGGAAGGTCAGCAGCGTCACCATCAGGGACACCGACCAGCCGGACAGCGGCAGCGACAGCAGGCCCCAGGCCAGGGCCACGCCGGCGCCGGTGCCGAGCACGCGCTGCAGCTGGCGGTTCCAGACCGCGCGCAGCGAGGCGCCCTGGATCACCGCCAGGCAGCTGACCGGCACCCAGTAGGGCTTGTCGAGCGCCAGGGCGTGCGCCGCCAGCAGCGAGACGCCGACCGCGGCGCCGATCACGACCGCGTCCAGCACCATGTAGTCGAAGGCGAAGGCCGGCAGCGGCGGCTGCGGCGCCGGCGCATGGCGCCGCAGCATGAAGATGCTGTAGAAAAAGCCGACCGCGCAGGCCAGCAGGCTGCCGAAGCCGATCAGGCCGGCCATGCGCGGCAGGTCGGCCGCCGTGAGCGGGCTATAGGCGCCGATCGCGGCGGCCATCACGAAGAACAGGCCGCCCGGCGGCCCGAGCGCGTAGATGCGCGATGTCGTCATTACCAGCACCGTGATCGCGACCAGGGCTGGCACGATCGCGGGCGGCCACAGTCCGCTCACCATCCCGAGCGTATAGCAGGCCAGCATGGCGAAGGCGCAGGCCAGCAGCGCCACCATGCGCCGCGCCAGCGAGGTGGCAGGCAGGTACAGGAACACCAGGCCGCCCAGCGAGGCCACCAGGCCGTCGCCGATGCGGCCGAGCGCAGCCGCGGCCACCAGCGGCAGCCCGGAGGACAGCGCCGCGGCCAGGGGCATCTGCCAGGCGCGGTCGCTGGCCTGGATGGTGGTCAGCTGGCGCAGCTCTTCGGACAGGAAGGCCCGCACCCGCTGCCGGCGTGCGTCGGGCATGGGCCGCTCAGTTGAAGCGTCCTGCCGTGCCGCCCAGGCTGTAGCGGCCGGCGCCCAGCAGCGCAACGGCCAGCGCCGCGGCGATGAACATGCCCTGCAGCTCGAGCGCCCAGCCGCCGGTCTCGTTGAGCGTGAAGAACTGCGCGGTATGGGCCAGCAGGATCGCCACGATCATGTTGATCACCACCACCAGCGCGGCGGCGCGGGTGAACAGTCCGACCAGGATCAGGAGCGGCGCCACCACTTCGCCGATGTAGACGCCATAGGCGAAGACCGCCGGCAGGCCGGCGCCCTGCACCATGCCGACGATCGGGCCGATCCCGCCGGCCAGCTTGGAAAAGCCATGGAACAGCAGGATGAGCGCGAGCGCCGCGCGCAGCAGCAGCTTGCCTTCGTCGTCCATGCTGCGGGGTCCGACAACATTTGCGGTTTGCATGATCACTCCTTCCGGATGAGTAGTATTGACATCATCGCGCGTCGCCAGCTTGGCGGGCGCACCGTTCGCGTTCATTCGAAGGCGTAGGCGTCCATCGCCAGCACGCCGTGTTCGACGCTGGCGTGCAGGCGCGTGGCGCGCGCCTGCGGGCCTGCGGCGCCCATGGCGACGAACAGGGGCAGCAGGTGCTCGTCGGTCGGGTGGTTGCGCACCGCGTGCGGGGCGCGCGAGCGGTAGTCGAGCAGCTCGGCCTGCTCGCCGTTCTCGAGCGAGGCCTGCATCCAGCGGGCGAAGTCTTCCACCCACGCGGGCGCCGGCGCCTCGACCGCCTGGCCCCGGTACTCGTGCAGGTTATGGGTCAGCGAACCCGAGGCCAGCACCAGCACGCCTTCGTCACGCAGCGCGCCCAGGGCCTGGCCGATGCGCAGGTGGGCGGCGGGATCGCCGTCGCGCAGGATCGAAAGCTGGGTGACCGGCACGTCGGCCTCGGGATACATCAGGCGCAGCGGCACCCAGGCGCCGTGGTCGAGCCCGCGCGCCGGGCTGCGCCCGGCCTCGATGCCGGCTTGTGCGAGCAGCGCCCAAGCGCGTTCGGCCAACTCCGGCGCGCCCGGCGCCGGATACTGGATCTCGAACAGGGCGCGCGGAAAGCCGCCGAAGTCGTGGATGGTGGCGGGCTGCCGGGCCAGGCTCACGGCCGGGACGCCAACGGTCTCCCAGTGCGCCGACACGGCCAGCACCGCGCGCGGCCGCGGCAGCGTCGCGCCCAGCTTCTCGAGGAAACGGCGGGCCGGGCTGTCCTGCAGCGCCAGCATGGGCGAACCGTGGGAAATGAACAGTGCGGGAAGGCGGGTCATGGCGTCTCTCCTCATGAAAGACCTCATTGTATTGTCTTGCCCCGCCCCGATAAATAGCTCTACAAGGATATAACTATTCCATTAAACGAAACAATCGTTTCAGTCGCGCCAGGGCGGTTCCGCAAAGGCCTCGACCAGGAAATCGACGAGCGCCCGCACCTTCGGCGCCAGGAATTTACGGGGAAGGATAGACCGCATGGATGCCCAGCGCGATCGAGCGCCAGCCCGGCATCACTTCCACCAGAGCGCCCTCGGCCAGGTCGGCGCCGACCATGAAGCTGGGCTGGAGGATGATGCCCTGGCCGGCCAGGGCGGCGGCGCGGCAGGTGTCGCCATTGTTGGCGCGCATGCGCGGCTGCACCTTCACCGCCTCCTCGCCGCCGGGGCCGGAAAAGCTCCAGGTGTCGCCGGCCGCGAACAGGCTGTAGCCGATCACGGCATGGCGCGCCAGCTCGGCCGGGCGTGCCGGGGCGCCGTGGGCGGCCAGGTAGGCCGGCGCGGCGCAGGCCACCAGCCGGGTCGAGGCGAGCGGCCGGCTCACCAGCGAGGACGCGGACAGCTGGCCGATGCGCACGGCCAGGTCGTAACCCTCGTCCACCAGGTCGGCCACCCGGTCCGACAGGGTGATGTCGAGTTCCAGCCCGGGATGGCGCTCGAGCAGGCGCGGCCACAGCGGCGCCAGGTGCAGCAGGCCGAAACTGAGCGGCACGTTGGCCCGGACCACGCCCTGGGCCGTGCTGTTGCCGGAGCCAAGTTCGGCTTCCGCTTCCTCGAGCCGGTCCAGCAGTTCGCGGCAGCGCGCGTGGAACAGCTCGCCTTCCGCGGTGCTCGACAAGCGGCGCGTGGTCCGGTGCAGCAGGCGCACGCCGAGCCGTTCCTCGAGCTCGGCCACGTGGCGCGACACCGCCGCCTTCGACATGCCGAGCCTTCCTGCCGCCGCCGTGAAGCCGCCCGCCTCCACCACGGCCGCGAACACCCGCATTTCCTCGAACCGGTCGGTCATTCATTCATCCTCGTTTGCCATGATGAGCGCGATTCTACCCCCGGATCTCGCCGGCCCCGGCGGGATCTGCCACAATGGGCGGACACACGGGAGCCGCACGCCATGTATCACCCACTGAACCGCCAATCGATCGCCACCCTGGTCAGGGATTTTTATGCCGATGTCCGGCGCGACAGCCTGTTGCAGCCGGTATTCGACGGCGCCATCGGCGCCGGCTGGGAAGCTCACCTCGAACGCATGGTCGACTTCTGGTGCTCGGTGATGCTCTCCAGCAGCGAGTTCAAGGGCAATGTGTACGGCAAGCACATGGCCCTGCAAGGGATCGAGGCCGAGCACTTCCGCCGCTGGCTCGGCCGGTTCGAGGCGCATGCGCGGCGCCTGTTCGAGCCGGACACCGCCGGCGCCTTCCTGGCGGCGGCGCGGCGCATCGCCGCCAGCCTCCAGTACGGGTATTTCGGCCGCGTCGAGGTGGCCTGAGGAGAACACCATGAAAGACCTGCCCGCCGGGCTGGAACACTACAAGAGCACGCCCGTGTTCGACCAGGACAGCGTGCCGGCCGGACTGCGGCGTGCGCACAGCACGGCTGCCGGGGTCTGGGGCCGCATCGTCGTTCACGCGGGCAGCCTGCGCTACGTGATCGAGGCGCCCGACACGGAACAGCACCTGCTGGCGCCGGGGAAGCCCGGCATCGTCGAGCCAGGCGTGCCGCACCACGTCGCGACCGAGGGACCGGTGCGGTTCTGCGTCGAGTTCTACCGCTAGCTTGCCGGGCGGCGGCGCTACAGCGCACGCGATTCGCATTGCATCGCGGCCCGGGTTTCGGTATGTTCAATCCTGTCCGCGACCACGACGAAAGGCACGCATCATGTTCCTCGAACGCGTCTGTATCGCCACCGATGGGTCGGACCTGGCCGTCCGCGCCGCCCAGATGGGCGCCCTGCTGGCGCGCTCCGGCGCCGGACGCATCGTCGCGGTCGCGGTGGCGCAACCGCATTTCCACCTGCCGGAGAGCGGCGCCGCCGCACCAGGCAGCCAGGCCGTGCAGGCGGAGTTCGCCCGCGCCCGCCAGGCCGCCCAGGCCCACGTCGACACGGTGCTGGAGATCGCCCGCCAGGCCGGCGTCAGCTGCGACGCCGAGACGCCGCTGGCCTCGGCGCCCGGCCCCGACATCGTCCGGCTGGCGGAAGAACATGGATGCGACCTCATCGTGATGGGCACGCACGGACCGAACGACGCCAACCGCCGCCTGATGGGCAGCGTGGCGCAGTACGTGCTGGCCAATTCCGCCATTCCCGTGCTCCTGTTGCGCGACCCGCGCGAAGCCTCGCAGCCCGACTTCATCGAGGGTGTCGCGTCCTGAACCGGAGCATGGAATCCTGCGGCCGGCGATTCAGTGCGCCTGCTCCTGCGCCCCGTGCGCGGCCGGACGCAGCACCATGACCGGCACCGGCGCGCCGGCCAGCACCGCCTGGGTCACGCTGCCGGCCAGCAGCCGGCTCAGGCCGCGCCGCCCGTGCGAGCCCATCACGATCAGGTCGCACTGCTGCTCGCGCGCGGTGTCGACGATCGCCTCGGCCGGGTCGAGCGCGCTGCAGGTGAGCGCCGTGGCCTGCACGCCGGCAGTGCGGCAGCGCGCCACGATCGCATCGACATAGCGCTGGGCGTGTTCCAGCAGGACGTCGATCTGCAGGCCCGGATCGTAGGCCATGGCGCCTTCGAGCGACTGGAAGGTGGGTTCGGGAACGGCGACGGACAAGGCCACGATCTCGCTGCCTTCGCGGCCGTGCACGAACTCGATGGCGGCATCGACCGCCGCCTCGGAAACGGGAGACCCGTCGGTGGGGACCAGGATACGTCGGTACATGGCAAGCTCCTGATAGGAATGGTCGAACGGTAGAGGCCAGTCTGTCCTTGCAGATGCTAAAAATCTTTGACCTGGATCAAAATCAAGCCGGTGTCATGACGCTCTGGGGAGCGTCCGGAAGCACGCGGTCGCCGAAACAGATGCCGAGCTCGCGCGCCGTGCGCACCATGTCGCCATCGACCGGCACCCGCTTGCTGCGCCCCGCCACCTCGCCCAGGGGCACGGTGCCGATCTCCTGGCCGCCCAGCGCCACCATCACGCCCGATTCGCCGCGCGCCAGCGCACGCACCGCGGCGGCGCCGAAGCGCGCCGCGGTCACGCGATCGAAAGCGGATGGGCTGCCGCCGCGCAACAGGTGGCCCAGCACCACGCTGCGGCATTCCTTGCCGGTGCGCCCGGCCAGCTGCGCTTCGACCCAGGCGCCGATGCCGCCCAGGCGTTCGGCATGCCCGCCGCCGGGCGCCGCCAGGCGTGCGCGCTCGCCGCCGAGCGGCTGCGCTCCCTCGGCGGCCACGACGATGGCATGGCGCCGGCCGGCGGCGTCGCGCCGGCCGATGGCGTCGGCCACGACCTCGAGGTCGAAGGGAATTTCGGGCAGCAGGATCGCATGGGCGCCCCCGGCCATGCCGGCGTGCAGCGCGATCCAGCCGGCGTAGCGCCCCATCACCTCGACCACCATCACGCGGTGCTGGCTGTCGGCGGTGGTGTGCAGGCGGTCGATGCATTCGGTGGCGAAGCCGGCCGCCGTGTCGAAGCCGAAAGTCTGGAAGGTCCGGTCGAGGTCGTTGTCGATGGTCTTGGGCACGCCGACCACGGGCAGGCCCTGGCGCTGCAGGCAGGCGGCGATTTCCATCGAACTGTCGCCGCCGACCATCACCAGCGCATCGAAGCCGCGCTGGCGGCACAGGCCGACCAGCTCGGCGCTGCGGTCCTGCTCCGCCATGCCGCCCGCGCCCGCTACCGGGTAGCGCAGCGGGTTACCGCGATTGGTGCTGCCGAGGATGGTGCCCCCGAGGTGGCCGATGCCGTGCACGGCTTCCAGCGACAGGCGCAGCACCGGTTCGCCGAGGCAGGTGTCGGGGGCGAGCAGGCCGTTGAAGCCGTCGCGGATGCCCCAGCATTCCCAGCCATGCCGGCTGGACGCGAGCACCACCGCCCGGATCACGGCGTTCAGGCCCGGGGCGTCGCCGCCCCCGGTGACGATGGCAATGCGCTGGATGCGGGTTTCCATGGGCGCCTCCTGTAGGTGCTGCCGACTATAACATGCGGGCGCGCTGGCTTGATCCGCCATAACAGCCCAGCGGTCCGGTATGGCTAAGCTGGCAATGCCGGACTGACATCGCGAGCGAGCATACCATGGCAAACATCTACGTCGACCCCAGCGCCGCCGGCCCCGGCGACGGCTCACTGGCCAATCCCTTCAGCGCCTGGACCAGCGTCGTCTGGACACCCGGCAACACCTACCTGCAGAAACGCGGCACCACCTACGCCGGGGTGTTCCGGCCGGCGGTCAGCGGCACCCGGGAACAGCGCATCACGATTGCCGCCTACGCCAGGCGCGACGGCTCGGACGACCCGTCCCAGCCCCGGCCCGTCATCCTGCTGCCGGGCAGCCCGGCCACGCCCCAGCAGGGGGCATCGATCGCGGTGTACGGGCAGGAACGCGATTTTCTCACCTACCGCAACCTCGACATCCGCAACCCGGCCCTGCCTGAAGCCAGCGACGTGGCGATCATCTGGCTCGGCAACGGCTGCAGATTCGAGAACATCAGGCTGACGTCGAATTGCGCGGGCGTCTACGTGTACGAAAAAAGCGGGGTCGTGATCAGCGGCTGCGTGCTGGACGTGGTCGATTGCGCGCCCGAGTTCGCCAACCACGGCATCCTGGTCGCGGGCGATACCCCGATCGACGACATCCAGATCATCGGCAATACCGTCGTCCATCGCGGCGGCGGCTCGGCCCTATCCTACGGCATCCGCTGCGAAACCTACCGCCGCGAGCTGCCGCTCACCAGGCTGGTGGTGCGGGGCAACCGGGTCGCTCCCCCGCCCGGCGCCAGCCCCAACGCCAACCGCGGCGCCATCGGCATCTACCTCGTCAACGGCCAGGCGGCCCAGCTCGACCGCAATACGGTCACCGGCATGCTGAGCGGGATCCGCCTCAGCAGTGGATCCGGCAACCGGGTAAGCAACAACAACTGCAGCAACAACATGAACTTCGGCATCCACGTCACCGGCTTCGCGACCGGTTTCCTCATCGAAGGCAATACCTGCAACCGCAACGGCGGCACCGCCAGCCCGACCTACTGGGGGCGCGGGATCGAACTGTCGGGGGCCGCCGGGCCGGGGGCGGTGTCGGATCACACGATCCGCCGCAACACCTGCATGTTCAACTATAACTACGGCGGACCGCTGGACAATGGTTCCGAGGGCGTCGGCATCGGCCTCGATGACGGCGTGCTGCGCTGCGCGATCCTGTCCAACCAGCTGGCTTTCAATGAGGGAAACGGCATCCAGCTGTACGGCGGCCCGCCCGGCAGCCGGACCGACACCGGTGGCCACACCATTTCCGGGAACGTGCTGGACACGAACTGCACCCACGCGGTGCTGAACCGCCGCAGCGGCGGCAACGCGCCCAGCCCGTTCTACGCCCACGTCCAGCTTGCCTATATCTACGGCAGCCGCACCACGATTACCGGCAACCTGTTCGCCGGCCCCACCCGCGGCGGCATCCACCTGGACAGCTCCTCCTCCAACGTCGTCGCGCGCAACAATATCTACCGCGGCACCCCGTATCCCATCGAGGAGGCCGCCCTCGTTCCCCCGGTGACGTAAGGGCGCCGCGATGTGCCGTTTCGCCGAGGATCGCCGGCATGCCGGTGCGCGCCGGGCATGTCACGCTGTACAATGCCGCGACGCCGACGATGCGTGAGACGCAGGATCGGCACACCCGGCTATACACTATGCAAAGACAAACGACATGCTGACTACCCTGCTCGACTGGTTCCTCCATCTTGACCGCCATCTGGCCCTGCTTGCGGCCGAATACCAGATGCTCGTCTACGTGATGCTGTTCGCGGTGATCTTCGTGGAGACGGGGGTGGTGGTGATGCCCTTCCTGCCGGGCGACTCGCTCCTGTTCGTCACAGGCGCACTGGCGGCCAAGGGCATGCTCTCGCTACCGGTGCTGATCCCGCTGCTGATCGTCGCGGCAGTCCTGGGCGACATCGTCAACTTCGCGATCGGCACCGTGTTCCGGGATCGGGTGAAGAATGGCTATCGGCTACGCTTCATCAAGCCCGAGCACATCGCCCATACCGAACGCTTCTTCGAACGCCACGGCCCCAAGACCATCGTGCTGGCGCGCTACGTCCCGATCGTGCGTACCCTGGCGCCCTTCGTCGCCGCGCTGGGCAGCATGCGCTACCGGACCTTCCTGTCGTACAACATCTCCGGCGGCACCCTGTGGGTGGTGTCGCTCACGGTGGCCGGTTATGCCTTCGGAAACATCAAGTGGGTCAACGACAACCTGACCGCGGTCATCATGGGCATCATCGTGCTGTCGCTGGTGCCGGGCATCCTGGCCTGGCTGCAGGAGCGTTACCGCAGCAAGAGCGCGGCCGGTCCCCAGGGCTGACCGGGCGCCTCCGGCGCCGCGTTTCTGCACCTCACCTCCCCATGCCCGGCCCATCGCCGGCCATGAGGAGGCGTCCATCCTGGCCGTGATATCGTCACGGCAACTCCGCCTCTCCCTGGTAGCCTTGCTGAAGGATTCCTAGCTTGGCCGTAGTCGTCAGCATCGAGGAATCGTTGTTCGCGCAATATACCGGTGGGTTAGTTACATTTCTTGAGATCGGTCCCGGGCCGGCGAGATCGGCATATCAGGATTGCAGGATAGGCGATTGCTCCGTCCATACCGGCACTCTACATTGGCCGTTCCGCTTCACAACGACAACACCAATGGAGACAAGATGATCGATGCCGAAAAAGGCCCGTGGAAATACCTGGTGATGTGGCTGCGCTTCTACTACGCGATCCACTTCCTCAAATCCGGAATCAACTACGCAGTGTTCGGGGTCATCCCCGATTTCAGCAAGGCGGGCGCGGTCGGCCCCTACCTCGCCGCGATGAACGATATCGGTTTTTACCCCTTCATCAAATACCTGGAAATCGTGCTGGGATCGATGTTGCTGTTCAATGTGCTGACGCCGTCGGCGCTGGCGGTCATGGCCGGCATCGCCTTCCAGATCGCCTACCTGAACCTGTTCGTCTCGCCCCACCCCCGGCAACTGTTCACGGGCACGCAGGAAGTGCTGCTGTGCGGCCTGCTCATTCTCGCCTACGGCAAGAGCTACGCTGAACTGTTCCGCGTGAAAGCGAAACCGGCCTTTCCCTGGACGACATAAGCCCCCCTCACCCCTCAAGGACCGACTCATGCACCATACCGCACGCTTCAAGGATGCCGTCATCGTGATCGCCACGGCAGCGATCTGGACCCTGGTGGTCATTGCCTTCTCCACCACCATGGGCTCGCGCCCCCTGCGCATCTACGACTGGGGCCCGCCGGTATTCGCCTGCCTGTTGACCCTGCTTGTCATGGCCAAAGACCGGCTCGCGGGAGGCAAGCCGCGCTAGCCGGGCGCCGGCTGCTGCGCCCTTGCGAACAGCATGCCGGCGGCCAGCAAGGCGCCCAGCACCCAGAACACCATCTGGGTGCCCCCGGCGGAACCGAGCGCCCCGACGCCGACCGGCAGGATGGTCTGGCTCGCATTGGCCAGCATCGAGCGGATGCCGATCGCCTCGCCGCCGCGTCCGGGCGGCGCGGCCTGGCCGATGGCGCTCATGATCATCGGCAGCGCGCAGCCCAGCGCCAGGCCCAGCACGAAAGCGCATGCCAGCAAGCTTGCCAGGGTGCGCGCCAGCGGCAAGGCCGGGTAGGCCGCCGCCGCCAAGCCCAGCGCCCCGGCCAGCACCTGCCAGGTTGACCAGCGTCGTGCCAGCGGCGGCAGGAATATGCGCACCACGAAGGTCCCGGCGCCGAAGACCCCCATCACCAGGCCGATGCGCGAGGCGGACAGTCCGAGCGCACTGCCGTGCAGCGGCATCATGAAGCTGAACAGGTCCCTACCCATCGACAGCAGCGCGCTGACCGCCAGCACCGCGCGCAGCGGCGCGTGGCGCAGCAGGTCCATGACCGACGCCCTGCCCTGCGGCCGCTCCGGCGCGGGCGTGCCCGCCATGCCGGCGCCCATCCTGGCCAGCGCCAGCAGGGCCAGCAGGGGCAAGACGGCCAGCGCAAGGAAGGTCCAGGCTCCGCCAGCCAGGTCGAGCAGGAAGCCGGCCAATACCGGGCCGGCGATGCTGGAGACGGAGTTGCCAAGCGCCAGCATCGAATAGGCGCGGGTATGCTGCTGCGCCGGGCCGCCATGCAGGACCGCATGGTGCAGCGCCACGTGCACCATCATGAATCCGCTGCCCAGCAGGACCGCGCTCGCGCCCAGGCCGCCGAGCGAGGGCAGCAGCGCCAGCAGCAGGCCGGCTTCCAGCAGCAGCAATGCGAGCAGGGTCGGCCTGAATGTGCCGCGGCGGTCGGTCCAGCGACCCGCATGCACCGACAGCAGCATCGGCACCAGCGCCAGCAGGCCGATCACCAGGCCCACTTCCAGCGGCGTCGCGCCGAGCCGGATCGCCGACAGGCTCAGCGCGACGCGCCCGCCACCGAAGGCGGTATGCGCCAGCACCATCAGCGCGACCAGTGCGGGCAGCTTCATACGGGGGGCTCAGGCAGGCAGCTCAGGCTTGCCGCGCGCAAGCGCGTTCGACCGGCGCGGCCTGGAAGCGCATCGAGAAGTCGATCGCGCGGATGTCCTTGATCAGGGCGCCGACCGAGATCCGGTCGACCCCGGTCTCGGCCAGTTCGCGCAGGCGCGCCAGCGTGACGCCGCCGGACACCTCCAGACTGCAGCGCCCGGCCGCCAGCGCCACCGCAAGCCGGATCTGCGCGGTCGACATATTGTCGAGCAGGACCATGCTCACCCCGGCCTGCAGGGCTTCCTCGAGCTGGTCCAGGGTTTCGACTTCGACCTGGATGAAACTCGCGCCCGCCCCCAGGCGCCGGGCGGCGGCGAAGGCCGCGCCCAGCCCGCCGGCAGCGGCGATGTGGTTTTCCTTGATCAGGATGGCGTCGTACAGGCCCATGCGATGATTGCGCCCGCCGCCGCAGCGCACCGCATACTTCTGCGCCGCCCGCAAGCCCGGAATGGTCTTGCGGGTGTCCAGGATCGCCGCCCCGGTGCCGGCCACCGCCTCCACATGCAGGGCGGTGCTGGTCGCCACCGCGCTCAGGGTCTGCAGGAAGTTCAGGCAGGTGCGCTCGGCGGTGAGCAGGCCGCGCGCCGGCCCCGCGATCTCGACGATGGCCTGGCCGGGCGCGCAGCGTGCGCCGTCGGCCACGTGCCAGGTGGCCACCGCGGACGGCGCCACCTGGCGCAGGGTTTCCATCACCCAGGGCTGGCCGCAGGTCACCGCCGCCTCGCGGCAGACGATGGTCGCGCGCGCCTCGCCGTCCGGCACCAGGGCCGCGGTCAGGTCGCCGCCGCCGACGTCTTCCGCGAGGGCGCGGTCGACGTCGGCCCCGACCTGCCGCAGCAGTTCCCGGTCGATGCCGGCGTGGGGGGCCGTCGGCATCAGATCACCACGCCGCGCGGCACCGGAATGCCGTACAGCGAGCCGGCATAGGCCGCGTACACCGTATCGTCGACGTTGCAGGCATGGCCCATGGCCACCGACAGGTCGCGCCAGGTGCGCTGGATCGGGTTGGTGACGCGGCTGGCGTTGCCGCCGGCATGCTTGAACACCTCGGCGGCCGCCTCGGCGGCGCGGCGCACGGCGCGCACCTGGTTGACGCGCGCCTTGTACTTCATCTCGCGGGTCACCTTGCCGCCGGCCAGTACCAGCTTGTAGATCTCGCCGATCTCGTTCACCACGTGCTGGCAGGAAGCGTCGATGTCGGCCAGGGCCGCGCCCAGCGAGGCCATGTGGTACGGATTCTGGGTCTGCTTCACGCCCATCCGGCTGACCCGGCTGCCGGTATAGTCGGCGAAATGCTTGACCACGCCGGCGGCGATGCCCAGCGTCGCGGCCGAGATCGCACCCGGGAAGAACAGGTCGAACGGAATCCGGTACAGCGGGCTGTCCGGGCGATGGCGCGCCGCGTATTCGCAGTCGTTCAGGGCCTGCACGTCATAGGTGCGGTAGTCCGGCACGAACACGTCCTTGACCAGCACGTCCTTGCTGCCGGTGCCCTGCAGGCCCATCACGTTCCAGGAATCCTGCAGGATCTCGTAATCGGCGCGCGGCAGCACGAAATGCATCAGCCGGGTGTATTCGCCGGCCGGGCCGCCGTCCTGCTCGGCCAGCACGCCCAGCACCGCCCAGGTGCAGTGGTCGGTGCCGGACGAGAACGGCCACTGCCCGTTCAGGATGTAGCCGCCCTCGACGCGGCGCGCGCGGCCGATCGGCGCGTAGGGTGAGGCGGTCCAGGTGTCGTGGTCCTCGCCCCAGACTTCTTCCTGCATGCGCGGGTCGCCCTGGCCGAACTGGAACGGGTGCACGCCGACCACCGAGCCGACCCAGCCCAGCGACGAGGCCCGGGAAGCCAGGTCGATCACGGTCTGGTAGAACTCGCGCGGGTCGGCCTCGAAGCCGCCGTACTGCCTGGGCTGCAGCATGCGCACCAGGCCGCTATCGCGGATCAGGCGCGCGCCTTCGTCCGTCACGCGGCCCAGTTCGATGCTGGGGACTTCCTGCTCGACGAAGCTGTCGATGTTGCCAATGATGGTTTCTCGTACCGGATGCATGTTGCGCTCCTTGATTCTAGGTCTTGCGATAGGTGTGATGGGCGGGTCGGGCTTCACGCCTCGTCCAGCTTCAGGGCGGTCAGTTCCGCGTGCTGGCGGCGATGGCCCCAGCTGCTCGGCTTGTCGTAGGTGCGCGGCGTCCACAGGTCCGGGGCCACGTCCAGTCCGCCCCAGCCATACTCGAGGCGGAAGCAGGACGGCGTGTACATGTAGAACGAGAACATCTGGTCGTTGCTGTGCTTGCCCAGGGTGGTCGTGATCGGAATCTCGCGCTGCAGGCAGATGTCGTGCGCGGTGCCGACGTCGTCGATCGCGTTCACCTCGATCATCAGGTGCAGGAAGGCCACCTCGCGGGTCGGCAGCGCGCTGATCGCCAGCGAGTGGTGGCGGCCGTTCAGGTGGTAGAAGTGCGCCACCAGCGGGCCGTCGCGCACCGTATCCGACGGGTAGAAACCCATCACGTCGCGGTAGAAACGGTCGCCTTCGTCCAGGTCCTTCACCGCCAGCACCACGTGGCCCAGGCCCTGGTCCGCGGTGCGAAAGCCCGAGATCGCGCGCCCCGGACGGAAGGCTGCCACGGTATGGTGCAGGCCCCAGCTCAGTTCATGGCGAAAGCCGGAAGGGTCCTTGAATCAGTAGAAGCCCTCGACCTTGCGCTCGGCGCATTCTTCCGGCGTGGCGCGGCAGGCCTCGATGACATGCGCGTTCACGCGCGCGGTCACCGCCCTGGCCGCGGCCTCGTCCTGCACGCTCCAGCCGATGTAGGCGACCGCATTGCGCTCGCCCGGGTGGATGACGATACGGTGGGCGACTTCGTCCAGGCGCAGGCGCACCGCGCCGTCCGGTCCGTGCCCGGCCGCCTGCAGGCCCAGCACTTCGGGGCCGAAACGTTCCCATTCCCGGTAGTCGGGGGAACGCACGCCCAGATAGGCAAGCGATTTGATCATTCGCTGTCTCCTCGTTTTCTTGATTTCAGGTTCTGGAATATTCGTCCAGGCCGGACGCGGCGTCGCCCGGCCCTGCCGGCATGCTCAGGCGGCCTGGCGCACCGCGACCGGATTGCCTTCGATGAAGGAATCGATCACGCGGTTGAATTCGTCGGTGTGCTCGAGTTGGACCCAGTGACCGCAGCGGTTGACCAGGTAGACGCGCGAATTCGAGATCATGCGCGCCAGCACCAGGGCCGAATTGAAGTGCACGGTGCGGTCGTCGCGGCCGTGCATCAGCAGGGTCGGAGCGGTGATGGTGGGCACGCGCTGCGTGTCCAGTTTGACCATCGGCTTGCCGTGGCCGCTCTTCCAGCCTTCGATGTGGTCGGGGCGCGCCAGCGCCGCCTTGACGCGTTCGGCCAGCAGCTCGTCGGTCACGTGGCGGGTATCGAAGGCCATGCCTTCGACGAACTTGCGCATGGTCTCGATCGAGGGATTGAAATAGGCCGCCTCCAGCGCCTTGACGCCTTCGCTCAGGCCGGCCGGATCGAAGATGCCCGGCACGCCGGCCGAGGAACCCATGGTAATCAGGTGCGACACCAGTTCCGGACGCTCGTAGGCCAGGCGGATGCAGGACGAGCCGCCCATCGAGTTGCCCACGAAGGCGGCCTGGGTGAGCCCTAAGGCTTCGAGGAATTCGGCCAGGGCGCCGCTGTTGTCGCGCTTGTCGTAGGTGACGGCCTGCGACTTGCCCCAGCCGGGCAGGTCGACGGCCAGCACGCGGTACTTGCGCGCCAGGGTGGCGATGTTGGGGTTGTAGTTGCTCCAGGCCGAGGCGCCGGGCCGCCGCCGTGCACCAGCACCAGCGGATGTCCCTGCCCCGCCTCGTGATAGTGGATGTCCCAGTTCTTGGTCTTGATGCGCTTGCTAGTGTTTTCTTCGGTCACGATCGCCACGTCTTCCTCCATTGAGCTTCAGATTCGGTTGCCTTCCGCGCGCCGGACAAGGGGTCCGCCGCGCAGTGGTCGAGACATATTAGCGGAATCTCCGTTCTAGAATCAACATTTTATTTTCGCAAAAGAAAAGGCCGGCGATTGCCGGCCTGGGAGGAGTCTGGAATGCGCGCGAGGCGCCGTATTCACGCCTTGGCGTCTGCCGGTTCCTGCTTGCGCCGCTTGCGCGCCGCGCCGCCCAGGGCAGGCAACTGCGCCTGGGCCTGTTCGACCAGGTGCGCCAGGCTGGAGGCCAGCATCGGCCGGAAGGCCTTGATCGTCTCGCCCGAGGCGCCGGCAATCGCGTTCCCGTCCTGCAGCGCCAGGGTAAAGCCGCTCAGGCGCTCGGGCAGGCCCGGGTCGTGGGCCAGCAGCGCTTGCGGCAGGGTCTTGCGCCACCAGGACGCGAATTCGGCGCGCTGTAATTGGCGGATGTGCAGGAAGCGCTCGCGCGCCACCTGCTCGCGCACCGACTTTTCCACGCTCAGGATCACGCCCAGGCGCCAGAAGTCCGCGGCGTCGTACTGGCGCTCGGCGTCGACGGCGCCGAACAGGCGCGCGATGTGCTCGCCGAAGCTTTCCCCGGTGCGCGGCTGCAGGGTGCTGGCCACCTGGCTGTGCCAGCGCGCGTAACTGGTTTCGATCAGCGCCGCCAGCAGCAGGTCCTTGTTCTCGAAATGCCAGTACACGCTGCCCACCGGCAGCTCGGCCTTCTTGGCCACCTTGGCCATGGTGGCGCCGCTATAGCCCTCGTCGCGGATCACCTCGAATGCGGCATCGAGGATACGTTCGCGCGATGCGGCGCTGGTGCGGTGTTCTCCGGAACGGCGGGGACGGTCGATCATGGACATAGGCGGTAGCACTCGGCTGACTGGAAAGAAAAAATGGTAACACGGGAGATTGCAAGATTACCACCGCAAAGGACGCTGCGAATGCCGCGCGCGCCGACTCGATGCCACCAGCTATGCGGCTTTGCGCATGCTCGGCACGAGCCATGCGGCGCACGCATAGCTAAAATGACCGTTCCCGCGTTGTTCGCTTCCCCTCGATACCAAAAAATAGCGTCATCCGGCGGCGCCTGCGCGTCCCACGTCCCACCCGTCAAGGAAACACATGAACAAACTGCAGCTCTCCGTGGCCATCGGCAATTACGACCGTTGCCGCCCCCTGATCGACGGCGCCGTCCAGATCGACGGCGTCGATCCCGTCTTCATGACGCTATCGCCCGAGGAGATCTTCTTCCGCGCCTTCCGCGCCGAGGAATTCGACATCTGCGAGCTGTCGCTCTCCAGTTCCACCGTCAAGGCCGCCGCCGGCACCCTGCCCTACGTCGGCGTGCCGGTGTTCCTGTCGCGCGCCTTCCGCCACACCGCGATCTACGTGCGCACCGACCGCATCAAGCGCCCCGAAGATCTGCGCGGCTGCCGCATCGGCCTGCCCGAGTACCAGCTCACCGCCAACGTCTGGGTACGCTCGATCCTGGAGGACGACTACGGCATCCTGCCCTCGGACGTGACCTGGGTGCGCGGCGGCATCTCGCATGCCGGCCGCCCGGAGAAGATCAAGCTGGCGCTGCCGCCGGACGTGCGCCTGATCGATGCGCCCGAGGGCGAGACCATTTCCAGCCTGCTGGCCAAGGGCGAGATCGACGCCTACGTGGCGCCGCGCGCACCCGATGTGGAGCCCGGCACGCCGAACATCGGCTGGCTGTTCTTGGACCCGGTGGCCGCCGCCAAGGACTACTTCCGCCGCACCCGCATCTTCCCGATCATGCACATCCTGGGCGTGCGCCGTTCGCTGGCCGAGCAGCATCCCTGGCTGCCGGGCGCCGTGTTCAAGGCCTTCAACCAGTCCAAGCACCTGGCGCTGGAGCACCTGGGCGAAACCTCGGCCACCAAGATCACCCTGCCCTTCGCCGAGGAGCGCCTGAAGGAAGCGCGCGAGCTGATGGGCGAGGACTTCTGGTCCTACGGCATCGACGAGAACCGCCACGTGCTGGACAAATTCTTCGACCACCACCACCGCCAGGGACTGTCCTCGCGCCGCGTGACCCCGGAGGACCTGTTCCATCCGGGTACCTTCGAATCCTTCAAGCTCTGAGGAGCCAGGCATGAGCGAATCGACCTTCAACCCTACCCGATCTGGCACGCGGCCCACCTCGCGCCGCTGTGGGACAGCCCGAACGCCCACAAGCCGCTGCCGCCCCCGGCCAGCGCCCACATCTGGCGCTGGACTGAAACCCGCCCGCTGGTCGACCTGGCTTTCAAGGAAACCTCGCCGGCGGCGGTGCAGCGGCGCGTGCTGCAGATGCTCAGCCCGCACGCCGCCTCGCTGGCCGACGAATTCACCTGCGGCAGCGTGCTGGCCGCGCTGCAGTGCCTGCTGCCGGGAGAAACCGCCCGCCCGCACCGCCATACCATGAACGCACTGCGCTTCCTGCTCGAAGGCGCCGGCGCCGTCACCCTGGTCGACGGCAAGGAATGCCCGATGGCCTTCGGCGACCTGGTGCTCACGCCCGGCATGTGCTGGCATGAGCACCGCCACGACGGCGAGGTGCCGGTGATCTGGCTCGATGTGCTCGACGTGCCGCTGCACCAGTACCTGGGCACCGTGGTGTTCCAGCCCGGCCCGATCGGAGAAGCGCCGATCACCATGCTTGACGCCTCCTTCATCGCGCCCGGCATCGTCCCGGAGCATATCCAGGGACGGCGCGACCACTCGCCGCTGTTCCGCTATCCGTATGCCGACGCGGTGCGCGCCCTGCAGCATGCGCCGCGCTCGCCCGACGGCGCGCGCCGGGTGCGCTACGTGAACCCGCTCGACGGCCAGGGAGCGATGCCGATGCTCGATACCGCCATGCTGCAGCTCGACGCCGGCGTGCGGACTCTGCCGGTCCGCAGCACCGCCAACCTGGTGTGCACCGTGGTCGAAGGCCATGGCGAGACCCGGATCGGCGAACAGCGCATCGCCTGGGGCCCGCGCGACACCTTCACCCTGCCCCAGCACAACTGGGCGTCGCACCACAGCGAAGACGGCGCGCGCCTGTTCGTCGTCTCCGACGCCGACGTGCTGCGCCGCCTCGGCCTGCTGAAAGAAGAAATCCAGGCAAGCGCCTGACACGTTTTACTGAGAAGAGATCACCATGAAAATCTGCTGGTACACCCAAGAACAACGCGAAGGAGCGCAGCTGGGCGCCGTCGTCGACGGCCGTGTCTACGACGTCAGCGCGGCCCTGCAGGCCCTGCCGCCGGCGCGCTACCCGGCCCTGCATGGCGACCTGCTGCTGGCCAACCTCGACCTGATACGCGTCGCCATCAACCAGCTGCTCCCTGGCGCCGCTTCGATCCCGGCCGAGCGCGCGCGTTTCCTGAGCCCGGTGGCCAACCCGGGCAAGATCATCGGCGTGCCGGTGAACTATGCCGACCACGTGGCCGAGGCGAATGCCGACCAGGCCACCTTCACTGACCGCTACAAGGGCGAGGTGCGCGAACAGGGCCTGTTCCTGAAGGCGGCCAGCAGCCTGGTGGGCCCCAGCGAGGGCGTGGCCCTGCGCTTCCCGCAGCGCCTGTCGCACCACGAGATGGAACTCGGCGTCGTGATCGGCAAGACCGCCGCCAATGTCTCCGTCGACGAGGCCCTGGACTACGTGGCCGGCTACGCGATCGCGCTCGACATGACCGTGCGCGGGCCGGAAGACCGCTCGCTGCGCAAGTCGGTCGACAGCTACGCGGTGCTCGGTCCCTGGCTGGTGACGGCCGACGCGGTGGGCGACGCCCAGAAGCTCGACATCCGCCTGGCGGTGAACGGCGAAGTGCGCCAGCAGGCCAATACCGCCGAGATGATCATCGGGATCGCCGAGCAGATCGCCTGGGCCTCCAGCTACTACACCCTGTACCCGGGCGACATCATCATGAGCGGCACCTGCGCCGGCGTCGGCCAGGTACTCCCCGGCGACGTGATGCAGTGCTTGATCGACGGCATCGGCGCGATGCGGGTCGACGTACGCGCCGCCCAGGACTGAGCCATGAACGCGCCCCTTCCACAATCCGCCGCCCGGCTGCAGGTGCGCCTGCAGTCGGTCAGCTACGTCACCCGCGACATCCAGGTGTTCGAGTTCGTATCGACAAGCGGCGCCACGCTGCCGGCGACGACACCGGGCGCCCACGTCGACGTCCACCTGGGCAACGGCATCACCCGCTCCTACTCGTTGCTGCAGGCTGAAGGCTGTCCCGAGCGCTACCTGGTCGGCGTCAAGCGCGACCCCAACAGCCGCGGCGGCTCGCGCTACATGCACGAGCAGTTGCGCGTCGGAGTCTCGCTCGAACTGTCCGGGCCGCGCAACCACTTCCCGCTGGTGGAAGACGCCGCGCACACGGTCCTGATCGCCGGCGGCATCGGCATCACCCCGATCCTGTGCATGGCCGAGCGCCTGGAAGCGATCGGCGCGTCGTTCGAGCTGTGGTATGCCAGCCGCTCGCGCGACGACCTCGGCTTCCTGCCCGCCCTGGCGCGCTTCGGCGAGCGCGTGCGCCTGCACGTGGACGAGGAAGCGGGCACGGTGCTCGACCTGGGCGCCGTCGTCGCGGCGGCCCCGAGCGGCAGCCACTTCTACTGCTGCGGCCCGGCGCCGATGCTGGCCGCCTATGAAGCCGCCACCGCGGGGTGCGCGCCAGGCACCGTGCACCTGGAGCGCTTCGGCGCCAGTCAGCCGGTCGCGACTGGCGGCGACGGCTTCGTGGTGCAGCTGGCCAGGCGCGGCGTCGAGCTGCGCGTGCCGGCCGGCGCCACCATCCTGCAGGTGCTGAAGGAGAACGGCGTCGCGGTCGATTCGTCCTGCGAGGCCGGCATTTGCGGCTGCTGCGAGGTGGCCGTGCTCGAAGGCGAGGTGGACCACCGCGACGAAGTCCTCACCGCCTCCCAACGCGCGTCCAACACCTCGATGATGGTGTGCTGCTCGCGCGCCACGTGCGAGCGCCTGGTGCTCGACCTGTAATTCTCCCCGGCCGCCAGCGCGGCCACGACAAATGCAATTCCTCCTTTACGCCGGGTTCGCCCGGCGTTTTTTTGTCCGCACGCTTCGCGTCCCTGTCCACGCCGCTGCCCGCACTTGTAGGGTGGGCGGCTCCACCGTTAACGGCAGTGGCTCGCCGTCGCCAGCGCCGCCCACGCGTTCAACCAGGCCATGATCGACCGCTTCGTCCATTCGCGGCCGCTTGAACGCGTGGGCGGCATCCGCGTCGCCACCGAGCCGAGTTCCGGGTGGAGCCGCCCACCCTACGAACGGCAATGCATCCGACAAAAGAAAAGGCCCGCTGCAAGCAGCGGGCCTTCGGATACTACGCCAGGTTCAGGACGCTCAGCGCACCCCGAGCTTGCCGGCTTCGACCGCGGCCAGCGCCGCACGCGCCTCGCGCTCGGCCTCGTTCGCCTCCTCGGTGCCGGCGGTGTACACCGGCAGCTCCTGGTCGAAACGCTCGGCGCTGAAGAAGTAGGCGATCGCGCTCACCACGCACAGGCCGCCGAAGAACAGGGCCACCAGCACCGGATCGGTGCCGCCGCGCATGGCCAGCAGGCCGGAAGCGATCATCGGCGCCAGGCCCGAGCCCAGGGTCGAGGCGATCTGGAAGGTCACCGCGATGCCGCTGTAGCGCACGTCGGCCGCGAACTTCTCGCCCATCCAGGTGTTCACCGGACCGCCCAGCATCGCCTGCACCACCGGCAGCGCCAGCACCAGGGCCAGGGTCAGGGCGCCCAGGCTGCCCTGGTTCACCAGCAGGAAGATCGGCCAAGTCAGCACCGCGCCCAGGATCGCGCCGGTGATCAGGAGCGGACGGCGGCCCAGGCGGTCCGACAGCGCGCCGAAGCACGGCATGGTGAAGATGTGCAGGAAGTTCGCGATCGTCATGGCCAGCAGCGCATCGGTGCGGCTGTGGCCCGCCGTGACCGCGTAGTTGAGCAGGAAGGCGGCGCCGAAGGTGGCGAAGGCCAGCGGCGCCAGGCCGCCGATTACGCCCGACAGCACTTGGGCGCGGTTGTGGCGGAACACCGTCACCACCGGCAGCACGCTCACCTTCTTGCCGGCGGCCAGGCGCTTCTTGCGCGCTTCCTCGAATTCCGGGGTTTCGTCGAGCTTCATGCGGATCACCACGCCCAGCACCAGCAGCAGCGCGCTGAGCAGGAAAGGCACGCGCCAGCCCCAGGACAGGAACTCCTCGTTCGGCAGCTTTGAGAAGCCCATCATCACCATGGTGCCCAGCAGCGCGCCGCTGGGGCCGCCCGAGGCGACGATCGAGACCGCCAGGCCGCGTCCCTTGGGCTTGGCGTGCTCCATCGACATCAGGGTGGCGCCGCCCCACTCGCCGCCGATGGCGAAGCCCTGCACCAGGCGCAGCACCACCAGCAGGATCGGCGCCATCACGCCGATCTGCTGGTAGCTCGGCAGCAGGCCGATGAGCACGCTGGCGCCGCCCATCATCATGAGGGTGATCATCAGGATCTTCTTGCGCCCCAGGCGGTCGCCGTAGTGGCCGAACTCTGGCTGCGGCTCCGCCGCCGAAGCCGCCGCCGGCATCGCCGGCGTGAGCAAAGTGCTGGTCGCCGACGCGCCGCACCTGCTGGATGGCCTGGCCGAGAACGTGGCCGAGCAGATCCTGTCGATCGCGGCAAGCTACTCGCACATCCTGGCCCCGGCCACCGCCTACGGCAAGAACATCCTGCCGCGCGTGGTCGCCAGGCTGGACGTGGCCCAGATCTCGGAAATTACCAAGGTCGCGTCCCCGGACACCTTCGAGCGCCCGATCTACGCCGGCAACGCCATCGCCACCGTGCAATCCGGCGACCCGGTGAAGGTCATCACCGTGCGCGGCACCGCGTTTGACGCCGCCGCCACCGGCGGGTCGGCTGCGGTCGAGCAGATCGCGCTTGTGCCCGACGTGGCCAAGTCGGCGTTCGTCGGCCGCGAGCTGGCCACCTCAAGCCGTCCGGAACTGACCGCCGCCAGGATCATCGTCTCGGGTGGCCGCGGCATCGGCTCGGCCGAGAACTTCAAGCTGCTCGAGCCGCTGGCCGACAGATTGAAAGCCGCCATGGGCGCCTCGCGCGCTGCGGTGGACGCCGGCTTCGTGCCGAACGACTGGCAGGTCGGCCAGACCGGCAAGATCGTCGCCCCGACCCTGTACATCGCGGTCGGCATCTCGGGCGCGATCCAGCACCTGGCCGGCATGAAGGACTCGAAGACCATCGTCGCCATCAACAAGGACCCGGAAGCGCCGATCTTCTCGGTGGCCGACTACGGCCTGGTGGGCGACCTGTTCGAGGTCGTGCCGCAACTGGTGGAGGAACTGGGCTAGTCGCCGGATTCCGGCTCGCCGTGCGGGGGCGGCAGGATCCGGACCAGGAGCTGGTCGATCCGGTAGTGGTCGACGTCGAGCACCTCGAACTTGACCCCCATGTATTCGACGCTGTCGGTCCGCTTGGGGACCTTGCGCAGCATGTACATCATGAAGCCGGCCGCGGTCTCGTAGGCCTCCTCGTCAGGCAGGCTCTCGAGCCCGACGGTGCGCTTGACGTCGCCGACCGGGGTGCTGCCGTCGATCAGCCATGAGCCGTCCTCGCGCTGCATGATCTGGTCGTCCTGGTCCAGCGGGCTGCCCCAGCTGCCCATCACGGTCAGCATGATGTCGCTCAGGGTGATCACGCCCATCACCAGCGCATACTCGTTGATCACCACCGCGAAGGTTTCCTTGGTGGCGCGGAACTTGTCGAGCAGTTCGGACAGGGTCAGCGTGTCCGGGATGATCAGGACGGTGCGCACGCTCGACTCGTTCAGCTGGAACACCGACTGCTTGTTCAGCAGCCGCACCAGGATGTCGCGCGTGTCCACATAGCCGATCACCCGGTCGATGCTGCCGTCGCAGACCGGGAATTTCGAATGTCCCGCCACCTTCTGGCGGATGCTCGCTTCGTTCTCGGTCAGGGTGAAATACACCACGCTGTCGCGGTTCGTCATGGCCGAGGCCACCGAGCGCGACTCCAGCTCGAACACGTTCTCGATGAAGTGCTGCTCCTGCTTCTGCAGCACGCCGGCCTGGGCGCCTGCTTCCACCGCGGCCGAGATCTCGTCGAAGGTGATGCTGTCTTCGCGCGCGGTGTCGACCTTGAATATCCGGAAAATCAGGTTGGCGACCAGGTTCAGCAGCCACGCCAGCGGCTTGCAGATCCGGATGTACCACTGGACCGGCTTGATCACCGCGACCGCGATGCGCTCGGGCGCGATCATCGCCAGGCGCTTGGGCATCAGGTCCGCGAACAGGATGAACAGGCAGGTGACGAACAGGAAGGACAAGGCGAAGCCGATGTTGTCGAGCGCCGGACCGACGTAGACGGTCGAGACCCAGTCGATGAAGAAAGGCCGCAGCGCGCCTTCGCCCAGGATGCCGCCCAGGATGGCGATCGCGTTCAGGCCGATCTGCGAGGCAGCGAAGAATTCCGCCGAGTGCACCTGCAGCGCCATTACCTGCAGGGCGCGCTCGTCCCCGGCCTCGGCCAGCAGCTTGAGCTTGATCTTGCGCGCGCCGGCAAAGGCGATCTCCGTGAGCGACAGGAAGCCGGCGGCCAGCACCAGCAGGATCATCAAGACGATATGTTGAAACAAGCTCACGGGACACCTGATTGGAAGACCAGCGAAACGCCGCTGTGGTGTCCAGTATACGTTTGGCAATTATTTGTGGCAACGACAGCCCGAAAACGCGCTGGTCTCACGCGCGCAAGCGCTGGCGGATCGCCTGCAGCGCTTCGCGCTGGCGGGCGTCCGCGCGCGGATACCGCAGCCCGAGTCCGCGCAGCGCATCGAGGACGATTTTCGAGACGATGAGGCGGGCGTTTTTCTTGTCGTCGGCCGGCACCACGTACCAGGGTGCGGCGCGGGTGCTGGTGCGCCGGATGCATTCCTCGTAGGCCTGCATGTAGGCGTTCCAGAATGCCCGCTCCTGGATGTCGGCCAGGCTGAACTTCCAATTCTTCTTCGGATCGTCGATGCGCTTGAGCAGGCGCTTGCGCTGTTCTTCCGGCGAGATGTGAAGAAAGAACTTGATGACGCGGGTACCGTTGGCGGCCAGGTGCCGTTCCAGGTTCCGGATCGAGCGGTAGCGTTCGCGCCAGATCGTCTCCTCGCGGGCCGCCGCGGGCACGCCTTCGCTGCGCAGGATCTCCGGATGCACGCGCGCGATCAGCACTTCTTCGTAATAGGAGCGGTTGAAGATGCCGATGTGCCCGCGCTCCGGCAGGTCGACCGTGGTGCGCCAGAGGAAATCGTGCTGCAGCTCCTTCGGAGCCGGGTGCTGGTAGCTGTGCACCTGGCAGCCCTGGGGATTCACGCCCGACATCACGTGCTTGATCGCGCCGTCCTTTCCCGCCGCATCCATGGCCTGGAAAATCACGAGGAGCGCGTGGCTGTTCGAGGCGAACAAGACCTGCTGGCGCGCGCTGAGGCGGGCGACGTGCCTGGCGAGCATCTCGCGGTAGTGCTGTTTCGAGCGGTATACCGGGGCGACCTCGGTCGGCAGGTCGGCCAGGCTGATCCTGCGCTCGCCGTCGATGCAAAAACGCTGTGCGTCGATCTTCATGTGCATCCTCCCTGGCCCAGAAGGTAACGCATCCGCCGTTCAGGGCGGCGCGCCCTTGGTATATATTCGACAACGACAAGGGACAAAACATTAGCGGGCACACCATTGCCGTTTCTTCCTGGAACGGAGGTTTTCCCAGCGCTCAACAGTTCCTGTGCATACAGCAAACACGCTTTCCATTGCGATGCACGCGCTCTTACAAATGCTTGCGTTTGAAACGTTTACAAACTTTCGCGTGCGCGCCGTTGCCATTAGTCTTATGGGCTTGGCCGCCGCCGGCGCCTGCCGCAATACACTGCGCCGCCATGGCGACGTGGGCCGATCGTTATCTTTTCACACGGAGTGTTCCTTGTCCGAATCAATTTTTCCCGAACCGGCAACGGTCATCAAGGTGATCGGCGTGGGCGGCGCCGGCGGTAATGCCGTCAGCCACATGGTCTCGTCCGGCCTGGCCACCTTCGACTTCATCTGCGCCAACACCGACGCCCAGGCCTTGTCGAATACCAAGGCCGAAAAGCGCATCCAGCTCGGCGAAGGCGGCCTTGGCGCCGGCAGCGACCCGAACGTGGGGCACGACAGCGCGGTGCGCGAGCGCGCCGCCATCGCCGATGCGCTCAAGGGCGCCGACATGGTCTTCATCACCGCCGGCATGGGCGGCGGCACCGGCACCGGCGCCGCGCCGGTGGTCGCCGAAGTGGCGCGCGAGCTCGGCATCCTCACCGTCGGCGTGGTCTCCAAGCCCTTCGACTTCGAAGGGCCGCGCCGCATGCGCGTGGCCGAGGAAGGCATCGCGGCCCTGGCGCGCTGCGTCGATTCGCTGGTCATCGTCCTCAACAGCCGTCTCGAGGAGGTGCTGGGCGAAGACATCACCCAGAAGCACGCCTTCGCCGCCGCCGACGAGGTGCTGTGCAAGGCGGTGACCGGCATCGCGGAGATCATCACCGTGCCCGGCATGGTCAACGTCGACTTCGAGGACGTGCGCACCGTGATGCGCCAGACCGGCATGGCCATGATGGGCTCGGCCCAGCACGCCGGCGAGGACCGCGCCGTCAAGGCGGCAGAAGAAGCGATCGCCTGCCCGCTGCTCGATGGCTCCAACCTGCGCGCCGCGCGCGGGGTCCTGGTGAACATCGCCGCCTCCGAGGAAACCCTGCGCCTGCGCGAAACCAAGCTGGTGATGAACACCATCTGCGCCCAGACCAGCGACGAGGCGATCATCAAGTTCGGCGCGGTGTTCGACGACAGCCTGGGCGACGCCATGCGCGTCACGGTGGTGGCCACCGGCCTGAACCGGCCCAGCGACTTTGCCGTGGGCCGGCGCACCCCGGGGACGCGCGCGGCGGCGCAGGGACAACCGGTCCTGCGCCAGGGCGGCGTGTCGGCGCCGGTGCGGCCCGCGCCGGCGCCTGCGCCGCGGCAGCCGGCCTCGTAGCGGCGCTTCGCAGTTTGCGCCCTGGCTCAGGACAGGGCGCCGCGCTCCTGCTTGGCAGCGAGCACGCGCGCCAGCGCCGTCTCCGGATCCAGTCCGGCCATCATCTGGTTGATGATCTCCTGCTTGTCCTCCGGGCCGAGCTGCTCGCAGGCGGTCCGGTGCGAATTGTAGTAGGCGTACCAGGCCACGTCCGCGGGCCGCTCCTTGCGCGGCTTGAAGCGTGCCGGCACCTTGGCGCGCATCGCTTCCACATAGGCTGCCAGCGGCGCCTCGGCCGCGCTCCAGTCGAATGCGGCGACCGCGCGCCGGTCGGCTTCCCAGTCGCCCCGGTATCCGGGACGCGGCAGGCTGTCCTTGTGCGCCGCCAGGCAGGCCAGGTTGGGATAGCCGTTCAGGGCGCAAAAATCCTCCACGAACAGCAGCTTGGGACCGATGCCCACCGGTACCGTGCGGCCGAGCACCGCGTCCTTCGGATGCAGAGAACGCGCCAGCGTGAGCAGGTCGCCGTAGGTGATCGGCATGCCGCGCAGGGACGTCGCCTGGCGCACCAGGGCCTCGACCAGGCGGGCGCCTACCTCGATGTCGTTGAAGGTGTATGGAATCATGCTGATACGGCGCTCAATGGGAAGGTGTTCGAAGTGGCAATCGTGGCATCTTAGCAAATCCCCGCGCGCTCACCTCGGCCTCTTCCACGTCCGGCATGCCTCCGAGCTTGCTGGATGCCCTCTTGATGCCGTGTTGGGCAGGCCGCAGTCGTTGACGCCAGAGCTATCCGACTCCGAAACATCATCAGTGGGTTAGTTACATTTTATGGACGGTAGGTGTTGTTGCTAGGTTCCATCTCATTCCCATCACTAGACTGCCCAGTACATTCACGACACATCGCCGCATGCTGGATAGCCTGAGCACCATAGTGAAACCACTGAAGCGTTGAGAAGCGTTTAATATAGCGCTACCTTGCGGAAATCAATGCCACTGAGCACCAACTGCTGAGAACATATCCTCCGCAGCCACGCATGCCACCGCAGCGCTGAACCACCACCTACCCTACCGCCGATTCGCGAAACAACCATGCAATCCCCTGCCCAGCTCATGAGCGGGCTGCTCGACTACCTGGTCGAGCAAGCCAAGGACATCGATCCTGCTGCTTTTACACTGTCGAAGGCTACCGAGTTCAAGAAGACCTATGCCGATCTCGAGACACTTCCTTGGGTCGACTTCAACGTGGAGACCGATGGGGAGCCCATCTGGCTGCGGGTACACCGCCTCGAGGCGACCCGCGCCCCCGCCGTTCCCGAGCCCGAGCTTGCTCCCTTCCTGACGGTCAGCGACGACCCGGCAGCCCCTTCGCCGACCGTGAAGGATGCCGCACTGGCAAGCGCCCGCAACCAGGACGCCAGTGTCGTCGGCGAGGAAGAGGCCACACGGCGCGACGATCAGCGGCGCGCACGGGTCGCTCGCATGCTCACGGTCTACACCCAGCACTGGAACGACTGGGCTGGGCGTGAACGACCGCGCCGCCAGGTGATGGCTCTGTACGCCGACCTGTTTGCGCTGAAGACGCGCCTGGAATCGGAAGAAGCGGTGCGTCCGACCGAGCTGGTGTGGGGCATGGGCGTGTCGTCGTGGCGCATCACGGGCACGGACCAAGCCGGCTCACCCGCGTCCTGCGACTTCCACTACCCCCTGATCACCCAGGCCGTGGAGCTCGAGATCGACCATGCCAGCCATGCGATCGGCGTGCGGCCGCGCCAGCTCGAGCCACGCCTGGAGTTCGACGCCTTTGCCGCCTGCGGCGTGCCCGGCATCGGCGATGTCGAGCGCGCCGCGCGCACCCTGTTGCGTGAGCGCCCGGACATCGCCATCTCGCCCTTCGACCCGACGACGGTCGAGCCGATTCTGAGCCTGGCCGCCGGCAATCTCGCTGCGTCGGCACGTTACGACCGTGAAGCGGCCAGCGCACCGGGCGCGGGCGACCAGCTGGTGGTGACCAAGCAGTGGGTCGTGTTCACCCGTCCGCGCCCCAGCCATTTCCTCATCGATGACATTGCGCGCCTGAAGGAACGGGTCAGCGCCGGCGACGCGATTCCCGACGGACCGCTCTGCATCGTCACGCCGCCTGGCGAGGCCGTGATCGAGCACGAAGCGATCGCCTTCCGTGGCCTGTCCGGCCGCCCGGCTACCCGCGGCGAACCGCGCGAACTCTACTTCCCGCTGCCCTACAACCGCGAACAGGAGACGATCGTGCAGCAGCTGGCGCGCTGCCCGGGCGTCGCGGTCCAGGGTCCACCCGGCACCGGCAAGACCCATACGATCGCCAACATCATCAGCCACTACCTGGCAATGGGGAAACGGATCCTGGTCACCTCCAAGGGCGAACCGGCGCTGAAGGTACTCCAGGAGAAGATTCCTGCATCGATCCGCCCCTTGAGCGTCGCGCTGCTCTCCGGCGACAAGGAAGGCATGCGCCAGTTTCAGGCATCGATCGAAGCAATCATTCACACCCTCACCCATCTGAATCCGCAGGTGGAGAGCGATGCCATCGCCGCCTGCCGCGCCGCACTCGACCGCGCGCATGAAGAGATGGCGCGAATCGACACCCGCATCGACGACATCGCCCGCGCGCACCTGAGCGAGATCGATGTCGACGGCGTGCCGATGCGCGCGCAGAAGATGGCCGAGCTGGTGATCCACGGACACGAAGAGTTCGGCTGGTTCGACGACCAGTTGTCGCTGGCGCCGGAACATGCGCCGCCCTTCGGCGACGAGGCCGGCATGCAGCTGCGCGACGCGCGCCGCCGGCTCGGCAGCGATCTTGTCTACTGCCGTGCCAAGGTCCCGGCATCCGGCACCCTGCTCCAGCCTGCGGAGGTCGGCCGCCTGCACGAGGTGCTCCAGACGGTACGCGACATCGAGCGCGACGAGGCGGCGGGCGTGCTGCTCCCGCTGCGCGCGACCACACCGGACGTTCTCGCGCGCGCCCGCGAGCTGCTTGCGGCGCTGGACGTCGCGGCCGCGCTGGTGCGCGAACTCGAGGAATCGGGGCATGCATGGGTCTCCACCCTGCGCGAGAAATGCCGGCGCGCCGACTTCACGACCGAACGGAGTTCCCTTGAGGCGCTGTTCTCGGAGATGGACGCGCTCCTGCAGGCCAGGGCCGAGTTCATGCAACGCCCCGTGACGGCGCCGCGCGAGGCCCTGGAACATCCCAAGGCGCTCGACGCCATCGCGCGCGGGGCAGAGTCCGGCAAGCCGTTCGGCTTGCTGGCCTTCGGCGCGGGCGACATCAAGCCGCACATCGGCGCCATCCGCGTCGCCGGACTCGCACCAGGCTCGCGCGAAGACTGGGCGCACGTGCAGCGCTTCGCGGCTTTGCACACGCGGCTGTTGTCCTTCGTGGTGCGCTGGAACGCCTTCGCCGAACTGCTCACCCTGCCCCTGCTCCAGCCGGATGTCGGCCAGCTGCGTGCGACCGAACAGATCGCGCTCGCCGCACGCCGCGCGCATACCCTGGCCACGACGCACGACCGCATGCTCCCTGGCCTGGCCGAGCAGGTATTTGCCCGGGTGCCCCAGGGCGAGCTGCTGGGGCGGCATGCCGACCTGGCCCATGTCCGCGAACAGTTGCGCCGGCATCTCACGCGCGCCGAACTGGCAGAGGCCATGACAAGCCTGGCCGCCCTGCGGGACCAGCTCGCGGGCACCTCGGGTCCGGTCTCGGAACAGCTGCGCAAGCTGGTCGAAGATACGTTGGGCGCTGCGGACCTGTCCGCCGAGACGCTCGTGGCCGGCTACGCCGACATCCTTGCCGAGATCCGGCGCGTCGAGGCGCTGGCACCGGTCCTTGCCACCGTAGACAAGCTGGCCGGCGACATCGCACGCCATGGCGCCTCGCGCCTGGCCGCGCGCGTGCTCACGGTGCCGGCCGACGCCGTCGGCGACGACAAGGTCTTCCCGGTGCGCTGGCGCGATGCCTGGACCTGGGCGCGCTTGAAGACCCACCTGGACGCCATCGACGATCGCGACGAAATGCGCAGCCTGGCAGCGCGCCGGCGCGACCTCGAGAAGGGCCTCGCCCGCCTCTACGAAACCCTGGTCTCGAAATCCGCCTGGCTCGCGACGCGGCGCCAGGCCGGCCAGAACGTCCTGACGGCGCTCGAAACCTACCGCATCGCCATGCGCAAGATCGGCAAGGGGACCGGGGTCAATGCCGCCCGCTACCGCCGTGACGCCCAGCAGGCGATGGTCGACGCGCAGGCGGCCGTCCCCTGCTGGATCATGAGCCACGCCCGCGTGTCGGAGACGCTGCCGGCCACGCTCGGCGCCTTCGACCTGGTCATCGTGGACGAAGCGAGCCAGTCGGACCTGTGGGCATTGCCCGCCGTCCTGCGCGGCAAACAGATCCTGGTGGTCGGCGACGACAAGCAGGTCTCGCCCGAGGCGGGATTCGTCTCGGCGGCCAAGATCGTCGACCTGCGCCGGCGCTTCCTGGCCGGCCAGCCCTTCGAAGCGGTGCTCACTGCCGACATGTCGCTGTATGACATCGCGTCGTCGGTGTTCGCCGCGTCCAGGGTCATGCTGCGCGAGCATTTCCGCTGCGTTCAACCGATCATCGCCTACAGCAACCGGGTGTTCTACAAGGATTTCATCCAGCCGCTGCGCATTCCCAAGGCTTCGGAACGCCTCGACCCGCCGCTCGTCGACGTCTTCGTCGCCAACGGCTACCGGTCCGCCAAGTCGCAGAACTTGCCGGAGGCCGAGTTCATTGCAGCGGAAATCGAAGCGATCCTGCGTGACCCGGCGCTGCACAGTCGCACCCTGGGCGTGGTATCCCTGCTCGGTCCCGAACAGGCGCAGTCGATCGACAAGCTGGTACGTTCCCGCTGTGACGCGGCAGAGCTGGCACGCCGCAATTTCGCCTGTGGCGATGCCCGCATCTTCCAGGGCAGCGAGCGCGATATCGTTTTCCTCAGCATGGTGGCCGACAGCCGCAACCACCATGCACTGTCGGGATTGCAGTATGACCAGCGCTTCAACGTGGCCGCATCCCGTGCGCGCGACCGCATGTATCTGGTGCGCTCGGTCCGTCTGGAAGAGCTGTCCACGGCCGACCTGCGGCGTACGCTGGTCGAGCACTTCGCCAAGCCAGTCGAGAGCAACGACGAAGCGGGCAGCCTCATCGCCCTGTGCGAGTCCGGCTTCGAGCGCGACGTCTACACCGAACTGTTCGAGCGTGGCTACCGTGTCATTCCGCAGGTGCCGGCCGCGGGCTACCGGATCGACATGGTGGTCGAGGGTGCGGACGACCGGCGCCTCGCCATCGAGCTCGATGGCGACGAATTCCATGGGCCGGACAGGTGGGCCGCCGATATGGGCCGCCAGCGCGTGCTGGAACGGGCCGGATGGATTTTCTGGCGCTGCTTCGCCTCGACCTGGTCGTTGCAGCGCGAGGCCGTGCTGGCCGAACTGCTCGGGCAACTGGCGAAGATGGGGATCGAGCCGCTTGGCGCGCTGGAACGGATTCCGTCGCTGGTGGAGTACCGGGAGTGGGGTCGGGAAGCAGGGGCAAGCCATGATGACACTGCTGCGCAGCTGGTCGAAGCGGCGGTTGTTGCCGACTCGAACTCGTCAATACCATGACCGGTACCATTTAAGCGAACCGGCTCGGACCAGCTGCCTCCGATGCGCCGGGCCCGGGCGGTGCGCACGCTCGGCGGCTTCATTCGGCGGCCGCCCCCCTTCGGCCCAGCGACTCAGCGCCGTACCATGGTGTACGCGTACGAGGTGTACGCGTGGTTCCCCTTCCTCATGGCGACCCGGCTTACCATGTCGTCGATCGCGCGCACGCTGGGAATCTTCCTGAAGTATCCGTGTCCATAGAACCGCGCAATCTGCACCTCCCGGAAGCCGATGCGTCCTATCCGCTCGACCACGCTAGCGGTGCAGCGGCACCAACTGTAATGGGCCGGAAATTTCAGGTACGCCTCGGACGAATCGGTCAGGCGTGCGCCGAAGGTCCATTCATACGAATGAGCAACGGCTGTTTAACTTTACTTAAAAATCAACTACTTAGAGACTCCGGTCACCCCACTCGACGATCAATGGATGAGCTAACTCATTGATTCAACTTTGATTTTTTCTCCAGGGCCTGGTCAATGCCACGAACGGCATCATGTAATCTGCTGCGCTCCGGTCCAGCCCGGACCTTCCTTTCGATCTGCGACAAGTCATCGTTGAACTGTACCGGCGCTTCGGATCCCGTTCCTGAACCGGTCCGCCATCCGTTGACCTGACAGGAATGCAGGTCGGGCCAGCAGCGAAGCAACACCAGCCAGCATGCTGGCTGGGCACACCGACGCCCGAGCATGCGGGACCTGCATTCTGCCAGGTACGCATCTCTGGTCCGACGCGGCGGCCGGCGCCCGATGCCCCGCAGATGCTATCATCGCCATCCGCGATGTTCCGCTTCCCGGAATGCTCGTTCTGTCAGGACACGGATATCAATCGACAAGAACGACTGGCTCGATCAGTTTCAGGACACGCGTCGACGAACAGCACCAGGCCATCCGCTGCAGAACCTCGTGGTCAGCCGCGACGGGCCGCTTGGCGCCAGACTGCGTGCTTCGGTGTTTCCATCGTCTGGCTCTACGACAGTCGTTTCCGGATCACGGTCAAGCTTGTACAGCGAGGCACTACCTTCGTGACGCACAGCGACGTCACGTTTGCTGACGCAACGGAAGCGGATGTCGCGCGCCTGCTCGACCGCGTGCAGGTGAAGAAATGCACGACACGTGGATGCCGGAATCCTGCATTCGATCCCGCCAGCGCGCAGGCGCACCGCGACGGAAAGTGCGAACAGTGCTTCATGAAGAATCTGGACAAGGAGCTAGAAAAGACACAGGCTGCCGCACGAAGGAAGCTGGCGCAGATGGACCGGCTGTACTGGGCTCGCGGCTTCACTCACCGAGTGGAGGCCTGGGTGCACGCGGACGGCGGTGACAAGCAACTCAGCATCTGGCTTGCAGACCCCACTGACGACAGCATTCGCGACGAGCTTCAGCGTGCTGGTGCAGACCCTGCACAGGGCGAGACCCTGCATCCGCTGTAATCCCTGTGCAACGAGCGCTTGTCTGGTCGGGCCGGTACACCACTCCGACACTCAGATGCATTCGCAGGGAGCTACCCCTGCAGGCAAACCCAGTGTTTCGGCAGGCACAACCGTCACGGATGCAGGCAGGCCGAACGTGAACGGAACCATCGAAACCAGATTCTGGTACCCGACCTGTTCGCAGTCATCGGCACTGGCGGTTTCGCAGACACGGACGCGCACCAGACGAATGCAGCGATCGCTGTATGGATTGCCCTGGCAGTTCGCGAAGTTGACTTCCGGACTGGCGGGCAAGGAGCCTGACGGGATCGGCACCATGGCCAGGCTGTTCCCGGTTTTCCGAATCCACATGTAGTCAATCGCGATGTGTCTGTCGGTGACTGGTTGAGCAAAGACAAGGAAACCCGGTGAGTCACGGAAAATGGCCTGCTCCCGCACTTTCTGCATCACTGCTTCCTTGCTGAAGTCAGCATTGGCAGCCAACATGGCGGCACGACGCGTCACTTCCTGCAATGTATTGATGATATACATCGCGCGTGCCGTCTCGACTATTCCGAAGAAGAGCAGAAAGAAAACAAGGGCGACGAGTGCGAACTCCACAGCGGCAACACCGCGCTGTTTTCTGCACCTCGAATGCAGTCTGGAGAGCTGTTCAATTGCCCGCATAGCGCATCGTGACGTCTGCTGTCAGGCGCAGCCCGTCTTCCCCGAAGATAGAATTGGTGACTGGCGCAAACATCTCGTCACGCACGAGTATCCTGACCGCTACGCGCACGTCCGCAGGAGCGCTCTCTCCGCCGCAAGTGTAGCCTCCACACAGAATTGTAGGAGGCAACATTTCCACTCCCGGCTTGATCTCCTCGAGTTCCGCGTCGATGATTCCCTCCACGAGCCCTACGACACCCGGCTTTCCGCCATTTCCTGGCCCGAAGATCTCGACCTTCGACGCTTGAGACAGAAAGCGTGCACTGTCGTGTGCGGCCTTTTCGACCACACTGTAGTACCAGAATATGCGGGCCAGGAAAATGGGGACCGCCAGGAACAGGATCAGTATCGGCAGGATGATTGCTGCCTCGATGGCAACGCTTCCCTGCTCGGTCCGCCGGAAACAACGGGAGAAAGATGTCTTCATTGGAAAAGCCTCACTCGGGTGTGCAAAGTCTGCTCTGCGGCCAGTCCCGCGAACTCGGCATACAGGCTTTTATCATCCGCCTGCACGGTCATGAAGAACCTGCCGATTCCCTTTACAGTTGCCCTGTTCCCCGACACAGGGCAGGCAAGCAAGGGAACATTCAGTACTCGTCTGTTTGCCACGCCTGTCCGGCTGGGGGAGAGCCCGTACGTCGCCCCCCGGTCTGGTAAGGAGTCGAGGACGGATAGCTGCTTTTCGCCTTCGGTTGCCCAGGGGTATACAGGTCTTTCCAGTTCGATGTACCGTAGACGGCGTAGCCTCCGGCGGGTGCCGTTGCGGCATACTTTACGGCCTTGGCGTAAGACCACAGTGGGCCGTACGCCTCGGCTACCGTGCCTCCCGGCGATGGTAAGGGTCCTGCAACCGTCCAGCGCTTCCTGTTGATCGTGTCCTCGTACACCGATGCCTGCACTGCGGGCGTCGTCTCCATCCAGGGCACTCCGTCGTTCTTGACGTCATAAGGTTTCACGTTCTTGTCGGGTGGGGCGGTCTCGGGATCGCAAGGCGCAGTATAGGAATCGAAGCGCGAATTGAATTGACGAAAATAATTCTCAAGGGGAAATGGGCTCGTAACGGGAACTCTTCCTCCCGTCAACCTTGCAACCCCCATCATCCCGGTGCATATGGCAGGTGCGACGATACCGAAATCGCTCGCCGATGTACTCGTCGAGCCGGGGCCGCCAAATGGATGGAGCAGGAAGGTCTGGCCTGTTCCCGCAGCCTCGGGGTTCAGTTGCATGAGGTCATAGCTGACACCGCGCCGAAACCCGAACTCCTCCAGCTCCCCATTGCGATCGTGCTTCTCATCAGGATGCATTGCACATATGCCGAACGGCACTACGCCAATTGCAGAAGGCCCTGCGATCGCGCGTCCACTGGTCGATGTGAACGTCCCGTCCTTCGAAACGACTGGCAGGAAGAACGTCCGCACCTCACCGTAAGACGGATCGAGACCACGAGTATCGACCTGTACGTACAGAAGGCCATTCGGAACGCTTTTCGCAGCTGCCTCGCTGCTCGATAGCCACGGTCCGTCGGGTGTGGTGGCAAATTTGATGGCATCATTGCTCCAGACCATCGGTTCCGCGATATAACCATAGCTGGGGCCGCCGAATCTGACAGGTATCCCGAAATACGAGCTTACCTTTTGTACTGCTTTCGTGAGCCCGACCTTCGTGCCATCGAGCTCGACTGCGGCGTGCAGTGCAGCGGCGTCCGCCACACTCTGCAATTCCATTTTCCGGTTGTAGACTCGGGAAAGATCGAGAGCCAGGCTACAAAAGCCACAGATTATGATGATGGCCCCTATGGCCATGACCGCCACAGCGCCATCTTCACGGCCCGGATGCTTGAAGGCCACATGACCAGGACGCACCAGGGACGCGCTCTTACCCATTCCCATTCTGCCTCCTCTGGAAATCCGTTGCGTGCCAGTACCTATCAGCAAGTCTAATAGTCGTTGGCGCTATTCAGTTGACTTCGCACAACTTGACTGGGTATAGGTCGCGATGCGATCCCATTCCTTCGGCAGGCATGTCGTGGTGCCAACCACAAGGGCACGCTCGCTGCAATGCCCTTCGCTTCTCGCAAGGCTTGACAGACTACCCCGGCGGAAACTGACAACGAATGAGCTGAAAATGACATAGAGCAACAATGAAGAGCAAAATGTTGTCAAGCTAAATCCTCGCACGCATAGCAACAGAGGAGAGACGCGGCATGCACGGGGACTACAGACGGAATCGTCACTTACGTAACGCTGGATTCAGCGCGCTCCTGTGCATTTCCTTCGGTTTCATCTTGCTGTTAAGCAGCCTGTTCCTTGTACGAGCAAAACCTGCTGCGCTCATTGTCAGCGGGCTTGTCGGGGCGGCCGCCATGATGCTGATGAATCGGAGAATCGCCAACTACTGGCGAGGCGGCATCGCACTCGAGCATCAAGGACCCGAAGACGCAGTTGGAAAACTTCTTAGTCCGTCCTTCTTGCTTGCCTTATTATTCCTGGCAAGCACCGGGTATATCGGAGCCATTGCCGCAGGGACTGGATGGGCCACACCGCTCTTCCCTTATGTCATGTTTCTGTTCCTTTTTCCCTGGTCCCAACTTGCGCTTTGCCGCACAAGTCCTGCCACCTCCTTGTCGGTGCTCTGTGCCGGACTGATTGCCGGGCTCGTCACAATGGACTGGCCGCCGCATCCTCTAGTGATCGGGGTCGCGGTGTGGATGTTCTGGACCTCGGCCGTGCTCGCCTGGCTGAGGCTCATTCTCATCGATCGGCAACAACTGCGTGCTACCCGGGCTGTCGGTCAGCAAGCTACTGAAAACCAGGGAACGCCCCGGGAGCGGTGCTCCACTCCTCCGTCATCCAGTCGTGGGTGAAGTCCGACGTGGCGTGCAGTAGCTGGGTGAGACCGCACGCCGAGTTCGACGCCGGCTCCGATGGAAATCATGCGGCGTGAACGGCGCCAGCGGGACGCCATCTGCCTGCGCCATCTCCAGCACGGCCACCGTCACCCGGTTCATCGTCGCCTTGCTCATCGGTTCGTCGCGATCGTACCTCGACGGGAATATGTAGCGCGATCCGCCGGCGCACGTCTTCAGCGCCACCAAAATGTCCAGCGCCTGTGTCGAGAGATATACATTGTGGGGCTTGCGCCGCTTCATGCGAGCGGCCGGGATGACCCAGACGCGGTTCGTGAAATTCACTTCATCCCAGGTACCTTCTCCCATCTCCGACTTCCTCAACATCGTCAGCAGCAGAAGCTTCACACCAAGGCGGATCGTCGGGCCAGTCGATACCTCTTCGAGGTACCTGAACCGTAGTCCGATCTCCTCTTCGCTCAAGGCGCGGTCGCGTGGCTGAAACCTGGCGATACTGCTCGGGCGAATCTCCTCAGCGGGATTTGGCAGCTTCATGCCCCGGTCACACGCATACCGGAAAACGAGCATGACGATCTCGCGTGCGTGAACTGCGGTGGCCGGTGCGCCCTCCCAACGATACGGTTACACAGCCCGCGCAACTCGTCCGGTGTGATCTCCTCGAGCTTCAGCCTGCCAAACGGTTTCGCGAGGTCGCGCTCGAAAACGGATCGCCGCATGTCACGAGTGGACTCCGCCATCATGTACTTGGCCAGCCCCTCTGCTGCCCACTGACCGAACGACTCTTCATCGCGCCGCCGCGCCGTTGTGGCGCTCTTCTGGCGGGCAGGGGAACGTCCCGCGGCCAGAGACGCCTTCGCCTCCATCAGAAGCTCCCGGGCTTCGCTGAGCTTGGTCCCGCCGGGTCCGTAGCGACCAAGAACAAGCGTCTTCTGCCTGCCGTTGATCGCGTAGTTGAAGCGGAACGAGATTGTCCCGGACGGGGTGACGTACGCGTAGAGGCCGTCGCGGTCCGCCTTCTTGTAGGGTTTGTCCCTGGGCTTCAGGGCGCGCAGCCCGGCATCTGTCAGCATGGAAGCCTCCGGTACCATTATTGAAGACACCCTTTTGCACGCCGTTTTCCTTATCAAAATCAATTACTTGGCTATTGGCGATACCACGTTTGAATGAAACCGGCAACATGGTATGGCAGTCCACGTGATCCATAGTCGATACCATCAAACGTTGTTGCTCTACCCTGCCCGATACTGCCAAGCGCTGCCAACAAAAAAGCCCCTGAAATCAGGGGCTTAGTCTTACTTCGTGCAATTTGCTGCTGAGCTGCGAATCATTCCCACTCGATGGTCGCCGGCGGCTTCCCCGAAATGTCATACACGACGCGATTCAATCCACGCACCTCGTTGATGATGCGATTCGACACCTTCCCCAGCAGCGCATGCGGCAGATGCGCCCATTGCGCCGTCATGAAGTCCAGCGTCTGCACCGCGCGCAGCGCCACCACGTACTCGTAGGTGCGCCCGTCGCCCATCACCCCCACCGATTTCACGGGCAGGAACACGGCAAAGGCCTGGCTAGTTGCCTCGTACCAGTTGGTCGGCGCCTTGCCCGGATCGATGCCGCTGACCGTCGGCAGCTCGAACGGCGTGTTGCGCAGCTCTTCGATGAAGATCGCATCCGCTTCGCGCAGCAGGTCGGCGTATTCCTTCTTGACTTCGCCCAGGATGCGCACGCCCAGGCCCGGACCCGGGAACGGGTGACGGTAGACCATGTCGTGCGGCAGGCCGAGCGCCACGCCGAGTTTACGCACTTCGTCCTTGAACAGCTCGCGCAGCGGCTCGAGCAGTTTCAGGTTCAAGGTCTCCGGCAGGCCGCCCACGTTGTGGTGGCTCTTGATGGTCTGGCCTTTTTTGCCTTTGCCGGCCGATTCGATCACGTCCGGATAGATGGTGCCTTGCGCCAGCCACTTGGCGTTGGTCAGCTTGCCTGCTTCCTGCTGGAACACCTCGACGAACTCGCGGCCGATGATCTTGCGCTTCTGCTCCGGGTCGGTGACGCCGGCCAGGTGGCCCATGAACTGGTCTTCGGCATCGATGCGCAGCACCTTCACGCCGAGGTTTTTCGAGAACATGTCCATGACCATCTTGCCCTCGTCCTTGCGCAGCAGGCCGTGGTCGACGAACACGCAGGTCAGCTGGTCGCCGATGGCGCGGTGGATCAGGGCTGCGGCCACGCTCGAGTCGACGCCGCCCGACAGGCCCAGGATGACTTCATCGGTGCCGACCTGCTCGCGGATCTTCTGCACGGCTTCGCCGATGTAGTCGGGCATGTTCCAGTCCGACTTGCAGCCGCAGATCTCGTGCACGAAGCGGCCGATGATGGCTTCGCCCTGCGTGGTGTGGGTGACTTCCGGGTGGAACTGCAGCGCATAGAAGCGGCGGTCCTCGTCGGCCATCGCGGCGATCGGGCAGCTGTCGGTGGAACCCATCAGCTTGAAGCCCGGCGGCATGTCGAGCACCTTGTCGCCGTGGCTCATCCAGACGCGCAGCATGCCGTGACCTTCATCGGTGACGAAGTCGTTGATGCCGTTCAGGAGGGCCGTATGGCCGCGGGCGCGCACCTCGGCGTAGCCGAACTCGCGCAGCTTGCCGTTCTCGACCTTGCCGCCGAGCTGGGCGGCCATGGTCTGCATGCCGTAGCAGATGCCCAGCACCGGCACCCCAGCCTCGAATACGGCCTGCGGCGCGCGCGGCGAATCGCCTTCCAGGGTGGAGTTGTGGCTGCCCGACAGGATGATGCCGGAGGCGCCGTAGTTGCGCACGAATTCGTCGCTGACGTCATACGGGAAGACTTCGGAAAACACGCCGGCATCGCGCACGCGGCGCGCGATCAGCTGGGTAACCTGGGAACCGAAATCGAGGATGAGGATTTTCGAATGCATGTGGTGGGCAACGATAGATGGTGAATCGGGTAATGCGAAAACGCGGCCCTCGGGCCGCGCTTCATGGATGGTTTACTCCGAACGGTAGTTCGGCGCTTCCTTGGTGATCTGCACGTCGTGCACGTGCGATTCGCGCATGCCGGCCGAGGTGATCTCGACGAATTCGGCCTTCTCGCGCAGTTCTTCGATCGTGGTGCAGCCGCAGTAGCCCATCGACTGGCGCACGCCGCCGACCAGCTGGAAGATGATGGCGAGCACGCTGCCCTTGTAGGCGACCCGGCCTTCGATGCCTTCCGGGACGAACTTATCGGCCTTGCTCGAGGCTTCCTGGAAGTAGCGGTCGGCCGAGCCTTCGGCCATCGCGCCCAGGCTGCCCATGCCGCGGTAGGATTTATAGGTGCGGCCCTGGTACAGGATGGTCTCGCCCGGTGCTTCGTCGGTGCCGGCGAACATGCTGCCCATCATGACGGTATGCGCGCCCGCAGCCAGTGCCTTGGAGATGTCGCCCGAGAAGCGGATGCCGCCGTCGGCGATGCAGGGCACGCCGGTGCCTTCCAGCGCCTTGGCCACGTTCGAGATCGCGGTGATCTGCGGCACGCCGACGCCGGCCACGATGCGGGTGGTGCAGATCGAGCCCGGGCCGATGCCGACCTTGACCGCGTCGGCGCCGTATTCCACCAGCGCCTTGGCGGCGGCAGCGGTGGCGATGTTGCCGCCGATGACGTCCACGTGCGGGAAGCGGTCCTTGATCCACTTGACGCGGTCCAGGATGCCCTGCGAGTGGCCGTGCGCGGTGTCGACCACCAGCACGTCCACGCCGGCGGCCACCAGCAGTTCGATGCGCTCCTCGTCGCGTGCGCCCACGCCCACGGCCGCGCCGACCAGCAGTTTGCCCTGCGAGTCTTTCGACGCCAGCGGGTGCTCGTGCGATTTCTGGATGTCCTTGACGGTGATGAGGCCGCGCAGCTCGAAGGCTTCGTTGACAACCAACACGCGCTCGAGGCGGTGCTTGTTCATCAGGCGCTTGGCTTCCTCGGTGTCGGCGTCTTCGTTGACGTAGACGAGCTTTTCGCGCGGGGTCATCTTGGCGCGCGCCTCGGCGTCCAGGTCTTCCTCGAAACGCAGGTCGCGGTTGGTGATGATGCCGACCACCTGCTTGCCCTCAACCACCGGGAAGCCGCTGATGCCGTGCTGTTGCGACAGCGCCAGCACTTCGCGGATCTTCATGGTGGGAGGAATGGTGATCGGGTCGCGCAGCACGCCGGATTCGTAGCGCTTGACGCGCGTCACCTCGCGGGCCTGGTCGGCCGGGCGCAGGTTCTTGTGAATGATACCGATGCCCCCCTCCTGTGCCATCGCAATCGCCAGGCGCGCTTCGGTCACGGTGTCCATCGCAGCCGACAGCAGCGGGATGTTCAGCGTGATGTTCCTGGTCAGTTTGGTGCGAAGGGAAGTGTTGGCCGGAAGAACGTTGGAATAGGCCGGGACGAGCAGCACGTCATCGAAGGTGAGTGCTTTTTGGAGGAGACGCATAACGATTTTCCTATAGGCGCAAAAGTGAATTATACAGAAACGGCGAAAAACTGTCGCAGCCATGCCTAAATTTGCCGGTGAAATCACGGCATGGAACAGCCGCGATTGACAGCGCCGGCGAAGCATGGCGAAATCCGTTTGTTACCCAAGGAAAACTTTATGCCGTCTCCGTCCTCTTTTTTCCGCCTGCTTGCCGCCACTGCCCTGCTGCTCGGCGGCAGCGTCGCGCACGCCCAGTATTCCTGGATCGACGCGAACGGCGTGCGTCACTTTTCCGACCGCCCGCCCCCGCCGTCGACGCCCCCGCACAAGATCCTCAAGGCGCCGGGCCGGGCCGCGCCGCCCGTGCCGCCCGCCGCGCTCGATGCCGCACCTGCCGCGGATGCACCCGCCCCTGCCAAGGGTCCCAAGACCCTGGCGCAGCGCGAGGAGGACTATCTTGCGCGCGCCAGGCTGCGCGAGGAACAGGAAAAGAAGGAAGCCGCCGAGTCCCAACGGCGCCGTGACCTGGCCGAGCATTGCCGGGATGCGCGCCAGATGCGCGCGCAGGTGGAATCGGGTGTGCGCATCGCGAAGTTCGATGCGAAAGGCGAACGCAGCTTTCTGACGGACGAAGAGCGCAGCGCCCAGCTGGCCCGCGTCAACAAGGCACTGGCGCAGTGCCGATGATCCTCTAGCGGCGCAGCCGGATCACCTGGGCGCCGCCGGACGGGCGCACGGGTTCGGGATGAAGCCTGGGCGCCACCTCCACCCGGTTGCGCCCACCGGCCTTGGCCGCATACAGGGCCGTATCCGCACGGCGCATCAGCGCGGCGAAGTCCTCTCCCTTTTCCAGCATCGCCAGGCCGATGCTGACCGTATAGGCCGCCCCCGGCGCCGACGGCAGGCCTGTTGCGGGCCGGTCGAGGGCGGCGCGCAGGCGCTCGGCGACCGCGCGGGTAGTGTCGAACGAGGCGTCCGGCAGCAGCACCCCGAACTCCTCGCCGCCGAGCCGGGCGAAGTAGTCGACCTTGCGGATTTCCTCGCGGGTGCGCGCCACCAGGTCGCGCAGGACCTCGTCGCCGACGCCATGGCCATAGGTATCGTTGATGCGCTTGAAATGGTCGGCATCCATCAGCAGCAGGCCCAGCCCGCTGCCGTGGCGGCGCGCCCGCGCCAGCTCGCGCTCGGCCATGTCGAAGAAGGCGCGGCGCGAGGGTGCGCCGGTCAGGTGGTCATGCTCGGCCGCGTAGGCGGTCTCGGTCAGCACGCGCGCATTGGCCAGCATCACCGCGCCCAGGCTCAAGGCCGGCATGGCCAGGGTGCCGATCGCAAAGAAGGTGAGGTTGGCGAGGTCGGGTTGCAGAAGCGAGGCCGGCTGGTAGGCAACGAAGGCGTAGAAGCCGCCGCGGCACAAATGTCCCACGCCCAGCAGCCAGGCGGCGGTCCGGCTGAAGGCATTCGGGTAGCGCAGGCGGCCCTCGGCGACCCGCGGCAGGCTGGCATAAATGCCGAAGCAGACAGCCACGTGAAAGGCCGACATCGCCACCACCCGCAGCGGCAGCGAAGGATGGAAGTAATGAAAGACCACCACGGCGGCGAAGGCGGCGCTGCCGCCACCTAGAAGCAGGCGCCAGGGAACCGGCAGGCCGAGGTAGCGCCGGTAGCCGGCCAGCATCAGGCTGGCGGTCAGGAGCAGCAGCGCGTTGGCAAGCTCGATGGTGAAGAGATCGGGCAGCACGTCGCGCGCCGCGAACAGCAGCAGCGCGATCACCGCCACGCCATTGGCCTGCGCCCATTCGCGAATACCGGCCACCCTGCTGTCGGCAAGCGAGGTCAGGACGAGCAGCATCACCGCGGACATCGCGGTAGTGACCAACAACAGGCTTATGGTAATCAGCATGAACGGAAAGAGCGGCGGCGGATGGCTTCGAAGCGGGCTCTATCATACCGCGAAGCAGGCCCTAGAATTTGCCCGGTCGGAATTTTACAACTGAGCAAATATGCAATCCGACGTCGGCGCCCTGCCTCAGGCGGCCGGCGGCGCGGCAGTGCCCGTCTTCTTGGCCGCGCGCTTGCGCCGCGAATCCTTGGGGTCGGCCACCAGCGGCCGGTAGATCTCGATGCGGTCGCGCTCACGCAGCACGGTGTCGAGCGTCTTCTTCTTCGCGTAGATGCCCACCGGCTGGGTGGCCAGGTTGATGTCCGGATACGCTTCGAGCACACCGCTCATCTCGATGGCCTGGCCGATCGTGGTGCCGGGGGCGACCGTCATGGGGCGCAGGAATTCCCCGTGCGCGCTCGCGTAGCAGACGCTGACCTGCACGCCCTCACCCATAGACGGCCTCGGCGCGCTTGCTGAAGGAATCGACCATGGTGTTGGCGATCATGCCGAACACCGGGCCGATGATCTGTTCCAGGATGATGCTCGAGAACTCGTAATGCATGTCGAGTTCGACCTTGCAGGCGTCTTCGCGCAGCGGCTTGAAGGTCCAGGTGCCTTCCAGCATCTTGAAAGGACCGTCGACCAGGTGCATCTTCATCTGGGTCGGGCGGTTGTTATGGTTCGAGGTGGTGAAGCTTTGCTTTACGCCGTGAAAATTAATTTGCAGGCTGGCCACCAGCTTGTCGTCGCTTCGTTCGAGCACTTTCACGCCGCCGCACCAGGGAAGGAATTTCGGATAATCTTCGACCTTGGCGACCAGGTCGAACATTTGCTCTGTGCTATAGCCGAGAAAAACTGATTTGTGTACTACTGCCATTGGTCAACCGTTTGTTATGATGTTGGACGAGTTGCATTTTGCGCCACGCAGTGTGTACTGCCTGCGCCACAGCAGTAGTTTAACCGAGACGCGGATTTTCGCTATTTCATGAGTATTGTTGACAATAAAAAAGCTTTTTTCGACTACTTCATCGAGGACCGGTATGAAGCCGGCATCGTACTGGAGGGGTGGGAGGTCAAGGCCATCCGCGCAGGCAAGGTACAGATCAAGGAAGCCTATGTCGTCGTGCGTAACGGCGAGCTGTTCCTGTTCGGCGCCCACATCAGCGCGCTGACCACGGCCTCCGCCTTCAGCCACCCCGAGGCCTTGCGCACCCGCAAGCTGCTGCTGCACCGCGCCGAGCTGGACAAGCTGGTCGGCAAGGTCGAGCGTGCCGGCTATACGCTGGTGCCGCTCAACCTGCACTTCAAGGGCGGCCGCGTGAAGTGCGAGATCGGCCTGGCCAAGGGCAAGAAACAGCACGACAAGCGCGCCACCGAGAAAGACCGCGACGCCAAGCGCGAGGTTGCCGCGGCGATGAAAACACACCGCCGCTGACCGGGGCAGCCGCGCCGCCCTGTTCTCAGGCGGCCGGCGCCACGAAGCGCCGGCTGAGGCGCCACATCAGGAAGCTCAGCACGACACCGACGGCCGCGCCGCTGGCCAGCTTCAGGGCGCTGCCGAACAGCAGCGGCGCCACCAGGCCGGACACCAGCGCGAACGACATCATCTGGATGAAGCCGACCATCGAGGCCGCCAGGCCGCGGTTGCGTGGGAACAGACTCATCGCGGTCAACTGGATGCCCGGCATGGCCACGGCCAGGCCGAAAGTGAACACGGCAAGCGGCAGCACCGCCCAGGGCACGCTGGCCGGGAACAGCGCGTTGTAGCCGACGTTCAGCACCGAGGCCAGCGCCATCACGGCGTAGCCGATCCACAGCAGGCGCCCCGTGGGCGCCTTGTGGGCGCGCCTGCCGCCCCAGGCCGACCCCGCCACCATGCCGCCGATCAGGGGGATGAACATCCAGCCGAAGGCGGTCTCCGGCAGACCCAGGATCTCCATCACGAAGTTGGCCGCCGAACCGATGTACAGCGACAGGCCGCCGAACACCAGGCCGAGCGCCAGCGACAGCATGACGAACTGCGGGTTGCGCAGCACCATCAGGTAGTTGCCGGCGATCGTCGCCGGATGGAAGGCCTGGCGTTTCCCGGCCGGCAGGCTCTCCGGCAGCATGCGCAGCACCAGCACGATCATCGCGGCGCCGAACAGGGCCAGGAAGATGAAGCTCGAGCGCCAGCCGAAGCTCACGTGCAGCCAGCCGCCCAGCACCGGCGCGATGGCCGGCGCCAGGCCGAATACCATCATGATGTGCGACATCATCTTCTGCGCCTGCGCGCCTTCGAAGCGGTCCTGCACGATGGCCTGGCCGATCACCGAACCGGCGCCGGCCGACAGGCCCTGCAGCGCGCGGAAGGCCAGCAGCCAGCCGAAGGTCGGGGCAAAAGCCGCGCCGACCGAGGCCAGCGTGTACACCGCCAGCGCGCCCAGGATCACCGGGCGGCGCCCGAAGGAATCCGACAGCGTACCGTAGAACAGCATCATCAGCGCGAAGGTGAACAGGAACACGCTCAGGGTCTGCTGCACCGCCACCGGCCCGACGCCGAAGTCGACGCCGATCGCCGGCATCGAAGGCAGGTAGGTATCGATCGCGAGGGCCCCGGTCATGCCGAGGCAGGCGAGGATGGTGGTGAGGAGTCGTTGCATGGCAGTGCCTTGTGGTTCGGGACCGGCACTGCAGGGGCAAGCGTCCGGGGGGACGCAATTGTACTGGGTTTCTAAAAAACAAATCGGCGCCCCGCCAAAATGGCCGAGGCGCCGGCGCCAGCACCGAGGGGGTCAGGTCTGACATCGAGACACGGACTCGTGTGTAGCACGATGGTAGCGCTCAGCCCGTGTCCGAATGTCAGACCTGACCCCCGGCTTGGTCAGCGCAGCGACTGGCCGAAGCGTTCGGTGCGCGGCATCCAGTTGCCCTGGTAGTCGGCCGAGACCAGGATGCGCTCGGCGCGTCCGATCAGGAGGTGGCGCGGCACGAAGCCGATGTAGCGCGAGTCGGCGCTGTTGTCGCGGTTGTCTCCCAGCACCAGGTAGGCGTCCGGCGGCACCGTCGCCGGGCCGAAATCGCGCAGCACCTCGCGCTGCGGCAGCACCTGGATGCGGTGGCGGCGGCCGTCGACCATTTCGTTCATGCGCAGCGCCTCCATGAGGCGGCCCTCCTCGGTCGCTTCCTGCACCACTTCCTCGAGCGAGTACTGCGATTCGACGCCGTTGATGGTCAGGCGCTCGTCGCGCATCTCGACGCGGTCGCCCGGCAGGGCCAGGATGCGCTTGATCAGGCGGGTGCCGTCGGTCGGCGAGGAGAAGGTGACGACGTCGCCGCGGCGCGGCTCGCCGGTGCGCGCAAGCACCAGGTCGGTGAGCGGGAGCTTGACGTTGTACGCCAGGCGGTTGACCAGCACCACGTCTCCTTCCAGCAGGTTGGGCCGCATGGAACCGGAGGGAATCGGGTTCCAGTCGGCCACCGCGGTGCGGAAGACGCCGAACAACAGCATGAACATCAGGAAACCCTTGTTGGCGCGCACGAAGGCTTTCATCTCGCAATGCTCCACTTGTTATGATTGATGATGAGAAGCTTTATACGCGCCCAGCCTTTAAGCATGCTTAAATGTCAAGCGCGCGCCTGCGTGTAACAACATTGTCATATTCGCCAACTACACTGCCTGCGCCGAGACTACGACGCAGACCCATGGATATGAAACACAAGGCCCTGGAAGCCGACGCCAGGAGCATTCCCGAAGGCGGCGCCTTCCTGAACCGTGAGCTGTCGCTGCTCGAGTTCAACCGGCGGGTCCTGGCCCAGGCCGAGGATCCCGCCGTTCCGCTGCTCGAGCGGCTGCGCTTTCTCACCATCGTGTCGGGCAACCTCGACGAATTCTTCGAGGTGCGCGTGGCCAGCCTGCTGGCCCAGCACCAGATGGAGGCCGGCCATAGCGGCATCCCGCTCGCCCTGGCCAGCACCCTGGAACGCGCCAGCCTCGAATGCCGGTCGCTGATCGAGCGCCAGTACAAGCTGTTCAACGACGAGATCCTGCCGCGCCTGGCAGAGAACGGCATCCACATGCTGCGCCGCGGCGAGCGCAACGCCGCCCAGCGCGCCTGGGTCAAGAACTACTTCGACCGCGAGGTGCGCCCGCTGCTGACCCCGATCGGGCTCGATCCGGCCCACCCCTTCCCGCGGGTGGTCAACAAGAGCCTGAACTTCATCGTCGAACTGGCCGGCAAGGACGCCTTCGGGCGCGGCACCGGCATCGCCATCATGAAGGCGCCGCGGGTGCTGCCGCGCGTGATCCGCCTGCCCGGCGAGCTGTCCGACCAGAAGGGTGAATCCTACTGCCTGCTGTCCTCGGTGATCCAGGCCCACCTGGCCGATCTGTTCACCGGCCGCGAGGTGCTCTCGTATTCGCAGTTCCGCGTCACTCGCAACAGCGACCTGTGGGTCGACGAGGACGAAGTCAAGAACCTGCGCCAGGCCCTGCAGAGCGAACTGCACAGCCGCAACTACGGCTTCGCGGTGCGCCTCGAAGTGGGCCGCGCCTGTCCGCCGCACCTGTCCGGTTTCCTGCTCGAGCAGTTCGGGATCGATCGGGCGCGCCTGTTCGCGGTGGACGGCCCGGTGAACCTCGGGCGCATGCTGGAAATCGCCAACACCAGTGAGCGCTCAGACCTGAAGTACCCGCCGTTCACGCCGGGCTTCCCGGCGCGCCTGGTAGGGCCGGACATCTTCGCCGTGCTGCGCAAGGGGGACGTGCTGCTGCACCATCCATTCGAATCCTTCCAGCCGGTGATCGACTTCATCCAGTCGGCAGCAAACGACCCCTGCGTGGCGGCGATCAAGCAGACCATCTACCGCGCCGGCATGAACTCCGACCTGATGGAAGCGCTCATCGCCGCCGCCCGGCGCGGCAAGGAAGTTACCGTCATCGTCGAGCTGATGGCGCGCTTTGACGAGGAAGCCAACATCAACTGGGCCGAGCGTCTCGAGCAGGCCGGCGCCCAGGTGGTCTACGGCGTGGTCGGCCTGAAGACCCACGCGAAACTGGCGCTGGTGCTACGCCGCGAGGAGAACGGCCTGCGCCGCTACGCCCACCTGGGCACCGGCAACTACAACTCGACCACCGCCAAGTTCTACACCGACTTCGGCCTGCTCACCTGCGACGACGAGATCACCGCCGACGTCAACGAGGTCTTCATCCATCTCACCAGCCTGACGCGCCCGAAGCAGCTCACCAGCCTGTGGCTGGCGCCGTTCTCGCTGCAGAAGGAGATCGTGCGCGCCATCCGCGACGAGGCGGCGATCGCGCGCAACGGCAAGCCGGCGCGCATCATCGCCAAGATGAATTCGCTCACCGACGAGTCGGTCATCCGGGCGCTGTATGAGGCCTCGCAGGCCGGCGTGCGCATCGACCTGATCGTGCGCGGCGCCTGCGCGCTGCGGCCCGGCGTGAAGGGCCTGAGCGAGACGATCCGGGTGCGCTCGATCGTCGGGCGCTTCCTGGAACATACGCGCATCTTCTACTTCCGCAACAACCTCAAGCACGACATCTACCTGTCGAGCGCGGACTGGATGAACCGCAACCTGTTCCGGCGCGTGGAAGTCGCCTTCCCGATCCGTTCGCCCGCGCTCAAGCGCCGCGTGCTGCGCGAAGGCCTGCATCCCTACCTGAAGGACAACGTCAACGCCTGGGAACTGGGCAGCGACGGGCGCTATCGCCGCAAGAAAGTCCGTGGAGGCCAGAAGCTGCTCAGCGCCCAGCAGGACCTGATGGAGACGCTCGGCGCGGGCCTGCATACCAACAAGGAGAACGAGCATGGACCTGATCCTGTGGCGGCACGCCGAGGCTGAAGCGCACGCGGCCGAGGGCGATCACGAAGGCGATTTGCGGCGCGCGCTGACGCCGAAGGGCAGGCGCCACGCCGCGCGCGTCGGAGCTTGGCTTCAGCGCCAGCTGCCGGACGATGTGCGGGTGCTGAGCAGCCCGGCCCGGCGCTGCGTGCAGACGGTGGAGGCGCTGGGGCGCAACTACAAGCTGGTCGACAGCCTGGCGCCGGATGCGAGTGCGGAAGCGATCATCGAGGCGGCCGGCTGGCCGGGCCAGCGCCAACCGGTGCTGGTCGTCGGCCACCAGCCGCTGCTCGGCCAGGTGGCCTCGATGGTGCTTTGCGGCGGCAAGCAGGACTGGCGCATCCGCAAGGCGGGGGTGTTCTGGATCACGCACAAGAACAGCGACGGGCTGCCCTACGTGAAACTGGTGGTGGGGCCGGACTTCATCGGACAGCTGCGCTGAACGGCACGCCGACCTCGTTCCACGCGCCCTCTTCCTTGCGCAGCCACGGCGCCAGGGTCGGATGCTTGTCGAGCAGCCCGGCCGGCAGTTCCAGCTCGATGCGGCCCTTCATGCGCAGGCCCAGGCCGGCCAGGTCCCCGTCGGCGCGGGCATGCATGAACACCACCGCCATGCGCAGCGCCAGCACCGCCTTGGCCACGTCGGGCGCGCCCAGCGCATCGCGGATCTTGCGCAGATTGCCCTTCTGCCCCAGGATCAGGCTCGCCATCAGGCGCTGCTCGCGCGTGGTGAAGCCTGGCAGGTCGGCGTGTTCGACGATGTAGGCGCCGTGCTTGTGCGCTCCGGTCATCGAGATCTGCAGGCCCACTTCGTGCAGCATGGCGCTCCAGCACAGGTAGGGCTGCGCGTCGACCGGCTCCAGCGCTTCGTACAGGCTTGCGGCGATCTTCGCCGTGCGCAGCGCGCGCTGGCTGTCCACGCCGAAGCGGCGCATGCAGGCGCGGATCGCGGCGTCGCGCCGGTCAAGCCGGCTGGCGCGCAGCTCGAGGTCGGACAGCACGCCCAGGCGCAGGCCGGCGTTGATCGCGGTGAGCTGCTGCAGCCCGAGTTCCTGCATCAGGCCGATCAAGACCGTCAGGCCGCCCACCATCGCCGGCACCCTGTCCTTCTTGACGCCCGGCATGGTAAAGGCCTCGACGTGTCCCAGCGCCAGCAGGATGTCGCGCAGGGCGTGCAGGCTGGCCTGCGACATGGAACCGTCGCCGATGCCGTTCCTGCCGATCACCTCGTTGATGGCGCGCATGGTGCCGGAGGAGCCATAGACGGCATCCCAGCCCTGCGCCTTGTACAGGTCGGCGGCATCCTCGAAGCGGGCGCGCGCCTCGGTGACGGCGTCGTCGAAGGCCTCCGGCGTGATGCGCCCGTCCGCGAAGAAGGCGGCGGCCTGCGGATGGGTGCCAATGCCGAAGGACTCGACCAGGGTGATCTCGGGACCGATGGCGGCGATGACTTCGGTCGAGCCGCCGCCGATGTCGATCACCAGGCGGCGCTCGTCGGGCTTGTCGATGGCGCGCGCCACGCCCATGTAGATCAGGCGCCCTTCTTCCTCGCCCGAAATGACCTCGATCGGATAGCCGATGGCCGCCTCCAGCCGCGGCAGCACTTGCTCGGCGTTGCGCGCCACGCGCAGGGTGTTGGTGGCGACCACGCGCACCGCATCCAGCGTGTAGCCGTCCAGGATGGCGCGGAAGTCCTGCAGGGTCTTCACCGCGCTGCGGATGGCGGGTTCAAGGAGCATGTTGTCGGCGTCCAGGCCCGCGGCCAGGCGGATCGGGTCGCGCGCGGTGCGCACGATGTGCATGCGCCCGCCCGCCGGCTCGCCGATGTGAAGCCGGAAGCTGTTGGACCCCAGGTCCACTGCTGCAAACATAGGCGCTCTTTCGCTGTGGGTGTGGGCGAAGTATACAGCCTCGGAGGCGCGCCCGGCAGCCCTAGCGGCGCGCGCGCTGCCGGCGCAGCCCGAATCATGCGCCCACCGCGACCGGCGCGCCCAGCGTCACGCTGGAGACCAGGTCCCAGACCCCGTCGCCGAACAGGGCCGCGAGCAGCCCGATCACGGTAAGGACGGCGAGCAACAGGGGCATGGCCCAGATCCGGCGGCGGCTGCGGATCATGGCGCCTCCGTGGAACGGGCCAGGGCCGGCTCATGGACGGCCGCCTTGTCCTGTTTGACGGCGCGGGTCTTGCGGCTGCGCTTGAGCCACAGGTAGAGGCCGCTGCCCAGGATGATGATGGTGGCGATGTCGAGCAAGGCCCACAACAGCTTCATGGCCTGGCCGCCGTAGTCGCCGAAATGCAGCGGCTGCGACAGCAGCAGCGCCGTCAGGTACCAGGGCAGTTGGCGGCGGTCGGTGATCTCGCCGGTGGCGGCGTCGATCAGCACCGGCTTGTACAGGCGCGAACTGAAGGCCTCTTCGCCGCGCATGAAAATGCCGTAATGGTGCGGGCTGCTGAAGGGCGTGCCCGGGAAGGCCACGAACGCGACCTTCATGCCCGGCTCCGCGTTTTCCGCGCGCACGATGGCGTCGTGGATCGAGGACATCCTGGTGACCGGCGGCTGGCCCGCGTAGGGCTGCAGCATCTCGGCCAGTTCGTTGTTCTGCCAGTACTTCAGCAGCAGGTCGGCCCAGGTGTTGACCATGCCGGTGGCGCCCACCACCAGCACCCAGACCATGGTCACGATGCCCAGCAGGTTGTGCAGGTCGAGCCACTTGATGACCCGGCTGCGCTCGCGGCGCACCTCGCCGAAGTCGAGCTTGCGCATGAAGGGGGCGTACAGCACCACCCCGCTGACCACCGCGACGATCAGGAGAAAGCCCATGAAACCGAGGAACAGCTGGCCATACAGGCCGGCGAACAGGTCCACATGCAGGCGCAGCATGGTCGACATGAAGGCGCCGCCCTCGAAAGCCGGTTCGGTGATGACCCGCGTGGTACGGGCGTCGACCGCGATCGGCTTGTAGTGCTCGTCGTTCGGGTGGTCGCCGAGGGTGACGTTCCAGATCGCCGGCTCGTCGATTTCCTGCGACATGTACATCGCAATCTTGTTGGGATACAGCGCCTTGGCTGAGGCCAGCACCGCGTCGATGTTGCCGCGTGGGGTATCTGCCGGCATGGCCGGAGCTTCGACGTCGGTGCCAAGCAGGTGGCCGATCTCGTGGTGGTAGATCAGCGGCAGGCCCGTCAGGCAAAGCAGCAGCATGAAGACGGTGCAGACCAGGCTGCTCCATTTGTGGATCCAGCTCCAGAGGCGCAGCTTGGTGGGGGACATAGGAAGACGGGAAAATCGTGGAGTGTGGCAAATAATAATCGTTCTCATTTACACGTGCAAGCCGAAACGGATAGAATGACAATCATTCTCATTAAGAAAAACGAGCCTGCACGATGAAACTGCTTCGCCTGTCCCCGATCGCCCTCGCCATTGCCGCCCTGGCCGCGCAAGCCCAGGACACGCTTGTCAACGAACCGGTTGCCACCGTCGTCGTCACCGCCTCGGCCGACGCATCCAGCCAGGGCTTGCCCTCCGCCTATGCCGGCGGCCAGGTCGCGCGCGGCGGCCGCCTCGGCCTGCTCGGCAACGTGGACATCATGGACACCCCGTTCAATTCCATGAACTACACCCAGGCGCTGATCCAGGACCAGCAGGCCCGCAGCGTGGCCGACGTGGTGCAGAACGATCCTTCCGTACGGGTGGCGCGCGGCTTCGGCAACTACCAGGAGCTGTACGTGATCCGCGGCTTCGCCGTCAACTCGGACGACCTGGCCTACAACGGCCTGTACGGCCTGCTGCCGCGCCAGTTTGTGGCCTCGGAACTGCTCGAGCGTGTCGAGGTGCTGCGCGGGGCGAACAGCTTCGTGAACGGCGCGGCGCCGGGCGGCGGCGGCATCGGCGGCGCCATCAACCTGCTGCCCAAGCGGGCGCCGAACGCGCCGCTGACCCAGCTGACCGTGGGCGTCGAGACCGGCGGCCAGGCCTATGTCGCAACCGACTTGGCCAAGCGCTTCGGCGCCGACGGACGCCTCGGCGTGCGGGTCAACGCGGCGCGGCGCGAGGGCGACACCGCGATCGCTCGCGAAAACCGCGAACTGAGCGTGTTCTCGGTGGGCGTCGACTATCGCGGGAGCGGCTACCGCCTGTCGGCCGACCTCGGCCACCAGGACCACCAGCTGCGCGGCGCGCGCCCGAGCGTGACGGTGGCGGCCGGCGTGCCGATCGTCGCGGCGCCAGGCAGCGACAGCAACTACGCCCAGCCCTGGACCTATTCCGGCGAGCGCGACACCTTCGGCACCCTGCGCGGCGAAGTCGACCTGCCGGGCGGCGCGGTGGCCTGGGCCGCGCTCGGCACGCGCACCGGCGACGAATTCAACATCATCTCCTCGCCGACCGTCACCGACGCCAATGGCGACGCCACCATGACCCGTTTCGACAACACGCGGGAAGACAAGGTGCGCACCGGCGAACTGGGCGTGCGCACCGAGCTGCACACCGGCGCGGTCTCGCACAAGCTGAGCGCTTCGGTGTCGGGCTTTCATTCGGAGTCGAAGAATGCCTACGGCATGAGCGACTTCGCCGGCTTCGCCTCGAACATCTATGCGCCGCGCGATGCGGCAGCGCCGGCTAGTAGCTTCTTCACCGGCGGGAACATGAACGCCCCGCTCCTGACCAGCAAGGCAATTCTGTCTAGCTTTGCCGTGGCCGATACCCTGGGCTTCATGGACGAGCGCTTGCTCGTGACCGTGGGCGCGCGCCACCAGACCATCAAGAGCTTCGGCTACGACTACAACACCGGCGCGCCGAATGCGCGCTATGACGAGAGCGAAGTGACGCCGGTGGCGGGCATCGTCTACAAGCCCCTGAAGGGGGTGTCGGTCTACGCCAACTACAGCGAGGCCATGCAGCAGGGCCCGGTGGCGGCGGGCACCGACATCGTCAACCAGGGCGAGGTGTTCGCGCCCTTCGTCTCGCGCCAGAAGGAAATCGGGGTCAAGTATGACGGCGGCAAGCTCGGATTGAGCGCGGCCGTGTTCACTACCTCCCAGCCGAGCGCTTACGTCGCTCAGCGCCGCTTCGGCGTGTTCGGCGAACAGCGCAACCGCGGCCTCGAGCTGAGCGTGTACGGCCTGCCCGCCCGTGGGCTGCGCCTGCTGGGCGGCCTGACGCTGCTGGAAGCCGAGCAGCGCCGCAGCGCCGGCGGCCTGCATGACGGCAAGGATGCGATCGGCGTGCCGGGCACCCAGCTGAACCTGGGCGCCGACTGGGACGTGCCGGGCGTGCAAGGCCTGTCGATCAACGCGCGCGCCCTGTACACCGCGAGCCAGTACGCGGATGCGGCCAACACCCAGAAGCTGCCCTCGTGGTCGCGCCTGGACATCGGGGCGAACTACCTGATGCGCTTCATGGACCGCGACCTCACCCTGCGCGCCCGCATCGACAACCTCACCGACAGGAACTACTGGGCCTCGGCGGGCGGCTATCCGGGCTTCGGCTACCTGGTGCAGGGTGCGCCGCGCAGCGTAGTGGTGTCGGCGACGCTCGACTTCTGAGCGCCGCCTGGTCGATCAGAAGCGGACCTTGACGTAGGCGGAAGGTCCGGTCAGCTTCAGGTCGAGGTCGGCGCCGCGTTCGCCGTTGCGGTGCAGGTCGATCTTCTGGATGCCGTAGTCGAGCACCAGGCCGACGTTCCTGGTCGCCATCCACTCGATGCCCGCGGCGGCGTTCACCACATGGCCCTCGACGCTGCCGCCATTGCGCTTGACCCCGCCCGCCTCGGCATACAGGCGCACCCTGTCGTTCAACGCGTGGCGCCAGGCCAGCTCGATGGTCGGCGCCCACACGCTGTCGCTGGCGGAACCGGACCCGCTCCAGCGGTAGGTCTGGACCGGCGCTTCGGCGCGCAGGTCGGCCTCGGCCGTCGCCGAGATCCTGGCGCGCAGGTGGGCCGCGCCCAGGCCGATCCCGAAGGCATTCTTGTCCGAACCGAACCAGTACTTGTAGGCCAGGCGCGCCATCTCGATGCGCAGGTTGGCATCCGCGCGGATGCTGCCGCTGACCGGACGGCCTTCGTAGACCGTGGCGCCGCTCGGCGCGGCCGCGTAGTCCTCGTCGAAGCGCCAGTAATCGAAGGACGCGCCATGGCGGTCACCGAACAGCAGCTCGGCTTTCACGCGCGGCAGGGTGCCGTCGCCGAGCTTCTCGTCGGGCGTCTCGACGCGGCCGTAGTGGGTGTCGCCGCCGAGGTGGATCTTCGGTTCGGCGTGGAAGGCGCCGACCGACAGGCTCATGCGGTCGAGCGCCGGCGACTGCTGCGCCTGGGCCATGCCGGCGGCGGCCGCGCCGAGCAGGATGGCGCCTTTTAACAGGGTGATGGATACGACGGACGTGCGTGATGCAGGGCGGGACATGGAGACTCCGATAATCAAAAGAGTTGTTTAAAAATGTCCGCCAGACTATGTCTAGCGCGACAACACCCTGATTATCGCAGTTATAAAAATGTTATCCCGCACGATTGGTGAACGCGCATTCGTCAAATAGCGGATGAGCCCAGGCATCCAGCCCCAGACGACTAGCTTGCGCCGAGGGGCAGCGAGACCTCGGCGACGGTGCCCTGCCCGTCAGGCTTGCGGTGCAGGCTGATCGACGCGCCATGCTGGCCGGCGATTTCCTTGACGATCGCGAGACCAAGACCATGTCCATCGGGCGCCGCTCCGGGCGAACGGTAGTATGGCGTGAACAGTTTGTTCATTTCCCCGGCCGGAATCGGGCGTCCGTCGTTCGCGACCGAGACCAGCGCACGGTCGGCCCGCCGCGCCAGCCGCACTTCGATCTCGCCGTCCGGGGCGCCGTGGACCGAGGCGTTGTCGATCAGATTCTGCAGCAGGCGCCGCAACTGCGACGGCTCGCCCCACACATGCACGTCCCGCTCGGCGTCCAGGCTGATGCCCTGCCCGCGCCGCTCGAGCAGCGGGTCGAGTGTGCTGATCACCTCCTGGCAAACCTCCAGCAGCGAGACCTGCTGCGGCGCGTAGACGTCGCTGCGGGCGCTGATGCGGCTCAGGGTCAAGAGCTGCTCGGCCAGCTTGCTGGTGCGGCGCGCCGCGGCCAGGGCCTGGGCCAGCGCTTCGGCGCGCTCGGCGTCGGCGGGCGCGCGCACGGCATTCTCGACATGCAGCTGGACCGCCGCGATCGGTGTGCGGATCTCGTGTGCCGCGGCGTCGATGAAGCGTTGCTCGCGTTCGAAAGCGGCCTTGATGCGGTCGAGCAGGCTGTTGAGCTCTTCGATGATCGGCGCCAGCTCGGTCGGCGTCTCCGGCAGGCGCACCGGATCGAGCGAATCGGGGGACCGCGCTGCGATCCGCGCGGCGAGCTCCTTGAGCGGACGCATGCTGCGCACCAGCACCAGGTTCACCGCGACCAGCAGCAACAGGCCGCCGCCGATCAGCGGCGCGGTGATCGACATGCCGATGTATTCGGCCAGTTCGCCGCGCACTTCTTCCTTTTCCGCCGTCACCACCCAGATATCCCCGGAGCGCAGGGCGAAGACTTCCCATAGCGTGTCACCGACCTGGTGAACGCTGAAACCCGCAGCCAGCGGCGCCAGCGCTTCGTTCGGCGCCGAGGCGGATTTCGCCAGCAGCACGCCGTTGGCGCGCCACACCTGGAAGGCGATCTTGGTCTCGTAGCGGTGCCCGACGGCCCCGGCGGCGTCGCCGGTCGCGCTCTCCAGTTCGGGCGGCAGCGCGATGACCAGCGGCTGCGACAGCGTCGCCGTCGACAGTTGCTGCGCCACCAGCGCCTCCAGCACCCGCGCCGAGGTGGCCAGGCGGGCACTGAACAGCTCCTCGGATTCGTGCCGCGCCACCAGCTGGGCGGCCACGCCGATCCCGCCGAACACCAGCACGATGCAGACCAGCGTGGCGACGACCAGGCGACGCCGGCCGGAATAGGTGCGCGTCCTCATGCGCCGACGTCGCCCAGGCGGTAGCCGACACCGCGGATGGTCTTGATCGCTGCCGGGGCGAGCTTTTTGCGCAGGTGGTGGACATGCACGTCGATGGTGTTGCTCTCGGCGCCTTCGCCCCAGCCATACAGCGACTCTTCGAGCTGCGCACGATTGAATACGCGCAGCGGGTTCTCGGCGAGCTGCTTGAGCAGCATGAACTCGAGACGTTGCAGCTCGACCGGCTGGCCATGCCAGGACGCGCGCAGGCTGTCTTCCTCCAGCACCAGGACGCCGCGTTCGATCCGGTTCACCGGTCGTCCGCCGTGGCGCCGCAGCAGCACGCGCAGGCGCGCCAGCAGTTCGTCGAGCTCGAAGGGCTTGACCAGGTAGTCATCGGCCCCGAGGTCCAGGCCCTGGACGCGGTCGCGCATGGCGTCGCGCGCCGACAGGATCAGGACCGGCACGCCGTTGCCGCTGGCGCGCACCCGCTCCAGCACCCGGGTGCCGTCGAGGTCGGGCAGGCCGAGGTCGAGCACCGCCAGGTCGAAGGCATTGTCGCGCAGCGCCGCTACCGCGGAAGCGCCGTCGCGCACGTGCTCGACCGTGTAGTGCGCACGGCGCAATGCCACCAGCAGCCCGTTGGCGAGCAACGCGTCGTCTTCCACCAGCAGCAACCTCAAGATGGCCTTCCTTCCCGTGTAACCGTCACTTCTTCCCTTCCGCAATCTTGTTCAGCAACTCCCTGATTTCCCCGCGCCGCCCCTCGTCGGCCAGCTTGCGGCCCGGGCGCGCAGGCGCCTGCAAGGCCTTGCGCAGATAGCGCTCGGCGCCGGCGTAGTCGCCCTGGCGCAGCAGGTAGTCGCCATAAAAATAATTCGGATCGATGCCATCCGGATTTACCGCCAAGCCTTTCTTGAGAAACTCCTCCGCTTTGGTCTTGTCGCCGAAGCCGATCGGCCAGCCCGGCACCTGGTAGTACAGCGAACCGAGGCTGGTATAGGCCGAACCGTTGAGCGCGTTCGGATCGAGGGCCAGCGCCTGTTCCAGCGACTTCTTGGCGTTCTTGACGTACTTTAACGCGCCCAGCCCGCCCTTGGCGCCGGCATAGGTGGACTCGACGATCGCATACCAGATCAGCACTTCCGCATTGCCGCGATTGCGCGCCGCCATCTGCTCGCTGTCGGCCAGCAGGCGCGCGAACTCGGCTTCCTGGCGCCCGGCCGGCGTTCCATACTTGATCTGTTCCCAGCCCTGCTGCATGCGCGCGACATCCTCGGCCGGCCCGGCCCAGGCGCTCCCGGCCAGCAGCGCGGCGGCGGCGAAGGCCGCGATCCATCGGTATACGGTGTTCATCATGTTCTCCTTTGTACTTCGCTTATGTTATCGAGGCAAGTATTTTCGAATCTGGACCAGCTGCTTGCGAATCGCCTTGTCGGGTATGCCGGGGAGCAGCTTGTTGACCAGGACGAAGAAGCGTTCCGCCGAGCCCAGGGTGCGGGTCGCGGCACTTCCCGAAAGGAAGGCCATGAAGGCATCCGCCACCGCCTCGGGCGTATCCTGCGCCGTGCGCAAGGCCTGGTTCATGTCGTTGACGGCGGCGCTGTTGATCGGCGTGCGGGTGGCCCGCGGCGAGAAATGGCGCACCGAGACCGTCGAGTCGGCGTACTCGCGCCGCAGCGCTTGCGAAAATCCGGCCAGGCCGGCCTTGGCGGCGCCATAGGCGGCGAAGCCGGGAAAGCCAAGCGCGCCGAACACCGAACCGATGTTGATCACCTGGGCCCGGGGCGCCGCGCCCAGCAGCGGCAACAGTTCGCGGGTGAGCAGCATCGGCGCCAGCAGGTTGGTCTCGACCTGGGCGCGGATGGCGGCCGGGTCCTGGGTCTCGAAGGCGTGGAAGCCGCTGACGCCGGCATTGTTGATCAACAGGTCGATCCCGCCGCTGGCGCGCGCGGTGGCGGCAATGGCGCTCGCGGTATGCGGGTCGCACAGGTCGCCGCAGACGATCTGGACGTCGCAGCCGCGCAGCTGCGCCGCCAGGGCCTCGAGCGCCTGGCGCTGGCGTCCGACCAGGATCAGGAGGGCGCACTGCGGGGCCAGGCGGGCGGCGATCGCCGCGCCGATGCCGCCGCTGGCACCGGTGAGGACGGCGCGGTAGCGCCCGGGTTGCGGTAGCCGCGCCATCTCAGGCCGCCTTCCCGAACAGCGCCTCGCCGCGCGGCAGGCTGCGGAACACGTTGCCGTACAGGCCATACATCATGCGCGCCATGTGGACCACCGCCTCGCGGTCGGCGTCGTCCTCGAGCCGGTTCATCAGCTGTTCGAAAAAGGCCACGTGCTCGAGGTCCAGGCTGCCGTGCGAGCTCAGGTAACTGAAGGCTTCCTGCGGCAGCGACAGCGCGGTCTGGATGGTGCCGGCGGCGTGGGTGGCCAGCGCGGTGCTGGTGCCTTCGAGCACGTGCACCATGCCGAAGAAGCCGACCGGATTGCCGCGGTCCACCTGGTGATAGGCATAGGCCACCATCAGCTCGGTGCTCGGGTGGGGCCGGGCGCGGCGCACCGCCTCGGCGTCGCCGCCGCAGGCGCGGATGTCGGACAGGATCCATTCCTGGTGCCCGACTTCCTCCTCGATGTATTCGGCAATCGCCTCGCGCAGCCACTCATGGCGTTCGCCGAGGCGGCTGCCGCAGGCCATCAGGAGCGGCACCGTGTGCTTCACGTGGTGGTAGGCCTGCGACAGGAAGGCGATGTACTGGGAAGTCACCACCTGGCCCTGGAGCGCGTCCTGGATGATCGGGATGGAGAACATCTCCTGGCGTTCGGCCAGGGTGGCGGATTGCAATTGGTCGAAAAAATTCACGTTGAATACTCCGGTTGATCGAACAGGGATGCGATGTCATGCGCGTGGACGGCCCGGATCGCGGCGCGGCGCAGGCGCCCGTTGGGGGTGAGCAGGCCGGCCGCCGGAGAAAATGGCGCAACCGGGCGCCAGCGCCGGACCTGCGCGTAGTCCGGCAGCTGCGCGTTGGCGCGGTCGACCGCCTCCTGCAGCTGCGCCAGGGCCAGGTCAGGGCGCGCGGGCACCAGCAGCGCGGCCAGGTAAGGCTGGGCCTCGCCGAGCACCATGGCCTGGGCGAACAGGCCGGTGCCGAGCAGGACCGCCTCGGGCCATTCGGGGGAGACGTTGCGGCCGTAGCCGGTGATCAGGATGTCCTTCTTGCGGCCGTCGACGAACAGGAAACCGTCCGCGTCGAGGTGGCCCAGGTCGCCGGTCGCCAGCCAGGGATCGGCCTGCACCGGCTGGCCCAGGTAGCGCGCGGCGCAGCCCTCGACCAGGATTTCGCCGTCGGCGGCGATGGCGACGCGCCGGTGCCCCAGCGGGCGGCCGACGCTGCCGTCGCGCTGCGCCCCCGGCAGGTTCAGCGCCACCACCGACGCGCATTCCGACAGCCCGTAGCCTTCGAACACCGGGAAGCCGCGCGCCCGGGCGGCCGCGATCAGCTGCGGCGGCATCTTGCCGCCGCCGACCGCCACGAACCGCAGGCTGGCGATGCGCCGGTCGCCGGGCTCGCTGGCGGCCACCAGCGCCCCCAGCATCTGCGGCACCAGGGTGATGCTGTGCGGCGCATAACGCGCGATCGCCTCGAGGCAGGCGCCGGCATCGAAGCCGCTGGCGCCGCGCATCCCGGTTTCCTGCAAGGGCGGACAGATCGTGGTGGCGCCGCTGAGCAAGGCGGTATACGGGCCGGCGAGGTTCTCGAGCAGCACCGCGAACGGCAGCAGGCACAGGTGGCGTTCCAGTCCCAGCGACGCGACGCCGTCGCGCAGGGCGTGGGCCACCTCCCATTGCTGCCCGGCGGAGAGGCACACACCCTTGGGCGCCGAGGTGGTGCCGGACGTGAAGGTCAGCTTCTGCACCCCGTCGAGCGGCGCGGCGCGCGGCGCGCGGCTGCTTTCGCACAGCACCAGCGGCCCGCCGGTATCGTGGACCACATCGAAGCCGAGCGCGGCGCCCTGCCCCGGATCGGCGCAGAACAGCGCGCCGATGCCGCTCTCGGCGATGACGTGCGCCCACTGCTGCGGGGTGAAGAACAGGGGCAGCGGGACCAGGGTGAGGCCGCGCGCCTGCGTGGCGAGGTCGACCATCAGCCACTCGGGCGAATTGTCGGCCAGGATGCCCACCGGGGCCAGGGGCCGGGTGCGCGCGCCGAGCGCGGCGCCGATGCGCGCAATGCCCTGCGCGAGCGCGGCGCGGTCGAGCCCGCGCTCGCCGTCACTCAGCAGGATCGCGTGGTCGGGCAGCGAGTCGAGCAAGTTCTGAATATCCATATTGAATGTCGCCAAACATGACTTGTGGGTGGGTGTCGTAGTAGCTGCCCCAATGGCTGCCGCCGTCGGGCAGGCGCGCCGGATCGGCGGGCGCCAGCACCTGCGGGCGTAGCTGGAGGCGGCTGAAGGAGTTGAGCAGGCTGGTGGTGGCGGTGAAGGCCACCACGCCCAGGCCGAGCCCGTGCAACAGGCCGGTGGTGCCGACGATCAGGGCGCGCGCCGCGCCCGGACGCAGCGCGGCCAGGTTCCCGACCTCGACGATCTCGGCGCGCGCGACCGGACGGCCGAGCCGCGCGCCGACTTCCGCTTCGATCGGGCCGTCCAGGTAGTGCTCCAGGAACAGCGGATGGGCGCCGGCCAGCGAAAAGCCCAGCGCGGCCGTCCAGGCGCCGTCCGCATCGCGGCAGCCCACCAGGGTGTCGCTGAAGTGGGCAATACGCGCGCCGTAGTTCTCCAGGAAGGTGGCCGCAATGAAGGCCTCGAGCTGCGCGCGCCCGGGGTCGCCCCGCTCGTAGCATTCGAGGCCGGCCCGGGACTGGCGCGACCGGCGCGGCGGCAGGGTTTTGCCCGCAGGTGGTTCGAGGATGTTCATCATGCTGGGCCTGCTTGCTGCTGTTTCAATGGTGCAAGCCTATGCAGCGAACATTAAACCCAGATTAAGCGGACTGCGGCGTAGGGCAATTTGCCGCCAACATGGGAAACCGCCAGGAGACAGTCGCGCGGCGATACCTCTACGAATGGCAGGCCGCGGCCCGTCGTCCTTGCGCCCAGAGAAGCGCCAGCCCCATCGCCAGCATCGCGAAGAGCCGGGGCTCCGGCACGCCCGGCACCGGCGTCAGCAGCGTGGAGCCGTAGCAGAACACGCCGGCCCGGTCGCAGGAGTGGGCCAGGATCTGGCCGCGCTCGTTGATCTCGTCGGCCGAGATCAGCAACAGGTCGGCATCGGGGTCGATCAGGGTGTTCGGGTCGCTCAGCGCGCCGTCGGCATACAGGAAGGGGCGGCCGTCCGTGACGCCGACGACCTGGCCGCGGTTGTTGATGTCGTAGCCGAAGCTGTTCGCCGCCCAGGGCGTCAGGTTGGTGAAGGTGTCGCCATCCCACAGGAAAGCGTGGGTGCGGCCGTTGGCGCCGGTGACGTAGCCGGTCACCCAGCCGGCGTCGTTGATGGCCTGGCCGGTCACCCGCTTTCCTCCAAAGAGCGGCAGGTCGGACAGGATCCCGTCGCTGTACACCGCCGTGCGCGGCACGTATCCGTTGTCGTACGCGTAGTAGCCGACCAGCAAGTCGCCGCGCTCGTTCATGTCGCCTGCCGCGCTGTTGTCGGGTTCCAGGACGTGGACCACGCCGTCCCTGAGCACGGCGGCGCGGAAGTCCGCGCTGCGGGCGGCGATCTCGCCCCGGTTGTTGATGTCGCGCACATCCTGCAGGCCATAGCGGGTCGTCAGGTCCACCATCCGCCCGTCGGAATAATAGAAGGAATGCGCCTCGCCCGTGCCCGTGGTCGAGATGCCGACCGCCTCGTCGAGGTCGTTCAGGGCGCGAATCTGCGTGACGTAGCCTCCCAGGCCGCCGACCGGTTCCCCGACAGGCCAGCGGATGATCCCGGCACCCTGATAGGGCGTCTCGGGTCCGTCGCTGTTGACCGCGAAGTGCCCCTGGTTGTTGAGTGCAAGCGCACGCGCATACTTGCTGCCCGCTGGCGTCGTCGAGAAGTATGCCGGGGCCGCAGCGGCAAGCGGCGCCAGCATGGCCAGCAGCGCCGCCACGCCGGCGCTGCGCAAACGCTTGTTCATCATTGCCCTCCCGGCGGCGGTCGTCACGCCGCAATCGAGCCCATTCTGACATCGGCAAGCCCTGAACCCGATAGGAATATGCTGGTTCTAGACTAGGAATCCGAGAAGGCACGTCCACCGCACGATCGTCCGGGCCGCACTAATCGCGTCCGCGCCTGTCGAAATGAGGCCGTTCCGCCCGCTGCCCGTTTCGCAAAGGAGACCGTCATGCCCCAGACCGCCCTCGTGCAGGCCGACGCAGGCGCCCACCATATCGACGTGGTCACCTTCGTGGCGCGCCAGTTGCTGGACGGCATGGCGCCCTCCAACTTCATCGCCACCAATCCGGTAGGGCAGCAGGTCACGCTGCAGCGCGGCGGCGAGAACCTGCTGACTACCGGCGGGCACAACGCGGGCGTGGTCTCGCCGCCAGGCATGCCCGGGCGCAGCTCCCAGGTGGCCGTCCATGCGCAAGAAGCACCCTATCGCAGTCCCGATGCCTGGGAGGCGATCAACCGCCGCCACGACGGCAGCTGGTGGCCGGCCTGGGAATCCTGGCTGGCGCGCCACGCCGGCGCGCAGCGTGCGCAGCCCGCCCCCGTGCCCGGGGCGGATGCGCCGGGCAGCTACGTGCTGGTGCGATGAAGCGCAGCCGGGCGCAGCCGCACCCGGCCGCACCCGAACCGGCGGCCCTGGCCGCACTCGATGCCGGGGCGGCCCTGCGCCTGCTCGGCACCGGCGCCGACGGCTTGCCGTCCGCCGAGGCCCGCATGCGTCTGGCGCGCCATGGGCCGAACACCGTTGCGCGGGCGCAAAGCCGGCCGGCCGTACTCGTTTTCCTCTCCGGTTTCATGCGGCCGCTTCCGCTGCTGTTGCTGGTCCTGGCCGGGCTGGACCTGCTCACCGGCGAGGGTTTTGGCGCCGCCATGATCGCGGCCATGGTGCTGCTGTCGACGGTACTCGGCTTCGTGCAGGAACACCGGGCCGACCGCGCCGCCCAGCGCCTGCGCGCGATGGTGCGCACCACGGTCCGGGTACGGCGCCCGGGGCCGGAAGGAGACGCGGACGGCGCCGAAGTCGAGCATCCGCTCGAGGCGCTGGTGCCGGGCGATGTCGTGCTGCTGGCCGCGGGCGACCCGGTGCCGGCCGAGGTACGCTTCATCGAAGCGATCGACCTGTTCGTCGACCAATCCTCGCTCACCGGAGAATCGCTGCCCGTGCGCAAGCAGGCCGGGGCGCTGGCCGGCGACCGCGGCGGCAGCGCGGCAACGGCCGACCTGGACAACATCGGCTTCATGGGCACCCACGTGACCAGCGGCAGCGCGCGTGCCCTGGTGTTCGCCACCGGCGCCGGCACCGGATTCGGGCAGCTCGCCGCGGCGCTGGTCGAGGGCCGCGAGCGCAGCGACTTCGATCGCGGCATCGCCGCCGTGATCGCCCTGCTGCTGCGCATCATGATGGTGATGGCGCCCCTGGTGCTGCTGCTGAACTGGGCTAGCAAGGGCGATCCCTACGAAGCGCTGCTGTTCGCCACCGCGGTGGCGGTCGGCCTGGCGCCCGAGATGCTGCCCGTGATCGTCACTGCCAACCTCGCGCGCGGCGCGCTGGAACTGTCCGCGCGCGGCGTGATCGTCAAACGCCTGGCCGCGGTGCAGACCCTGGGCGCGATCGACGTGCTGTGCGCCGACAAGACCGGCACCCTGACCCAGGACCGGGTGGTGCTGGAACGCCATGTCGACCTCCTCGGACGCGATTCGGAACGCGTGCTCGACTACGCCTACCTGAACAGCTACCATCAGACCGGGCTGCACAACCTGCTCGACAAGGCGGTGCTCGGGCACGCACGGGCGCACGCGCGCCTGCGCCCGGATCTGGGCTGGCGCAAGCTCGGCGAAATTCCGTTCGACTTCGCGCGGCGCCGGATGTCGGTCGTGCTGCAGGCGCCGGACGGCGCGCGCATCCTGGTGTGCAAGGGCGCCGTCGAGGAAATCGGCAGCGCCTGCAGCGCCGCCGAGGGCGCGCAGGGCGTGACCCCGTTCGAGGCCGCCCACGCAGGCGCCCTGGGCACGGTGGCGCAACACCTGAACGAGGAAGGCCTGCGGGTGATCGCGATCGCGTGGCGCGCGCTGCGCGACGACGAGACCGCGCTTGCCGACCCGGGACTCGAGCGCGACCTGGTGCTGCTGGGCTACATCGCCTTCTTCGATCCGCCCAAGGACTCGGCCGGCGCCGCGCTGGCCGGCCTGGCCTCCCGCGGCGTCGCCGTCAAGGTACTCAGCGGCGACAATGCGACGGTCTGCACCCACGTATGCCGGATGGTCGGCCTCGATCCGGGCGCGGTGGCCGAAGGTAGCGGGCTCGACAAACTGGACGATGTCGAACTGGGCCGACTGGCGCTGCGCACCACAGTGTTCGCCAAGCTGGCGCCGGCGCAGAAGACCCGCGTGATCCGCTGCCTCCAGGCCCAGGGCCGGGTAGTCGGGTTGCTCGGCGACGGCGTCAATGACGGCCCCGCGCTCAAGGCCGCCGACGTCGGCATCTCGGTCGATACCGGCGCCGACGTGGCGCGCGAGTCGGCCGACCTGATCCTGCTGCAAAAGAGCCTGCTCGCGGTCGACGCCGGCGTGCTGGCCGGCCGCCGCGTGTTCGGGAACATCGTCAAGTACATCCGCATGAGCGCGAGCTCGAACTTCGGCAACATGCTCAGCGTGCTCGGCGCCAGCGTCCTGCTGCCCTTCCTGCCGATGGCGCCGGTCCAGGTACTGCTCAACAACCTGCTGTACGACTGCGCCCAGACCGCGCTCGTGACCGACCGGGTCGATCCGGACTTCCTGGCGCGCCCGCGCCACTGGGACGTCAAGGCCCTGCGCCGCTACGTCCTGTGCTTCGGTCCGATCAGTTCCCTGTTCGACTATGCCACCTTCGCCCTGCTGTGGTTCGGCCTCGGCGCGGCCCACGCGCCGGCATTGTTCCAGACCGGCTGGTTCGTGGAATCGCTGCTGTCGCAGACCCTGATCGTCTACGTGATCCGCACCGGCGCCGGAGCCGGCCACGCCAACCGGCCATCGGCGGCCCTGGTGCTGGCCAGCCTGGCGATCTGCTGCGCAGGCCTGTGGCTGCCCGTCTCGCCGCTGGCCCCGCTGCTCGGCGCCGTCCCGCTGCCGCCCGCCTACTGGTGGGGCCTGGCGGCAATCCTGGCCGGCTACGCGCTGCTGACCCGCGCTGCCAAGTCGTGGCTGCTGCGCCGGGTGGATGCCGCCTGAGCCGGCGCAGCGGGGCCGGTCTTCCCGGGGAAATTCGATTGAGCGATATCAAACGCGCATTCGGGCGCCAGACTACGCTGCCGGAACAATCACCACGACAAGGAGAACGGCATGTTGACCGATATCGCTCGCGGCGCCGTGGCGGCCGCCGTTTTTGTCCTGCTGAGCGCACCCGCCGCCGTTGCGGCACAGGAGAGCCGGGCTGGCCAGGGCACGCCGAATGCCGCGCAGCCTGCCGAAACCGGGGCCCAGCGCAAGGAAACGGCCGCCCGGCGCGTGGCCGACGCCGCGGGTGTGGCACGGACCATGGCGGCAACGCCAGCAATCGCCGCGCTGCTGGGCCGGGCGCGCGGGGTGTACATCGTTCCCACCTATGGGCGCGCCGCGCTTGGTCTCGGCGCCGAGGGCGGCTCGGGCGTGCTGATGACGCGCCACGCGGACGGCCGCTGGGGCAATCCCGTGTTCTATACCATCGGCGGGATCAGCCTCGGACTCCAGGCCGGCGCCGAGGGCGGGCCTTTTGCCCTGCTCCTGATGAACCAGAAGGCGGTCGACCACTTCCGCAAGCGCAACAATTTTTCGCTCAACGCCGACGCTGGCCTGACCGTGATCAACTATGCGCGCATGGCGCAGGGCACGACCGCAGGGGACGTGGTGGTCTGGTCGGGCAGCAAGGGCTTGTTCGGCAATGCGGCGACGATCGCCATCGACGGCATCCGCTACAACCAGCGTCTGACCCACGCCTATTACGGCAAGCCGATCACGGCTCTAGAAGCGATGGACGGCGGCACGCCGGAGCCGCAGTCCGAGCCGTTGCGCACGGCGCTCGGCAAGTAGGCGCTTGGCCTCAGCGCGGCCGCAGCGCCGCGCCGAAGCGCGCCAGGCCCAGCGCGAACAGCAGCGTGCCGATTCCCAACAGCGCCAGCATGGGCCGCCATACCACCTCGCTCCCGGCGCCACGGAACAGGATCGCCTGGCTGATGTCCACGAAATGGGTGGTCGGCGCCAGCAGCATCAGGTCGCGCAGCACCGGAGGAATGCTCTCGCGCGGCGTGGTCGCACCCGACAGCATCTGGAGCGGCAGCAGCGCCAGGATCACCAGCAGAGCGAACTGCGGCATGCCGCGCGCACTGGCTGCCATCAGGATGCCGAGCGAGGTGGTGGCGAACAGGTGCAGCGCCAGCCCGAGCAGGAACAGCGGCAAGGAGCCCTGCAGGCCAACCTGCAACAGGCCGCGCAGCACCACCAGCAAGGCCACCAGCGTCGCCAGCATCACCACCGCGGCCATCGACCATAGCTTGGCCAGCAGGATTTCCGCACCGCGCACCGGCATCGCCAGCAGGTGCTCGACCGTGCCGTGCTCGCGCTCGCGGATAAGGGCGGCGCCGCTGAGGATGACCGACAGCATGGTGACATTGTTGATCAGCTCCATCAGGCCGCCGAACCAGCCGGGCGTGAGCGCGGGGTTGAAGCGCGCCCGAACCGTCAACGCGACGGGCGCGGCCTCCTGCACCCGCACGCCGCGCACGAAGGCCGTTACTTCGCCCAGCGCGATCTGCTCGACGTAGCCGCTGCCGGAGAATGCCTGGCTCATGCGGGTGGCGTCGACGTTCAACTGCAGCGCCGCCGCGCGCCCGGCCAGCACCCGGCGCTGGAAGCCGGCCGGGATCACCAGCACGAAGGTGGCGCTGCCGCGGTCCAGGCGCGCATCGAGCTCCCTCAGCCCGATCGTCTCGGGCGGGATGAACTGCGGCGCCAGAAATGCCTGGCGGATGCGCAGCGACAGCGCCGATCCGTCCTCGTCGACGATGGCGAGCGAGGTGCGGCTCAAGGTATCGGGCTGGGCGGTCGCGCCAAGATACACTGCCGCGGTGAAGCTGTAGACGATCAGGCCCAGCAGAACCGGGTCGCGCAACAGGCTCCACCATTCCTTGATGCCGAGGCGCCACACCTTGTTCCAGGACAGATTCACGTTAGCGCTCCTGGCGCGGCAGGACCAGGATCGCCAGGCCGAGGATCACGGGAAGCGCCGCCAGCAGGGCCAGGAAATCGGCGCGCAGGTCGCTCCAGCCGAGCGCCTTCGAGAATACGCCGCGGGCAATGCTCAGCATGTGGGTGGCCGGGTAGCTTTCCCCGATCAGCCTGCCGACGCCCCCCAGCGTCTCGACCGGGTTGATCAGGCCGCCGAACTGGATCGCCGGCAGCATGGTGCCGATCATGGTGAGGAAGATCGCGGCGATCTGGCTGCGGGTGAAAGCCGAGGCCAGCAGGCCGATCCCGGTCGAGCAGATGCAGAACAGGAAGGCCGCCGCGCTCAAGGCCGCCAGGCTGCCCTTGAGCGGCACCCCGAACAGCGTCACGGCCAGCAGCGTCATCAAGGCGAAGTTCAGCATGGCCAGCAGCACGTAGGGCGCCGCCTTGCCGAGCAGGAATTCACTGCGCCGCAAGGGCGTGACGTACAGGTTCACGATCGGCCCCATTTCCTTCTCGCGCACGACCGCCAGCGCGGCCTGCATGGCCGGCAGGTTCAGCAGCAGCAGGGCAATGATCGCCGGTACCATGGCTGGCAGGCTGCGCACGTCGGGGTTGTAGCGAAAGCGCGTCTCGACACGGGCGGGCAGCGCTCCCGCACCCGCGCCCGGGGCGCCGGCCATGGCGGCGCGGCTGCGCAGCCAGTGCGCGTGCATGCCCCGCACATAGGCTTCGGCCGTTTCGGCGCGGGGCGGATTGGCGCCGTCGATCCAGGCCCCGATCTCGACCTGGCGGCCGCGCTGCAGCGCACGGGCGAAACCGGGCGGGATCTCGATCGCCAGCGCCAGTTCGCCCGAGCGCATCCGGCGGTCCAGGTCGGCGTAGTCCGCCAGCGGCGGCCGCTCGCTGAAGTAGCGCGAGCCGGACAGGTTCAGCGCATAGTCGCGGCTGAGGGCCGTGGCGTCGCGGTCGAGCACTGCATAAGGCAAGTCTTCGACGTCCATGTTCAGGCCATAGCCGATCACGATCATCAGCAGCAGCGAGCCCAGCGTCGCCAGCAGCGCCCGCACCGGGTCGCGCAACAGCTCCAGGCTCTCGCGGCGGCTGCAGGCAGCGGTGCGCCGCAGCCAGCCGAAGCGCGCATCAGGCTGCGGCCGGGACGGCGGCAGCGCGGGCGCCGGCCGGCCCGCTTCGGGGTCGCTGTCGCACAGCCAGGCCACGAAGGCCTGCTCCAGGCTGGCCGCGCCGCGCTCGCGCTGGAGAGCGGCAGGCGCGCCGCAGGCCAGCACCCGGCCGGCGTGCATCAGCGCCACCCGGTCGCAGCGCTGGGCCTCGTTCATGAAGTGGGTCGAGATGAAGATCGTCACCCCTTCATGGCGCGACAGGGCCAGCATCTCGGCCCAGAAGGCGTCGCGCGACGGCGAGCGACAGGCGCTGGCGCACCCCCAAGGGCAGCGCATCCGGCATGGCGTCGAGCACGGGCTCCAGCCCGAAGCGCCGCGCCAGGTCGGCGCAGCGGCGGCGCCCGCTGTCTTCGGGCAAATCGAACAGGCGCGCGTGCAGCAGCAGGTTCTGGCGCACGCTCAGCTCATGGTAGAGGGAAAACCCCTGCGACATATAGCCGACCCGGCGCCGGGCGCCGAGGTCGTGGCGGTCCACCTGCCGGCCCAGCACCCGGGCTTCGCCGCTGCTCGGTGCCAGCAGCCCGGTCAACATCTTCATGATGGTGCTCTTGCCGCAGCCGTTGGAGCCGATGAAACCGAAGATCTCGCCACGCGCGATGTGGAAGCTCACCTCGTGCACCGCGACGAACTCGCCGAAGCGGCGCGAGAGTCTGTGCGCCTCGACCGCCGGCGCGCCGTCTTCCGCCGGCGGCGCCTGCTGCGCCTGCGCGCCAAGCTCGCGCAGCGCCGGGCGCGCGGCCGCGCGCGCGGGCGGCAGCAGCGCCACGAAGGCTGATTCCAGGTCAGGGCATCCGCTGCGCGCCAGCAGCGCCGCGGGGCTGCCCGCCGCCAGTACCCGGCCGGCGTCGAGCGCCACCAGCCAGTCCATCCGGCCGGCCTCCTCCATATAGGCGGTGGCCACCAGCACGCTCAGGCCGGGGCGCGCGCGGCGGATGGCCCCGATCAGCTCCCAGAACTGCACCCGCGCGAGCGGGTCGACCCCGGTGGTCGGCTCGTCGAGGATTAATAAGTCAGGCTCATGAATGAGGGCGCAGCATAAGCCCAGCTTCTGCTTCATGCCGCCCGACAGCAGTCCGGCCGGGCGCGCCAAAAAGGGATGCAGGCCGGTACTGCGGCTCAACAAATCGATACGGGCGCGCGCCGCCGGCGTGTCCAGCCCGAACAGGCGGGCGAAGAACTGCAGGTTTTCCTCGACCGTGAGGGCAGCGTACAGGTTGCGGCCCAGGCCCTGCGGCATGTAGGCGATGCGCGGGCTGACCCGGGTGCGAAAGCCGGCGTCGCCGATGTCCCCGCCCAGCACCTCGACCCGGCCGTGGCGGAAACGCCGCGCGCCGGCCAACACTGCGAGCAGGCTCGACTTGCCGACCCCGTCCGGCCCGATCAGGCCCGTCATCGCGCCGCCCGGGAATGCAAGATCGACATTGTCCAACGCGAGTACGCGCCTGTAATGCAGGCTCAGCCCGGCCACGCGCGCGCACGGCGGGATGGAGGGCGCCGTGTCCCCATTCATTGCCCGCTCCGCAAGGCCAGCGTCGGCGGCCAGGGGACACGCCGGTCGAGGCGCACCCAGGCCACCCCCGGCACTCCAGCCTTGACATAGTCGGCATAGCGCGACAGCACCTGGCGGTCGACCTGGGCCTTGACGCGGAACATCAGCTTCTGGCGCTCGCTGGCCGTTTCCACCGACTTCGGGGTGAACTGGGCAGCGCTGGCGACATAGCTTACCCTGGCCGGCACAATGAAGCCGGGAGCGGTGTCCAGCTGCAGGCGCACCTCGGCGCCGAGCGCAACGCGGCCGGCGGCCGTCTCCGGAACGAAAAAGCTCATGAAGACGTCGGTCAGGTCGATCAGGTTCAGCACCGTCCCGCCGCCGGCCAGCACTTCGCCCGGCTGGGCCACGCGGTACTGGATGCGTCCGGCGCGGGGAGCGGTCAGCGCCAGCTCGCGCAGGTCGGCGTCGATGCGGGCGGTGGCGGCCACCGCCACCTCCACATTCGAGCGCGCCTCCACCACCTGGGCCTGGGCCGCCTCGACTGCGGCAGATGCCGCCTCGCGCTGCGCCCGCGCCGCCATGACCGCCGCCTGCGCGCCGCGCACCCGCGCCTCGTCATCGTCCAGCTCCTGCGACGCCACCGCACCGGCGCCGGCCAGCGTGACGGAGCGCCGCAGGCGCCTGCCTGCGGCATCCAGTTCGCTTTCGCGCTGCACGACGCCGGCCGCCGCCGCAGCCTCGTCGCTGCGCCGCATCGCCAGGCCCGCCTGCGCCTGCGCCACCGCGTCGCGTGCCTGACGTTCACGCGCCACCGTCTCGGCCCGTTGCGCCAGCAGGGACTGCGCATCCATGCGCGCCAGCACCTGGCCGGCCGCGACCATGTCGCCCTCCTCCACCAGCACTTCGGCAACGCGTCCGGGCAGGCGGGTGGCGATATCGATCTCGGTCGCTTCGATGCGGCCGTTGCCACTGACGAAACCCGGCCCGGGCTCCTGCTGGCGCGCCAGCCGCCACGGGCCGAGCGTCGCGCCGATGGCCAGCAGCGCCACCAGCGCCAATAGCCCGGCGCCGAGGCGCCACCCGCGCTGGGCCGTCGTCGTCATGGGAAGCAGGACCTAGGGCACGATCGCCACTTTCAGTACGCCATCGCGCTGGTTGGCGAACAGCTCGTAGGCTTCCTCGATCCGGTCGAGGGGGAAACGGTGCGTGACGAGGGGCCGCAAATCGACCCGGCCCGACGCCACGATATTCATCAGGCGCTGCATGCGATGCTTGCCGCCCGGACACAGCGTCGTGATCAGCTTGTGGTCGCCCAGCCCGGCGGCGAAGGCGTCCACCGGCAGGCCCAGCTTGCCGGAGTACACGCCCAGGCTCGACAGGGTCCCGCCCGGCTTGAGGGCGCGCAGGCAGCTCTCGAAGGTCTGCTGGGTGCCGAGCGCCTCGATCGTCACGTCGGCGCCCTGCCCGTCGGTCAGCGCGAGGATGGCCTGGACCGGATCGGTAGTCCGGTAGTCGATGACGTGGTCCGCGCCCAGCCGTTTGGCCATCTCGAGCCGCGCCGGCACGGTGTCGACCGCGATGATCCGGCTGGCGCCGCGCAGCCGCGCCCCGGCGGTCGCGCACAGGCCGATCGGCCCCTGTGCGAACACCGCCACCGTATCGCCGATGCGGATCGCGCCGTTCTCGGCGCCGCCGAAGCCGGTGCTCATGATGTCGGGGCACATCAAGACTTGCTCGTCGCTGAGCCCGCTTGGTACGGGGGCCAGGTTCGCGCTTGCGAACGGCACCCGCACGTACTCGGCCTGGCAGCCGTCGATGGTATTGCCGAAGCGCCAGCCCCCCATTGCACGGCCCCCGCACTGCGACTGGTGCGCTTCCAGGCAGGCATAACATTGGCCGCAGGGCGTAATCGCGCCGACCACGACACGTTGTCCGAGCGAATAACCCGCCACGCCCGCGCCGAGCTCGGCGATGACGCCGACGGGTTCGTGTCCGATGGTCAGACCGGGCTCGACCGGATATTCGCCTTTCAGGATATGGACGTCGGTCCCGCAAATGGTCGTCATCGTCACCTTGACGATGGCTTCGCCGGGACCTGCCCGCGGCACCGGCTTGCGCTCGAGCGCAATCCGCCCGGGCCCGGTGAATACTGCCGCTTTCATCATTTCCATGGAAGCTCCCGTTGGTAGGAGAAAACAGTCAGCGCGCCATCAGTACGGCCATCGTGGCCTCCTGCAGTACCTTCCTGGTGACGCCCCCGAGGAACAGTTCGCGAAACTGCGAGTGCCCGTAGCAGCCGATGACGAGCAGATCGTAGGCCTCCTGGGTGGCCAGCGTGAGCAGGGCCTGTCCCCCATCGATATGGCGGTCGAAGGCGATGATCTCGGCCTGGACGTCGTGCCGCGCGAGGAAGGCGGCCAGGTCGGCCTTTTGCTGTGCGTCGCCGAGGTCGGTGTCGCCGGGCGAGCGAAAGGAGACGAGCGTCACGCGCACCGCCCGCCGCATCAGGGGCAGCGCGGCCAGCAGTGCGGCCGATGCTTCCTTGCTGCCATTCCAGGCGACCAGCACGTGCCGCCCCATGAAATGCGGGACCGGCGCGCAGGGAACCACCAGCACCGGGCGGGCGCAGGTGAAGGCCACGTACTCGGGTATGCGCCCGACGGTTTCGGCCAGGGCTTCGGTCAGGTCCTCCTGGCTGACGACGACCAGGTCGGCGTAGCGTCCCATGCGCGCCAGGGCTTCGCTGGCGAGGTCGCAGACCAGCCGCTTCTCGTGCACGACGCCGGTCTCGCTGGCCAGCGCGGCGAAGCCGTGGAGCGCACGCGTTGCGGTCTCGTGCAGGGGGCTGAAATAGCTGGCTTCGAGACTGCCGGGGACCGCTCGGTAGCCGTCCGGGAACACCTCGCGCGAGACGCCGATGGCCGCGACACCGATCAGGTGCGCCTCGTGCTCGACAGCCAGCCTGGCCGCGATCCGAATCCGCTGCGGCGCATGCCGCGACGCGTCGGCATGCACGATGATGGTCCTGTAGCTCATTGGTCTCCTCCTTTTGGCGGTGTCGCCGGAAACTAGGCCTGGCGCCGGCGCCGTCCCGCCCCATGCGGTATGGCGCGTCCAGGCAGCGGTCCCTGCGCCCCCGGCGAGCCGCGCGCCGTGGCCAGCATGCGCAGGCCGCAGAAGCGATGCAGCGACAGCAGGTCCGGCAGGGCCGCCACGACCTCCCGGCCCAGGCCCAGGTCGCCGGCCTCCACCCGCGGCGCCGCATGGTGCAGGGCACTGAGCAGCAAGGCATTGTCGCGGCGCTGCTCGACCACCCCGGGGAAGCCGATCGCATCCATCAGCGCCTCCTCATGGCGGAAGGCGGCCTCGATGGCAGCGGCCAGTTGCACGAACGCCGCGGCAAAACGCGCGTCAGGCTCGCCCCCGACCCTACGGACCTGTTCCAGCAGCAGCTTGCGCGCATGCGCCAATGCGCGGACAATCGTCCGGGCGGCCTGTGCGGGTCGTGACGAGGGGAGCATGGTAAAACCTCGTATGACGTTGAACGGGGTACAGGTGGCAGTCTCCTCCTCTCCCCCTTGCCCTGTATTTGATCTAGATCAAATAGGCAACGATCACTGCAAGACCGTACCCGATGGTCAAAGGAGTTGTCGTCCAGCCTCGTCAGGCAAGGGCGTTCGGCGCCAACCGGCAGGAGAATCCATGAGCATCCGCAACCTGCATCACCTGTTCGCGCCCGCCTCCGTCGCCGTGCTCGGCGCTTCCGACCGCAGCGGCAGCGTCGGTGCCACCGTGTGGAACAATCTCGTCACCGGCGGTTTCCAGGGGCCGCTATGGCCGGTCAACCGGCGCCACGCCCAGGTAGGCGGGCAGCAGGCATGGCGCAGCGTCGCCGACCTGCCCGCCGTACCGGAGCTGGCCGTGATCTGCACGCCCGCCGCTACCGTACCGGGGCTGATCCGCGAACTCGGCGCCGCCGGTTGCCGCGCCGCCATCGTCATCAGTGCCGGCTTGGACGCCCCCGAGACCGCGGGCGATCCGGGGCGAAGCTTGCGCCAGGCCATGCTCGACGCCGCCCGGCCCTGGCTGCTGCGCATCCTTGGACCCAACTGCGTCGGCCTGCTTGTGCCGGGCATCGGCCTGAACGCCAGCTTCGCGCCCGCCACGGCGCTCCCCGGGCGTTTGGCTTTCGTGGCCCAGTCGGGCGCCCTGGTCACGGCGGTGCTGGACTGGGCGGCGGCGCGCCGCATCGGCTTTTCGTACTTTGTTTCGCTGGGCGACGGCAGCGACATCGATTTCGGCGACCTGCTCGACTGGCTGGCGGGCGACGCCGGCACCGATGCCATCCTCCTGTACGCCGAGAGCGTGCGCCAGGCCCGCAAGTTCATGAGCGCGGCGCGCGGCGCCGCACGCGGCAAGCCCACCCTGATCGTCAAGTCCGGCCGCGGCGCCGAAGCCGCGCGCGCCGCCTTCAGTCATACCGGCGCGCTGGCGGGATCCGACCTGGTCTACGACGCCGCCATCCGCCGCGCCGGCATGCTGCGGGTCAACACGACGGCCGAACTGTTCGACGCGGTCGCGACCCTGGCCCATATCCGGCCGCCGCGTGGCGACCGGCTGGCCATCCTCACCAACGGCGGCGGGCCAGGCGTGATGGCGACCGACGCCCTGCTCGACGGCGGCGGCGTACCGGCCCGGCTCGCGCCAGGCACCGTGGCGCGCCTGGACGAAGCCCTGCCCCCGCTGTGGTCGCACGGCAACCCGGTGGACATCGTCGGCGATGCCCCTGCCGAACGCTACCGCCACGCGCTGGCCGCGCTGCTCGATGCGCCCGAGCTCGACGCGGTGCTGCTGATTCACGCGCCGACCGCCATCGTATCGAGCAGCGAGATCGCCGCCGCCGTGCTGCCGCTCATCAACGGCAGCAGCCGTCCTGTGCTGTGCTGCTGGCTGGGCGGTCCGAGCGTGGCCGGTGCGCGCCGGCTGTGCATCGAGGCGGGCGTGCCGGTGTTCGACACTCCGGAAGAAGCGGTCAAGGGCTTCCAGCAACTGGTCGACTACCGGCGCAACGGCGACATCCTGGTGCAGGCGCCGCGACCGGGAGAACTGGCAGTGCCGGACCGCAATGCTGCGCGGTCCCAGGTCGAGCGCCTGCTGGCCGGCGGCGCCAGGATGATCGGCGAAAGCGACGCAAAACGCCTGCTGGCTGCGTATGGCGTTCCCGTGGTGCCCACCGAGAGCGTCGCGGACCGCGGCGCGGCGCTGGCGGCGGCGCGCCGCATCGGCTTTCCCGTGGCGCTCAAGATCCAGTCGCCGGACCTGGCGCACAAGACCGAGGTCGGCGGCGTCGTCCTTGACCTGGTCGACGAAGACGCCTTGGCCGCGGCGCTCGATGCGATGGTCGTGCGTGTCGCCAGCCTGCGCCCGCAGGCGCGGCTGGCCGGCTTCACGGTGCAGGCCATGGCGCGCCGGCCACAGGCGCTGGAACTGATCATCGGCATCACCACGGACCCGGTATTCGGACCGGTGGTGCTGTTCGGCCATGGCGGCATCGCGGTGGAGGTCACCGCCGACCAGGCGGTCGGGCTGCCGCCGCTGAACCGGGTGCTGGCCGCGGACCTCGTCAAGCGCACCCGGGTGGCGCGGCTGCTGGCCGGCTACCGCGGCCTGCCCCCGGCCGACCTGGACGCGCTGTGCGACGTCCTGGTGCGCGTCGGCCAAATGGCGGCCGACCTGCCTGAACTCGTCGAGCTCGACATCAATCCGCTGCTGGCCGACGCCGGCGGCGTGGTGGCGCTCGATGCCCGCATGCGGCTGGAGCCGGCGTCTGCGGGCCGCGACGGCCACGCGCGGCTGGCCATCCTGCCCTACCCGGAACACCTCGAACGGCAGCTCGCCAGCAGCATCGGGCCGCTGACGATCCGCCCGATCCGGCCCGAGGACGCGGCTGCGCACGTGGAGTTCTTCAAGGCCCTGAGCCCCGAGGACGTGCACATGCGCATGTTCGGCATGATGCGCGAACTCTCGCCGCAACAGCTGGCGCGCTTCACGCAGATCGACTATGCACGCGAAATGGCCTTGATCGCGACCCGCGCCGGACCGGCCGGATCCGAGACGCTGGGCGTGGCGCGCGCCGTGTTCGATCCCGACGACCTGCGCGGCGAGTTCGCCGTGACGGTGCGATCGGACCTGCAAGGACGCGGCCTGGGGCGGATTCTGCTGTCCAGCCTGCTCGACTACTGCCGCGCGCGCGGCGTGCCGCTCCTCGAAGGCCTCGCGCTTCCGGAAAATACACGGATGCACAGGCTTGCCGCGAGCCTCGGCTTCGAGCTGGTTGGCGGCGACGGCGGCATGGTGCGCATGCGGCGCTACCTCGACAAGAGCGGTGCGGCCCCGTGAACAAGCGCATCCATCCTCCAGGGTCACCCGGCCGGCAGTGGTGAGCCTGGCACGCGCGCCGACAGCCACTTGCGCAGTTCGAGACCGGCCAGCGCCAATGCGGCAATGCCGCCCGAGGCGGCCAATGCGGCCGGCGGCGGAGGGGCCAGCACCAGGATCCCGGCCAGTACCGGTACGTACACGACCAGCGCCAGCAGAACAAGCGCAGTCGCGGCGATGGCCCAGAACACCGGATTGGCGGTGCGCAGCGTGCTGCTGAGCCCCTGGCGCTGCCGGTTGGAGAACATCAGCGCAAGGTTGCACAGCACCAGACCGGCAAATCCCACGGCGCGCGCCTCGGTTTCCGGCAGCCAGGACAGCGCCCAACCGTACAGCGAGGCCAGCAATGCCAGCACCCAGCCTCCCTGCAGCAGCGCACTGATGACGGCCTTCAGGCCAAACAGCGCTTCGTCGCGCCCGCGCGGCGGCCGCCGCATCAGGTCCGGCTCGGCTGGCTCGTTCTCGAACGCCACTGAACAGGCAGGCGTGATGACGAGTTCCAGGAAAACGATGTGCAAGGGATACAACATCACCGTCCAACCCAGCAAGGCGGGCAGCAAGGCCATGCCGGCGATCGGCACGTGCGCCGCCATCACGTAGCACATCGACTTGCGCATGTTGCCGAAGATCCGCCGCCCGGACGCGATCGCCTCGACCAGGGAGGCGAAGCGGTCGTCAAGCAGCGTCAGTTCGGCGGCCTCGCGCGCGACATCGGTGCCACGCAATCCCATGGCCACCCCGACATTGGCCGCCCGCAGGGCCGGGGCGTCGTTGACGCCGTCGCCGGTCATGGTCACCACCGCACCGCCGCGCTGGAGCGCCTGCACGATGCGCAGCTTCTGCTGCGGCGCAATGCGCGCGCATACGTCGGTATGGTCGAGACGGCGCGCCAGCGCCGTGTCGTCGAGTGCCGCGATCTGGCCTCCGGTGAGCGCGCCGCCATCCTTCCCCAGCGCGATCCCGGCCTGGCGCGCGATGGCGCGCCCGGTGTCGGGATGGTCCCCGGTAATCATGACGATGCGCAGGCCGGCCGCGCGGCAGGCCGCCACGGCCGCGGGAATGTCGGGGCGCAGCGGATCGGCGAGCGCGGCCAGGCCGAGCAGCTCGAAGCCGAACGCGCCAGGCTCCGCCGGCCATGGTCCGGGCGCGGCAAGGGCACGCGCCACCGCCAGGACCCGCAGGCCATCGGCCGCCATGCCCGCGGCAGCCGCCAGCGCCGCGTCACGGCCGGGTGCGTCCGGACGGCACATCGCCACGATCGTCTCGGGCGCGCCTTTCGCCGCGACCAGGACCGTCCCGTTGCCGCAATCCCAGACGTGCACCAGCGCGGGCCGGTGAGGGGTCAAGCCGTATTCGTGCACCAGCGTCCAGCCGGATGGCGCCGACCCGCCGCCCGGCAGCGCTTTCGCCGCGAGCCGCCAGAGCGCCGCCTCCATCGGATCGTTGCCGAGGGCGCGGCTGGCGCGCAGGGCGCAGGCCAGCAGTTCCGCGTGCGCCGGAGCCATCGGCGCATCCAGGGCGGCGTCGTAACAGGCGCCGGCGCGCCACAGCCGCGCCACCGCCATACGGTTCTCGGTCAGGGTGCCGGTCTTGTCCACGCACAGCACCGAGGTCGAGCCGAGAATCTCGATCGCCGCCAGGCGACGGGTCAGGACCTGCCTGCGCGCCAGGCGCCAGGCGCCGATGGCCGGAAACACGGTGAGGATGACGGGAAACTCGCCTGGCAGCATCGACATCGCAAGCGCGATGCCCGCCAACAGCGCCTGCAGCAGCGCGCTGCCGCGCGCGAGGAGCAAGGCCACCAGCAGGATGCTGACGATTCCCCCCAGGACCGCGAAACGGCGCGCCAGCGTCGCCGTCTCTTGCTGCAGCCGCCCGGGTGGCGGGGCGATGTCTCCGAGCGCCGCGCCGATGCGGCCCATCTCGGTGCGCGCCCCGGTGGCGCTGATCCGCGCCAGGCCATGTCCCTGCACCACCAGGGTACCCGAATACACCCACGGCAGGTCGGCGCCGCCGGGGGCGACCGGGGGGGTGCCGGGGGGCGCAGCCATCTTGCCAACAGGAACCGATTCACCGGTGAGCAGCGATTCGTCGACGCGCAGGCCCGCCGCCGTCAGGAGCAGGCCGTCGGCAGGCACGCGGTCGCCCTCTCCCAGTTCGACCAGGTCACCCTCGACCAGATTGCGCGCCGCAATCCGCTGGACGCGTCCGTCACGCCATACCAGCGCACTGGGTGCGCCGAGTTCACGCAACGCCTGCAGCGCCCGCTCGGTGCGTCCCTGCTGCAGCAGCGTCATGCACACCATCAGCAGCACGATGCCGAGCAGGAAGCCGCCCTCGAGCGGCTCGCCGAGCAGCAGATAGAGGACGGCGGCACCCACCAGCAGCACGTACATCGGCTCGCGCGCGGCATCCAGCGCGATCCGGCGCCAACGTCGTCCGCCCGGGTCGGGCAAGGCATTGGGCCCGTCGCGCACCAGGCGCCGCGCAGCTTCCTCGCTGTCGAGCCCCTTCGGCGCGGCAAGGCCAGCGTCAAGCTTCATGGCGCTCTCCCGACGAATGGGGCGGGGCCTGCTCGACGCGATTGCGTCCTCCCGACTTGGCCCGGTAGAGCGCGGCATCGGCGGCGGTGAGCAGCGCATCGATGCCCGCATGCCTGGGCTCGAGCGCGGCAACGCCGATACTGATCGTACATTGCACAGGCCCCGACGGCGCCTCCAGCCGGATTGCCCCCACCGCCGCACGCATCCGCTCTGCGCAGGCGAGCGCCTCGGTCTCGCTGGTCTCCGGCATGACACAGACAAATTCCTCTCCACCGTAGCGTCCGAGATAGTCACTGGCGCGCAGTTGGGCGGCGCAGGCCCTGCTGACGGCGCACAGGAGCATGTCTCCGACCGGGTGGCCCCAGGTATCGTTGAGGCGCTTGAAGTGGTCGATGTCGAGCATGGCGACCGCCAGCGGATGCGCATAACGCCGGGCCAGTGCCACGTCGTGGGCTGCCAGCTCGAGCAGGTAGCCACGCGACAGGATGCCGCACAAACTGTCGTGGCGGACCGACCAGGTCAGCGACCGCTCGGCCAGGAAATCCTTGCGCCTCAGGCGCCCCTGGAACATGGCGAGCACCAGCACCAGTGCAAGCATGACGGCATACACCAGTACGCAGCTGGCGAATATCCGCGGCGGCAACATCACTGCGCCCAGCACCAGGAACAGCAGCGAAGGCGGCAGCACCAGAGCGAGCAGGCGATGCAGGCGCGGTTCGACCAGCGCGAGCGGAAACATGGCGCCGGTGATCGCGGGCAGCGCCAGCACCAGGCCGTCGGGCAGCAGCGCCGAACTGAGGATCATGGCCCCGGTATGGGTGCCGTACACCAGCGCGCAGCGCCAGGCAACCGGGATCCGGCCGCCCCAGCGAACATACCCGGCGCTGCCGAGAAGCACCAGCGACAGTCGGACGAGTACGGTGGTGCCCGCCTGATGGGGCGCGATCCAGTAATCCCAAGCGCCGAACAGGATGACGCCGGCCCCGAATACGATGCCGAGCGCCGCCAGCGTATCGGAAAGCGTGCGGTCGAGCGCCAGACCGAACTCACGCTCATCCGGAGCGTCGAGCAAGCCGCCTGCACGGGCGATCCGGGCGCGCAGGCGGCGCCAGCCCGTCGGGACCGGGACCGCCAATGCGGCGCTCTTGTCGCCCGCCCCACGGGAACGCCCGCGATCGGTGAACGTGGACGCTGCTGGCCGCTGCTTTCCGGGCTGCACCTGGCGCCCCTAGCCGGGATCCGGGGCGGGCCAGGGCCCGGCCGGCGCCTGCGCATACGCCGGGGCCCGGGTGTCGCCCACCACCGGGCGCAGCACCATCACCGGTACCGGCGCATAGGCGAGTAGCGCCTGCGTCACGCTCCCGGCCAGCAGGCGCCCGATCCAGCGCCGCCCATGCGAGCCCATCGCGATCAGGTCGCACCCGCGCTGGCGCGCCGCGGCTCGCGCAAGATCGATTGCGGCGTCGACGGCCGCTTGGGCCACCGGCGAGCCGTCGGTCGGCACCAGGATGCGTTTGTACATGAAGGCCAGCCCTCCCCGTGCCTAGCGGTGCACCAGCACCGGAATCAGGCTGTGCACCAGCACTTTCTGCGTCTCGCTTCCCAGCAGCAGGCCCTTGATACCCTTGTGCCCATGCGAGGCCATCACGATCAGGTCGCACAGCCGTTCGCGCGCGGTGGCGATAATGGCCTCGTACGGCTCGTCGGAGACCACCTGCACGCAGCTGCAGGGCACGCCGGCGTCGCGCGCGACTGCCGCCACTTCGTCCAGAAGGCGCTCCCCGTGCGCCCTGGTGGATGCGACATACTGGTCGCGGGTTTGCTCCATCATCTCGGCATTGGCCGTGAAGGTATGGAATTCGGGCGTGGCCGTCATGCCGACCACCTCGGCGCCCAGACTTTTGGCGAAGTCGACGCCGGCCCGGATGGCACGCCGTGATGCCTCCGACCCGTCGGTCGTGAGCAGGATACGCTTGTACATGGCAACCTCCATGGAAATGCCGGCGCCGCCGGCAGGATGATTCGAGCACGCGGTATTAGGCACCAGTTAGGCGGTTGCCATTTGAGAGAAACAGTGCCAGTTTGTCCCCCCAGGCTCGCAGTTTCTTTGATGTAGATCAAGAACAGAATAGCGGCTATCGACTTCCTTCCGGGACCAGTACCGCGGCGCCGTCGATCCTGCCGGCACGCAGCGCATCCAGCGCTTCGTTGGCCGCGCCCAGCGGGTAGGTCCTGACGGTGGTACGCAGCGCGCCGTGCGCGATCTGTCCGAAGAAGGCGTCGCCGTCGGCGCGCGTCAGGTTCGCCACCGAGCGCACGCAGCGCTCGCCCCACAGCAGGGCGTAGGGAAAGGACGGGATGTCGCTCATGTGGATGCCGGCGCACACCACGATGCCGCCCTTGCGGGTCGCCGCCAGCGCCTGCGGCACCAGTTCCCCGGCTGGCGCAAACAGGATGGCGGCGTCGAGCGGCGCCGGCGGCGCCGCGTCGGCGGCTCCGGCCCAGGCGGCCCCGAGCGCGCGGGCGAAGGCCTGCGAGCGCGTATCGCCGGGACGGGTGAAAGCGCAGACTTCGCGGCCCTGCTGCAGTGCCAGCTGCGCGACCAAGTGGGCGGATGCGCCGAAGCCATACAGCCCGAGCCGGCGCCCGCCCTCCGTCATCGCATAGGCGCGGTAGCCGATCAGTCCGGCGCACAGCAGCGGGGCCGCGTGCGCGTCGTCGTAGGCATCCGGGAGCGCATGGCAGTAACGTTCATCGGCCAGCGTGTAGTCCGCGAACCCGCCATGCCGGTCATAGCCCGTGAACGTGGCGCGCTCGCACAGGTTCTCGCGTCCGGCGCTGCAGAACGCGCAGGCGCCGCAGCTGCCCGCGAGCCAGGGAACGCCGACCCGCTGGCCCGGACGAAAGCGCTGCGCCAGCGCGCCGGCGCCGGTCACACGCCCGACGATCTCATGGCCGGGGATGAGCGGCATCAGGTGCGGGGGCAGTTCGCCGTCGACGATGTGCAGGTCGGTCCGGCAGACGGCGCAGGCGCTTACCTTGATGAGGATGTCCCTTCCCTGCGCCCGGGGAAGCGCAAGCCTAGCCTTGCGCAGCGGGCGGCCGGGCGCATCGAGCAGCATCGCTTCCATGGTGAGGCGCATCACACGACGCCAGCCGGTGGCAAGCGCGCTGCCGGTCTCTCGAGCCAGTCGGGCGAGCATGCGGGATGATCGGTGTCGGCCAGCGCACCGCTCCAGGCCTGGATGATGCGGCGGTATTCGACGCCGGCACGGCGGATCCGGCGCGCCATGTCGTACAGGCCGTTGGCCACGACGTGGTGACGCTGCACGCGCAGGTCGATGTCCCAGTCGACCTGGTCGGTGAGGCTGTACCAGGTGAATCCGATGACCGGATGGTCCTCCTGGCGCAGGCGCAGGACGTTCGCCCACTGGCGCTCCAGCCAGAATGCCGCGTTGAGCCCCTGGATCTGGTTGGTTTCTGTGAGCATGATCGGAAGCCGGTAGCGCTCGTAGTACTGCCGGGTCAGCCCGTAGTAGCCCAGCACGTTGGATCCGCGGGCGCTGCCGTCGGCGAACACCACGGACTCGCTCGACTCGTAGTAATCGGTACCCATGATGCATTGCGGCCAGATCTTGCGCTGCAAGAAATAGTCGAGCCGGGAAGCTATCATGCCGTTTTCAGACAGGTAGGCGATCATCTGCTCCGATGGCCTGCGGGCGTAGTTCAGGTCGAGGCTCAGGAAACGGAGATCGTTCAGGTAGTCGGCCTGGGAAGCCGCGGCCGGATCGAAGGGGTGGTAATAACGGGTCGACTCGCTCTGCACGAACCACGGCTTGCACACCTGGCAGATCGCCTCGCTGGCACGCACGTTTGCCTCGACCACATGGCCTAGCTGTGATGTTTCAATAGGTTGTTCATTCGGATTGGATTTGCGAAACTGGAAATCGCCAAACCCCCAGTTCTCAAGGAAACCAACCGAATGAACATCCATAAGAATGCCCGATTGACCTTCATCCGTCGAGTCGAAATGGTCGAAGACGTCCTGAAATCTCGTTTGCCTGATAGCCAAGCGGCGCAGTTATACGGCGTCAGCGCAGCAACCGTGCGCAAATGGGTCGGTCGCTTTCTCGCCGAGGGAAAGCCAGGTTTGGTTGACCGCTCTTCACGTCCTAACTGCAGTCCGCGTGCCATTGATGAATCGAAGGCGCTGACCATCGTTGAGCTGCGCAAGAAGCGAATGACGCAAGCACGCATCGCCGAGTATTTGTCGCTATCAAAAGCCACGGTAAGCCGTGTGCTCGGTCGTGCTGGCCTGGCGCGATTGTCGGATCTGGAACCGGCCGATCCAGTGAAGCGTTATGAGCACGAGAATCCGGGCGACCTCATACACATCGATACGAAGAAGCTAGGCCGGATCGAGAAGACCGGTCACCGGGCTACTGGTGACCGTCGTGACCGCAGCCGCGGTGCGGGCTGGGAAGTGTTGTTTGTGGCCGTCGACGATCATGCCCGGATTGCGTACACCGAGCTGCACCCTGATGAGTCACAGGAAAGCGCCTGCCGCTTCCTGGCGAACGCTCATGCGTATTACTGCTCGCTGGGTGCGAAACCCAAGCGGCTGCTGACCGATAATGGCTCGGCCTTCCGTGCAAAGAGTTTTAGCCGCGTTTGCACAGGGCTGGACCTGAAGCACCGTTTTACCAAGCCCTACCGGCCCCAGACCAACGGCAAAGCCGAACGCTTCATCCAGTCGGCGTTACGTGAATGGGCCTACGGCTTCGTCTACAAGAGCTCCGACGAGCGTGCAGCCACGCTGCGTGAGTGGATCCATCATTACAACTGGCATCGCCCGCACCAGGGCATCAGCGGCAAGGCGCCAATGTCCAGGCTCTCAACCAACCGAAACAACCTCTTGCAACTTCACACCTAGCGCCGTGACGAAGGCCTGGTCGCTGCGCAAGGCCTCGTTCCAGTAGCCGCGCAAGGCCGAGTACTCGGCGGTCACGAGCATTTCGTTGACCGGCGTGTACATCCAGACCCATGGAAAGCGGCGGGCAAATGCTTGCGCGTATTCCGCGAAATAGGCGGGGAAGTCAGGATTCTGGAAATCTCCCAGCCAGGCAGGCAAGCCGAAATGGCACAGGTCGGCAATCGGGACGATGCCAAGCCGGCGCAGCTCGGCGAAGGTCTCGTCGGCAAAGGACCAGTCGTAATGGCCGGGGCCGAGGTGGGTGCGGTGGTAGCAGGGTCCGTAGCGCAGGCAGCGCAAACCGAGTTCCTGCACCAGGTGGAAATCCTCGCGCCAGCGCCGGTCGTGCCCGGATGCGGCCATCTGGTCGATCCGGAGCGGCCGGCCGTCGGGACCCGCGATGACGGGGGCACTGTTCTCGATCCCGGTGCAGAACGAAAATGAACGAAGCAGGTTCTCGGGCGTCAGGGGCGGACAGGCCCGGCAGGTCGACGGCATTGTCTTGTTTCCCCCTGATGTCGCTGGGCTAGCGCCCCTGCCCCCCGCTTGCGCAGCCCTCATTGCACGGCAATTTGCTTCCTTCCCGTACCTGGGAGCCGCTGCAGCGTTCACTGCATACCGTGTCGCCGACGGTTTTTTGTTCCTGTTCGTAGATGGTGGCGCCGATGGACACCAGCCTGCCCTCCACCGGGATCTTGATGTCTTCTTCCTTGAAGCCGGGCATGTCCGCCTTCACCAGGCAGGCCTGGTCGGCTTTCTTCACGCCGATCCTGATCCGGCGCCCGTGCTCGACACTGCGCAGCGCCGGCGAGAGCGCGAAGTCGCGCATCGGATCCTCGATATTGCGCAAGCCGGACATGCGCATGACGTCGTGGAACGGCGCGAAACGGGTCAGGTTGTTGGCCACGATGTTCTCCTGGGTGAACGTGGAAATGCTGCCAGAGGTCCCCCTGCGGTTCTGCATCCGTGCGGACGGAAAAGCCGGGCCGCGATGCCGCCGTCTGCGGCCGTGCCCCACGGCTCGTCGTCCATGCTAGGAGTCGTCATGACTGGTCGTATGAGGCACGTCAACGTGCGGCGCTTGAAAGCTTCAGAGTTACGGACCATGAAACGCCTCCCGGCGCGCCACGCCGTCGAACGCCCGGGCGCAGGCGGTGCGCAGCTGAGCGAGCCCGCCTGTACCGCCCGTATCGATCACGAGCGTGTATGCGCGCCAGCATGGCTGCGTGATCCGGACGTCTCCGCCCATCCGGCCGGCCGCTTGGCTTGCGCTGGTGATCCTCCCGCGCTCAGCCTGCAAACGGCATGCGCGCTGCGATACCGAGCGCACGCTCGACCTCGACCAGGTTGCGCACGGTGGCAAGCAGCGAATCGGGGTTCAGGCTGATCGAATCGATCCCCTGCTCCACCAGGTAGCGCGCCACCTCCGGATAGTCGGACGGCGCCTGGCCGCAGATCCCTACATGACGCCCGTTGCGCCGCGCACCGGCGACCGCCTGGCGCAGCATCTCGAGCACGCCGGGATCGCGCTCGTCGAAGTCGAAGGCCACGATGTCGGAATCGCGGTCCACACCCAGCACCAGCTGGGTCAGGTCATTCGAACCGATCGAAAAGCCGTCGAACAGGCGCGCAAAAGCATCGACCTGGATCACATTGTTGGGGATCTCGCACATGACGTAGACTTCCAGCCCGTCCACGCCCCGCTCCAGGCCGTGCGACGCCATCGCATGCAGCACGTCCTCGGCCTCCTTGACGCGCCGGCAGAACGGAATCATCAGGATCAGGTTCGACAGGCCCATGTCTTCGCGTACCCGCCGCATGGCACGGCACTCCAGCGCGAACCCTTCGGCATAGGCCGGATGCGCGTAGCGCGAGGCCCCGCGAAAGCCGATCATCGGATTGGCTTCGAGCGGTTCGAAGGCGGCGCCGCCGAGCAGGCTGGCATACTCGTTGGTCTTGAAGTCGGACATGCGGACGATGACGGGTTTCGGGTAGAAGGCGGCCGCGATCGTGCCGACTCCCTCGGCCAGCTCGCGGACGAAGTACTCGGCAGGCGACGCATGGCCGCTGGTGATACGGGCGATCTCGGCGCGCTGGCCTTCGTCGCGCACCTGGTCCGGATGAATCAGCGCCATCGGATGGATGCGGATATGTTCCGCGACGATGAATTCCATGCGCGCCAGGCCCACCCCGTCGTTCGGCAGGAAGCGCGTGCGGAAAGCGAGGTCGGGGTTGCCGATGTTGACCATCATGCGGGTGCGCGGCATGGGCAGGGCCGCCAGGTCGGTGATGGTCCGGTGGAACGGCAGGCTGCCGGCATACACGTGGCCGACGCTGCCCTCGGCACAGGACAGGGTGACGGGGTCGCCGGTGCGGATCGTTCGCGTCGCGTTGCCGCAGCCGACCAGGGCCGGCACACCGGTCTCGCGCGCCACGATGGCGGCGTGGCAGGTACGTCCGCCACGGTCCGTCACCACCCCGGCAGCGGTCTTCATGACCGTGCCCCAGTCCGGCATGGTGGTTTCGGCCACCAGGATCTCGCCCGGCCGGAACTGGCCGAGCTGGCCGATGTCGGCGATGACCCGCGCCGTGCCGGCCGCAACCCTGCTGCCCACGGCGCGTCCGGATGCCAGCACCTCGCCCTTGCCGTCGAGATGGTACTCGTCCAGCAGGGTCGCCGAGCGGCGCGCGGCGACCGTCTCGGGACGTGCCTGGACCACGTAGAGCTTGCCGTCGATGCCGTCCTGCGCCCATTCGATGTCCATCGGCACAGGGTGACCTGCCCGCGCGCCGTAGTGCTCCTCGATGCGCAGCGCGGCCTCGGCCAGTTCCAGCACGGCGGCATCGTCGAGGCAGTAGCGCGCCCGCGCGTCCGGCGCGGTCGGCACATTGCGCGTGGTGCCCGCGGCGCCCGCCTCCGCGTAGACCATCCGCACCTCCTTGCCGCCGAGGCTGCGCCGCAGCACGCTGCGGCGCCCCGCGCGCAGGGTCGGCTTGAACACATAGAACTCGTCGGTATCGACCGTGCCCTGCACCACGTTCTCCCCCAGTCCATAGGCGCCGGTAACGAGCACGACGTCGCGAAAGCCGGTCTCGGTATCGAGGGTGAAGATCACCCCGGAACAGGCCAGGTCCGAGCGCACCATTTTCATCACACCGACCGACAGCGAGACCCTGAAGTGGTCGAAACCGTTCTCGATACGGTAGACGATGGCGCGCTCCATGAACAGGCTGGCGAAGCAGCGCCGCACGCTGTCGAGCAGGTCCGCTTCGCCGCTGACATTGAGATAGGTTTCATGCTGGCCGGCGAAGCTGGCGGTAGGCAGGTCTTCGGCCGTGGCGGAGCTGCGCACGGCCACCGTCAATGTTTCGCCATACTGCTCGCGCAGCGCGCGCCAGGCCTGCACGATGCCCTCCGCGAGTTCGGGCGGCAGGGGCGCGCCGTAGACGATGTCGCGCGCAGTCCTGGCACGCCGCGTGAGCGCGGCCACGTTAGTATGGTCGAGTCCGTCGAGGGCCGCGTGCAGGCCATCCCATGCCCCGGCGCGGTCCAGGGTGGCCCGGTAGGCGGCCGCGGTCACGGCGAAGCCGTTCGGCACCCGCACGCCCTGGCCGCCCAGTTCACGCACCATCTCGCCAAGGGAAGCATTCTTGCCGCCCACCAAAGGCACGTCCGCAATGCCCAGCTCTGCAAACCAGGAAATGAACTTGCCGGATGCTTCCATGGTCCCCTCCCCGGTGCACGCATCGTATGTCGACCGATCGTATCCGAGGAATTTGACTATCGCTTAATCTGGCTCAATACTCTCCCATGCGAACGCGAGCCAGTTTCATGCAGTTTTGAGGCTGCGGGCGCATACTCTCCCACCTGCTCAAGGAGGACAGCATGTACAAGCGCATCCTGGTGCCGACAGACGGTTCGCCCATCGCGACGCAGGCGGGCGACGCCGCGCTCCAGCTGGCCCGTGCCTGCGGCAGCGAGATCGTGGCGCTGTCGGTCGCCTTTCCCGAGGCATTCCTCGGCGGCGCCGAACGCGGACTCGTCAGCGGCGCCGGCCCCCAGGTCGACCGCATGCTGGCGGAGGCCGAGGGCCGTGCGGCCGCGGTGGCCGCGCGCGCGCAGGCCGCCGGCCTGGCGTCCGAGACGCTGGCCACCTACTCGCTCAGCCCGGGGGATGCCATCATCGATGCCGCCAGGGAGCGCCAGTGCGACCTGATCGTCATGGGCTCGCACGGTGCGGGCGGGCTCACCGGCAAGATCGCCGGCAGCGTCACCCAGCATGTCCTCGCCTACGCCGCGGCCCCGGTCATGGTGCTGCGGCCGCCGCGGGCCGATGCGGCCGTGAGCGTTGCGGCCGGTTTCTGAGCGGGCGCCATCCTGCGCCCTTCCCGACCCGCCACCCATGACGCTCCCATTTCCCGCCCTGCTTCGCTCCAGCGCGCACAGGACCGCATCCGTCCTGCTGCTGTACCTCGTGCTCGCCGCGTCGCCGCAGCGCGCGCCGGCCTTTGCCGCCCCGGTCGACGCCGGCGCCCTGGCGGCGCGCCTGTACGCGTCCGGCGCGCCGCCGCGCTGGCTGGAGCACGGGCAGGCGCCGGCACGGCTGGCACTGCGCCTGCTTGGGGATGCCGCCACCCATGGTCTGGACCCGGCGCTCTACCGGACGGACGAGCTTGCTCACCAGCTGGATCGTGCGGTTTCCCCCGACGACAAGGCAGCGTTCGAGCGTGCGCTCAGCACCGCCATGCTGCAGTACCTGGCCGACCTGCATGCCGGCCGCACGCCTTCGCCTTACCGCCAGGACCAGGACGCGCTCGCGGGCTTCGATCCGGTAGCGGAGCTGCGCCAGGCTGCCGCCAGCGGCCGACTGGCCGACGCCGTGGATGCGGCCGCGCCCGCATTGCCGCTCTACGCCAGGGTGAAGGCTTCGCTCGCGCAGTACCGCGAACTGGCGGGGCGGGCGCCGGAGTGGCCGGCCTTGCCGGCAGGCGCGGCGGCGCTGCGCGAGCGCCTGCGTCTGCTCGGCGACCTGGAAGGCGGTGTCGAAGAAGGCGACGCGGGTGCAGCGGGCTCCCCCGCCCTGGCCTCCGCCGTGCGGCGCTTCCAGGAGCGTCACGGCCTTGTCGAAGATGGGCGCGTGGGTCCCGCCACCCTGGCTGCGCTGGCCGTGCCGCCGGCGCAGCGCGCCGCGCAGCTCGCGCTGACGCTGGAGCGCCTGCGCTGGCTGCCGCCCTTGCGTGGACGCGTTATCGCCGTCAACGTGCCTGCCTACCGCCTGTGGGCCTTCGACCTCGGCCAGGCGGCGTCCACGCCGCTCGAGATGCGGGTCATCGTCGGCAGGGCCGCGGGGACACCCACTCCCTCCTTCCTCGGTCACATGCGCGCAGTCGAGTTCAACCCCTACTGGAACGTGCCGCGAAGTATTGCTCTGGGTGAGATCCTGCCCAAACTGGTTCATCACCCCGCTTACCTGCGCCAGAACGACATGGAACTGGTGGCGGCGAACGGCCAGGTGCTCGCCACCGCGGGGCCACAGGCAGTGGCTGCCCTGCGCACGGGCACCGCGCGGGTCCGCCAGCGCCCGGGCGCGAAAAACGCGCTCGGCAACATCAAGTTCGCCATGCCGAACCCGATGAACATCTATCTGCATTCGACCCCGTCGCAGGAATTGTTCCAACGCGGACGCCGCGACCTCAGCCATGGTTGCATACGCGTGGAGCACCCGGCCGCGCTGGCCAGTTTCGTGCTGGCTGACCCTGACCGCTGGAGCGAGCAACAGATCGCCGCGGCCATGCGCCCGGGGCCGCCGCGAACGGTCAGCCTTGCCACCCCGGTGACCGTCATCCTGTTCTACGCCACCGCAGTGACGGACCGCCAGGGCCGTGTGCTGTTCGCGAACGACATTTACGGACGCGACCGGCAGTTGAGTGCAGCCCTGGCTTCCCGCTGACCGTAGGCGCCGATATCAGCGGGAATTGACAAGCGCGGCCAACGCCGCGCGCCCAATACCCAGCAGTCGGTGGCGCCTTGACCGTTCGCACAAACCGGGGCGACTGAGACGCCTCAACGGGGCCGGACGTCCTGTTTGAGGGCGGCCAGCGCCATCTTCTCCACCAAGCCGGGAGCGATCAGCTTGAGGAAGCGCCCAAGCCTGCCCTTGGCCGTCATGACGACTTCGCGCCGGCGCGCGTCCATTCCCTCGATGATCAGGCGCGCGCATTCCTGCACGCTCATCGCGCCTGCTTCATCGAGCCCGCTCACGCCGGCCTCCTCGCCGCGTGCGTTGAAGCCGCGGTGACGGATCGCGGTCGCCACCACGCCCGGATAAGCGGTGGTCACGGACACGCCATGGCCCTTCACTTCGGCGCGCAGCGCCTCGAAGAAGCCGGTCATGGCGAACTTGGTGGCGCTGTAGGCGGTGCGCCCCGGCACCCCGACCAGGCCTGCCAGCGAGGACACCGCGACGATCCTGCCGGTTGAGGCCTTCAGCGCCGGCAGCGCCGCCTGGGTGCACCAGACCGCGCCCCACAGGTTCACGCGCATCAGTTCCTCGTACCAGGACAGGTCTTCGACTTCCTCGAACAGCGCATGGGCCGAGCGCCCGGCATTGTTGACCAGCACGTCGATGCGGCCGAAATGCTCGAGGGCGCTGATCACCAGGCGCCGGCACTGGATCTGCACGCCGACGTCGGTCGGCACCACCAGCGTCTGCGCGCCGAAAGCGGCACATTCGGCCGCCACCGCGTCGAGCTGCTCGGCGCTGCGCGCCGCCAGCACCAATGCGACGCCTGCGCCCTCTTTCGAGGCCAACTGGCGCGCCATCTCGGCGCCAATCCCATCGGAAGCGCCGGTGATGATCACCACACGGGTCATCGCAGGATATCCGGCTGCTGCGACTTCACGATCTGCAGCGCGCTGGCGATCACGCTGCTCATGTCGCCCATGTTGGCCGGCACGATCAAGGAGTTGTTGGTCTTGGCCAGCTTGCCGAAGGCGTCCACGTAGTGCTCGGCCACGCGCAGGTTGACCGCGTCCATGCCGCCCGGCTCGCGGATCGCCGCGCCCACTTGGCGCAGCGCCGCGGCACTGGCTTCGGCCAGCGCGACGATGGCGCTGGCTTCGCCCTGGGCGCGGTTGATCGCGGCCTGGCGTTCGCCCTCGGAACGGGCGATCGCCGCTTCGCGCTCGCCGCTGGCGATGTTGATCTGTTCCTGGCGCCGGCCCTCCGACGCCGCGATCAGGGCGCGCTTTTCGCGCTCGGCGGTGATCTGGCGCTGCATCGCGTGCAGGATCTCGGCCGGCGGGGTCAGGTCCTTGATCTCGTAGCGCAGCACCTTGACGCCCCAGTTGGCGGCCGATTCGTCGATCGCGTTGACGATGGTGGTATTGATGTGGTCGCGCTCCTCGAACGTCTTGTCGAGCTCCATCTTGCCGATCACCGAACGCAGCGTGGTCTGGGCCAGCTGGGTGATGGCCTGGATGTAGTTCGAGGAGCCGTAGGAGGCGCGCATCGCGTCGGTCACCTGGAAGTACAGGATGCCGTCGACCTGCAGCTGGGTGTTGTCCCTGGTGATGCAGACCTGGGGCGGCACGTCGAGCGGAATCTCCTTCAGGCTGTGCCTGTAGGCGATGCGGTCGATGAAAGGCACCACGATGTTCAGGCCGGGCGCCAGCACGGCATGGAACTTGCCGAGGCGCTCGACCACCATCGCGTGCTGCTGGGGCACCACGTTGATGGTCTTGAAGATGAATACCAGGGCGATGATGAAGATGACGATCGCAACCGTGCCGGAGGTGAATTCCATGAGCATCCCTTGTAGATGAGTAGTATTTATTAGATTGTCTTATGAATCGGCCACGATCAGGCGGCTGCCGCGCACTTCCACGATGCGGTAATCGCCCGCTTCCGGCTGCGCGCCCGGACCGAGCTCGACGTCCCACAGCGCGCCGCGGTACATCACGCGGGCGCGGCCTTCCACCCAATGCGGGACGGCGACGCGCTGGCCGATGTCGAGATTGACGTTGCAGTCGCGGGTGGCTTCGGCCTTGGCCGGCTTGCCGAAGCGGCTGCGGTGCAGGACCGCGGTGGCGGCCAGGCCGACCACGGCCGCGGTCATGATCTGCAGCGGGCCGCTGGCGCCCGTGACGGCGGCCAGCGCGCCGGCGCCGACGCCGATCGCGATCATCAACAGGTAAAAAGTGCCGGTGAACAGTTCGGCAATCACGAGGACGCCCGCGGCCACCAGCCAGCCCATCCAATCAGTCATCTGCTTCTCCTCGAATGAATCAACAAAGTAAAAAACCCCCGCGACCTGCGACAGGCGGCGAGGGTTCAACGGTGTCGGGTTGGGTGCCGATTCTGTGCTTTCTGCCAAGAAGTTGTCGTTGCCAGTGTAGCAGGCCTGGCGAGGATTGGAAGCGCCAGGCCGCCGTTTATCGCAGGCGCATGAAGCGGGCGGAACAGCGCGCGTGGCGGGCCCGGCGCGAGCGTCACTTATGCGATGCTTAAACCGGCGCCGGCGCCACCGGCGGCCGTCAACTGCGGCGGCCGGCGCGCGTTGAGTGGGGGAGCGACTTGCTCATACCCGACTCAGGACAGGAGATCATCATGAAATCGACTTTCAAGCTGGCCGGCGCCGCACTGCTGATGGCTTCGACCGCCGCCTTTGCGGCGCCCCAGGCAGCCGCACCCGCCAACGCGCACCCCGCGGCCGCGGCCCATGCCAGCGCGCCGACCAAGACCGAGGTCAAGGCCGAGAAGAAGCAGATCACGGCCAATGAAAAGACCGCGCTGGCCAACTGCAAGACCATGAAGGGCGCCGAAAAGTCCGCATGCAAGAAAGACGCGGTAGCGAAAGCGCAGCATGCCAGGGCCCACCTGAAGGCCAAGCACGCCTGATCCATGCTGGCCGTCCCGCGTCTTCGGACGCGGGGCATTTTTCTTGAGCGAGCACCGAGGCGCCATCATGGCCTCGCGATCGCCCCAACGCCGTCGCGGGCAGGCCCGCGGACCACCTTGCGCAGGCCATCATGCCGCTCGCCCTCCTCCGCCGGCTCGTCGACAACGCCACCCTGAAGTCGCTCGGGCCCGGCTTGATCACCGGCGCCGCCGACGACGACCCTTCCGGCATCGCCACCTATTCGCAGGCCGGCGCGCGCTTCGGATTCAATGCCCTCTGGACCCTGGTGCTGACCTATCCCTTCATGGTCGGCATCCAGCTGGTGTCGGCGCGGATCGGGCGCGTCACCGGCCGCGGGCTGGCCGCGAACATCCGCCGCGCCTACCCGCCCTGGCTCCTGTACGCCATCATCGTCTTGCTGCTGGTCGCCAACGTGATCAACATCGCGGCCGACATCGCCGCCATGGGCGAGGCGCTGCGTCTGGCGCTCGGCCGTGGTTCCAGCCACCTGTACGCGCTGGGCTTCGGCGTGCTGTGCCTGCTGCTGCAGGTATTCCTGCCGTATACCACCTATGTGCGCTACCTGAAGTGGCTGACCCTGGCCCTGCTCTCCTACGTCGCCACCGCCTTCGCGGTGGAACTCGACTGGACCGATGCGCTTGCGCGCACGGTGTGGCCGCACTTCCGCTTCACCTCCGACTCGGTGGCGCTGGTGGTCGCGATCTTCGGCACCACCATCAGTCCCTATCTGTTCTTCTGGCAGGCGTCGCAGGAAGTCGAGGAAATCCGCAGCACGCCGCGCGCCCACGCCTTGCGCACCCGCCCGCCGGACGCCAGCGCCCAGCTCGCGCGCATGAAGTCGGATACCCTGGCCGGCATGGGATTTTCCAACCTGGTCGCCTACTTCATCATGCTCACCACCGCGGCCACGCTCGGCGCGCACGGCGTCACCGAGATCGTCTCGTCGAGCCAGGCGGCGCAGGCGCTGCGCCCGCTGGCGGGCGAATTCGCCTTCCTCGCCTTCGCGCTGGGGATCATCGGCACCGGCATGCTGGCCGTGCCGGTGCTGGCCGGATCGGCCGCATACGCGATCACCGAGAGCTTCCACTGGCGTAACGGCATGGATCTCAAGCCGATGGAAGCGCGCAGGTTCTACGCCATCATCGCGCTGGCCACGCTGGGCGGCGCCCTGCTCGACTTCGCCCCCATCGACCCGATCGCCGCGCTGCTGCTCTCGGCCCAGATCAACGGCGTGATCGCGGTGCCGGTCATGGTGGTCATGCTGCTGCTGGCGCGAAACCGCAAGATCATGGGAGGCTACACCCTGAGCCTGCGCCACACAGTAATCGGCTGGGCCGGGGTAGCCCTGATGCTGGCCGCCACCCTGGCCATGCTGGTGGACGGCTGAGGATCGGCATAGGGGACGGCCCTGAGGGCCGCTCCCCTGCCACACCACCCGGCATGCGGGTCCGCACCGGGCGGTTCGAGTAGTTGAGGTCAAGACAGGCGGGGTACGCCCAGTCGGTCGAAATAGCCGATAGTCATCACTGTTTTGAGTAGCCTATCGCTGTTGTGCCACCAGCGGCGGCTGTTCGCCGCCACGTGCCTTGCTGCCGACGGCCAAGCCCCAAGCTTGAGCAGTTCCCGATACATGGTGCTTCCGCGTTTCCAGTGCTTGAGCTGGATAGCTCGCAGCCTGTGCCGCAACCATTCATCGAGTCCGCGCCAGACCTTTGGGGTTTGCGCCAACTGGAAGTACCCTTTCCAACCCAGCATATAGGAACGAAGTCCCTGCACCACATCCGGCATGCTGCGTCCGCCGGAACGGCAGGTCAGCTCCCGAATACGTTGCTTGAACGCTTGCAGCGGCTTGTCAGCCACCTTGCGTTTGATTTCGCCTCCACGCGCCACCCACAGGCTGTAACCGAGGAACTTGCGGCCGAAGACGCTAGCTACCGCGCTCTTGCCCTCGTTGACCACGAGGTGCAACTTGGCATAGCAGCGCCGCAGCAGCCCCATCACCCGCTCACCCGCCCGCCTGCTGCGCACATACACATTCGCATCGTCGGCGTAGCGTGCAAAGCGATGGCCGCGCCGTTCCAGTTCCTTGTCCACTTCATCGAGCATCACGTTGGCAAGCAGCGGACTCAATGGCCCGCCTTGCGGCGTTCCTTCGCTTCGCTCCTGCACCACGCCATGGTCCATGATGCCGCTGTTCAGATAGGCACGGACCAGCCGGATCACTCGGGCGTCGTCGATGCGTTTCTTCAGGCGATCGATCAGGATGTCATGGTTGACCCGGTCGAAGAATTTCGACAAGTCCACGTCCACCACGATTCTCAACCCGGACTGGACGTATGCCTGAGCGGCTAACACCGCATCCTGCGCACGCCTGCCCGGCCGAAAACCATAGCTGTGCTCACTGAAAGTGGGGTCAAGGATCGGCTGCAGCACCTGTAGCAGTGCTTGCTGGATCAGGCGATCCGTCACCGTCGGAATGCCGAGCTCGCGCTCGCCACCATCGGGCTTCGGAATCGTCACCCGACGTACCGGGCTGGGCCGATACGTCCCTGCAAGCAGTTGTTCACGTATGTGCAGCCACTCGGTCGCCAGTAGACGCGAGGTCTGGTCAATGTCCAGTCCATCCACGCCGGCAGCTCCCTTATTGGCCCGTACACGCTTGAACGCCCGCCGCAAGTTCTCTGTCGTCAGCGCCGTTTGCAGCAGCGCCGACCCTGTGCCTCCGGTTGCATGCCGCGGGCAGAACGCTTCGTCGCTGAAAGCATCGAGCATGGCTTCACCTTGCCCTACGGCTTCCCGCCCCGCGTTAGCGGGCATCTGACGCTGTGCCTTCTGCATCGACATATCGGATTCACTCCTACTCGTTTGGTCCTTCGTCGGCGGAGTCGAGCCTTCCCGGCGCTACCTCCAACTACTATGACCTCTGCTGAGACCCCGCTCCGATTTTTTTTTCGTCGCCCTTTCAGGCACAAGGCGGGGCGTCCCCAGGTAAGGGCCGCACTCCTTCATCACACAACCGCCGCATCTACGCCACCTCTCCTTGACCACAAGAGCTTCGCGATTCATGGCCCGCTCGCCCTGATCGGCAACGCCTTCTATGCGATTCGTGTTCCTCGGCTCATGATTTACGCTCCACGCTTCCTTCCCACACTCGGTTACCCTCATGCAGTTGCGCTTCACTTCGCTCACTGTGGTCAGCTCGCGACGGGACTTGCACCCGCAGGAGTGCGCCCATGCTGGGCGCACCATGAAAAAACCCCGCCGCCTGGAAGGCGCGCGGGGTTGCCGGGACAGCCGGGCGTGCTTACTTCGCAGCCAGCTTCTGCCAGGTCTCGATCACCGAGTCCGGATTGAGCGACATCGACTCGATGCCCTCACCCACCAGCCACTCGGCGAAGTCCGGATTGTCGGACGGCCCCTGGCCGCAGATGCCGATGTACTTGCCCTGGGCGCGGCAAGCCTTGATGGCCAGGCTCAGCATGGCCTTCACGGCCGGGTCGCGCTCGTCGAAGTCCTTGGCCAGCAGCTCCATGCCGGAATCGCGGTCCAGGCCCAGGGTCAGCTGGGTCAGGTCGTTCGAACCGATCGAGAAGCCGTCGAAATACTGCAGGAACTGTTCGGCCAGGATGGCGTTGGACGGCACTTCGCACATCATGATGACGCGCAGGCCGCCTTCGCCACCACCTTCGCCGCGCTTCAGGCCATACTTCGCCAGCAGATCGATGACCTTCTCGGCCTGGCCCAGGGTGCGCACGAACGGGATCATGATCTCGACGTTGGTCAGGCCCATGTCTTCGCGCACGCGTTTCATGGCCATGCATTCCATCTCGAAGGACTCGGCGAAGTCCTCGGCCAGGTAGCGGGCGGCGCCGCGGAAGCCCAGCATCGGGTTCTCTTCGTCCGGCTCGTAGCGCGAGCCGCCGATCAGCTTCTTGTACTCGTTCGACTTGAAGTCGGACAGGCGCACGATCACTGGCTTGGGCCAGAAGGCCGCGGCGATGGTGGCGACGCCCTCGGCCAGCTTGTCGACGTAGAAGGCGCGCGGCGAGGCGTGGCCGCGTGCCACCGATTCCACCGCCTTCTTCAGGTCGACGTCGATGTTCGGGTACTCGAGGATGGCCTTCGGGTGCACGCCGATGTTGTTGTTGATGATGAACTCGAGGCGCGCCAGGCCGACGCCGTTGTTCGGCACCGACTGGAAATCGAAGGCCAGCTGCGGGTTGCCGACGTTGAGCATGATCTTGGTCGGGATCGGCGGCAGTTCGCCGCGCGAGACTTCGGTGATCTCGGTTTCCAGCAGGCCGTCGTAGATCTTGCCCTCGTCGCCTTCGGCGCAGGAGACAGTAACAAAGGTGCCGTCCTTGAGCGCCTCGGTGGCGTCGCCGCACCCGACCACGGCCGGCACGCCCAGTTCACGCGCGATGATCGCCGCGTGGCAGGTACGGCCGCCGCGGTTGGTGACGATGGCCGAGGCGCGCTTCATGACCGGTTCCCAGTTCGGGTCGGTCATGTCGGCCACCAGCACGTCACCCGGCTGCACGCGTTCCATCTCGCTCGGGTCGTGGATCACGCGCACGGGACCGGCGCCGATCTTCTGGCCGATCGCGCGGCCGGAGGTCAAGACGGTACCCGTGCCCTTCAGGCTGAAGCGCTGCTGGGTATCAAGGGCCGACTGCTGCGACTTCACCGTTTCCGGACGCGCCTGCAGGATGTACAGCTTGCCGTCGCGGCCGTCCTTGCCCCACTCGATGTCCATCGGACGACCGTAGTGGTTCTCGATGATGACGGCGTACTTGGCCAGCTCGACCACTTCAGCGTCGGTGAGCGAATAGCGGTTGCGCATCTCGATCGGCACGTCGACGGTGCGCACCGAACGGCCGGCCTTGGCTTCGCTGGTGAACTCCATCTTGATGAGCTTCGAGCCGATGTTGCGGCGGATGACGGGCAGCTTGCCCTGCGCCAGCATCGGCTTGTGCACGTAGAACTCGTCCGGGTTCACCGCGCCCTGCACCACGGTCTCGCCCAGGCCGTAGCTGGAGGTGACGAAGACCACGTCCTTGAAGCCCGATTCGGTATCGATGGTGAACATCACGCCGGCCGCGCCGGTGTCCGAGCGCACCATGCGCTGCACGCCGGCCGACAGCGCCACTTCGGCGTGGGTGAAGCCTTTATGGACGCGGTAGGAGATCGCGCGGTCGTTGTAGAGCGAGGCGAAGACGTGCTTCATCGCTTCCAGCACGTTGTCGATGCCGACCACGTTCAGGAAGGTCTCCTGCTGGCCGGCGAACGACGCGTCCGGCAAGTCTTCGGCGGTGGCCGAGGAGCGCACGGCGAACGAGACTTCGGTATCGGAGTCGGCCACCAGGCGATCGTAGAAGGCGTGGATTTCCTGCTCCAGGCGCGGCTGGAACGGGGTGTCGACGATCCATTGACGGATCTCGGCGCCGGCGGCGGCCAGGGAGCGCACGTCGTCGATGTCCAGGCCTTCCAGGCGCGTGGCGATGCGCTGCGCCAGCGACGGCCCGCCATCGCTGTGCTCGAGGAAGTCGCGGAAGGCCTCGGCCGTGGTGGCGAAGCCGCCCGGCACGCGCACGCCGGCGCTGGCCAGTTGCGAGATCATCTCGCCGAGCGAGGCGTTCTTGCCGCCGACCGACTCGACGTCGGTCATGCGCAGGTTCTCGAACGAGGCCACATAGACCCGTGATGCTTGCTCAGGCTCCTTCAATGCTGCTACAGACAGGTTAGTCATGGTGATACACCCTTACTTGAGATAGAAACCTTTTGGCATCGTGCGGGACGACGGGGTGTTCTTGTTATTCTCGCCGTCGTGCAGCACAATGCAGAACCGTTGCCGAGCATTTTACCGCGTGAGCGGTCAAGCACGCTGCAACTTTGTCACGCCGACCTAGCATCCAGACATCATGATCGTAGAAACCACCGCTTCGCCCGCCCCGGGTTCCGCCCCCTCCTCGCGCACCGTCTTCTTCGTTTCGGACGGGACCGGCATCACGGCGGAGACCTTCGGCCACGCCGTGCTGAGCCAGTTCGAGATGCGTTTCCGCCAGATCCGCCTGCCCTTCATCGACTCGATCGACAAGGCCCACGAGGCCGCGCGCCGCATCAACGACAGCTTCGCGCGCGACGGCCAACGGCCGATCGTGTTCTCGACCCTGGTGAAGCACGACCTGTCCAGCATCATCCGGGCCGCCCGGGGCATGCACATGGACCTGTTCCAGACCTTCGTATCGCCGCTCGAGCAAGAACTGGGCGTCAAGTCGACGCACACGATCGGACGCATCCATAATGCAGTGGACACCGAGGAATACAAGAACAGGATCGAAGCGATCAACTTTTCGCTCGCCCATGACGACGGTCAGTCGCACAAGAACCTGGCCGAGGCAGATGTGATCCTGGTCGGGGTGTCGCGCTCGGGCAAGACCCCGACCAGCCTCTACCTGGCGATGCAATACGGCCTGAAGGCAGCGAACTATCCCCTGATTCCCGACGATTTCGAGCGCGGCAAGCTGCCGTCCTCCTTGCCGCCGTTCAAGGCCAAGCTGTTCGGGCTGACCATCACGCCCGAGCGCCTCTCGCAGATCCGCAACGAGCGCCGCGCCGGCAGCAAGTATGCCTCGATCGAAAATTGCCGCTATGAAGTGAACGAGGCCGAAGCGATGATGCGCCGCGAGGGGATTCGCTGGCTGTCTTCGACCACCAAGTCGATCGAGGAAATCGCGACCACGATTCTGCAGGAGATCAAGCCGGACCGGCGCGAATACTAGTAGTCTGCGAAGGCGCTGTAGCACTGGAGAGTGCCGGAAGCGATTCAAGCCCTTGCTGCGTATTTGCAACATAATCCCCAAGTTCGATCCTGTCTGAAACAATCGTCGACTGCCTCCATTAAAATGACCAGACGAATTCCAGGCACGGCGATTCTTGCGCATGTGTGCCATGGACCCATTCTGGAATGGCACCTTGACGCTACCTAGCCCGAGAAAACAAGTACGCTGGATAATCGTATGCGCTACTTTGGGCGCGGCGCTGGTATGGCCGGTCGTGGCAGCGGCGGGTCAGCTGGACAGTGTCCATGTCGAAGAGCTTACCTGGACCGAGGTGGCGGCGCGCATTGCCGGCGGCGCCACCACGATTCTCGTGCCGGTTGGCGGTACCGAACAAAGCGGCCCGCACATGGTGCTCGGCAAACACAACGTGCGTGCACGGGCGCTCGCGACAGGGATCGCCCGGCGTCTTGGCAATACGCTGGTAGCGCCTGTCGTTGCCTATGTGCCCGAGGGATCGATTACGCCGCCTGGCGGCCACATGCGCTTCGCAGGTACGATCTCGATCCCGGAAGCGGCCTTCGAATCGATGTTGGTGGCAACGGCGCGCAGTTTTTGCCAGCACGGAGCGCGCGACATATTCTTCCTTGGCGACCATGGCGGCTACCAGGACAATCTGGCAAATGCAGCGGCACATGCACGGAGCGGATCCGCGTGCCGCGTGCATAGCTTGCCCGACTATTACGCGGCGACGCAGACGCAGTATGTGGCCGCACTCAAGCGGCGCGGGTATGGCGAACGCGAAATCGGCACCCACGCCGGCCTCGCCGACACCGCCCTGTCGATGGCGATCGACCCTTCCCTCGTGCGTCCCGGCTTGCTCGGCGTCGCCGCCAGAAATGGCAGCGCGGCCGGCGTACGGGGCGATCCATCCCGCGCGACAGCCGCGCTGGGCCAGCTCGGCGTCGACACCATCGTCGCAACGTCGGTGGCGGCCATTCGCACCCGGCTACGGACGCAAGCCAACCAGAACCCATCCACACAACCCTGAACGAAGCAGATCGTGCGATTCAAAAAGAACGTCGGCATCCTCGTGGTGGCCTCCGCGGCTGCGGCAAGCATCCTCATCATGCGCCCTGGAGATGCGCCCCTCGCGGCGACCGCAGCTGCCAGCATTGTCACCGTCGCGGGTATGCCGCCGGTGGTCGACCCGCGCAACGTCTACAGCGAAATCGGGCCGACCCATCTGAGCGCTGCCGTGCGCAAGGACCTCGAACGGGTCTACGTCCCGAACCTGCGTTCGAACGACGTCAGCGTCATCGATCCAGCCACGATGAAGGTCGTGGACCGCTTCAAAGTAGGGCTGAGTCCGCAGCACGTCATTCCGAGCTGGGACCTGCGTACGCTGTGGGTCGCCAACAATGCGGAGCGCAAGAAAACCGGCAGCCTCACCCCGATCGATCCGGCGACCGGCAAGCCGGGAGCGAGCGTGGTGGTCGACGCCCCCTACAACATGTATTTCACGCCGGACGGCAGATCGGCGATCGTGGTGGCCGAAGCGCGCCGCCGGCTCGATTTCCGCCATCCGCACACGATGGCAATGCAATATGCGATCGACGTGCCCCAGTGCGGCGGCATCAACCACGCGGAGTTCTCGATCGACGGGCGCTTCGCCCTGTTCACCTGCGAGTTCGACGGCGCCATCGCCAAGATCGACCTGGTACAACGCAAGGTGCTCGGCTACCTCAAGCTGAGCATGCCATCGACGCGGGTGCGCGAAGGTGCCGATCCGCGCGACCCCGGAGCCTCGGAAATCTGCACGGCCAAGAAAGGCATGCCCCAGGACGTACGCATCTCACCCGACGGAAAACGCTTCTACGTGGCCGACATGAAAGCCGACGGCGTGCACATTGTCGATGGCGCGAGCTTCCGGAAAATCGGCTTTGTCGCGTCCGGCCCGGGGACCCACGGGCTCTATCCTAGCCGCGATGGCAAATTCCTGTACATCACGAACCGCGGGACCCATCGCGTCCATGGCAAGCGCAATGGACCGGGCAGCGTCGACGTGATGGAATTTGCCAGCGAAAGAGTCGTGGCGCATTGGCCCATCCCGAACGGCGGCAGTCCCGACATGGGCAATGTCAGCGCCGACGGCAAGTCCCTATGGCTGGCCGGCCGCTACGACGACGTGGTTTACCGGATCGATACGCGAAACGGCGCCGTACGGCAGGTGAAGGTTGGCGGCGAACCACACGGGCTGACGGTCTGGCCCCAGCCTGGCCGCTACTCACTGGGGCACACGGGCAATTTGCGTTAGCAACTGGGCGCCGCCATGGCAGCACAAGCCTATCAGTGAGGTCCGGACCTGGCCGAGACCGGCGCTTCGGTTGAGCATGGCAGCTCACCAGGTGTGACAAATCGCACACGCTCACGAAGGTTTGGATCGGCCCATTGCGGACCTATATGGGCCGGAAAATCTTATGTTCACCAACTCCAACACCGATTGGACGGATGGCCACAGGCGAGGAGAAGTCTGACGCGACAATCTGTCTCGAACGCCGGGATAAGGATCATAACAGCGCGCGATATCTGGAAGCCGGAAGCGCCGGTGACGTACCAAAATCCCTCGCAGTCGTCGCCGCAGCAAGCCCTGTCGGTAGCAGTGCAGTCCTGTCGGCGAGCTTGTTCATAGGGATGCTCGATCTGTGCGGTGGCATGTCAACAGAAGCGTTCACGCCATGCTGCCTTCGCGTGAAATTCGCCCTTTCTCACAAGGCTAAGGACCGCTTCTGGCCGATTGTGGACCTGGAACAGCTACGCTGTCAGCGGGCGGTCTCACCGAACACGCGACTGTGCCAATACATCTGTGGTGCGGCAAACCAGCTTTCGTTCCTCGTCGTTCGAAATTGAGCAAGTTGGGCCATCGGTATCTGATAGCGACTGAACAAAGCTAACAGGTCTCTAAGGGACGCCTGGGACAGGTTCGTTCTGACCACCAAGGTATCCTGTTCCCACCTGAGGACACCGGGGATCTCCATCGCCCACTCAAACAGATGCTTCTCGTCGAGCTGCGAACCGAATCGCACGCCCGAACAGTCGAGATAGACCATTCATTTCCTTGTTCTTCTGCGCCCGCTCCTGGCCGGTAGTGGACGATCGTATGGCTCAGTGCACGAGCATGTCGCCGCTAGAGCAAGTAGCCGGGCTTGCCGGGCGTTCCAAAAGTCAAATCAGAAGAAATGCCGCCAGTCTTCCAGCCAGCCAGGGAAGGCCCCGGCTTCCATCGGATTGGCAATGTGATAGCCCTGCGCGTACGTGCAGCCGAGGTTCTGCAGGAAATCCCAGTCCTGGCGCGTCTCCACGCCGACCGCGACCGACATGCGGTCCAGGCTGTGCGCCAGGCCCAGGCAGGAGCGCAGCACCGTGCCCAGCGGGCGCCGCTTGGAGGCGCCGTCAACAAAACTGCGGTCGATCTTCAGTTCCGTGAACGGGATGCGCGCCAGCAGCTGCAGGTTGGAGCGACCGGTGCCGTAGTCGTCGATCGCCAGGCCGAAGCCCATCATGCGCAGGCGCACCAGGCGTTCGATGAATTCCGGGTCGGTGTTCAGGACCGAGGATTCGGGCATCTCGAAGGTCAGGTATTCCGGCAGGATGCGGTGCCGCTGCACACAGGCGGTGATCTGGCGCACGAAGGCCGGGTGCGCCAGGGTCTCGGGCGCGAGGTTCAGGCTGATCGGGACGGGAATGCCCTGGTCCTGGAACCAGCGGCAGCGCTCGCTGGAGAGCTCGATCATGCTCCAGTCGAGGAAATCGACCCGGTTGTTCTGCTCGAGCGCATCGATGAAGGAGCCCGGGCCCAGCACGCCGTGCTCGGGATGGCGCCAGCGGGCAAAGGCTTCCAGGCCCTTCACCTGCCCGGTGGCGAGCTCGATCTTGGGCTGGAAGAAGGGTTCGAACTGGCGCTTCTGCAGGCCGATGCCGATCTCCTGGAAGGAAAAGCTCGCCCCCCTAGAGGCGTCCTTGCCGTGCGTCAGCGGCGTGTAGTTGTCGAGCAGGGGCTTGAGTTTGGCGGCCGTGACCGGCTTGGGCGTCGTGCCCAGCAGGTCGACCCCATAGGCCTGGGCCAGGGTCTCGACCGAGAACAGCAGTCCGGCCGGCTGGGCGCCGGTGACGATCAGGCGCAGGCCGTCGGCCGCGGCGCCCAGCGCACCGAGATTGCGGATCAGTTCCAGGCCATCCATGCCGGGCAGGGCCAGGTCGACGATCGCGACATCCACCTTCGGTGCGAAGCCCGCTTCGAGCCGCTGCAGCGCCAGGTGCCCGTCCGGCACGTCGGTGACGCGGCGCGCGCCCAGTTGGCCGAGCAGCTCCACCAGCGTCCTGAGCTGGGCGGCGTCGGCTTCCGCCACCAGGAAGTGCAAATGCGCGATGTCCATCTTTACTCCATTTATGAACCTATCCCAGTAGGGAATGAGTCGTTGCTGGCGCGCCTGACAAGCGGGTGCTGCGTTGCTCGTCCTTGCATGGCTCGCCATGCGGCGTCCTCGCGCCTTGCCCTCGCTTGCCATGCATCGCCATCAACTTCCTCCTCCCTACCGGGATAGGTTCCAATCAACCGCCAGATTACCCTGAAGGCCGAGCCGCCGTCTACGCCTGCGTTTGCCGCAGCTGTTCGAAAAAGCACACCGCGGCGCAGGCGGCCACGTTCAGCGACTCCACCTTGCCGGCGTGGGGAACGGCGACGCGGTGGGTCGCCAGCTCGAGCAGCTCCTGCGAGACGCCCTGCCCTTCGTGGCCCAGCACCCAGGCCACCGGGCGGCGCAGGTCGAGCGCATACAGCCGCTCGCTGGCGTAGCCGCTGGTGGCCAGCACCGGAATGCTGGCTGCGCGCACCAGCGGCGCAAGCTCGATGTTCTCGAAGATGTCGAGCACGAAGTGGGCGCCCATCGCGGCGCGCAGCACCTTGGGCGACCAGCAGAAGGCGGTGCCCGGGCTGCAGTAGACCTGCCTGATGCCGCTTGCCGCGGCGCTGCGCAGGATCGAGCCGACGTTGCCCGGGTCCTGCACGCCGTCGAGCAGCACGCTCGATTCAACCAGGCCGGGCGCCTTCGAGGGAACGGGCGAGGCGACCACGAACACGATGTGCACGCCGTGCTCGACCTGGCTGATGGCGCCGAACAGCGCGTCCGGCAACGCCGTCACGTGGGCGTGCAGGGCTTCCACGCGATCGACGATGGCGGCGACCTCGGGATTGCCGAGCGCGCCCTCGGAGACCACGCAATGTTCGGGCGCGCCGCGCAGCTCGAGCCAGCTCTGGCACAGGTGGACGCCGTCGAGCAGGCTGGCGCCAAGCTTGCGGCGCGCCTGCGAACTGGTGGCCAGGCCCTTGAGTTCCTTGTAAAACGCGTTGTCGCGCGAGCTGACGTGCTTCATGCGGCGAACCTCATGCGGCGAACAGGTCGGACTGCAGCAGGCCGCGCACCGGCGCGAACGAGCGGCGATGCACCGGCGACGGGCCGTGCAGGCGCAGGCGCTCCAGGTGCAGCGGCGTCGAATAGCCCTTGTGCTGGTCGAAGCAGTATTGCGGATACTGGGCATGCAGTTGCACCAGCGCGGCGTCGCGCGCGGTCTTGGCCAGGATCGAGGCGGCCGAGATCGCGTTGACCTTGTCGTCGCCTTCCACCACCGCATGGGCGCGGATCTCCATCGGCGGGCAGCGGTTGCCGTCGATCAGGGCGATGGTCGGGATGGTTTGCAGCGCTTCCACCGCGCGGCGCATCGCCAGCATGGTCGCATGCAGGATGTTCAGGGTGTCGATCTCTTCGCAGGAACACTCGGCGATGGCCCAGGCCAGGGCATGCTCCTTGATCAGGGGCGCCAGCTCGTCGCGGCGCGCTTCCGTCAGCTTCTTGGAGTCGCGCAGGCCCTCGATCGGGCGCTTCGGGTCGAGGATGACGGCGGCGGCGAACACCGGCCCGGCCAGCGGACCGCGGCCGGCTTCGTCCACGCCACACACGATGTCGGCGTCCGTGAACGGCCGCAGCCGGGGCGGCAGGCCGGGGTAAAGATTGACCTTCTTCTTGCTCATTTTCTACGTCCAATCACGCGGAGCACTGCGTCCGCGCTCGCCTCGGCACTATTGCGCAGCAGGCTGTGATGCATGTCGGTAAAGCGGCGCGCCAGCGCCTCGCTGCCGGCCGGGTCGTCCAGCTGGCGCTGCACCGCATCGGCCAGCGCCTGCGGCGTGGCCGCATGCTGAAGATACTCCGGAACGACGAATTCGCGCGCCAGGATGTTCGGCAGTCCGATCCAGGGCTGGTAGCCCATGTGGCGCATGATCTGCCACGAGGCGCCCATCACCTTGTAGGCGATCACCATCGGCTTCTTGAACAGCGCCACTTCCAGCGTCGCAGTGCCCGAGGCCACCAGCACCACGTCGGCGGCGGCAATGGCGGCATGCGACTGGCCGTCGACCAGGCGTACCGGCACGTCCGCCAGCCCGGCCTTGTTCACGATCTCGGTGTAGTAGGCGCGCTGGCGCTCGCCCGCCATCGGCGCGATGAACACCAGCTTCGGGTCGCGCCGCGCCAGCAACCCGGCGGCGGCCACGAAGGGCTCGGCCAGGTACTTCAGCTCGCCCATGCGGCTGCCCGGCATGATCGTCACCACCCGCGCATCGTGGGCGATGCCCAGCTCCGCGCGCGCGGCCGCCACGTCGGGCTGGAGCGGAATCATCTCGGCCAGCGGATGGCCGATGTAGGTCACCGGCACGCCGGCGGCGCGGTAGATCGCTTCCTCGAAGGGAAAGATCACCAGCATGTGCGAGACGGCGCGCTTGATCTTCTTGATGCGCCCGCCGCGCCAGGCCCAGATCTGAGGGCTGACGAAGTGGACGGTCGGAATCCCTTCCGCGCGCAGCTGCTCTTCCAGGCCCAGGTTAAAGCCCGGATAGTCGGCGCCGATGAAGGCGGCCGGACGCTCGCGCAGCAGGCGGTCGCGCAGCGTGTTCTGGATGCCCTTGATCTCGCGGTAGCGCGGGATGATCTCGAACAGGCCGCGCACGGTGAGGGTCTCGATCGGCACGTCGCTGTGCATGCCCTGCTCGATCATGCGCGGGCCGCCGATGCCGTGGAAGCGCACGTTCGGCAGCTGCGGGCGCAGGCCGGCCATGAGGCGCGCGGCGAGCATGTCGCCGGACACCTCGCCGGCGACCATCGCTAGCGAGACCTCAGCGGACGATGCCACGGGTGGCGCTGTCGAGGAATTCGCGCATGGCGCGGATATCGGCCGCGGCGGCTGCCTGGCCGGATTCGAGCTCGAGCAGCGCGGCCTTGGCTTCTTCCAGCGTCAGGTTCGAGCGGTACACCAGCTTGTGGGCGCTGCGGATGCCGTCGATCTGCTCGCGGCTGAAACCGCGGCGCTTCAGGCCTTCGATGTTGACGCCGCGCTGGCCGGCCGGATTGCCCGACACCAGCACGAAGGGCGGCACGTCCTGGGTCAGGCTGGTGTACATGCCGACGAAAGCATGGGCGCCGATCTTGCAGAACTGGTGCACGCCGGCATAGCCGGACAGGATGGCATGGTCGCCCACGTGGACGTGGCCGGCCAGCTGCGCGTTGTTCGAGAAGATCGTGTGGCTGCCCACCTGGCAGTCGTGCGCCAGGTGCACGTAGGCCGAGATCCAGTTGTCGCTGCCCAGGCGGGTGATGCCGGCGTCCTGGGCGGTGCCCAGGTTCATGGTGACGAATTCGCGGATGGTGTTGCCGTCGCCGATTTCCAGGCGGGTCGGCTCGCCCTTCCATTTCTTGTCCTGCGGCGCGGCGCCGATCGAGCAGAACTGGAAGAATTTATTATCCTTGCCGATCGTCGTGTGGCCTTCGATGACCACGTGCGGTCCCACCACGGTGCCCGCGCCGATGCGCACGTCAGGACCGATGATCGAATACGGGCCGACCTCGACCGAGCTGTCCAGCTCGGCCTTGGGGTCGACGATCGCGCTCGGATGGATCTTGCTCATTACTGCCCCGCTGCTTCGTTGGCGCGGATGGTGCACATCAGTTCACCCTCGACCGCGACCTTGCCGTCGACGCTGGCGACGGCCTTGTACTTCCAGATGCCGCGCGACACGCGCAGGATTTCGACTTCCATCTTGAGCTGGTCGCCCGGCTCGACCGGACGCTTGAAGCGCGCGTTGTCGATGCCGACGAAATACACCACCGAATTCTCGTCCGGCTTGACGTTCATGGTCATGAAGGACAGGATCGCGGCGGTCTGCGCCATCGCTTCGATCATCAGGACGCCCGGCATCACCGGCTTGTGCGGGAAGTGGCCGTTGAAGAACTCTTCGTTGACGGTGACGTTCTTGATGGCGGTGATGCGCTTGCCCAGTTCGACGTCCAGCACGCGGTCGACCAGCAGCAGCGGATAGCGGTGCGGCAGGTATTCCTTGATCGCGTTGATGTCGAGGGTCTTGACTTCGTTCATGGTCTGGACTTCGGTGGTCATTTTTGTTCTGTCAGTGTTTTAATGGTTTTTTCAAGCGTGCGGATCTTCTCGCGCATCGAGGCCAGGTTGCGCACGATGGCGGCGCTGCGCTCCCACTCGGCGTTCTTGGCCAGCGGGTAGAAGCCGGTGTACTGGCCCGGTTCGAGCACCGAGCGCGAGACCATGCTGCCCGAGGAGATATGGACGTTGTCGGCGATTTCCAGGTGGCCCAGCACCATGGCGGCGCCGCCGAAGGTGCAGCCCTTGCCGATCCTGGCGCTGCCGGCCACGCCGACGCAGCCGGCCATGGCGGTATTGGCGCCGATGTGGCAGTTGTGGCCGATCTGGATCTGGTTGTCCAGCTTGACGCCGTCCTCGATGACGGTGTCGGCCAGCGCGCCGCGGTCGATGCAGGTGTTGGCGCCGATGTCGACGTCGTCGCCGATCACCACGCGCCCGGTCTGCGGGATCTTGATGTACTTGCCGCCTTCGACCGCGAAGCCGAAGCCGTCGCCGCCGATCACGGCGCCGGAATGGATCACGCCGCGCGCACCGATCACGCAGCGCGCGTGGAAGGTGGCGTTCGCGAACAGGTGGGTGCCCTCGCCGATCCGCGCCTCGGCGCCGATGAAGCAGCCGGCGTCGATGACCGCGTGGGCGCCGATCACGGCGCCCGCCTCGATGGTCACGTGCGGACCGACGTGGGCGGTGGGGTCGACCGTGGCGTCCGGCGCGATCACGGCGCTGGCGTCGATGCCGGGCGCCTTCGGCGTCTCGGCGAGCGACACGAAGTATTGCGCGGCGCGGGCGAAGTAGGCGTAGGGATTGGTCGTAACGATGCGCGCGCCCTCGTAGGTCGCGGCAACGCTCGGGTCGTCCAGCGGAGAGAGGATCAGTGCGGCGGCCTGGCTTTGCGCCGCCAGGGCGCGCAGCTTGCTGTTGCTGAGGAAGCTGATGTGCGAGGCGCCCGCGCTGTCGAGCGGCGCGATGGCCGAGACGACGAGGTCCGGGTCGCCGACGAGCTGTCCGCCGAAGCGCTCGACCAGGTCTTGGAGTCGAATGCCCATGTTGGAATGTCGGGTGTCAGTCAAAATGTGCTGCGTCTTTACTTGTGCTGCCGCCGGAGCGGATTACTTGTCCAGCAGCTTCAGGATCTTGTCGGTGATATCGATGCGCGGGCTCGACCAGGCGGCTTCGGCCAGCACGGCGTCCAGGCGCTCCTGCTCGGCGACCTGCTCGATGATCTTGTAGGCACGCGTCGCGATGGCGGCGCGCTCTTCGTTCTTGCGCTGCATGAGGTCTTCCTGGAACTCGCGCTGCATGCGCTGCACGTCCTTTTCCATGTTCAGCAGCTCGCGCGCGCGGCGCGTGCGTTCCACGTCGTTCAGGCCGGCCGCCTCGCCGTCGAATTTCTCAGACATCTGCTTGAGCTTGGTGACGGTCTCCTCGACCACCTTCTGGCGTTTCGAGAACTCGGCCTGGATGCGGGCATCGGCCGTCTTCGCCATCTTCGATTCGCTCATCAGGCGCTCGGTCGCGACGAACCCGATGCGGCCGGTGCTCTGGGCCTGGGCCAGCGGCGCGGCGCACAGCGCGGCCAGCAGCAGTGTCTGGAGCAAAGGCCGGGGCAACGTGGCTTTCAGCATTTTCAACATCTCTCTCCGTAAAATCGGGACCTGCCCAAGGTGGGGCCTTGTCAAGCGGCCCCGTTCCGGCCGGTCAGAAGCCGGTACCCATCTGGAACTGGAAGCGCTCCAGGCGGTCGCCCGGCAAGGCGTTCAAAGGCTTAGCATAACTCAACTTCAGCGGACCGACCGGGGAAATCCACGACAGGCCGATACCCGCCGAGAAGCGCATGCGGTCGAGGCGGATCTTCTCTTCCTCCTGGTAGACCTGGCCGCCGTCGACGAAGGTGAACCAGCGCAGGCTGCGATCCTTGCCGCCGCCCGGGAACGGGAACTGCAGTTCGGCGTTGGCGATCAGGCGCTTGGAGCCGCCCACCGCGTCGTAGTAGGTCGGGTCGACCACGCCCAGCGAGGAGCTTTCGTAGCCGCGCACCGAACCGATGCCGCCCGCGTAGAAGTTCTTGAACACCGGATAGCTGCTGCCGCCGATGCCCTTGCCGTAGTCGAACTCGCCGCGCAGCGCCAGGGTCATCCAGCGCGTGAGCGGACGCCACCACTGGTGTTCGTACACCACGCGGAAGTACTTGGCGTCGCCCAGCGCATCGACTTCGAGGTTGGCGCGCTGGTAGCGGCCGCGGGTCGGCGTCACCGCGCTGTCGCGGGTGTCGCGGCCCCATGCCGCGGTCAGCGGGATGGCGAAGGTGGAGGCCTTGCCGATGCCGTCGATCGGACCGCCGTTGTCGGCCACGAAGGTCTTGTACAGGGTCGGCGAGGTGAAGTCGGTCTCGATCTGGGTGCGCTCCAGGCCGGCGCCGAAGAACACGGTGTCGTTTTCCGAGAACGGCACGCCGAAGGTCATGGTGCCGCCGGTCTGGCGCACCGTGTACAGGCCGAGGTTGAGCGCCGGCGGGCGCATCGTGCGCAGGTAGAGCTGGAACGAGCGCGAGATGCCGTCGTCCGTGAAGTACGGATTGGTCTGCGAGAACGCGATCGTCTTGTTGTACTTGCTGGTGTTCAGCTCCAGGCCGATGGTATTGCCGCTGCCTGCGAAGTTGGCTTGCGAGATCGAGGCGGTGAAGGTGAACTTCTCGGACTGCGAGAAAGCGCCGCCGATCATGAAGTTACCGGTCGGCTTCTCTTCGACCACCATGTTCACGTCCACCTGGTCGGTGGTGCCGGGCGACTCCGGGGTCTCGACCTTCACGTCCTTGAAGTAGCCGAGGCGGTCGACGCGGTCGCGCGAGAGCTTGACGCGGTTGGCGTCGTACCAGGAGCTTTCGAACTGGCGGAACTCGCGGCGGATGACTTCGTCGCGGGTCACGGTATTGCCCGAGATGTTCATGTGGCGCACGTAGGCGCGCTTGCCCGGATCGATGAAGAAGGTGAAGCGGGCTTCGCGCTTCTCGCGGTTGATCTCCGGGTTGGCGGTGACGTTGGCAAACGCGTAGCCGAAGGAACCGAGGCGGTCCGAGATCAGCTTGTTGGTCGCTTCCATCAGGTCGCCCGAGTAGACTTTGCCCGGCTGCAGCAGGATCAGCTTGCTCAGCTCTTCCTCGCGGCCGAACATCTCGCCTTCCAGCTTCACGCCCGAGACGGTGTACTGCTCGCCTTCGGTGATGTTGATGGTCAGGTAGATGTCGCGCTTGTCCGGGGTGATCGAGACCTGGGTTGATTCGACGTTGGCTTCCAGGTAGCCATTATTCAGGTACAAGGACTTGATCGACTCGAGGTCGCCGGTCAGCTTCTGCTTCGAGTACTGGTCGGCCTTCGAATACCAGGTGAACCAGCCCGACTTGGACAGCTGCAGCACTTCGCGCAGCTGCTTGTCGCTGAAGGCCTTGTTGCCGACGAAGTTGATCTGGCGGATCTTCGCCACGTCGCCTTCGTCGACGTTGAACATGATCGTCACGCGGTTGCGCTCGATCGGGGTGACGGTGGTGGTGATCTTGACGCCGTACAGGCCGTGCGACAGGTACTGGCGCTTGAGCTCCTGCTCGGCGCGGTCCACGGCCGCCTTGTCGAAGATCTTGGTCTCGCCGACGCCGATCTCTCCGAGCGCCTTGACCAGCATGTCCTTTTCGAATTCCTTGGTGCCGGTGAAGTCCACCGAGGAAATCGCCGGGCGTTCCTCGACCAGCACCACCAGCACGCCGTTTTCTTCTTCCAGGCGCACGTCCTTGAAGAAGCCGGTCGCGAACAGGGCCTTGATGGCGGTGGTCGCCCGCGCATCGTCCATGGTCTCGCCCACGCGCACCGGCAGGTAGCTGAACACGGTGCCCGCTTCGGTACGCTGGATGCCTTCGACCCGGATGTCCTTGACCACGAACGGATTGGCGGCAAGGACATTGCCGGCGCACAGAGCCAGCACGGCTGCGCCAATCATGCTGCGGCGGATGAACGGCAGGGCGAAACGATCAGGTTGTGAATTCATTGGCTGGATCAAAGGGTCAGTCATTGGACAACATACATATTCTTGGCATCTCGAATAAGCTACTGCGCGTTGCACTGGCGGTCTGCGGTGCTCGCTGTACTATCGTACAGCTGCGCTTCTCGACCACCATTGCCGCCGCTCGCTACGCTTATTCGAGCGCCATTCTTTTGCCGGTGCGCGGTCCCTGCTTGGGCACCGCTAAAGCAACCGCACCAGGTCATTGAAGACGGCGAGCGCCATCAGCATGAACAGCAGGCCGACCCCGAAGCGCTGCGCATACTCTCCAACGCGCGCAGGGAGGGGACGCCCGGTCAAAACTTCCAGCGAATAATACAGTAAATGGCCACCATCCAGAACCGGAATTGGTAACAAATTCATTACGCCTAAGCTAATACTAATAAATGCGATGAACTGCAAATAGGTGGCCAGGCCGATGCGCGCGGTCTGTCCGGCGTAGTCGGCGATGGTGATCGGACCGGTGACGTTCTTCCAGGAGGCTTCGCCGGTGATCATCCTGCCGATCATCTTGATCGTCATGACGCTGGTTTCCCAGGTCCGCTCGGCGCCCTTGGCAATTGCCTCGAAGGGACCCGAATGCACGGTCACCATCTCGACCGGCTGCGACAGCATCACCTTGGCGACGCCGCGCCCGCTCGCCGCGTCCTTCTCCGGCGTGACCGCCAGCGCCACCACGCGCCCTGCCCGCTCGACTTCGAGCGGCACGGTGCGCCCGGCGGCCGCGCGCATGGTCTCGGTGAAGGCCATGCCGTCCTCTACCAGCTTGCCGTCGGCGCGCAGCACCAGGTCGCCGGCCTGCAGGCCGGCGCGCTCGCCCGCCCCGCCCGGCAGCACCTTGTCGATGCGGGCGCGGGCGCGCCACAGGTCCAGGCCCAGGGCCTCGGTCACGTCGCCTTCGACATCGAGCTTGGCGATCCGTTCCGCGGGAATGGTGGCGTGGTAGCTGCCGCCGCCCTGGGCGCGCAGTTCGAGCCGTGCTTCCGTTTTATCCACGGTGGCGTGGATGATCTGCCAGCGCAGTTCGGCCCAGGACTGGACCGGGTTGCCGTTCACCGCCACCACGGTGTCGCCCCCGCGCACGCCGGCCAGCTGCGCCGCCGTGCCCTGGGGCGCGGCGCGCAGGCGTGCCGATGGCTCCTCGACGCCGTGCATGAACAGTACCGCCATCAGGCCGATGGCGACCAGGAAGTTGGCGAGCGGGCCGGCCGCCACGATGGCGATGCGGCGCCACACGCTCTGGCGGGTGAACTCGCGGTGCAGTTCCGATTCGTCCTTGGGCGCCGTTTCCGGGTCGCGCGCATCGAGCATCTTGACGTAGCCGCCCAGCGGCAGGGCCGAGATGGCCCATTCAGTCTGGTCGGCGCCGAAGCGGCGCGACCACACCACGCGGCCCATGCCGATCGAAAAGCGCAGCACCTTCACGCCGCAGGCGCGGGCCACCAGGTAGTGCCCGAGCTCATGCAGGACGATCAGCGGCCCGAGGGCCAGGGCAAACGCCAGGATGGTATAGATCAGGCTCATGGCGTCAAGCCCGCAGGCGGGCGATCACGGACCTGGCGGCGGCACGCGCGCGCGCATCCTGGGCCAGCACCGCCTCGATCGAGGACGCCGGGCCGTGCGGCACGGCCTCCATCACCTGGGCGATCACGCGGTCGATATCGCGGAAACCGATCTCGCGGTCGAGGAAGGACTGCACCGCCACTTCGTTGGCGGCATTGAGCAGGCTCGGGGCGGTGCCGCCCGCGCGCAGCGCTTCGAAGGCGAGCGCCAGGCAGGGAAAGCGTTCGAAGTCGGGCCGGTGGAACTGCAGCGCGGCCATCTCGGTCAGGTCGAGCTGCGGCACGCCGGAAGCGATCCGCTCCGGGAAGGCCAGCGCGTGCGCGATCGGAGTGCGCATGTCGGGATTGCCCAGCTGGGCCAGCACCGAGCCGTCGGTGTAGGAGACCATCGAGTGGATCACGCTTTGCGGATGGATCACGACCTCGATCAGCTCGGGCGCGGCGCCGAACAGCCAGTGGGCCTCGATCACTTCCAGGCCCTTGTTCATCATGGTGGCCGAATCCACCGAGATCTTGCGACCCATGACCCAGTTCGGGTGCTTGCAGGCTTCCTCGGGCGTCACCGCCTCCAGGGTCTCGACCGCGCGCTGCAGGAAGGGGCCGCCCGAGGCGGTGAGCAGGATCCTGGCCACGCCGGCCGCCTGCGGGTCGCGCGCATAGCTGGCCGGCAGCGACTGGAAGATCGCATTGTGCTCGCTGTCGATCGGCAGCAGGGTCGCGCGGTGCTCGCGCACAGCGTCCATGAACAGCTGTCCGGACATGACCAGGGCTTCCTTGTTGGCCAGCAGGACCTTCTTGCCGGCACGCGCGGCCGCCAGCGTCGGCGCCAGGCCGGCGGCGCCGACGATGGCGGCCATCACGGTATCGGTGTCCGGACTGGAGGCGATCTCGCACAAGGCCTGCTCGCCATGATCGACCTGGATGTCCAGGCCCGCCAGCAACTGCGCCAGGCGCCCTGCCGCATCGGCCGAGCCGACCACGGCGCGCGCCGGCTTGAAACGGCGGCAGGCGTCGGCCAGTTCCTCGACGCGACCGTGCGCGCTCAGCGCGTACACGCTGTAGCGGTCCGGGTGGCGGGCGAGAACGTCGAGGGTCGAGGCGCCGATCGAGCCGGTGGCGCCCAGGATGGTAATGCGCTGCATTGCGGGATTCCTTTATTGCTGGCAGCTTGCTGCTAGAGCCGGGAGCCGATCAGGGCTGCCAGGGGCAGGACCGGGACGAGCGCGTCCACGCGGTCCAGCACTCCGCCGTGGCCAGGCAGCAGGTTGCTGCTGTCCTTCATGCCGGCGCGGCGCTTGAGCTGGGATTCGAACAGGTCGCCGACCACGCTGGCCGCGACGATGAGGATGAGCACCACGTACAGCGCGGCCCAGCCGAGGCTGGCCTGCACCTGCGCGGCGAAGGTGCCGGCCATCGCGTCGCCGCCGAGCACGATGCTCAGGGTGGCCAGGACCAGCACCGCGATGCAGCCGCCGATCGCGCCTTCCCAGGACTTGCCCGGCGAGATCGAGGGCGCCAGCTTGCGCTTGCCGAACGCCTTGCCCGAGAAATAGGCGAAGATGTCGGCGGCCCAGACGATGGCCATCACCGACAGCAGGTAGAGCGGCGACAGGCGATACATCTCGACGATGGCCGCGAAGCAGCCGACCACGGCGATGGCGTAGACCAGGCTGAGGAAGGTGTTGGCGCCGCTACCCAGCGGCGGCAGGCCGAGCTTGAGCGAGGGCGCGAAGCGCAGCGCCCACACCAGCACGCTGATCGCGAACCAGAAGGTCGGGTTCGGGCTCGGCGCGATGAAGAAGGCGTAGACGAAGGCCGCGGTCCAGAAGGCGGCGATCAGGGGCGCCTTGGCGGTCTCCGGGTTGAACAGGCGGAAGCACTCCCAGATGGCCGCGCCGAAGAACACCGAGGCCACCACCGCGAACGCCGTGTAGTTGTTGAAGTACAGGACCGGCAGCAGGACTGCCAGCAGTGCGAGCGCGGTAATGATCCGGGTTTTCAGCATTGTCGATATGGGCTTCGGGTCTTAAACCTTGGACTTCTGCGCAACCTGGTCGCCGGTCTGGCCGAAGCGGCGTTCGCGCTGCTGGAAGGAGTCGATCGCTTCGTCCAGCGAGGCCTTGGAAAAGTCGGGCCAGAAGGTCTTGGTGAAATACAGCTCGGAATACGCCAGCTGCCACAACAGGAAATTGGAGATGCGTTCCTCGCCGCCGGTACGGATGAACAGGTCGGGCTCGGGCGCATAGGCCATGGCCAGGTGCGGCGCCAGCATCTCTTCGGTGAATTCGGTCACACCGGGGTTAGCCGCCACCATCTTGCCCGTTGCCTGCATGATATCCCAGCGGCCGCCATAATTGGCGCACACGCTGACCGTGAGGCGGGTGTTGTTGGCGGTGCGGCGTTCCGCCGCGGTGATCATGTCCTGCAGCTTGGCGTCGAAGCGGCTCAGGTCGCCGACCACCTTGAGGCGGATGTTATTGGCGTGCATCTTCGCCACTTCGCGCTCGAGCGCGGTGACGAACAGGCGCATCAGGAGCGAGACTTCCTCGGCCGGACGGCGCCAGTTTTCCGACGAAAAGGCGAACAGCGTCAGGTATTCCACGCCGCGTTCGACGCAGTGTTCGACGACGCCGCGCACCGCCTCCACGCCCTTGACGTGACCGGCCACGCGCGGCAGCAAGCGTTTGGTAGCCCAGCGTCCATTGCCATCCATAATGATGGCGATGTGGCGCGGCACCTTCGGCGCTTCGGGAATGGCAGTGGTCGAACTTTTGAACATCTTTGCTTCCAGCTGGGTCTTAAAGGGAGTCGGACCGGCCGCGGCATGAGAGCCGGGGCCGGTCCGCCTGGGCGCGAGTGAGGATCACCCGCGGCGCCCAGTATCACACCGTCATGATGTCTTTTTCTTTGTCGGCCAGCAGCTTGTCGATCTCGGCGACGAACTTGTCGGTCAGCTTCTGGATGTCGTCGTTCGAACGGCGCTCGTCGTCTTCCGACGCGGTCTTGTCTTTGACCATTTTCTTGACGGCTTCGTTGGCGTCGCGGCGGATGTTGCGCACGGCGATCTTGGCGTCTTCGCCTTCCGACTTGGTCAGCTTGACCATTTCCTTGCGGCGCTCTTCGGTCAGCGGCGGGGTCGGCACGCGGATCATGTCGCCCTGCGACGACGGGTTCAGGCCCAGGTCGGAGTCGCGGATCGCCTTCTCGATGGTGCTCGCCATCTTCTTTTCGAAAGGCGCGACGCCGATGGTGCGGGCGTCGATCAGGGTCAGGTTGGCCACCTGCGACAGCGGGACCGGCGAACCGTAGTATTCGACCATCACGGAATCGAGGATGCCGGCGTGGGCGCGGCCGGTGCGGACCTTGGCCAGGTTGGCCCGCAGGGTCTCGATGGACTTGGTCATGCGCTCCTGCGCGTTCTTCTTGACGTCAGCTAAGGACATGCTGCACTCCTATATTTTAATTTTTGAAACGAAATTCAAACGTGTACCAGTGTACCCTCGTCTTCGCCCATGATCACGGCTTTCATGGCGCCGGGCTTGACGATGGAGAAGACCTTGATGGGCAGCTTCTGGTCGCGGCACAGTGCGAACGCGGTGGCGTCCATCACCTGCAGGTTCTTGGCGATCGCCTCGTCGAAGGAGATCGAATTGTAGCGGGTGGCGTTCGGGTCCTTCTTCGGATCGGCGGTGTAGACGCCGTCGACCTTGGTGGCCTTGAGCACGATCTCGGCCGAGATCTCGGCGCCGCGCAGGGCGGCCGCGGTGTCGGTGGTGAAGAAGGGGTTGCCGGTGCCGGCGGCGAACACGACGACCTTGCCCTCTTCCAGGTACTGCAGGGCCTTCGGACGCACGTAGGGCTCGACCACCTGCTCGATGCTGATCGCCGACATCACGCGCGCGGTGATGCCCACGTGGCGCATCGAATCGGCCAGGGCCAGGGCGTTCATGACGGTGGCGAGCATGCCCATGTAATCCGCGGTGGCGCGGTCCATGCCCTGGGCGCCGGGAGCGACGCCGCGGAAGATGTTGCCGCCGCCGATCACGACCGCCACCTGCACGCCCAGCTTCGCCACTTCCGCCACGTCGGCGACCATACGGTCGATGGTGGCGCGGTTGATGCCGAACTGGTCGTCACCCATCAGCGCTTCGCCAGACAGTTTGAGGAGGACTCGTTGGTAGGCTGGTTTTGTCATGATGAAGCGGCTCCTATGTTGTGTTTCGAATTCGGGTCCGAGCGCCGGCGACCTGCCGACGCTCTCATCTGCAACGACAGATGGCTGTGAGGGACTGCCGCGCGCACCTACCGACGCATGCGGCAGCACCCTACAAAAACGGGCCTTACGGCCCGCTTTGTTTGATTACTGCTTGTTGGCAGCCATCTGTGCTGCGACTTCTGCTGCGAAGTCGTCCACCTTCTTCTCGATGCCTTCGCCGACGACGTACATCGTGAATGCCTTCACGCTGGCGTTCGAGGCTTTCAGGTATTGCTCGATCGACTGCTTGTCGTTCTTCACGAATGCCTGGTTCAGCAGCGAGACTTCCTTCAGGTACTTCTGCACCGAACCGTCGATACGCTTGGCGACGATCTCGGCCGACTGCGGCTGCTTGCCTTCGGCGACGGCCTTGTCGGCGTCTTCCTGGGCTTTCAGCTGGGCAACCGAACGCTCTTTCTCGATCAGTTCAGCAGGCACTTGCTCTGCCGACAGCGAGACCGGCTTCATTGCAGCGATGTGCATGGCCACGTCCTTGCCGACCTGGTCGTCGCCCTCGAACTCGACCATGACGCCGATGCGGGCGCCGTGCAGGTACGACGCCAGCTTGGCGCTGGTTTCGAAGCGCTGGAAGCGGCGAACGGTCATATTCTCGCCGATTTTACCGATCAGTGCCGTACGCACGTCATCGAAGGTCTTGCCTTCGTGCGGCAGGGCTGCCAGGGCGGCGACGTCGGCCGGGTTCTGCTCGGCGACCAGCTTGGCTGCCAGGTTGGCCATGGCCAGGAAGTCATCGTTCTTGGCGACGAAGTCGGTTTCGCTGTTGATTTCAACCAGCGCGCCGATGTTGCCGGAGATGTAAGCGGCGACCACGCCTTCGGCGGTGATACGCGATGCTGCCTTCGATGCCTTGCCGCCCAGCTTGACGCGCAGGATCTCTTCGGCACGCGCCATGTCGCCTTCGGCTTCGGTCAGTGCCTTCTTGCATTCCATCATCGGCGCGTCGGTCTTCGCGCGCAGTTCACCAACCATCGCTGCGGTAATAGCTGCCATGTTGAATTCTCCCAAATATTTGATGTAGAGGCCCGCATGTCCCACGGACATCCGGACGATAATTTATTGCTAAGCGTCGCGCTTAAAAAAAGGGGCGCTCGTGCTATGGCTCGGCGCCCCTTCCATACTCAGGCAGGTCTCACCTGCCCTGCATTATGCCTGCTCGGACACTTCGACGAAGTCGTCGCCAGCGGCCTTGACCATCTCGACGACTTCGTTGGTGGCGTTGGCGCGGCCTTCCAGGATCGCATCGGCGACGCCGCGTGCGTACAGGGTGATCGCCTTCGACGAGTCGTCGTTACCCGGGATCACGTGGGTGACGCCTTCCGGCGAGTGGTTGGTATCGACCACGCCGATGACCGGGATGCCCAGCTTGCCGGCTTCGGTGATCGCGCCCTTGTGGTAGCCGACGTCGACGACGAAGATCGCGTCAGGCACGCCGCCCAGCTCCTTGATGCCGCCGATCGACTTCTGCAGCTTGACCATTTCGCGCGAGAACATCAGCGCTTCTTTCTTCGACAGCTTCTCGACTTCACCCGACTCGACCAGGGCTTCCATGTCCTTCAGGCGCTTGATCGAGGTCTTGATGGTCTTGAAGTTGGTCAGCATGCCGCCCAGCCAGCGCTGGTCGACGTAAGGCACGCCGGCGCGTTGCGCTTCAGCGGCGATGATGTCGCGGGCCTGGCGCTTGGTGCCGACCATCAGGATGGTGCCGCGGTTGGCCGAGATCTGCTTGATGGTCTTCATCGCATCCTGGTACATCGCCATGGTCTTTTCCAGGTTGATGATGTGGATCTTGTTGCGATGACCGAAGATGAACGGTGCCATTTTCGGGTTCCAGAAACGGGTCTGGTGGCCGAAGTGGATACCGGCTTCCAGCATTTCACGCATAGTAACGGACATGTAATTCTCCAGGGTTGGGTCTTGAACGTAGCCAGTCACCTAGCAGGCACCCTTTGGCGGCCACGTTCGCGATTTCATTTAAAAGATGATTTTTACAACATTGCTCGATGCGAATACGAGCAACCCGAGATTCTAGCGGGATTTGGTCCGCTTTTCAAGCGTAGACACAGGAGTAAATCGGTTTACCGTAGCGTGGGCGGGTCTCCCGCCCACGCGTTCGACCATCGCCAGCACATTCGCGACGGATCTACGCGCAACTCTCGCCGCGTGGGCGGCATAGCCGCCTACCCTACGAAACCCTTATAATGGCGTAATAACTTACATTCGCAGGAACAGAAAATGGCCTCCATCCCCAAGACCTCGGAAGAAATCGAAGGCATGCGCGTCGCCTGCCGGCTCGGTTCGGAAGTGCTCGACTACATCACGCCCTTCGTCAAGCCCGGCGTCACCACCGGCGAACTGGACCGCCTGGCCAAGGACTACATGATCAACGTGCAGGGCACCGTCCCGGCCACCCTGAACTACGCGCCGCCGGGCTACCCGCCCTTCCCCGGCTCGATCTGCGCCTCGGTCAACGACGTCATCTGCCACGGCATCCCGGGCGATCGCGTGCTCAAGAGCGGCGACGCGCTGAACATCGACATCACCCCGATCACCAAGGAAGGTTTCCACGGCGACAACAGCCGCATGTTCCTGGTCGGCGAAGCCTCGATCCTGGCCAAGCGCCTGTCGGAAGTCACCTTCGAATGCATGTGGCTGGGCATCGCCAAGGTCAAGCCGGGCAACCGCCTGGGCGACATCGGCTTCGCGATCCAGCAGCACGCCGAGAAGCACGGCTACAGCGTGGTGCGCGAGTTCTGCGGCCACGGCGTCGGCCGCGTGTTCCACGAAGAGCCGCAGGTGCTGCACTACGGCCGTCCCGGCACCGGCGAAGAACTGGTCCCCGGCATGATCTTCACCATCGAGCCGATGATCAATGCCGGCCGCCGCGAGATCCGCGAGATGCCGGACGGCTGGACCATCAAGACCAGGGACCGCAGCCTGTCGGCCCAGTGGGAGCACACCGTCCTGGTCACCGAGACCGGCGTCGAAGTGCTGACCATGTCGGCCGGCAGCCCACCGCCGCCCGCGATCGTGCTGCCGCTGCTGAACCAGGGCACCGCCGTTCCGGCCTGAGCGAGGGACACCCTATGGGCCAGCCCGCGCTCCTCGACAGCTCGCTCGGCGAGCTGCGCCAACGGCTGAAGGCCCGACTGAAATCCGAGCGCCAGGCCCTGATCGACGCCTTCCACCAGGACGGCAAGCCGGAAAAGCTGCTGCGCGGCCTGCGCAACTGCGTCGACGGCATCCTCACCGATGCCTGGCACGCGGCCGGCCTGCCCGCCAACACGGCGCTGGTGGGCGTGGGCGGCTACGGCCGCGGCGAACTCTTCCCCTATTCCGACGTCGACCTCCTGATCCTGCTCGGGCAGCCGGCCGACGCCCTCACCCAGGCCAGGCTGGAAAGCCTGGTGCAGCTGTTCTGGGACCTGGGCCTGGAAATCGGCCACAGCATCCGCACCGTGGACGAATGCCTGGTCGAGTCGCGCGCCGACATCACGGTGCAGACCAGCCTGCTGGAAGCGCGCCTGGTGGCCGGCGACGAAGCCCTGTTCGACGAGCTGCGCCGGCGCCACCGCGCCGCCCTCGATCCGCAGGCCTTTTTCCAGGCCAAGACCGCCGAGATGCGGCTGCGCCACGCCAAGTACGAATACACCGCCTTCGCCCTCGAGCCCAACGTCAAGGAAAGCCCGGGCGCGCTGCGCGACCTGCAGGTGATCATGTGGGTGGCCAAGGCCGCCGGCCTGGCCGAATCCTGGAGCCAGATGGCGCGCGCCAAGCTGATCACCCGCGCCGAGGCGCGCCAGCTGATGGAAAAGGAGTACGCCTTCAAGGACATCCGCGTGCGCCTGCACCTGCACACCGGACGGCGCGAAGACCGCCTGGTGTTCGACGTCCAGACCGCGATCGCCAAGACCTTCGGCCTGGAGAATGCCAAGGGACGCCGCGCCAGCGAATTGCTGATGCAGCGCTATTACTGGGCGGCCAAGGTGGTGACCCAGATGAACACCATCATGCTGCAGAACATCGAGGCGCAGCTGTTCCCGCGCCCGGCGGCCCGGGTGCCGCTCGGCGGCGACTTCAAGGCGCATTTCGACGAGGTCAACGGCTTCATCGACATCGCGCAGGCCGATACCTTCGAGCGCCATCCCTGGACCGTACTGGGCGTGTTCGTGGTCATGACCGAACGGCCCGACATCAAGGGCATGACGGCGCGCACCATCCGCGCCCTTTGGCATGCGCGCAACGTGATCGACGAGGCATTCCGCGCCGATCCCGGCAACAAGGCCCTGTTCCTGCGCATCCTGAAGGCCCCGGTGGGGCTGCTGCACGCGCTGCGGCGCATGAACGACATGGGCGTACTGGGACGCTACCTGCCGGCCTTCCGCAGCATCATCGGCCAGATGCAGCACGACCTGTTCCACGTCTACACGGTGGACCAGCACATCATGATGGTGGTGCGCAACCTGCGCCGCTTCACGATGCCCGAGCACGCCCACGAATACCCCTTCTGCAGCCAGCTGATCGCCAATTTCCGCGACCGCTGGCTGCTCTACGTGGCCGCCCTGTTCCACGACATCGCCAAGGGCCGCGGCGGCGACCATTCGGAGCTGGGCATGCAGGACGCGGCCGAATTCTGCCGCGGCCATGGCCTGTCCGAGGAAGACACCGGGCTGGTCGTGTTCCTGGTGCAGCAGCACCTGACCATGTCGACCGTGGCCCAGAAGCAGGACCTGTCCGACCCGGACGTGATCCAGTCCTTCGCCAACCTGGTGAAGGACGAGCGCCACCTGACCGCGCTCTACCTGCTCACGGTGGCCGACATCCGCGGCACCAGCCCGAAAGTCTGGAATGCCTGGAAGGCCAAGCTGCTCGAGGACCTGTACAAGGTGACCCTGCGCGTGCTGGGCGGCGAGCCGCACAGCGCCGACCGCGAACTGCGCGCGCGCCAGAAGGAAGCGCTGGCCACCCTGCGCCTGTTCGGCCTGTCCGCCAGCGCCCACGAGGCGCTCTGGAAGCAGCTCGACGTGGTCTACTTCCTGCGCCACGACGCCTCCGACATCGCCTGGCAGACGCGCGCCCTGCACGACAAGGTCGACAGCGGCAAACCGGTGGTGAAGGCGCGCCTGGCGCCGATCGGCGAAGGCCTGCAGGTGGCGGTATACGTGAAGGACCAGCCGGACCTGTTCGCGCGCATCTGCAGCTATTTCGAGCGCAAGAACTTCAGCATCCTCGACGCCAAGATCCACACCACCCGCCACGGCTATGCGCTCGACTCCTTCCTCGTCACCGAGGAGAGTTTCGCCGGCAGCTACCGCGACATCATCAGCCTGATCGAGCACGAACTGTGCGCCCTGTTGCTGGCCCAGGAAGCCCTGCCGCCGCCGACGCGCGGCCGCCTGTCGCGCCTGTCGCGCACCTTCCCGGTCACGCCGACCGTGGACCTTCGCCCCGACGAGCGCGGACAGTTCCACGTGCTGTCGGTGGCCGCCAACGACCGTCCGGGCCTGCTGTATGCGATCGCCAATGTGCTGACCCGCTACCGTATCAACCTGCACACCGCCAAGATCATGACCCTGGGCGAGCGCGTCGAGGACGTCTTCCTGATCGACGGCGCGGCCCTGAACAACCCGCGCAGCCAGGTGCAGCTCGAGACCGACCTGCTCGACGCCCTGAAGATCTAGCATTCCAGATTCAACCCTCTTTTTCCCTGTATTCCGATGACCGAACCTGTCCGCCTCTCCAAACGTATGTCCGAACTCGGCCTCTCCTCACGCCGCGAAGCCGATGAATGGATCGCCAAGGGCTGGGTGCGCGTGGATGGCAAGGTGGTGTCGGAGCTGGGCAGCAAGGTGCTGCCGCACCAGAAGATCACCGTCGAACGCCAGGCCGCGGCCGAGCAGTCCAAGCGCGTGACCATCCTGATCCACAAGCCGGTCGGCTACGTCAGCGGCCAGGCCGAAGACGGCTACAAGCCGGCCGTGACCCTGGTCAAGCCGGAGAACCGCTGGCCGGACGACCCTTCGCCCGAGCAGTTCCACCCGACCCAGCTGCGCAGCCTGGTCCCGGCCGGACGCCTGGACATCGACTCGGTGGGCTTGCTGGTGCTGACCCAGGACGGCCGCATCGCCAAGCAGCTCATTGGCGAAAACAGCTCGGTCGACAAGGAATACCTGGTGCGGGTGCAATACACCAAGCCGGGCACGCTGCCGGACGCCGACCTCAAGAAGCTCAACCATGGCCTGTGGATGGACGGCAAGCCGCTGCTGCCGGCCAAGGTGCGCTGGCAGAACGAGGACCAGCTCAGCTTCACCCTGAAGGAAGGCCGCAAGCGCCAGATCCGCCGCATGTGCGACATGGTCGGGCTGAAGGTGATCGGCCTGAAGCGGGTACGCATCGGCAAGGTGAAACTGGGCGACCTGCCGCCGGGGCAGTGGCGTTACCTGCGGCCGGACGAGCAGTTCTGAGATCTGCCGGCCTGGAAGCTTATGGCGCTGTTCTCATTATGTGTGGAAGATCCCGATCACCGCTCTCAGGAAGCGCTCCGGCGAAGCGATCCGTTCCCCGTCGAGCGCCCAGCGCCAGCCGAGGTAATTGGGCAGGTAGCGCGAGGCCACGCCGTGAAAACGCGCCAGCCAGCTGCGCAGGCGCTGGTGGTAGGCGTTGACGTGTTGAACGTGCACTGCACCCCGCACCCGCTCGCTTAGGCGCAAGTTGACGTAGGCGTGCGCGATGCGCGCCTGGCGGGCAAAGGTCCGGTAGGCGCGATGGCCGTCGGTCACGAGGAGCACATCCGGATCGAGCACAGGGAGCAGGTGCCGGTGCAATTGCTTGACTGTTACGGCAGCCCGACCCGTGACGAAGGAGCAGGTCTGGCCGGCACGGTCGCGCGCGACCAGGATGCAGTCGTGATCCTGGCTGATGCCACGGCTATGGGCGACACCGCCGCGCTTGCGTGCCGGCCGGTCGAGCTTGCGCGATCCCTTTTGCGATTCCAATAGAAACATCTCATCGGCCTCGGCGATGCCGGCCAGGCGTTCCGGCTGGTCGTGTTTTGCGCCGTCGAGAAAACGGTGGCGCCAGCGAAAACTAGTCGTATGGTGCACGCCAAGCAGCTTGGCCGCGACCCGCACGCTGCGCGAATCCAGCATGTGTTTGAGGAAGTCGAGCCATTTGCCGCGGTGGCGCAGGCGTGCCAGCGGTGTGCCGCTCAGGGCGCTAAAGGTGCGTCCGCAGGCGCGGCAACGGTAGCGCTGCAGGCCGCGGTTGAGGCCGTGGCGATAGTGACGGGAGCTCCCGCAGTCGGGACAGCACAAGGGTGCCGGCCGCGCGCCGTCGATCGCCGCGCAAACGCTGTCGAGCCCGATTGCCGGCTGTAACGCCGTGGCAAGCTGCGCTCGCTGCTGCCGGGTAAGCGAGGGCAAGCTGCGCAGCAATCGGGTGAAACTTGTCGGCCGCATCGATCCTCCTGGCGATTCAGTCCAGGTTGGACATCCACTCTGCTCGACAGTTCAATTTCTACACCTGGCGCGAACAGCGCCAAGCTTATTGGCCGACGCAAATGATCCTGGTGTCGTATTCCTGGGCATTGCCCTTCTTTTGCTTCGCCCAACGGATCACCTCGTCGGCTTCGGCGACCGTCATCACGGTCGCTTTTTCCTTGTTCCGGATAAAGGACACTCCTTCGAACTTGCCTTCCTTGCTGCGCATGACCCTGGCAAATACGGGTGGCTTCTTGCCCTCGTCGGTGCGCTTGTTTTGCTGGACGAGGTAACGCTGGTCGATGTTTTCCATGCTGGTGTTCCATGTGGGGCAGTCGGGGGCGCATTGTACCGGGTATGACGCCTCGGAAGTACCCGGCGTCTCATCCCGGGGCTCCTGATGGCGCCATGGTCGAACCAGGATACGCTAGCCTATCCGCGCTCTGCCCCTGAGGATGGATCTTCGTTCACGCAGCATGCCTGGCTGCCGGCGCCCGGCTGCCCGCGCGTCACGGAGCCAGCCAGGGGCTTGCCGCGGCGAGCATCGCCTCGATGCCGCGGTCCAGCGTCGGCGTGATCACGGGCGCAAACTGCGGCGAGTGGTTGGAGGGGATTTCGTTGGCCCGTCACTCGCTCTGGAGCCGGTCATACAGCTTGGGGGCAGTTCCACCCACTGCCCAATAGACAGCCGGCACATTCCAGGCCCGCGCGAACCAGCTGAAGTCCTCGCTCGCGGAGGCAGGAACGATCTGGGTCACCTGGTCGTCGCCCAGGCGCGCCTTCAGCGCCGCCACCACCTTCGGGGTCGCCTGCTCGTCGTTGTAGGTCGCAGGAAAACGCGTCCCCTCCTTGATGGCAGGCGGCTTCGGCGCATTCGAGGCGGTCGCTTCGGCGTCGAGGATCCGCCTGATCGAACCGAGCACGGTCTTGCGCACGCCCTCGTCGAAGGTGCGGATGTTCAGCCGCAGCGTCGCCTCGCTCGGAATGATGTTGCCGCTGCTGCCGGCCTGCACCGCGCCGACGCTGACGACCGCGCCCTGCGTGATGCCGATCTCGCGCGAGACGATGGTCTGCAGGCGCATGACGGAGGCGGCGGCCATCACCACCGGGTCGATCGTCTTTTCCGGAGGCGAACCGTGCCCGCCGCGTCCGAACAGGGTGACATCCAGGCTGTCGGACATCGACAGCATCAGGCCCACGCGCGTACCGATCTGGCCGGCACGCAGGGGCAACACGTGCTGTCCCATCACCACGTCCGGCTTCGGGAAGCGCTTGAGCATGCCGTCGTCGATCATCGCCCGGGCGCCCGAGCCGATTTCCTCGGCCGGCTGGAACACCGCCAGCACGGTGCCTTTCCAGTTCTTGCGATTCTCGGCAAGCATGCGCGTCACGCCCATCAGCCAGGTCACATGCATGTCGTGCCCGCACGAATGGGCGACGAAGGTCGACGCCCCGTTTGGCTCCCTCATCTGCTTCTTGCTGGCATAGGGAAGTCCGGTATCTTCCTTCATGTCGAGCGCGTCCATGTCGGCGCGCAGCAGCACGGTCGCGCCCTGGCCGTTGCGCAGGACACCGACCACGCCGGTGCCGCCGACCTTCTCGGTGACCTCGAAGCCCTGCTTGCGCAGCCAGTCGGCCGCGATCTTCGCGGTCCGGAGTTCCTGGTTCGCCAGCTCGGGGTTGGCATGCAGGTCCTTGTAGACGCCTTCGAGCTCGCGCAGGAGCGCCTCGGAAGGACGCGGGAACGGGCTCCGGTTCGCTGGCCCGGCATCCTGCTGCGCGCGGGCCGCTTGCGGCGGCGCCAGCCCGCAGACGAGCAGCGCCGCGACGAGGAGAAGGAACGACAGGAATGCAGACCGTGCGCGCGGCGTCGGGAACAGCGGGGTATGCGTCATATTGCCTCCACGGGGTTCAGCAGGATACAAACGCGCTCTGCCGCTCCATGGCGTTACGAGGGTTGGCGGCACACACGATATGACCGGGGTCGAAGCGCTTGGTTCCTCCCCGGCCACAGCCGAAGGCCGGTCCATCCGCCTACGGCGGCACCCCGAGCCCAGGCATGCGCCGCCCATCCGTGCGCTGCGCGACAATGGATGCCCGACACGCGACGAGGTAAACAGGCATGGAACCGGTCTACACCATCGGTCACTCGAACCGCCCGATCGAAGAATTCCTGGCCCTGCTGCGCGAGCACGGCATCGAACGCGTGCTCGACATCAGGACCGTGCCCAAGTCGCGCCACAATCCGCAGTTCGGGCAGGATCAGTTGCCGGCCGCGCTCGCCCAGGCCGGCATCGGCTACGAATACATCCGCGAACTGGGCGGCCTGCGCAAGGCGCGCAAGGACACGCCGAACGGGGCCTGGCGCAATGCATCGTTTCGCGGCTACGCCGACCACATGCAGACCGAGGAATTCAACACCCACGTCGACCTTGTCGCCCGCATGGCGCAATCGACCCGCTGCGCGCTGATGTGCGCGGAAGCTGTGCCGTGGCGCTGCCACCGCTCGATGGTGGCCGACGCGCTGGCGGTGCGCGGGATACCGGCCGAGCACATCATCGGCAAGGGCAAGACCAGGCCGCATACGCTCACGCCATTCGCGCAGGTCGAGGGCAAGCACATCACCTACCCGCCCGCGCCCGCGGACGCGCCGGACCCGCAATAGTGTCAATCGCGCCGGCGGTCCGCCAGGAACTGCCGGGCGCGCGGGTGCTGCGGGTTGGTGAAGAACTCCTCGGGCGTGGCCCGCTCGAGGATCCGCCCTTCGCTCATGAAGATCACGCGGTCCGCGACCTCGCGCGCAAAGCCCATTTCGTGGGTTACGCAGAGCATGGTCATGCCCTGCCCCGCCAGCGAGCGCATCACCCCCAGCACCTCGCCCACCATTTCCGGGTCGAGCGCGCTGGTCGGTTCGTCGAACAGCATGATCGGCGGGCGCATCGCCAGGGCGCGCGCGATCGCCACGCGCTGCTGCTGGCCGCCCGAGAGCGCGTTCGGATAGGCATCGACCTTGTGCGCCAGGCCGACCTGCTCCAGGAGCTCCATGGCGTACTCGCGCGCCTCCTTTGGCGAGGCGCGTTTCAGGTTCACCGGCGCCAGGGTGCAGTTTTCCAGCACCGTCAGGTGCGGGAACAGATTAAAGTGCTGGAACACGAAGCCGATCCCGGCGCGCAGCAGGTTGACATCCAGGCCCCTGGCGTGGATGTCGCGGCCATCGATGGCGATGCTGCCGCCATCGATTTCTTCGAGGCGGTTGAGGGTGCGGATCAGGGTCGACTTGCCGGAACCGGACGGGCCGCACACGACCACGACCTCGTTCTTTTCCACGGTTTCGCTGATGTCGACCAGCGCATGATAACGGGTCGCGCCGTGGCCGTACCACTTGTTGACTTTATCGAGAACGATCATCGTTCACACCCTTTTTATGGAAGCTGCACGGCGCGCTTGCTGGATAAGCGGCGCTCGAGCAGGAAGGCCAGGCGGGACAGGCCGAAACAGAGGATGAAATAGGTCAGCGCCAGGATCAGATAGACCTCGACCGCCTGCGTGAACACCAGGGTGTTGACCTGGGTGGCGATGAAGGACACTTCCGACAAGCCGATGATATAGCCGAGCGAAGTCGCCTTGATGGTCGAGACCAGCTGGCTGACGATCGAGGGCAGGCCGTTGCGCAAGGTCTGCGGCAGCACCACCAGGCGCAGCGCCTGTGAATAGGACAGGCCCAGCGAGCGGGCGCTTTCCAGCTGCCCCTTGGGCAGCGCGCGGATGCCGGCGGCCACGATCTCGGCCAGGTAGATGCCGTCGAACAGCACCAGCACCATCAGCATGGTGGTCGCCTGCCCGGTCTTGACGCCGGTAACCGCCGGCAGGAAGAAGTAGACCCAGAACACCACCAGCAGCAGCGGCACGGCGCGCACCAGCTGCACGATACCCGCTACCGGCCAGCGGATGGCGGGGCGGCTGCTCACGCGCGCCACGCCCAGCAGCAGGCCGAGCGGCATCGCCAGCAGCAGCGCCCCGAGCGACAGCAGCACGGTCAGCGCCAGGCCGCCGAGGGGCCCTTCCGGATACTGGCCGACCAGGAAGTACAGCCAGTAGGTGTCGATTAATTCAAGGATCGAAGCCAGCATCGGGACCTCATGCCGGACGGACCGGATAGCGCCGCTGGAACAGCCAGGCGGCAAACGAAATCAGGAGCGACACGCTCAAATACGCCAGGGTCGCGAAGGTGAACGCTTCCAGGCTGCGAAAACTTGCGGTTTCCACACGCGCGGCCTGGTACATCAGTTCGGCGGCGCCGATGACGGTGGCCACGCTGGTGTCCTTCCACAGGTTGACGGTCTGCGACAGCAGCGGCGGGGTCGCCGCGCGCAAGGCCTGCGGCAGCAGCACCAGGCGCACGCTGGCCAGGCGCCCCAGGCCCAGCGAGCGCGCCGCCTCCAGCTGGCTGGGCGGCACGGCGCGGATGCCGCTGCGGATGTCTTCGGCCATGTGCACCCCGCTGTACAGCGACAGCGCGATCACGGCGCACACCGCTTCCGGGTTGTGCGCGTACAGGAATTCGCGCGCGTTCTCGGGCAGCAGCTCGGGGAAGGCGAAATACCAGAACAGCAGGTGCGCCAGCAGCGGCACATTGCGAATCGCTTCGACAATTGTCGAAGCGATTGCGCGCGCCAGCGCGAAGCTGGACGTGCGCATCACCGCCAGCACTGCGCCGAACGGCAGGGCGATGACGAAACTGCTGGCGGTCAGCTGGAGCGACAGGATGAGACCCTGCACCAGCCAGTCATGGTACTGGCCGGATTGCAGGATGCTGGGATCGAAAAACTGCAAGGCGCGAACTTAGATCTTGTCGGTGCTGATCTTGAAGCTGCGCTTGGCGATGTTGGGACGGGTGCCCGGGCCATACCATTTGTTGAACAGCTTCTCGGCTTCGCCGCTCGCTTCCAGGCCGCGCAGGGTCTCGTCGACCGCCGCCTTCAGGTTCTTCTCGCCCTTGCGCAGGCCGAGCGCGATCGATTCGACGCCGATGCTGGTGGGCAGGATGGTGAAGCCCTTGGCGGCCGCGCCCAGCTTGCCGTAGTCGGCCAGCAGCGAGGATTCGTCGTTGACGTAGGCCACGCCCTTGCCCTGGCGCAGGGCCTGGAAGGCCTGCTGGGTGTTGTCGAAGGTGACCACCTCGACGTTCGGCACGGCCTTGCGGATGTTGGTCTCCTGGGTCCCGCCGCGCACCGTGACGACCTTCTTGCCGGCCAGCTGGGGCAGCGCGGTGATGCCGCTCCCCGCGCGCACCATGACCTTCGAGCCGGTGACGAAGTGGGTCAGCGCGAAGTCCACCTGCGATTCGCGTTCCTTGTTGTGGGTGAGCGTGGCGGCCAGCACGTCGACGTGGCCCTGCTGCAGCTCGGGGATACGGCTCGACACCGACATCTGCTTGAAGCGCGGCGTGACGCCGATCTTCTTCGCCACCGCGGTGGCGATGTCGATCTCGTAACCGACCAGCTGGCGGGTCTTGGGGTCGATGAAGCTGTTCGGCTCGTCGGTGCCGAGCACGCCGAACACGATCTCGCCTTTTTTCTTGATGTCCGCGAGCTGGTCGGCCTGGGCGGCGGACGCAAACATGGTGGCGGACAGGGCGGCTGCGCCTATGAGGATGTGACGGCGGGTGAACATGTTCTTCTCCAGACTACAACAATGCAATCGCAGGAGTATACGGCATGATCTTGCGTGGCCGAACGATCAATTCGCCATAAGAACATGCGTTCTCGACTATAAGCACCGGACAGCGTCTACATCCATGTTGACGCTCCGGCATGCTAGAGTTGCAAGCAATTGTGCAAGCTTTTGGAGGCAAGATGCTGGTCGTAACCTACAACGTCAACGGAATCGGCGCCAGGATCGGCGCCCTGCTCGACTATCTCGCGGAGCGCCGGCCCGACGTGGTCTGCCTGCAGGAGCTGAAGGCGCCGCAGGAGAAATTTCCTGAAGCGGCGATCCGGGAAGCCGGCTACCACGCGATCTGGCACGGCCAGAAGAGCTGGAACGGCGTCGCCATCCTGACCCGCGACGGCCCGGCCCAGGAGTTGCAGCGCGGCCTGCCGGGCGACCCGACGGACGAACAGAGCCGCTACATCGAAGCGGTGTACCAGGGCCTGCTCGTGTGCGGACTGTACCTGCCGAACGGGAATCCGGCGCCGGGGCCGAAGTTCGACTACAAGCTGGCCTGGTTTGAACGGCTGATTGCGCGCGGCGCCGAACTGCTGGAGGCCGGGGTGCCGGTCGTGATGTGCGGCGACTTCAACGTGATTCCGACCGAGCTGGACGTCTACAAGCCGGAGCGCTGGGTCGACGACGCCCTGTTCCGGCCCGAATCGCGCGCCGCCTTCGAGCGCCTGATGGCGCAGGGCTGGCTAGATGCGCTGCGCGCGCTGTATCCGGACCAGGTCATCTACACCTTCTGGGATTACTTCCGCAATGCCTTCGGGCGCGACGCCGGCATCCGCATCGACCACCTCCTGCTCAGCCCCGCGCTGGCGCCGGCGCTGCGCGCCGCGGGTGTCGACAAGTTCCAGCGCGCCAAGGAAAAACCGAGCGACCATGCGCCGACCTGGGTCGAGCTCGACATGGCCGCCGTGGTGCAGCCGAAGGCTTGAACCTTATCGGGGTGCAAAGCTTGCGCGCGCTTGCGCTATGATGCTGGTCCGTTTCACAAACAGCCCTGCGCGCCATGCTCACGCCCGAACAATTCTTCGGCTTTCTTACCGCCGCCATCCTGATCACGCTCTCGCCCGGCCCCGACAACATGATGGTGCTGGGCGCCGGCATCGCCAAGGGACGCGCGCGCGGCATCGCCTTCGGGCTGGGCTGCGCGCTCGGCTGCCTGAACCACACCCTGCTGGCGGTGATCGGCGTCAGCGCCCTGATCGCGGCCTCGCCCGCCGCCTTCACGGCGCTGAAGATCGCCGGCGGGCTGTACCTGATCTGGATGGGCGTCCAGGCGCTGCGCAGCCGTGGCGGCGCGCGCGTGGCGGGCAGCGTGCCGGACGAGTCGGCCCGCCAACTGTTCTTCAAGGGACTGCTGGCCAATGCCATCAACCCGAAGGTGGTGCTGTTCTTCCTGTCCTTCCTGCCGCAGTTCGTGGCGCCGGCGCGCGGCGACGCGAACTGGCAGATCGCCTGGCTGGGACTGGTGTTTACCGCGCAGGCGGCCGTGCTGTTCGGGCTGCTGGGCTATTTTTCGGGCGCGATCGGGCAGTGGCTGAACCGCACGCCGCGCGCCGGCATGTGGCTGGATCGGATCGCCGGCGCCATCTTCGTGGGCCTGGGCCTGCGCCTGATCGTGGCGCGCTGAGCCCGGTCCGGCGATCCGTTTTTCACCTCAACGCCTACAGCGTGATCGCCACCTGGCTTGCGGGCTGCTTGCGCGCCGCCAGCGGCACTTCCAGCAGCTTGTGGCGGCTGTTCCAGCTAAAGGCAACGGCGCGCCCGTCCACCGTTACCGCGCGCGGTTTCTTCTCGACGTTGTGCACCTTGAGCGCGAAGCCGCGCTCGGCGGGCACCTGCGCCTTGCCGGTCTCGGTCTGCAGGCCGATCTCGAGCTTGCCGGCAGCAAAGCTGCTGGCGAAGCGCACGATCTCGTACTTGCCCTTGGCGTAGGCATCAGCCGTTTCGCCGTCGTCGTCGTACATCCGGCCCGCGCCGCTGGCCACGCTGGCGTCGTGGTAGTAATGCAGGTCGATGCTCCGGGTCGAGTAGTCGCGCGTGGTCTGCACCACCTTCGCCATCGGGATGAAGGCGCCGGCCCGCACGTACACCGGGATATGCGCCTCTTCCGGCTTGACCACCTCGGTGATGCCGCCGCGGTGCTTCTCGCCGGTGTGGAAATCGAACCAGACGCTGTCCTTGACCGGGAAGTGGACTTCCTTGCGGGTCGCGCCCGGCTCCACGATCGGCGCCACCAGGAAGTCATGGCCCCACAGGTAGGTCGAGGACATCGCGGTCGCCTCGTCTTCCTCGAACAGCACCGGGCGCATCAGCGGCATGCCGGTCTGGCTGTTCTCGAAACCGAGGGTGTAGTTATACGGCAGCATGGCATAGCGCAGCCAGACCGCTTCGCGCGCCAGCACCTTGGTGCGCTCGGAGCGGAACACCGGTTCCGGCGCCACTTCGGACTGGGCGTGCGGACGGAAGATCGGCTGGAACACGCCGTACTGCAGCCAGCGCACGTACAGCTCGTCGTCCAGCACCGGGCCGGCGAAGCCGCCCAGGTCCGAGTGCATGTAGCCCAGGCCCTGCATGCCCATCTGCAGCGAGATCTCCATCTGCGACTGCAGCCCGCCCCAGCCGCGGCTGACGTCGCCCGACCAGGGGATCATGCCGAAGCGCTGCGAGCCCGAGTAACCGGCGCGCATCAGGATGAAGGGGCGCTCGTTCGGGAAGTCTTTCTGGTAGCCTTCCGCGATCAGGCGCGCCCAGTCGTGGCCGTAGACGTTGTGGACCTGGTCGGCGGTCTTTCCGCCACCGTGCCGCACCCAGGACGGATGCACTTCCGGCTCGCCCAGGTCGCCCCACCAGCCGCCCACGCCGCCGTTTTTCAGCTCCTTGTAGATGTTCCAGAACCAGTCGCGGCCCGGCTGGCTGTACAGGTCGATCAGGCCCGTGTTCCCGAAGTAGAAGTCGTAGGTGGCGGGCTTGCCGGAAGCATCAAGCGCCAGCACCTTCTGCTGGACCGCTTCCTGCCAGCGCTGCGAGGTCGTCAAGACGAAAGGCTCGGTGATGACGATGGTCCTGACACCCTTCCGTTTAAAGTCGGCCATCATCTTCTCGGCGGTCGGGAAGGTGTCGCGATCCCAGGCCAGGTTGCCCATCGTGCCCTTGACCTCCTTGCCGAACCAGTACAGGTCGAGCACCACGGCGTCCAGAGGGATCTTCTCGGCGGCAAACTTCTCGACCACGGCGCGGGTTTCAGCCTCGCTCTTGTAGCCGAAGCGGCTGGCGAAGTTGCCGAAGGCCCAGCGCGGCGGCAGCGGCTGGCGTCCGGTCAGGCTGGTGTAGTTGGCCATCACGTCTTCCCAGCTGTCGCCGGCCACCACCTGGTAGGTCTTGCGCCCGCCGATCACTTCGTAGCGCAGGGTGCCGTCCTTGCGGCTGTCGAAGTCGAGGAAGCCCACCTGCGGATTGTCGAAATGGATCGCATATTTTTTCGAGGACAGCGCGACCGGAATCGTGTAGTTGAGCAGTTGCGAGGTCTTGCCATAGCCGTAGTCGGCCTTGTTGTACAGCTGGAAGCGGTTGCCGCGGCGGTTCATGCCGACCGCGCGCGCGCCGGCGCCGTACAGGGCCTCGCCCTCGTCCAGCGCGAACTCGATGGTTTCCAGCTTGTCGCCCTTGGCGTAGCCGCGCTTCTCCGCCACCAGCGGCTTGCCCTTGTACAGGTAGCTGATGCGGAAGGGCTTGCGCTCGACCAGCACCGTGATGCCCGGCGTGGCGAACTCGATCCGGCCGGCGTCTTCCTTCAGGCTGGCCTGGATGCCGGCGGGCGGCAGCACCACCGCATGCGAGGCCGGGTCGTGCTGCTGGCCGTTCGGGATAAATGTAGTCTCGACTACATGGGCCGAATAGGGCTTGATCAGGTAGCGGCCGTCGCTGGTGGCCAGTTCCAGCGTGTTCCGGTTGAGGGCATGGCCTTGCAGCTGGCGCTCGGCGTTCTGGGCATAGGCAAGCGGACTGGCCATCATGCAGAGCAGAAGCCGGGCGATCGTGGTTTTCGTCATGGGTCTCGGTTGTTGTCGTTGAACGCAACCGAGAGCATGACAGAAATTCGCGCGCTGAAAAAGTAGCAATGTAATTAAATTACATAGTGACGGGCAAAAACCCTAGCGCAGGTAGGACATCACATTGTTCGCCACCCGCGCCGCTTCGGCATCGGTGAGCGGTAGGCTGCGGAAGGCCGCCCAGGCCTCGCGCGGGCGTACCTCGATGCCGATCTCGGCATCGGAGCCGTACAGCACCCGCTCCATGCCGACCTGGCGCAGGCGCCGCACCAGGCGGCGCGCGTCGGCGGCCGACAGTCCGGGTCGGGCAAACGCGGTCACGTCGACCCAGACGTGGCGCATGCGCGGATCCTGGCGTGCGGCGGCATCGGCCAGCACCGCCAGCGCGGCCAGTTGCGGCGAGGCGTCGCGCGCACCCGGCCGGTCGCCGGTGTACGCGACCTGGATCGGCACGTCGGGGGCGTGCGGCAGCAATTGCTCGAGCAGCAGGCGCGCCTCGCGCACGTCGGTCTCGTGCAGCTGCAGGACGATCGCCATGCCGCGCGCATTGGCCGAGCGAAACACGCGGCGCAGGCGCTCGAGCTGCTGCGGGTCGTCCAGCTCGACGCCGCCTGAAGCCGGCTGCAGCTTGATGCCGCGCCCGAACTCCGGACTGGCGGCGCAGCGCGCCAGTTCGGCCAGCGCGTAGTCCCTGAGCGGATCGACGCTGCACAGCGCCACCAGGCGCTCGGGGTACTCGGCGGCCTGGCGCGCGGCCCAGTCGTTCTCGGCGCGCACCCGGGCATACTCTTCCGCGAGCGAGCGCGCCGGCTGTCCGTACACGTAGGCGACCGACAGCACGGCGGCGCGTTCGATGCCGGCCGCATCCAGCTGCGGGATCAGGTCCTGGGCCGAGACCGGACGCATGGCGCTGGTGGCCGACATGAAGGCCGCCGCCGCCGGGCTGTAGACATATTGCTGGTGGTCGGCCACCGGCATCGCCGCCGCGACCGCGCGCGTGGGTGCCGCGGGAGCGGCGCTGGCTACGCCGCTGCAGGCCAGCGCCACGGCGGCGCAGCACAGGACGGGAAGACGCTTCATACATATACCTCGCGCAAAACATGCCGGCCTTTTGAGCCAGGCAAAACGCCATGTTATCGCATTGGCACGAACGCCTGTCAAGATTGCGTCTTGGCGGCGCCTGGCGTAGCATCGCGCGATCCGTGCCGGCATTTCCGCCGCCCGTCCTTACAAGGGAGAGACATGAAGAACGACATGCCGTCACAAGCGGCCCACCCCGTGAGCCAGACCCGCTCCTTCCTCACGGTGGCCCTGATCGAGTTGTGGGAACGCTTCGGCTACTACGGGATGCAGGCGCTGATCGTGTATTTCATGGTGCAGCGCCTCGGTTTCGAGGACAGCCGCGCCAACCTGGTATGGGGCGCGGCGGCGGCGCTGATCTACGTGGCCCCGGCCATCGGCGGCTGGATCGGCGACAAGGTGCTGGGCACCCGGCGCTGCATGATCCTGGGCGCGCTCATCCTCACCCTCGGCTACGCCCTGATGGCGGTGCCGACCACCAATACCTGGATGACCTTCTCCGCGCTCGGCGTGATCGTGGTCGGCAACGGCCTGTTCAAGCCCAACACCGCCAACCTGGTGCGCAAGATCTACGAGGGCGACGATTCCAAGATCGACAGCGCCTTCACCATCTATTACATGGCGGTGAACGTCGGCTCCACCTTCTCGATGCTGGCCACGCCCTGGATCAAGGACTACGTCAACGCCACCTACGGCAATCACCTCGGGTGGCACGTGGCCTTCGCGGTGTGCAGCGTCGGCCTGATGGTCGGCCTGCTCACGGTCGGCCTGCTGCGCAAGACCATCGGCCACATCGGCTCGCCGCCGGACGCCGAGCCGCTGCGGGTGAACCGCCTGCTGGCGGTGCTGGCGGGCGGCGTGCTGGCCGTGGCCGCCTCGGCCGTCATCCTCGAGTACCGCGACCTGGCGCGCGCCTTCGTCTACGTGGCCGGCTTCGTCGTGCTCGGCATCTTCATCCACCTGATCCGCAGCAGCCAGCCGAACGAGCGCGCCGGCCTGATCGCGGCCCTGGTGCTGACCTTGCAGACCGTGTTCTTCTTCATCTTCTACCAGCAGATGTCGACCTCGCTGTCGCTGTTCGCCCTGCGTAACGTCGACCTCGAGTTCACCGTGTTCGGCGCCCACCTGTGGACCTGGTCGCCGGCCCAGTTCCAGGCGCTCAACGCGATCTGGATCATGGTCCTGAGCCCGGTGCTGGCCTGGATCTACACCCGCGCCGGCAACAGCGGCAAGGACCTGTCGATCGCCGCCAAGTTCGCGCTCGGCTTCGCCGTGGTGGCGGCCGGCTTCTTCACCTATGGCGTGGCCGGCGCCTTCGCCGTGGGCGGCCTGACCTCGTCGTGGATCATGATCGCCGGCTACGGCCTGTACTCGCTGGGTGAGCTCCTGGTGAGCGGCCTGGGCCTGGCCATGATCGCGCGCTACGTGCCGGCGCGCATGGGCGGCTTCATGATGGGGGCGTACTTCGTCGCGGTCGGCATCTCGCAGTACCTGGGCGGGGTGGTGGCGAACCTGGCGGCGGTGCCGCAGGGCATGACCGATCCATTGCAGACGCTGCCGGTGTACACGAACCTGTTCAACAAGCTGGGCATCGCGGCGATCGGCTGCACGCTGGTTGCGCTGGCGGCGCTGCCGCTGATGCGCAGGCTGACGGCGACGCACCACGCGCACCAGTGATTTCGTAGGGTGGGCGGGTCTTCCCGCCCGCGCGTTCAACTCCCCGGTGCATTGAGGCCGCGCGACTATTCACCAACTGCTTGAACGCGCGGACGGCAAAGCCGTCCACCCTACGGTAAGATGCCGGATCAGATTTTACGGATTCCGGCATGTCTATTACTTCCCCCACCGACACCCAGGCCCTGCGCGCCCTCCAGGTCGCCCAGCGCGTCCACGCCATCGAACCCTTCCGCGTCATGGAAATGGTCAAGGCCGCCGGCGAAATGAAGCGCAGCGGCATCGACGTCATCAGCATGAGCGTCGGCGAGCCCGATTTCACCGCCCCCGACATCGTCGCCCATGCGGCGATGGAAGCCATCAAGGGCGGGGTCACCCAGTACACCGATTCGCTCGGCCTGCGCGAACTGCGCGAAGCGATCTCCGGCCACTATGCCGCCGTGCACGGCCTCGACATCGACCCGCGCCGCATCGTCGTCACCGCCGGCGCCTCGGCCGGCCTGCTGCTGGCCTGCGCCGCCCTGGTGGCCGATGGCGACGAGGTCCTGATGCCCGACCCCTGCTATCCCTGCAACCGCCATTTTGTCTCCGCCTTCGGCGGCAAGCCGGTGCTGGTGCCGGCAGGCAGCGAGGAGCGCTACCAGCTGAGCAGCGCCCACGTTGACGGGCACTGGAACGCACGCACGCGCGGCGTGCTGGTCGCCTCGCCGTCGAACCCGACCGGCACCTCGATGACGCCGGAGCAGCTGCGCGCCATGCTGGCCGCCGTCCGTGCGCGCGGCGGCTTCGCCATCATCGACGAGATCTACCAGGGGCTGTCCTACGATCACAAGCCGGTCAGCGCCCTGGCCTTCGACCCAAGCGCCATCACCGTCAACAGCTTCTCGAAATACTTCAGCATGACCGGCTGGCGCCTCGGCTGGCTGGTGGTGCCGGATGCACTGGTGCCGACCTTCGAAAAGCTGGCGCAGAACCTGTTCATCTGCGCCCCGACCGTGGCCCAGCAGGCCGCCCTGGCCTGCTTCACCCCGGAAGCCCTCGGCATCTACGAGGAACGCCGGCGCGAGTTCCAGCGCCGCCGCGATTTCCTGGTGCCGGCCCTGCGCCAGCTCGGCTTCGCGGTGCCGGTGATGCCGGACGGCGCCTTCTACGTGTATGCCGACATCAGCGCATTGCCGCATGCGCAGGCCGGCGACAGCACCGCGTTTGCCTGGTCGCTGCTGCGCGACGCGCAGGTGGCGATCGTGCCGGGAGATGATTTCGGTTTCGCCGCGCCCGCAAGGCACGTGCGCTTCTCGTACGCGACGCGCCTGGAGCGCATCGAGGAAGCGGTGGACCGCCTGGCGCGCCTGCTCGGCGCCTCAGGGTAGATTCAGGCGCCGAGCAGGCGCGCCTCGCCGACCAGCTCGAGCAGGACCTCGGGCGCGGCCGGCTTGACCAGGTAGCGGTCGAAGCCGGCGCCGAATGCGCGCTCGCGGTCTTCGCCCTGGCCATAGCCGGACAGGGCGACCGCAAAGGGCGTGCGTCCGTGCGGCTGGTCGCGGCGCAGCCGCGCCATGATCTCCAGGCCGTCCATGCCCGGCAGGCCGATGTCGCAGATCAGGATGTCGTAGCGGCGCGCCTGCGCCGCCTCCAGGCCGGCGCGGCCGTCGTAGGCGACGGCGACTTCATGGCCGGCCAGCTCGAGCAGCGTGCGCAGGGTATCGCAGGCGTCCACGTTGTCTTCGATGAGCAGGATCCGGCAGGCGCCCTCCGCGGTGCTCGGCCCAAGCGGCGTCTCGTCCACGGGTGCGGCCGCCCCGGACAGCGGCAGGCGTACCGTGAAGCTGCTGCCCTTGCCCTCGCCGGCGCTGTCGGCCGCGACGCTTCCGCCGTGCATGCCGACCAGGTTGCGCACCACGTTCAGGCCGATACCCAGTCCGCCCTCCGAGCGCGCCAGCGAACGCGGCCCCTGGATGAACAGGTTGAAGACCTGGGGCAGCATCTCGGGGGCGATGCCGGAACCGTCATCGCTCACCGCGACCACCACTTCCTCGTCCGCGCGCCAGGCGCGCAGCACGATGTGGCCGCCGTCGGGGGTGTACTTGGAGGCATTGCCGAGCAGGTTGGCGAACACCTGGGTCAGGCGCACCGGGTCGCCGTCGATGGTGAAGGCGTCGTCTGGCAGTTCGATATCCAGGCGCTGGCCGCGTTCGCGGATGCGCGGCGCCACCGTCTCGACCGCCTGGTCGAGGGCGCCCGCCAGTGCCATCGGGCGCACCGACAGGGTGATCTTGCCGCTGCTGATGCGGGCGGCGTCGAGCAGGTCGTCGAGCAGGCGCGCCATGTGGTCGACCTGGCGTCTTACCACACCGGACACCTGGGCCAGTTGCGGCGATGATGGGCCGGAGGCGCCGACGCTGCTCAGCAGGCTGGCCGCCATGCTCAGCGGCGCCAGCGGGTTGCGCAGCTCGTGCGCCAGCATGGCCAGGAATTCGGTCTGGCGCCGGTTGGTGGCTTCGGCCAGGTCGCGCAGCGACTGGGCGCTGACGGTAGCCATGACCAGGTGTTCGTTGGCTTCGCGCAGCTGCTCGACCTGGGCTTCGAGGCGGGCGTGTTCGCGCGCCAGCACGCGGGTGTGCGACAGCTCGGCTTCGAGGGCTGCGATGCGCTGCTGCAGTTCCTGTTCGCGTGGCAAGTTGCCGAAGGAGTGCTTGTCTTCGCCCATCAGGGAACGTTGTTCAGAGCCAGATTGTGATTCATTAAACGTCCCCATGTTTGTCTCATTCGTCCGAACTGACGCCGTTGACGCGTCCGTATAATATCCCGTTGACCTGGGCAGGAATGGTGTCGATGTCGATGCCATCGTCGGTGATGCGGTATTCGCGCAGGTCATGGCTGTGGGAGGTGCCGCGCACCTTGACCACCGAGATGAAACGCCTGACGTGCCCGTCGGTTTCGGCATAGCGCATGGCCACGATGGCGTCGGTGAGATAGGCCATGTCGGCGCGCGCATAGTTCATGTCGACCGAGCGGTCGTCCAGGCCCACGGTCACCAGGGTCGAGACGCCGCGTTTGGCCAGGCTGCTCAGGATGCGGAACACCCCCTCGCGCAGGTCGCGCCGGCACTCCGGCGCCAGGTAAAGGCTGAACTCCGACAGCGAGTCGATTACCACGCGGCGCGCGCCGGTGTGATCGATGGCGGTCAAGAGGTCGTCCTCGAACTCTTCGGCCGTCATGTCGATCTGCCGGCTTTCGACCACGCTCACCTGGCCCGCCTGGATCATGGCGGCCATCTCGGCATTGCGCAGGCGCGCAGTGCCCTTTTCGAAGCACATGATGACGCCCTTTTCGCCACGCTCGACGCCGGCGCGCAGGAACTTCGAACCCAGGATGGTCTTGCCGCAGCCGGTCGGGCCGATCGCCAGCAGCGAATGCCCCTGGGGCAGGCCGCCGTGCAGCATGTCGTCCAGGCCGGACACGCCAGTCGCGATGCGGCGCGGGTCGCGGTCCACCGAAACGCCCGGTTCGCGGTCGTCCGCCAGCGGGGGCAGCAGGCGCGGATAGATGCGCAAGCCGTCGTCGGTGATGCGGAACGTGTGCGAGCCGGACATGTGCGCCTGGCCGCGCATCTTGACGATCCGGATCTTGCGCACCACGGCGTTGCGGTCATGGATCTGGCTAAGGGCGATCATGCCGTCGGCCACGGTGGTAATCGGATTGGCCTCGACCTCGTTGTGCTGGTACTCGCCGATCAGGAAGGTGGTGGCCATCCAGCTGGTCATGCGGGTGCCGAGTTCCTGCACGAAAAACTGCAAGTCGCTCATGCCCTCGATGCCGCCCTTGCCGGTCTGGATCACGGAGCGGAAGGAATCCACGAACACCAGGCTCGGCGCAAAATCCTCGACCTCCTGCGTGATGCGTTCGAGCACGCCGTTGAAGTCGCCGGCGCGCAGGTCGGCGGCCAGGTTGACGTAGCGGATCGAGGTGTTCACCTTGTCGGTGTCGAAGAAAGAATACTGCTGCTGGTAGCGCAGCATCTTCAGGGGCGGCTCGCCCAGCACCGTGAAGAACAGGGCGCGTCGCTGCGGATTTGCCAGCGCGAACATGATCTGGTGCGCCAGCGTGGTCTTGCCGCAGCCGGGGGCACCGGTGATCAGGTTGAAGGAGAATTCGTTCAGCCCACCGCCCAAGAGAACATCGAGCCCTGGCACCCCAGTGGCCAATTTTCCCAAGCTTACTTTGTCGGTCATTTATTTCTGCTCCTGTGCATTCTTCTGCTGGCCTGGCGCCGGTTCCGCGGCGGCAGTGGCCGACTCCAGCAGGCGCTGGGTCAGTCTTTCCCCGATGAGTGTGGCAAGTAATTGGGTGAAGGTCCGCAGCAGGGCTTCGTTGGCGGCGGCGGCGCGCTGCGCGTCGACCAGTGCCATGCGTTCCTCCAGCGAGGTAAAGAGCTGTTCCGGCGCACGGCAAGGCTGCTGGGGCGCCAGCCAGGCGTGTTCGGGGCCGATCACGTGAACCGCGCGACCGAACAAGGCGCAGAACCCGCTCTCCCCGATCAGCGGGCAGAGATGCTGTGCGATGCGCCGCCATGGTTGCAGCAACACCCTGCCCCCATCGGATGAATCCGGCGCATCCGTACTATTCGTCATGTCTTCGTCGTTCAACAATGAATGCCGCAGGTGGTTGGGTGGAACTGTCGGGCTGGCGTCGTCGGGCGAGGCGGCAGAACCGCCTGCGCCCACGGTGCAGCGCGCATTATAGCTTGCCGGTTCGGCAAACTGAAAAAATCGCCTTCGTTCTTCCTGAAACATTTTGCAATAGTGTCACATCGTCTTCCCCGCTAAGATAGTGTCGTCGAGCAATTTGCTCATCATTCGCGGAAAAAACATGGAAAAGAAACTGGGTGCAGTCCTGTCGGCCGCCTGTGTCGTGCTGTTGTGCACGATGGCGCCGGCCACGGCCGCCACCGGCGCCGATGCGCGCTTCAAGACAATCTACACGAAAGAATGGAAGTGGCGCGTCACGGAACGGCTCGCCCGCGCCGAGGACGAGCGCGGGATCAGCCCGGCGTTCGCACGCGTGGACGCCCAGGCCCAGGAACGGCGCCGCGCCTACTGGGAGGGCATCCTGAAGGAACTCGACGCGATCAGGCCGGCCGACCTGTCTGCGGATGAGCGTATCAATTTCTCCGTCTACCGCGCCCAGATCGCCGCCCTGCTCGATGCCCAGCGCTTCCGCGAATACGAACAGCCGGTCAATGCCGACAGCGCGTTCTGGACCAACGTCACCTTCGGGGCGCGCCGTCCGTTCAAGACGCTCGAGGATTACCGCAACTACCTGAAGCAGCTGGCCGCCCTGCCCGACTATTTCGAGCAGGAGACCGCCAACATGCGCGCCGGCCTGGCGCGCGGCTTCACGCCGCCGCAGGTCACCCTCAAGGGCCGCGACGTGGCGCTGGTGCCGATCGCCGAGGCCAAGACCCCGCAGGAGACGGTCTTCTATACCCCGTTCAAGAGCTTCCCGGCTTCAGTGCCGGACGCCGAGCAGGAAGCGCTGCGCGCACAGGCCGCGGCCGTGATCCGCGAGCAGGTGCAGCCGGCCTATGCCAAGGTGCTGGCCTTCTTCCGCAACGACTACCTGCCGCAGGCGCGCACCACGCTGGCCGCCGAGAGCATGCCGGGCGGGAAAGCCTACTACCAGTCGAAGATCGTCGAGTTTACCACCACCAACATGACGGCCGACCAGATCCACGCCATCGGCCTGGCCGAGATGGCCAAGATCCGCGCCGAGATGCACGACACCATGAAGAAGGTGGACTTCAAGGGCGACCTGCCGGCCTTCCTGGCTTTTCTGCGCACCGACCCGCAGTTCTATGCCAAGACACCGAAAGAACTCCTGATGCACGCGGCCTGGACCGCCAAGAAGTTCGATGCCAAGGCCGACCAGTATTTCGGCTACCTGCCGCGCCGCCGCTTCGCAATCCTGCCGGTGCCCGACGACCAGGCGCCCTTCTACACCGCCGGCCGCGGCGGCGCCGGTTCGTATTGGGTGAATACCTACAACCTGCCGGCGCGCGCGCTCTACAGCCTGCCCGCGCTGACCCTGCACGAGTCGGCGCCCGGCCACGCCTTCCAGATGCCGGTGGCGCTGGAGCAGAAAGGCGTGCCGAACTTCCGCCGCGCCTACATCTCCGCTTTCGGCGAAGGCTGGGCCCTGTACTCGGAACGCCTGGGCGTGGAGATGGGCATCTACGAGACGCCCTACGAGCACTTCGGCATGCTGAGCTACCAGGCCTGGCGCGCCTCGCGCCTGGTGGTCGATACCGGCATCCACGCCAAGGGCTGGACCCGCGAGCAGGCCCAGGCCTACCTGATGGAGAACACGGCGCTGGCCAAACACGAGGTCGAGACCGAGGTGGACCGCTACATCTCGTGGCCGGGCCAGGCGCTGTCCTACTACCTGGGGCAGATGGCGATCCAGGAGGCGCGCGCGCGGGCAGAAAAGGCGCTCGGGCCGAAGTTCGACATCCGCAATTTCCACGATACCGTGCTGCAACTGGGCTCGGTGCCGCTGCCGGTGCTGCAGCAGCGCATCGACGCCTTCATCGCGGATGGGGGCAAAAGCCCGTACCCCAAAGAGTCTTGAGAAATGTAGGGTGGACGGGTTCCCCGTCCGCGCGTCCAACTGCACGATGACCTACTCGCTGCGTGGTTTCGACCATGATTTGAACGCGCGGACGGCGGAGCCGTCCACCCTACAACAGCTTGAACTTGAGCTGGAACGACACCCCGCCGTACAAGCGATCCTTGTACGACGGGATGATTCCCACGTTGAGCCCGACCCGCGCGTATTCGTAGGTCAGCGTCGGAATCGCCGCCGGGAACCAGCCACCGCCCCGCATGTTCGGATAGCCGTCGAAGGCCGCGACCGCGAGGCCCACGCGCACCGGTCCCAGCGCATACGGCTGCCAGATCACCCCCGCGTAGTTCGACCATTGGCGGTCGCTGTTGTAGAAGCGTCCGAGCGTGGCGGCGGTGGCGCCGTTGAAGCGGTACTCGGCGCCCAGGCCCTTGTTGGCGCCGTTCAGGTCCTTGTCGCTGTCGAAGTGGGCGGTGGCAAAGCCGGTGTCGAGCCAGAACTCGCTTTTCGGCGCGGCATCGATCCTGGTGAACAGCCCGTCGGCCCGGGCCGGCGCAGCCGCCAGCGCCAGCAGGGAAAGGAAGATGGCGCGCATCAGTCGTCGGCCTTCGGATCGAGGTCGGGGAACATCACCTCGGTGAAGCCGAAGCGCGAAAAATCGCGGATCCGCATCGGGTACAGGATGCCATGCAGGTGGTCCACTTCGTGCTGCACCACGCGCGCATGGAAACCCTCGGCGTCGCGCACAATCGGCTTGCCGAACTGGTCGACGCCTTCATAATGCAGGCGGGTGTAGCGCGGCACGCTGCCGCGCAGGCCGGGCACCGACAGGCAGCCCTCGAAGCCCTCTTCCATCTCGTCGGACAAGGGCGTCAGGACAGGATTGATCAGCACCGTTTCCGGCACCGGCGGGGCATCCGGATAGCGCCCGTTTTTCGCAAAGCCGAAAATCACCAGCTGCAGGTTGACGCCGATCTGCGGCGCCGCTAGGCCGGCGCCATTGGCCGCGTGCATGGTCTCGAACATGTCCGCGATCAGGGCGTGCAGCGCGGGCGTATCGAACTCGCGCTCGGCCACGGGTTCGGCCACGCGCAGCAGGCGCGGGTCGCCCATGCGCAGGATCGGGCGCACGCTCATCGCAGCTTGTCCTCGCACAGCGCCGCCAGATGGGCGCGGAAACCGGCGGCGGTTTCCGGATGCTTCAGGCCGATCGCGGCGGTCGCTTCCAGGTAGCCGAGCTTGGAGCCGCAGTCGTAGCGCTGGCCGTCGTAGCGGTAGGCCAGCACGCGCTCGGCCTGCATCAGCGCGGCGATGCCGTCGGTCAGCTGGATCTCGCCGCCGGCGCCGGTGCCGAGGTTCTCGAGGTAGCCGAAGATCGAGCCCGACAGCACGTAGCGTCCCACCACCGCCAGCGTCGACGGCGCCACTTCCGGGGCCGGCTTCTCGACGATGTTGGATACCAGCTCCAGGTTCGGACGGTAGCTCGATGCGCTGACGATGCCGTATTGGCGCGTGTTCTCGCGCGGGACGTCCTGCACCGCCAGGATGCTGGAGCGCTCGTAGGCATACAGGTCGGTCATCTGGGCCAGCACCGGTTTCTTGCCCGGATCGGTGTCCATGAAGTCGTCGGCCAGCAGCACGGCGAAGGGCTCGTCGCCCACCACCGGGCGCGCGCACAGGACCGCATGACCCAGGCCCAGCGGCGCCGACTGGCGGATGTAGATGCAGTTGACGTTCTTCGGGATGACCCCGCGCACCGTCTCGAGCAGGGCTTCCTTGCCGGCCGCTTCCAGCACCGATTCGAGCTCATAGGCCTTGTCGAAATGGTCCTCGATGGCGCGCTTGTTGCGGCCGGTGATGAAGACCAGTTCGGTGATGCCCGCCGCCACGGCTTCTTCGACGGCGTACTGGATCAGCGGTTTGTCCACGATCGGCAGCATCTCCTTCGGCTGGGCCTTGGTGGCGGGAAGGAAGCGGCTGCCGAGGCCGGCCACCGGGAAGACGGCTTTGCGAATCAGGCTCATGTTTTTTTCTTTCTGTCAGGGATTGAGCAGCGCCAGCAGGCCTGCTTCGTCGAGGATGGATACGCCGAGTTCTTCCGCCTTGGCGAGCTTGCTGCCCGCCTCGGCGCCTGCCACGACATAGGACGTCTTCTTCGAGACCGAGCCCGACACCTTGCCGCCGGCCGCCTCGATCAGGGCGCCCGCGGCTTCCCGGCTCATGGTCGGCAGCGTCCCGGTCAGCACGAAGGTCTTGCCGGCGAAAATGCCCTCGGCGGCGGCCTCCTGCGGCAACTGGGCCAGCAGTTCGGCGCGCAGCCGGGCTAGCGCGGCGAGCTGCTCGCGATGGCCGGGCTGCGCCATCCATTCCTCCAGCGCCGTGGCGACGCCGGCCGGCAGGCCGAACACGCCGAACACGTTCAGGTGCGCCAGCGACTCCAGGGTCTGGCCGGCGGCGAGCAACTGGCGCGCACGCGGTTCGGTCAGCTTCGGGATGCCGAGCGCCGCCAGCAGGTTCAGGTCTTCCAGCTTCTCGCGCAACTGCGCTTTCGGGGCATGCTCGCCCTGCGGCGCCACACCCGCGCCCAGCAGCGCGTCGATCGCGCGCTGGTTCTTCTCCTCCGCGAAGAATTCGGCGATGGCCTCGGCCACCGTGCCGCCGATGTCGGGCAGCACGCGCAGCAGCGCGCTTGGTGCCCGGCGCACCAGTTCGAAGCGTCCCAGCCAGTCGGCCAGGGTCTTGGCGGTGGATTCGCCCACGTGGCGGATGCCGAGCGCGAACAGCAGGCGCTCGAGGGGCGGGTTCTTGCTGGCCGCGATCGCCGCGAGCAGGTTGTCGGCCCACTTGGTGGCGACCTTGCCCTGCTTCACCGTCTCCGGTGTCGTGCCGTCGCGCTCGTCGGCCAGGCGTTTCATCTTGAGCAGGTCGTCGAGGGTCAGCTTGTACAGGTCGGCCACGCCGTGGATCAGGCTGCACTCGACCAGGCTGTCGATGTAGCGGTCGCCCAGGCCTTCGATGTCCATCATGCGCCGGCCGGCGAAATGCCGGATGGCTTCCTTGCGCTGGGCGGCGCAGGTCAGGCCGCCCGAGCAGCGCGCCACCGCCTCGCCCTCTTCGCGCACCACGTGCGAGCCGCACACCGGGCAGCTGTCCGGCAGCTTATAGCGCGCCGGCTCCGGGCTCGGGCGGCGCTCCAGCACCACGGCCAGCACTTCCGGAATGACGTCGCCGGCGCGGCGCACGATCACGGTGTCGCCCACCCGCACGTCCTTACGCAGCACCTCGTCCTCGTTGTGCAAGGTGGCGTTGGTGACGGTGACCCCGCCCACTGAGACGGGCACCAGGCGCGCCACCGGCGTGATGGCGCCGGTGCGGCCGACCTGCACGTCGATCGCCGATACCTGCGTCAGCGCTTCCTCGGCCGGGAACTTGTGGGCCAGCGCGAAGCGCGGCGCGCGCGACACGAAGCCGAGCCGGGCCTGGTCGGCCACGCGGTCGACCTTGTACACCACGCCGTCGATTTCATAGGGCAGGCTGGCACGGCGTTCGCCGATGCTGCGATAGTAGCCGAGCAGGCCTTCGCAGCCGCTCACCTGCGCGCGCTCTTTCGAGACCGGCAGGCCGAGGCGGTCAAACCAGTCGAGCACCGCCGAATGCGACTCCGGCAGCTCGGCGCCCGCCAAGAAGCCGATGCCGTACGCGAAGAAGCGCAGCTTGCGCTGCGCCGTGATGCGCGCGTCCAGCTGGCGCAGGCTGCCCGCGGCGGCGTTGCGCGGGTTGGCGAATTCCTTGTGCCCGGCCTCGCGCTGGCGCCCGTTAAGGCGATTGAAGTCATCCTTGAACATCAGCACTTCGCCACGCACTTCGAGCACACTCGGCACCTCGTCGCCGTGCAGGCGCAGCGGAATCACCCGGACGGTGCGGATGTTGGCCGTCACGTCCTCGCCGGTATAGCCGTCGCCGCGGGTGGCGGCCTGCACGAACACGCCGTTCTCGTAGCGCAGGCTGATCGCCAGGCCGTCGAACTTCAGTTCGGCGCAATAGCCCACCTGCCGGGCGTCCAGGCCTTCGCGCACGCGGCGGTCGAAGTTCTCGACGTCCTCGTCCATGAAGCCGTTGTTCAGCGAGAGCATCGGCACCGAGTGGGTCACCTGCTTGAACTCGGGGATCGGCGCGGCGCCCACGCGCGAGGTCGGCGAGTCGTTGCTGACCGCCTGCGGGTGCGCGCTTTCCAGGTCTTGCAGTTCCTTGAACAGGCGGTCGTACTCGGCGTCCGGAATGGTCGGCGCATCGAGCACGTGGTAATTGTAGATGTGGCGGTTCAGCTCCCTGACCAGCCAGGCCATCCGGTCGAGGACTTCCTGTGGCACCGTCATGCTCCCCTCAGACGAACAGGCGCAGCGCGCGGGTGGAGCCGGCCGGAATGTCCGAGGCTTCCATCTCGTCGTAGAACTCGGCGACCTGCCCCTTGATCTCTTCCAGCGCCGGATCGAGCAGCGGCTGCTCGAAATCGTCGACAATGGTGGCGTCCAGGCGCTGGGTCAGCTCCTTGGCGCACTTGACCATGGCGCCGAAGCCGTCGCGGCTGGGCGCCACGCAGGGCACGTCCAGCAGCAGGGTCAGGCGGTTGGTGGTGTCGGCGCCCAGGGTGACGTTGGTCGACAGCGTGAACAGCACGCCTCCGTGGCCGTCGGGCATCGAGAACTTGCCGTCCGGGCGCACGTCGAAGCCCTGCTTTTCCAGCGCCTGGATCAGGGTCGAGATCGCCCACGGGGCGCCGTTGGCGGCCAGGTTCACGCCCAGCTGGGCGTCGTGGCCAGCGACGAAGCGGTGCAGCGTGCGCGCTTCGCTCATCACCTCGATCATGTCCGGCACTTCCGGCTCGGCGCCGATCTCGTCGGCCACCGCGCGCAGGCGGGTCACCAGTTCGGAGTATTCGATCTCGTTCAGGGCCGTGGTGCGGGTGGCCATCTGCACGCCGGCCTGCAGCTTGGTGTACACGCCGCCGTGCACGATCGGCTCCCAGTCGCCGCTGACGGCGAAGCCGACGTAGTGGATCGGCTTGTTGCCGACGCGGCGCAGCTTCGACAGCGCCGGCAGGATCTTGTCGCCGCGCAGGGCGCCTTCGAAGTTCAGCGGGATGATGCAGTCGATCAGCGGGTCGACCAGGCTTTCGGCCAGTTCCGCGGGCGGCGTGCCGGCCGGGAGCGGCGTGGCCGGGGTCAGCGAGGCGATCGTGGTCGGGGCGCGCGGACCGCTCGCCGGCGCGCTCTCGGCCGGCGTTGCCGCCACCGGCGCCACGCTGTCCTTCGCCACGCCCGGCTCGATGTCCAGCGGCGCCAGCGGGGTTTCGGCCCCGAGGTCGAGCACCGGTTCCTGGCGGTCCACCGGGCCGCGTTCGGTCGCGGCGCCCTCGAGCGGGGATTCGCCGCTGCGCATCAGGACATCATCATGATCCGACGCGAATGCGCGCTCGACGCTCTTGCGGGCCTTGTATTCCTGCCACTTGTTGTAAGAGATGACGCCGGCGACGAACACGCCACCCGCTGCGATCAGGGTCATTTGGAAATCAGTCATGCTGCTTGTGCCTCAGTAGCGAAATTCGCGGCGGACTCCATGTCCACCGCCACGATGCGCGATACGCCCTGCTCCTGCATCGTCACACCGATCAGTTGGTTGGCCATCTCCATCGCGATCTTGTTGTGCGAGATGAAGAGGAATTGGGTATGGTCCGACATCCGCTTCACCATGCGGCAGAAGCGTTCGGTATTGGCGTCGTCCAGCGGCGCGTCGACCTCGTCGAGCAGGCAGAACGGCGCCGGATTCAGGCGGAACATCGAGAACACCAGCGCGGTGGCGGTGAGCGCCTTCTCCCCGCCCGAGAGCAGGTGGATGGTCGCGTTCTTCTTGCCCGGCGGCTGGGCCATCACCTGCACGCCGGAATCCAGGATCTCGTCGCCGGTCATCACCAGCTTGGCCTGGCCGCCGCCGAACAGGATCGGGAACAGTTCCGAGAAGTGGGTGTTGACGCGGTCAAAGGTATCCTGCAGCAGCTCGCGGGTCTCGCGGTCGATGCGGTGGATCGCGTCTTCCAGCGTATTGATCGCTTCCTGCAAATCGTTGTTCTGCGAGTCGAGGTAGCGCTTGCGCTCGGCCGCCTGGGCCAGCTCGTCCACCGCCGCCAGGTTCACTGCCCCGAGGGCGCTGATGGCATTGGTCAGGCGCGTGACCTCGCCCTGCAGGTATTGCGGCTTCATGTCGGGCGTGAGCTTCTCAAGCAGCTCTGCTTCGACCGCGCCGGTGGTGGCCAAAGCTTCGGCGAACTGCTCCTGGTTCAGGCGCGCGGCCTGCTCCTTCAGCTGCATCTCGGTGATGCGGTCGCGCTGCGGCTGCAGACTGCGCTCGCTCCCCATGCGCATTTCTTCCAGCTGGCGAAGCTGCTGGGTGATCTGGTCGAGTTCGTGTCGGGCGTCGGCCAGCGCGCGTTCCTGCGTGCTGCGCCGGTCCAGCAGCTCCTGCAGGCCTTCGTGGGCGGCGCCGGACTCCAGCGCTTCCAGTTCCAGCCGGCCCGCGCCCAGGCTGGCCGCTACCTGCTCGGCCTGTTGGGTGGCGGTGGCGATATTGCGGCGCAGTTCCTCGATCTTGCTGCGCTGCGAACGCTCGGCGAACTGGGCTTCCTGGGCGCCGCGCTCCAGGTCGCGCAGTTTCTGGCGCGCGTCCGCGAGATGCTGCTCCTTTTCCATGAAGACGGTCTGGCCGTCCTCGTGGCTGCCCTGCAGTTCGGCCAATTCCATGTCGAGCTGCTCGAATTCCTGCTCTGCCTCCGCAGCCGCTTGCCGCTGCTCGGCCTCCTGGGCTGCAATCTCCGACAGGTCGGCGGCGATCTGGCCGCTGCGCTGGTTGAAGCGGGCTTCGACCTCGCCCTGCTTGAGCACCTCGATCTGCAGCGCATGCACCTCGCGCGTCAGGCTGCCCGAGCGCTGGCGCGCGTCCTGCAGGCGCCTGGCCAGGTCGCTGGCGGCGGCGTCGGCGCGGGTGGCGCGGCTCTTCGCTTCGTCCAGCAGCAGGGCCTGGGCGCGCAGTTGCTTGCCGATGTTCTCGATCTCGTGCTGGCGCGCCAGCATGCCGTCCTGCTCCGCATCCGGCGCGTGGAAACGCACGGAAGATGCCGTGACCAGGTGGCCCTGGCGCGTCACGAACGCGCCGCCGGCCGGCAGGCGGCCCCGTTCGGCGAAGGCCTCGGCGGCGTCCTGGGCCACGTAGACGTGGTGCAGCCAGTCGTTCAGGACCCCGCGCAGGCCGGGGTCGTTCAGACGCAGCAGGCTGGCAAAGGGCTTCAGGCCGGGCGTATCGACCAGGGTAGCCGCGGCCGGCGCGGGCGCGAACAGGGCCAGGCGGGCCGGCGGGGCGTCGCTGAAGAAGGCCTTGGCCCAGTCCAGGTTCGACACTTCCAGCGCGCCGGAACGCTCGCGCAGCACGGCTTCGAGCGCCGTTTCCCAGCCTTCCTCGATGTCGAGCTTCTGCCACAGGCGCGGCAGGCTGGCGAGTTCATGCTTTTCCAGCCAGGGCTGGACCTTGCCCTGGGTTTGCACCCGGTCCTGCACCTGGCGCAGCGCGGCCAGGCGCGCTTCCAGCTGGGCCGTCGCACTGGACTCCTGCTGGACCTGCGCGTGGGCGTCCTTGCGCTCCTGCTCGACCGCGTCCTGGCGACCCGATGCCTCTTCCAGCAGCATGGTCTGCTCTTCCAGCGCCAGCTGCTTTTCTTCCAGTTGCAGGCGCAGGTTGTCGAGGGTGGCGCTGTCCGGCAGGTTCAGGCCGTTGCGCTCCTGCTGCAGGCGTTCGCGCCGCGCCGCCAGGCTAGTGAGGATGTTGGCGGCGTTGCGCTGGTGGGCGCTGGCCAGTTCGATGCGCTGCTGCACCTGCATGATGCGCGCGCGCGATTCGCCGGCAGCCTCCTGGGCCTGACGCCAGGCGGCTTCCAGTTCCGGCATCCGCTCGCCATGGCTTTCCACCGCGATCTGGGCGCCCTCGGCGCGCGCGCCGAGTTCTTCCAGGGTGATCTCGGCCTCGCCCAATTGTTCTTCGTACTCCTGGCGCTGCGCCAGCCAGCCGTCGCGCTGCGCGGCAAGCGTCCCGAGCTGGTTCTGCAGCCGGGTGCGCGACTCGACCACGAACTTGATCTGGGCCTCCAGGCTGCCGATTTCGGCATTGGTCTTGTACAGGTCGCCCTGCGCCGTGTGCAGGCGATCGCCGATGGAAAAATGCGCCTGGCGCATGTTTTCCAGCTCCAGCTCGACGTTGCGCAGCTTGGCGGTCTGGGCTTCCAGGGCGGTCTGCGCCTCTTCCACCTCGCGAAAATAACGGAGCTGCTCGGCCTTGGCTTCGTTCTTGCGCAGCAGCCAGAGCAGCTTCTGCTTTTCTTCCTGGTCGGCCTGGAGCTGGTGGAAGCGGTTGGCGACCGCCGCCTGGGCTTCCAGCTTTTCCAGGTTGGCGTTCAGTTCGCGCAGGATGTCCTCGACGCGCAGCAGGTTCTCGCGCGTGTCCGACAGCCGGTTCTCGGTCTCGCGCCGGCGTTCCTTGTACTTGGACACGCCGGCGGCCTCCTCGAGGAAGACGCGCAGCTCTTCCGGGCGCGACTCGATGATGCGGGCGATCATGCCCTGGCCGATGATGGCGTAGGCGCGCGGCCCCAGGCCGGTGCCGAGGAAGATGTCCTGGATGTCGCGCCGGCGCACCGGCTGGCCGTTGATATAGTAGGTGGAGGTGCCGTCGCGCGTGAGGGTGCGCTTGACCGCGATCTCGGCATATTGCCCCCACTGCCCCGCCGCCTTGCCCGCGCTGTTGTCGAACACCAGTTCGACCGAGGCGCGCCCGGCCGGCTTGCGGTAGGTGGAGCCGTTGAAGATCACGTCCTGCATCGACTCGCCGCGCAGCTCGGACGCCTTGGATTCGCCCAGCACCCAGCGTACGGCATCGATGATGTTCGACTTGCCGCAGCCGTTCGGGCCGACCACGCCGACAAGCTGGCCGGGCACCTGGAAATTGGTGGGATCGACGAAAGACTTAAATCCCGACAATTTGATGGATGAAAGGCGCACGTTGCTTCGGCTAGGGTTGGAGTCGTCAAAGACCCAATCATACCATCTGTTGATTGCTTTTCGGCCAAGAAGAAGTCTTGCGAGCCCTGCAATTTTCCAGCGAAAAGCCGGATCGGATTCAGCCGGCCCCGGTGGTCGCCGCCGGCTCACGCGCCGGATCGTTCATGGCGCCCTGCCCGACCGCCTCGCCCAGTACCCGCCCGACCACCCCCTCGGCTGCCAGCACCCGGATGCTGCCGGTCCGGAAAGCCTTGGCCAGGCGCTCGGCCGGCAGCGAGAAGGCTTCCTGGCGGTTGGCGCTGGAGAAGATGAAGAGCGTGCGCAGCGGACTGACCCAGGCCAGCCGGACCTTGCGCACGCCGAGCGCGCCCTTGAACTCGACCCGCATGCCGCGCTCCAGGCTGGCCAGGTCCGCGCCGGCCGGATCGGGCGGGCTGTCCGGTGCGGCGGCGTCGGCCTGCTCCTGGGCGATGCGGCGCAGCGCGTCCTGCTGGGCGGCTTCCACCGCCAGCTCCAGCTGGCGCTCCGGCGACAGTTCGATCGGGGCGCGCACAATGGTGGCATGGCAGTCGGCCAGGGCGGCGAAGAACTGCAGGCGCTCGGCATCCTGCCAGCCGGTGGCATCGAGCCACTTGTTGAGCGTGGTGAGCAGACCCGGCAGGCGCTTGATGAGCGCCTTGCGCTGTTCCTGGCTCACCTTGGGCTTGACGCTCCAGATCAGGTCGTCCATGGCGCGGGTGGCATTGTCGACCGCGCCGGGCTTGGCGTCCTCGATGCTGTAGGCCAGCGCCAGGACCGGGGTCCAGCGCTGCTCCAGGAAGGTGCCGACCAGCGCCACCACCTGCTCGCCGGCCAGGCGCAGCGACACCGCCCGTTGTGCGGAACGCTGGCTGGCCGCCTGTTTTTCCTGGCGCGTCGCCTGGGCGATCGGGCCGGCCATCGCGGCCTCGTCCTGCCGTGCGCGCTCGGCGATGCTGGCCTCCAGGTCCGCCACCGCGGCGGCGAAGGCTTCGGGCCGCGCCTCGCGGCGCAGCTTGTCGACGCCGCGCTGCATCGCGCGGTAGACCGGGTCGTCCGGGCCGGCGGGCCGCTCCCAGCCGGCGTTCGACAGCAGGTCGAGCATGCGCCGCGCCGGGTGCGCGTCTTCGAAGAAGAAGCTGCGGTCCTTCAACGCGGCCTTCAGCACCGGCACCTGCAGGAAGGCGATCAGCTCGCGCGTCTCCTGCGGGATCGATTCGTCCAGCAGGACGGTCTCGAAGATGCGCGACAGCAGGTCGAGCGTGGTCTCGTCGCCGCGCGACAGGCTGCCGCGCGGCAGGCTCTGTTTCAAGCGCGGCAGGTAGAAGACCTCATGCGCGGCGGCGGCCGGCGGCGCCTGGAAACCGGGACCGGGCGCGGCGCCGGCCAGCTGTTCCAGCACCTCGGCCAGCGGCGTCGGGAGCGGCGCCGCCGTACCCGCGCCAGCGCCGGCGGCGGCCACAGGCGCAGCGCCCGGCGGCACGGCGGCGCCAAAGCCGGCAGCCGCGCTCGGGCGCCAGCTGCCGCTGCGCTGCGGCAGATCGGGAATCAGGGGGATGTCGAGCCCGGCGCCGGCAGCCGCTTCGGCCGCACCGAACAGCTGGCGCAACTGCTGCGCCACGGCCGCGTCGCGGCGCGCCCGCGCGGCCCTGGCGGCGGCGCTGTCGTCGGTCTTGGCGAAACGCTCTTCACGCATGCGCGCCGGCTTGAGCCGGTCGCCCAGCGCCTCGAGGATGGGCTTGAGGTCGAACACGATCCCGGCGCGCAGCAGCGGCACGATCAGCCCGTGCGCGGCCTCGTCGGGCTCGAACTCGCACCAGGCTTCCTGCAGCGCGCGCAGGAAGACTTCGGGACGGAAGGGATTGTGGCTGGCGCGCACCAGTTCGCGCCCGAGCAGCAGCCCCAGGCGCACGCCGAGGCTGGCCAGGGGTTCGAACTGCTGGATGTCGAAGGGCCGGCTGATCGCGGCGAAGGCCAGCTGGCTGTCCATTTCCTCCATCGGCACCAGGCTCAGCGTCAAGGGCGCGGGCGCGGCCGCCTCTCTTGCGGGCGCCAGCAGGGCCGCCTCCTTGCGCAGGGCCCGTTCGATCGCGGTCGAGGCCAGGTGCACGAAGGCATAGGGGTTCTCCTGCAGCAGATTGCCGGAGCGGATCCGGCGTCCCGCCAGCTGCGGATCGTTGCCGGCGCTGGTCATGTCCAGCAAGGCGGCCGTCATGCGCTTGACCATGTCCGGCAAGCCGTCGGCAGCCCGCCCGGCCGCGATGGCGACGAGCTCGTCCAATGTCGCCTGCTGCGCGCTGGCGGCTTTGCGGAGGGCGGGTGTCTGGACGGTATTCACGGCCTGGCAAGGTGGACGGGGGATCGATGATCCCATTGTGCCACAATATTTCTACATGGCAATAGCAAAAGATGTCAGGTGCTTGATGCAGGCGGCGCCTGCGCCGGTTTATGCCTCGCGTGGCAGAAATAATGCCTTGAGAACGTCGGCGCCTGTCCTACACTGGATCACGCGGTGGTCCGATACCGATTCATCAATACCAATCGCATGATGGCTCGACCGGAAACGCTGCGGCAACCATCCACAGCTCGGCACGCAGGACATTTTTCCCACATTGAAAGGAAATGATCATGGCCCAAGGTAAATCGAAGCAAGGCGGCAGCTCCCAGCAGCACGCCGAAGCAGGCCGCCAGGGCGGCAGCAAGCAGTCGGGTTCCGGCTCGGGCTCGCGCTCGGGCGGCAGCGGCGGCACCCGCGGCGGCACCCCGGAGCAGCATGCCGAAGCCGGCCGTCAGAGCCACAAGAACGACAAGAACCGCTGATCGCGCGGCAGGCCCGGCCTGCCCACGACCAGCATTGTCGCCAGCCCGTCGCAGACGCGATGGGCTTTTTTTGGTCTCAAATATTGCGCAGCATGCCGCCCTTGGGCGGCCGGAAGTCGCGGATGTCGTTGACCAGCCCCGCGGTCTTGGCGTCGCGCGAGTTCAGGTGCAGGTCGGAGTACTGGTGGATGGCCCACTGTTCCGGCGTCAGCTCGATGCATTTGCGCAGGATCGACTCGGTGCGGGCATCGTCGGCGCGCAGGCCTTCGACGATGATGTTCAGCGCGTCCGGCCGTGAACCGGGCGAGGCCGTCGCGTGCGACTTGTGCACCATGAAGCGCGCCGTCTCGCTGCAATAGCGCTCGTCCCCGGACAGGTAGAGGATGACCGCGATCGAGGCCACCGCCCCGCCGTTGTACATGACGAACTTGATGGGCGAATTCGCCAGGAAGTTGTACAGGCACAGGCCGTCGCTGACGTAGCCGCCGTTCGACTGCACCAGCACGTGGGCCGTTTCGATGCCATCTTCGGTCATCATCGACACCGCTTCGAACACGCGGTGCACCATGTCGCTGTTGACGTCGCCCGACAGCGTGAACCAGGCCTCCTTGACCTTTTGTGCTTTGTCTTCGCTCATAGTTTTTCCCACTGCAAAGTGTGTAAGATAAGTGTAGCAAAACACGCCCCGCGGGACCGGTCATGGCGTGCACCAATAGTGCGCGGCAATTCTTTTTGGCAAGCGCCAACTCCCCCTGTCGAGGCCCCTCCTCGGTTGACACCGAATCAATGCTGGCATATCCTCCACAGTCTTGACCGGGAGAGCGCAGGAGCACCTGCCGCCGAAGGGGCACTACCCACAAACTCTCAGGCAAAAGGACTGGTCAAGGGGCGGCAGCGCAAGGCGCGGCCGGCTCACACTCTGGAGAGCGGCCCCGCCGACACGGGGCCCACCGAAGGGGCAGGCGGCGCATGCCGCTATCTCTCAGGTACCAAGGACAGAGGGGATACAGGCACCCGCACGGGTGCGCGCCCCCTATTTACTGCCCGAGGATTCCATGACGCTCAAAGCGACCCCGCTCAATTCCGCACACCGCTCCCTCGGAGCCAAGATGGTCGACTTCGGCGGCTGGGACATGCCGGTCAATTACGGCTCCCAGATCGAGGAACACCATGCCGTCCGTACCGACGCCGGCATGTTCGACGTTTCGCACATGTGCGTCGTGGACCTGAAAGGCGCCAATGTCCGCGCCTTCCTGCGCGGCCTGCTGGCCAACAACGTCGACAAGCTGCAGACGCCGGGCAAGGCGCTCTACTCCTGCATGCTCAATCCCGAAGGCGGCGTGATCGACGACCTGATCGTCTATTACTTCAGCGAGGACTGGTTCCGCCTGGTCGTCAACGCCGGCACCGCCGAGAAGGACGTGGCCTGGATCGCGCAACAGAACGACGCGACCGGATCCGGCGTCGTTATCACCCAGCGCCGTGATGGCAATGATCCGATCGCCCTGGTCGCCGTGCAGGGACCGAACGCGCGCGCCAAGGTCTGGCAGGTGCTGCCCGAGACCCAGGCCGCATCCGAAGCCCTGAAGCCCTTCAACGTCGTGATCGTCCCCGATACCGCGTTCGGCGAAGCGATGGTGGCGCGCACCGGCTACACCGGCGAGGACGGCTTCGAGATCGGCGTTCCGGCCTCGCAAGTCGAAGCCCTGTGGAATGCCCTGAAGGACGCCGGCGTCAAGCCGGCCGGCCTGGGCGCGCGCGACACCCTGCGCCTGGAAGCGGGCATGAACCTGTACGGCCAGGACATGGACGACAACATCAACCCGCTCGACGCCGGCCTGGGCTGGACCATCGACCTGGTCTCGGAACGCGACTTCATTGGCAAGGCCGCCTTGCTGTCCAAGGGCCAGCAGGCCAACTTCGTCGGCCTGATCCTGCGCGAGAAAGGCGGCATCCTGCGCGCCCACCAGAAGGTCGTCGCGGCCTCGGGCAACAGCGGCGAGATCACCAGCGGCACCTTCAGCCCGAGCATGCAGCAGGCGATCGCGCTGGCGCGCGTGCCGCTCGACGTCGCCGTGGGCGACACCGTGCATGTGGAAATCCGCGACAAGAAACTGGCTGCCAGCGTGGTCAAGCTGCCGTTCGTGCGTAACGGCAAAGTTCTCGCTGCTTGACCCAAAAAAAACCAACAACAAGCTTTATACTACCGCCTCACCCTCTACTGGAGCCTTATATGAACATCCCAACCGACCTGAAATACACCGAGTCCCACGAGTGGGTGCGCCGCGAGGCCGACGGCACCCTGACCGTCGGCATCACCGAATACGCGCAGGACGCACTGGGCGACATCGTGTTCGTCGAACTGCCGCAGGTCGGCAAGGCATTCACCGCCGGCGACGACGCCGCGGTGGTCGAGTCGGTCAAGGCCGCCAGCGACATCTACGCCCCGGTCTCGGGCACCGTCACCGCCGTCAACCAGTCGGTCGCCGACGCTCCCGATTCGATCAACCAGGACGCCTTCGGCGCCTGGCTGTTCAAGCTGGCCCCAAGCGACGCCGGCGCGGTCGACAAGCTGCTCGATGCCGACGCCTACGGCAAGACCACCGGCAACTGATCTTTGACGGGTGCGCTGTCCAGCGCACCCTGTTGTTTTGCGGTTCCGCCCCGATCTGGCGGCTTCCCTCCTGATTTCCTCCAGCTCTCCTGAATTGACCATGACCCGCTCCAGCCTCACCCAACTCGAAGCGCGCGACTCCTTCATCCCGCGCCATATCGGCCCGTCCGAATCCGAACAGGCAGCCATGCTGTCGACCCTGGGCTACGCCTCGCGCGCCGCCCTGATCGACGCTGTCGTGCCCGCGAACATCCGCCGCCAGGACACGATGGACCTCGGCCAGTTCGTCGAACCGCGCAGCGAGGAAGAAGCGCTGGCGACCCTGAAAGCGCTGGCTTCGAAGAACAAGGTCATGAAGTCGATGATCGGCCAGGGCTACTACGGCACCCATACCCCGAAGGTCATCCTGCGCAACATCTTCGAGAACCCGGCCTGGTACACCGCCTACACCCCCTACCAGCCGGAGATCTCGCAGGGCCGCCTGGAGGCGATCCTGAACTTCCAGCAGATGATCACCGACCTCACCGGCATGGGCATCGCCAACTCGTCGATGCTGGACGAAGGCACCGCCGCCGCCGAAGCCATGACCCTGCTGCAGCGCGTCGGCAAGTCCGCTTCCCGCGTCTTCTACGTGGCCGACGACGTGCTGCCGCAGACTCTGGAAGTGGTGCGCACCCGCGCCGAGCCGATCGGCGTCGAAGTGCGCGTGATCGCCGCGAGCGAGATCGAAACCCTGAACGAGACCTGCTTCGGCGTGCTGCTGCAGTACCCGGGCGTGAACGGCGAAGTGCGCGACTACCGCGCCGCGGTGGAGCACCTGCACGCCGCCGGCGCCATGGTGGTGGTGGCCGCCGACCTGCTGGCCCTGACCATGCTGGAAGCGCCGGGCACCTGGGGCGCCGACGTGGTCGTCGGCAACAGCCAGCGCTTCGGCGTGCCGCTCGGTTTCGGTGGCCCGCACGCCGGCTACCTGGCCACCCGCGACGAATACAAGCGCTCCATGGCCGGCCGCCTGGTCGGCGTGACGGTCGACGCCCAGGGCAACCAGGCCTACCGCCTGGCGCTGCAGACCCGCGAGCAGCACATCCGCCGCGAAAAGGCGACCTCGAACATCTGCACCGCCCAGGTACTGCTGGCCGTGATGGCCGGCATGTACGCGGTCTACCACGGCCCGCAGGGCCTGAAGCAAATCGCCACCCGCGTGCACCGCCAAACCGCGATCCTGGCCGCCGGCCTGAAGCAGCTCGGCGCCGAGGTGCTCAACACGACCTATTTCGACACCCTGACCGTCAAGGGCGACGCGCAAGCACTGCACGCCGCCGCCGAAGCGGCCGGCATCAACCTGCGCCGCATCGACGACGGCCACGTCGGCATCTCGCTGGACGAAACCACCACCCGCGACGACCTCGCCGCCCTGTTCTCGATCTTCGGCAAGGACAAGTCGGTCGACATCGACGCGCTGGATGCGGACGTCCAGGACGCCTTCCCGGCCGCACTGGCCCGGACCACCGACTACCTGACCCACCCGACCTTCCACCGCTACCACGCCGAGCACGAGATGCTGCGCTACCTGCGTAGCCTGGCGGACAAGGACCTGGCGCTGGACCGCACCATGATCCCGCTCGGTTCCTGCACCATGAAGCTGAACGCGACCTCGGAGATGATCCCGGTCACCTGGCCGGAGTTCTCGAACATCCACCCGTTCGCGCCCAACGACCAGACCGTCGGCTACCGCGAGATGATCGCCCAGCTGGAAGCCATGCTGTGCGCCGCCACCGGCTACGCCGCGATCTCGCTGCAGCCGAACGCTGGCTCCCAGGGCGAGTATGCGGGCCTCTTGGTGATCCAGAAGTACCACCAGTCGCGCGGCGAAGGCCACCGCAACATCTGCCTGATCCCGTCCTCGGCGCACGGCACCAACCCGGCATCGGCCAGCATGGTCGGCATGAAGGTGGTGGTCACCGCCTGCGACGAGAACGGCAACGTGGACCTGGCCGACCTGAAGGCCAAGGCCGAGCAGTACAGCCGCGACCTGGCCTGCGTCATGGTCACCTATCCGTCGACCCACGGCGTGTTCGAAGAGGGTATCCGCGAACTGTGCGAGATCGTGCACCAGCACGGCGGCCAGGTCTACGTGGACGGCGCCAACATGAACGCGATGGTCGGCGTGGCCGCGCCGGGCGCTTTCGGCGGCGACGTCAGCCACCTGAACCTGCACAAGACCTTCTGCATCCCGCACGGCGGCGGCGGCCCCGGCGTCGGCCCGATCGGCGTCGGCGCCCACCTGGCGCCGTTCCTGCCGAACCAGCTGTCGACCGGCTACGTCCGCAACGAAGCGGGCATCGGCGCGGTGAGCGCGGCCGCCTACGGCTCGGCCTCGATCCTGCCGATCTCGTGGATGTACATCGCGATGATGGGCGCTTCGGGCCTGACCGCCGCGACCGAAGTGGCGATCCTGAACGCCAACTACATTGCGCGCCGCCTGGCCCCGCACTACCCGGTGCTGTACACCGGCCACGACGGCCTGGTCGCGCACGAGTGCATCATCGACCTGCGTCCGCTGCAGGACAAGACCGGCATCTCGAACGAGGACGTGGCCAAGCGCCTGATGGACTTCGGCTTCCACGCCCCGACCATGAGCTTCCCGGTGCCGGGCACGCTCATGATCGAGCCGACCGAGTCGGAGTCGAAGGCCGAGCTGGATCGCTTCATCGAAGCGATGATCACCATCCACGCCGAGATCGTGAAGGTCGAGCGCGGCGAGTACGACAAAATGGACAACCCGCTCAAGGGCGCCCCGCACACCGCCGAGGTGGTGACCGCCGACGAGTGGGCCCACACCTACTCGCGCGAAGTGGCGGCCTTCCCGGTCGCCTCGCTGCGCAAGAAGAAGTACTGGCCGCCGGTCGGCCGCGCGGACAACGTCTACGGCGACCGTAACCTGTTCTGCGGCTGCGCGCCGATCAGCGATTATGAATAAACGCTGACCTATTTGCGGCTCGATGCGAGCCGCAAGTGCGAGCGCTCGTGACGGCGGCGCTCCCTGGGAAGATCCCGGGGGGCGCCGTTTTCCATTGGCGGCGGCGCCATGCTCTCCGGCTGCGGCGCCGGCGCCGCAGCCGGCTCCTCCAGGCGGAAGGCCGCCACGCTGCGCGACAGCGTCAGCGTCAGCGCCTGCATCTGCAGGGTGCGCGCCGCCGCCGCCGCCGCTTCCTCGACCAGCGCGCAATTCTGCTGGGTCACCTCGTCCATCCGCACGATCGCCTGGTTGACCTCGGCCAGGCTGCCGGCCTGGCCGGCGCTGGCGCTGCCGATCCGGCCCAGCACGTCCTCCATCTCGCGCGCGGCCCCGAGCGCATCCTCGACGCCGGCGCCGGCCTGGATGGCCCATGCGGCGCAGCCTTCGATCTCGGCCACCGAGCGCGCCGCCAGTTCGCGCACCTCGCGCGCGGCGCCGGCCGCGCGCTGGGCCAGCGCGCGCACTTCGTTGGCCGCGTGGGCGAACTCGTCGTCCGCATCCTGTCCCTGCTTCCCGTTGCGGGCCGCGCCGAGGGCGGCGTTCAGCGCCAGCGTCCCGGCTTCGCTGGCAAAGGCATCGATTGCCGCCGCCACCTCGGCCGCGCGGGCGGCGCCCTCCTTGACCCGCGCCAGGGTGGCCGCCATGCGGGCGACGCCCTGCCCGCCCTCGCGCGCACCGTGCGACGCCGACTGCGCCAGCCGGTTGGCGGCCAGCGCGTTGGTGGCGGTCACGGTCACGGTTTCGGCCAGCTGCTGCATGCTGGCCGCCGTGTCTTCCAGCGAACGGCTGCGAAATACCGCGCGGCTGTGCATGCTCAGGTTCCGGAGGCTGAGGTCGCGCGAAGCGCTGCCGATGGTGCGCGCCGATTCAAGCACGGTGCGCAGGGTGCCGTTCAGGTTGCGGATGCCGGCGTCGAGCGCGCGCGAGGTCTCGCCGATCTCGTCCTCGCCATAGACCCGTTCGCCGACCGTCAGGTCGCCGCTCGCCAGGCCCTGCGCTGCCGCGCCGATGCCGCGGATTTCCAGCAGCAGCGCACGCCGCACCGCCACCGTGATGGCGAGCGAGACCCCGACCGCGAGCAGCACCACGAAGGGCATCAGGGCGGCCGTGAGCCGGAAATCGGCGGCGGCCTCGCTGGACGCTTGTTCGGACAGCTCACGCTCGAGCCTGGCCAGCATGCCCATGCGCTCCACCAGCCTTGAAAACGCGGCCTCGGGCTTGATCATGGCGTTCGCGCCGACCGCCTCGTCGGCGTGGGCCAGCTTGACCACTTCGCGCGCCGCCTGCACATAGTAGCGGTGGGCCTGGGCCGCCTGCTCGGCGTGGCGCCGTTCAGCGCTGTCGCCGGTGCGCCGCAGCAGTTCGGCGAAGGCGCGCTCGATCGCGCCATGCTGGCGGTGGATGTCGGCGATCAGCACGTCGATGCGCTCGCGCGAGAAGCTGCTGCCGAGCCAGGTGAGCAGCTTGTAGGTGTCCGCATGCACGCGCTGGGCCTGGCCCACCAGTTCGACGGCGCTGCGCGTCTGCACCGCGCGCGGACCGACGATCGACTGCAGCGACTGGTGCTGCGTCACCATCGCGTAATAGGCGCCGCTCGAGAGCAGCACCAGGAGCAGCAGGACGACGCCGGGTGCGAGCAGCAGCTTGGGGCCGATTTTCAGTCGCGACAGCATGGCTCAGCCGCGGTGCGAAGACAGCCTTGCGTGGGAAGGAGCCGGTCGAAGCAGCATAATGCCTCCCTGAGAATGACACAGACCTTTTGTTTAATTTCCTAAACGCATTCAACGAATCTACGCGCTTCAATCTGGTGCCGGTTTGCGCTCCCTCAGATCGCCCACCATCTCGGCCTTCGAACCAACAGGCATATGTATTGTGAAACAATCACTTACTATTTTGATATAGTTGCTTCCGATGCAGGTTGTATCCTTCCGCTCGAGCAGAACAAGCACCTCACGAAAAGGAACACGCATGAACGCCAAGTGCATCGTTGTTGCAGCCGCACTCCTCGCCGCCGGCGGCGCCGGGGCGCAGACCGTCGAGGGGCCGTCCTCGCAGCTATCGGCGCAGACCGGCGGACGCTTCGGCCCGCTGGCCGAGGGTTTCAAACGCTACCAGCCGCTCTACGGCGGCAACGAGACCGCCAATCCGAACGACCGCCTGTTCAAGGCACAGGGCTTCCGCACCGATCCGAGGCTGGTGCTCGGCTACGCCTTCAACCAGTACCTGGCGCTGGAGGCCGGCTACTCGCACCTGGACGACCGCGGTTTCCACAAGCCGAACCCGTTCAACGCGCGGGAGATGGCAATCGACGAGGCCGTAGGAGCAGGCGTGCTCGGGGAACGGAGCTACACCACGTATCTTGCTGCGAAGATCACTGTGCCGGTCAACGAGCGCTTGACCGCCTACGGAAAATTGGGCGTCGCCCAGAGCGTGGTGAAGAACGACGGTTTCGTGACGCGGGACATGGCCGAAGCCCATGCCGCCGGCAGATCCGCCGGCGCATTCGGGAGCGAGACCGGCACCGGCGCCTACGGCGCGCTGGGCGCGAAGTACAAGCTGAACGACAAGGCCACGCTCAAGGGCGAAGTCATCATGAACGGCAGCGCCGACAAGTTCCGCAGCAACTCGAACGCCACCGGCTTGCGCGGCAGCGTCGGGTTCGGGTTCTGACGGGAGACGGGGCGCCATACCGGCGCCCCGGTTGACGGACCTTAGCCCAGCTTGGCCGCGTGCTCGCGGGTGGCGTGGAAGGTCAGCTTGGGCCAGCGTTCCTGGGTCAGGCGCAGGTTGACGCCAGATGTGGCCAGGAAGGCCAGGTTGCCGGCCGCGTCGACCGCGACCTGGTGGCCGAGCTGGTTCTCGAAGTCGGACAAGGCTTTCTTGTCGTCGCTCGACACCCAGCGCGCGCTCGAGATGCTGCTGCTCTCGAACACCGCGTCGACGCCGTATTCGTTCAGCAGGCGGCTCGCCACCACCTCGAACTGCAGCACGCCGACCGCGCCCAGGATCAGGTCCGAGCCCAGCATCGGCTTGAACACCTGCACCGCGCCCTCTTCGCCCAGCTGCTGCAGGCCCTTGTGGAGCTGCTTCACTTTCAGCGGATTGCGGATGCGCACGGTGCGGAACAGGTCCGGCGCAAAATACGGGATGCCGGTGAAGGTCAGCATCTCGCCTTCCGAGAAGCTGTCGCCGATCTGCATGTTGCCGTGGTTCGGCAGGCCGATGATGTCGCCGGCGTAGGCTTCTTCCACCTGCTCGCGGCTCGAGGCCATGAAGGTCACCACCGAAGACAGCTTCACTTCGCGGCCGAGGCGCAGGTGCTTGACCTTCATGCCTTTCTCGAAGCGGCCCGAGCACACGCGCAGGAAAGCGATGCGGTCGCGGTGGGCCGGGTCCATGTTGGCCTGGATCTTGAAGACGAAGCCGGAGAATTTCGGCTCGGTCGGCTCGACCGCGCGCACGGTGGCGTCGCGTTCGCGCGGGGCCGGGGCCCAGTCGACCAGCGCCGACAGGATCTCGCGCACGCCGAAGTTGTTGATCGCCGAACCGAAGAACACCGGGGTCTGCACGCCCGACAGGAAGCGCTCCAGGTCGAACACGTGCGAGGCGCCGTGCACCAGCTCCACTTCCATCTTGAGCTGCTCGATCTCGAGCGGGAACATCTCGGCCAGCTTCGGGTTGTCAATGCCCTTGACGATCTCGAAAGCGCCGTCGGCCTTCTCTTCGCCGGCCTTGAACAGCATGATCTCGTCGCGCAGCAGGTGGTACACGCCGCGGAAGTTCTTGCCCATGCCGATCGGCCAGGTCACCGGCGCGCATTCGATCTTCAGCACCGATTCGACTTCGTCGAGCAGCTCGAGCGGGTCGCGGGTTTCGCGGTCGAGCTTGTTCATGAAGGTAACGATCGGGGTGTCGCGCATGCGGCAGACGTCGAGCAGCTTGATGGTCTGCTCTTCCACGCCCTTGGCCGCGTCGATCACCATCAGGGCCGAGTCGACCGCAGTCAGCACGCGGTAGGTGTCTTCCGAGAAGTCCTGGTGGCCCGGGGTGTCGAGCAGGTTGATCACGTGCTCGCGGAATTCGAACTGCATCACCGAGGACGCCACCGAGATGCCGCGCTGCTTTTCGATGTCCATCCAGTCCGAGGTCGCATGGCGGCCGCTCTTGCGGCCCTTGACCGTGCCGGCCAGCTGGATCGCGCCCGAGAACAGCAGCAGCTTCTCGGTCAGCGTGGTTTTACCCGCGTCCGGGTGGGAAATGATGCCGAAGGTGCGGCGGCGCGCGACTTCGCGCGCGATCAGGGAGGCGGGCTTGGCTGCGCCGGCGGCGCCTTCCTGGAGGGAGATCTCGTCGGCGTTCTCGTTGCCGGGTGCTGCGGTATCGGTGGACATGGTCTCGGCCAAAGGGATTGATGCAAAACCGGCGATTTTACCGGGTACGGGGCGCCTTGTGTGGACGGCGCGCATCAGATCGCCCTTCCACGCGGGGCTGTGTCAGCAATTTGACAGCTTTGGTGTTTATACTGGGCAACATTCTATAATTCCGTGAGGAAACAATGATTTCCCCAATCGTCAGGCGCCCGCGCGGTTTCACCCTGGTCGAACTCATGGTGGCGGTGGTCATCATCGGCATCCTGGCGGCGATCGCCCTGCCTTCGTACAACCAGTATGTGGTGCGCAGCAACCGCGCCGCGGCCCAGTCCTACCTGATGGAACTGAGCCAGGCCCAGGTCCAGTACATGGCCGACAGCCGCAGCTACGCCGCCACGCCCGCCGAGATGGGCGTGACGCCGCCGAGCGCGGTCACCGCCAAGTACGAGGTCAAGATCACCCTGGTGGAAGGTCCGCCGCAGGGCTACACGATCACCGCCAAGCCCTGGCCCGGATCGACCCAGTCGGGCGACGGCGAACTGAGCATCAACCAGGCGGGCGTGCGTACGCCGAACGGCAAATGGTAAGTCCACGCCCGGCGCGCGGCTTCACCCTGCCCGAGCTGATGACGGCGCTGGCCGTCATGGCGATCCTGGGCGCGGTCGCGGCGCCCGCCTACGGCAACTGGGTCGCCGCCATGCGCGCGCGCAGCACCGGCACCGACCTGCACACCGCCTTGAACCTGGCGCGCAGCGAAGCCATCAAGCGCAACGCCGAGGTCACGCTGGCTCCTGGCGCCAGCGGCTGGCTGGCCGGCTGGAGCATTGCCGCGGCAAGCGACGCCAGCCGCGTGCTGCACAGCCACCCGGCGGTCGGCGTGGCCAGCATCACCGGACCGGCGCGCGTCACCTACGGGGCCAACGGCCGCATCAAGGGCACGAGCCTGCCGTCCTTCGAGATCGCGGCCCTGGCCGGGGGCGAGCTGCGCTGCGTCAAGGTCGACCTGTCCGGACGCCCGAGCCAGACCCAATCCGCGTGCTGATGCCATGAAACGAACCCCTTCCCTCCCCTCCCGGCTGCGCGAGCGCGGCGTCGGCCTGCTCGAAGTCCTGATCACGATGGTCGTGCTCGCCTTCGGCCTGCTGGGTCTGGCGGCCTTCCAGGCCAAGGCCCACGTCGGCACGATCGAGTCCTACCAGCGCGCCCAGGCCGCGGTGCTGCTGCAGGACATGCAGGCGCGCCTGTCCGGCAACGGCGCCCAGGCCGGCGCCTACGTCACCGAAGCGCCGCTCGGCACCGGCAGCACGCTGGAGACCGACTGCGCGGCGGCGGCGGTGGGCACCCAGCGCGACCTGTGCGAGTGGAACCTGGCCCTGCAGGGCGCTGCGGAACAGCGCAGCGGCAACAACGCCGGCGCCATGCAGGGCGCGCGCGGCTGCGTCGAACTGGTGCGCGCCGAAAACCAGGCCGCCGGCGTCTGCAGCCCGGCCGTCTATCTCGTCACCGTGGCCTGGCAGGGCATGCACGCGACCAAGGCCCCGGCCCAGGCCTGCGGCAAGGACCAGTACGGCGCGGACACCCACCGCCGCACCGTGTCGGCGCGCGTCGCCGTCGCCCTGCCGGGCTGCTCGTGAAGCCGGCACAGGAGAACAGCATGCGTCCCATCCCAACATTACGCCGCGCCGGCGGCTTCTCGCTGGCCGAGCTGATGATCGCGTCGAGCATCGGCCTGCTGATCCTGGCCGGCCTGTCCACGATGTTCGTCAAGAATATGCGCACCCAGCAGGAAATCGAGCAGGCCCACCTGCAGGTCGAGAACGGCCGCTACGCGATCGACGTGCTGGGCGTCGACCTGCGCAACGCCGGCTACTACGCCGAGTTCGACCCCACCGTCCTGGCCAGCCCGGCCGCCCTGCCGCCCCTGTGCGCCGCCAACCTGGACGAACTCAAGGCCGCCCTGGTGCTGCCGGTCCAGGGCCTCGACGCCGGTGCCGCCCTGCCCGCCTGCCTCAGCGACGTGCGCGCTGGCACCGACGTGCTGGTGGTGCGCCGCGCCGCCACCTGCATTGCCGGCGTCGGCAGCTGCGCCCCGCTGTCGAGCGGCGGCCCGTTCTTCCAGGCCTCGCTGTGCAACAACGCCACCGAACTGGATTCGCCCAACGTCGCCGACTTCTACGCGCTCAGCCTGTCGGAGGTCAACCTGAACCGGCACCAGCGCGACTGCAGCCCGGTCGCCGGCAGCGGCACCCTGGCGGCCAAGCGCCGTTACCTGACCCATATCTATTACGTAGCCAACAACAATCGCAGCGGCGACGGCATCCCGACGCTCAAGCGCCTCGAGCTCGGCAGCACCGGCCAGGCCCCGACCTGGAACACCGTGGTGCCGCTGGCCGAAGGCATCGAGAACCTGCAGGTCGAATACGGCCTGGACCTGGCCAAGGATGGCGTGGCGGACCTCATCACCGCCGACCCGGCCAGCGCCAACGGCTGCGCCAGCGCCGCCTGCGCGGTGAGCAACTGGCGCGCGGCGGTCGCGGTCCGCATCCACGTGCTGGCCCGCAATACCCGGGCCAGCCCCGGCTACGTCGACCGCAAGAGCTACACCCTCGGCCTGGATGCCGACGGCGAAGCGCACACCATCGACGCCGCGGGCGATGCCTACAAGCGCCACGTGTTCCAGACCCGGGTGGCGCTGCCCAACCCGGCCGGAAGGAGGCTGCCATGATTCGCTTTCCCCATCCGCGGCGCCAGCGCGGCGTGACCTTGATCACCGCCCTGGTCCTGCTGGTGCTCCTGACCCTGGTGGCGCTGACCACCTTCAACGTCGGCAAGTCGAACCTGCAAATCGTCAGCAACATGCAGCAGCGTGACGAAGCCGCCGCGGCGGCCCGCGAGGTGATCGAAGAAGCCATCAGCAACACCCGCTTCACGGTCACGCCCCAGCACGTGCTGGCCAACCCCTGCGGCGCCGACAACCAGCGCTGCGTCGACACCAACGGCGACGGCAAGGACGATGTGCGGGTGAAAATCACGCCCAGCCCGAAATGCGTCAAGGCGCCGGTGATCAAGAACACCGCGCTCGACCTGGCCAAGGTGGAAGACCAGGTGTGCAGCATGGGCAGTTCGCAGAGCTTCGGCGTGGCCGGCGCCGTCGACGGCAACTCGGCCTGCGCCGACAGCATCTGGGAAATCAGCGCCGAGGCCACCGACGTCGAGACCGAAGCCCAGGTCAGGGTCACCCAGGGCGTGGCCGTGCGCGTGGCGCGCGACGATGTCACCAACAATTGCCCCACCACTTGAGCTGCCGAGAAGGATTCACCATGTTCCGCACCATGCGCCTCTTTTCCCGTCCGGCTGCCCTGCGCCTGAGCCTGGGCCTGTCCGGCGCGCTCGCCCTGCTGCCGCTGCCGGCGGGCGCCGACGACATCGATATCTTCACCGGCGCGTCGGCCGGCCCCAGGCTCAATCCGCGCATCCTCATCGTGCTCGACAACACCTCGAACTGGGCGCGCCAGAACCAGAAATGGGCGGGCGGGATCACCCAGGGCCAGTCGGAGGTCAACGCGATCAAGCGCGTCGTTGCCGAGCTCGCCGGCTCGGTGAGCCTGGGCCTGATGGAGTACGTCACCGGCGGCAACGCCAACGACGACGGCGGCTTCATCCGCTATGCGGTCCAGCCGATGGACGAAACCAACCGCAACGCCATCAGCAGCCAGCTGACCACGATCTACAACAACATCAACAGCCCGGACGAGAAGCGCAACTCGAACACGCCCTACGGCAATCTGATGTACGACGTGTACAACTATTTTGCCGGGGCCAGTTCGTATTCGCCTAGCGCCACGCTGGCAAGCAAGGCCGACAGGAACGGCTACACCACGGCCTTTTCCCGCTTCAAGTCGCCGCTCACGCTCGACAACCTGTGCGGCAAGAGTTTCGTCATCTTCATCGGCAATCCCAACGCCAGCGGCCCGTCCAAGGACAGCGCCGCCAACACTGCCCTGCTGAACACGCTCAACGGCCAGCCGGTCACCCAGCTCGGCCTGCCGAACTTCAGCACCAAGAGCTTGACCACCTCGACCACGGTGGGCACGACCCCCGCCTGCTATGGCAGCGCCACCGCGGCCGCCTCGGCCCTGCCGTCCTTCAGCGCCGTCTGCGACGGCTACACCGAAGGCTGCAAGATCGGCAATGCGGTGCCCAGCGATGCCGGCGTCTGCACCGCCGGCAACAGCCGCTACAGCGTGGTGGCCACCGACATCGAGATCACGAATATCCCGACCGGCACCTTCAGCACCGACACCGGGCCGCGCAATGCCGACGAATGGGCGCGCCTGCTGCACGATCGCGGCATTGCCATGCCGAGCGGCAGCATCCGCCCGAACGTGACGACGTATACCATCGACGTCCATAACGCCCAGCCGAACGCCGAGCACACCTCGCTCCTGCTGAGCATGGCACGCGCCGGCGGCGGCAAGTATTTCCTGGCCAAGAACGAGGATTCGATCGTCGACGCCCTCAAGGAAATCCTGATCGAGATCCAGGCCGTCAACAGCACCTTCGCCTCGACCAGCCTGCCGGTGAACGCCACCAACCGCTCGCAGAACGAAAACCAGGTCTTCATCGGCATGTTCCGTCCCGACAAGAAGGCCAAGCCGCGCTGGTTCGGCAACCTCAAACGCTACCAGCTGGTCGACAACAACGGCAATGTCGACCTGGGCGACGTCAACGGCAAGGTGGCCGTGAATACCGTGACCGGCTTCGTGACGCCCTGCGCGGCCAGCTACTGGACCAAGGACAGCAAGAATTACTGGGAGGGCCTGGGCATCGATCCGGCCCCGCTGGGCACCTGCGGCACGGTGTCCTTCAACGCCTTTTCCGACCTGCCCGACGGCCCCTTCGTGGAAAAAGGCGCGGCCGCGCAGGTCCTGCGCGAGGGCAACGGCGCGGGCGGCCAGGCGGTCAACCGCAAGGTGCTGACCCACACCAGCGCCGGCCTGGCGGATCTCACCAGCGCCAACAGCGGCATGGCCGCCGACCTGGTCCGGTTCATCCGCGGCGAGGACGTGACCGGCGAGAAAGGCGCGCTCAATGCCAGCACCACCCGTCCCTCGATCCACGGCGACGTGATCCATTCGCGTCCGCTGCCGATCAACTACGGCGGCAAGCAGATCGACGGCGAGAAAGTCGGCGTGACCGTGTTCTACGGCGCCAACGACGGCACCCTGCGCGCCATGAACGCCGACACCGGGGTCGAACGCTGGGCCTTCGTGGCGCCGGAATTCTTCCCGCGCCTGTCGCGCCTGATGAGCAACACGCCGCTGGTCGCCTATCCCGACATGCCGGACATGGACATCACGCCAACCAGGAAGGATTATTTCTTCGACGGTTCGACCGGGGTCTACCAGAATGCGGACAGCTCGCAGGTATGGATCTTCCCGACCATGCGCCGCGGCGGACGCATGATCTACGCCCTCGACGTCAGCAAACCGCAGTCGCCGACGTTCAAGTGGAAGGCCGGCTGCCCGAACCTGAACAACGATACCGGATGCACCGCCGGCATGGCGGGCATCGGCCAGACCTGGTCGACGCCGAGCGTGGCCTTCCTGAAGGGCTATGGCGCGGGCGCCGCGCCGGTGCTGGTGGTGGGCGGAGGCTACGACGGCTGCGAGGACGCCGACAGCCGGGCTCCCGCCTGCAGCAATGCCAAGGGCGGCGTGATCTACGTGCTCGACGCCGCGACCGGCGCGCTGCTGCGCAGCTTCCCGACCACGCGCCCGGTGGCGGCCGACGTCGCGCTGGTCGACATCGACAACGACGCCATGCCCGACTACGCCTACGCGGCCGATACCGGCGGCAGCCTGTACCGGGTGGACTTCGTGGACGCCAGCCGCAGCGCCCAGTCGAGCAGCGCCTGGACCAGCCGCAAGGTGGCCGCCACCAGCGGCGGCGGCCGCAAGTTCCTATTCGCGCCGGCGGTGTTGGCGGCCCCGGACCACGTCTACGTGGCGATCGGCAGCGGCGACCGCGAGCATCCGCTGGCCAGCCAGTATCCGTTCGCGACCGTCACCAACCGCTTCTACGTCTACAAGGACAGCCTGGCGGCCGGCGCCGGCACCGATGCGGTCGACCTCGACGCGCTGGAAAACTACAGCGCGAGCGCCCGCAACACCTGCTCGAACGCGGCGGTGCTGCCGGCCAGCAGCCTGAAAGGCTGGTTCATGGACCTGAACGAGAACGGCCAGGGCGAGCAGGTCGTGACCTCGGCGCTGATTGCCGGCGGCATGGTGACCTTCAGCACCAACCGCTCGATCCCGCCGCTGGCCGGCACCTGCTCCACCACCCTGGGCGAAGCGCGCGGCTACTGGGTCAACCTGCTCAACGGTTCCGGCGCGATCGGCGTGGACGGCACCTGCGGCGGCCAGCGCTCCTCGCCCTTTGTCGGCGGCGGCCTGCCGCCCTCGCCGGTGCTGGCCACCGGTGTGCCGGTCACGGTCAACGGCAAGCCGCAGGCGACCACGGTCGTGATCGGCGCGGTGCAGCGCAGCGCCGGCGCCAGCGTGGCGATCGCCCCGCAGAAGATCCGCCCGAGCATCAACTCGCGGCGCAAGCGCAGCTACAGCTATACCTCGGGCGCCGACTGAGGAGGAACGGATCGTTCGGCGGGAAAGCGGACCGTGACCCGCAAGCCGCTCCCCTCCGCTCCCTCCCCGAGTTCCACCCGGGCGCCGTGCGCGGCGCCGATCTCGCGCACGATCGCCAGGCCCAGGCCCGAGCCCTGGCTGTGCTGGTCGAGCCGCACGAAGCGCTGGAACACCCGGGCCCGCTTCTCTGACGGAATCCCGGGGCCCGAATCCTCGACCGCGAACACGACCCCCTCGGGGGTCGGGCGGCAGCGTACCGTGACCCGGCCCTGCGCCGGCGTATAGCGCAGCGCATTGTCGACCAGGTTGTCGACCAGGTCGCGCAGCATGTGGCGCTCCCCTTCCAGCCAGCTCGGCGCCAGCTCGAAGCCCAGGTCGATGTCCTTGCGCAGCGCGCGCTCCACGAAAGACTGGACCGACTCGCCGACGATGCTTGACAGGTCGAGCGCGGAGAAGCGTGCCTGCGCGAAGCGCTCCGGCGCGGCGCGTTCGAGCGCGAGCAGCTGGTTGGCCTGGCGGATCATGCGTTCGTTGGCCTGCAACAGCAACTCGACGCTGCGCACCGTCTCCGGATCGTCGCGGTGGCGGCCGGCCAGCCACTCGAGCTGCAGGCGCAGCCCGGCCAGCGGGGTGCGCAGCTGGTGCGCGACATTCGCGCGGAAATCGTCCTGGGCCCGGGCGCCGGCGGCGATGCGTTCGAGCAGCGCGTTGAAGGCGCTCACCAGCGGCAGCAGCTCGCGCGGCATGCCCGCGTCCACCAGCGGCGCCAGGTCGTGGCTGCCGCGCGCATCGAGGCGGGCGCGCAGGCGCGCCAGCGGCGCCAGGCCGTTACCGACCGAGAACCAGACCAGGCCGACCAGCGCCAGGCTGAACACGACTTCGAGCAGCACCAGCGCGCGCACGATGGCCGAACGGACCTGCTGGCGCTGGGCCAGGGTGCGCGCCACCCCGACCTCGACCGGACCGCTGCTACCCGGCACCAGCAGGCTGGCCACCCGCACCGGCTGCCCGTGCATGCGCTCGTCGCGCACCGGCTCGCCGCCGGCGCGGCGTGGAAAAGCAGGGTCGCCGGCCAGTACCCGCCCCTGCGCGTCGCGCACCACGAACCAGCTGGCGTCGGGCGAAGCGACGCCCAGCGCGCGCGCGGCTTCGGGCAAACTCGCAGGCAGATTCGCAGGCAAGTCGAGCGCCGCGCCGCCCGGACGCAGGCGCGTGGCCAGGGCGCCGGCGGCGTCCAGCAGGCCCTGGTCGAAGGCACGCTGGGCCGGGGTCCAGGCCAGCAGGTAGGTCAGGCTGGCGGCCAGCAGGTTGAACACGAGGATGGGGGCGACCAGCCTCTTCAGCAGGCGCAGGCGGATGCTGCTCATGAAACGCTCGCGAAGGCGCTAGTTCCCGGCTTCCAGCAGGTAGCCGAAGCCGCGGATGGTGCGGATCGCCACGCCGGCGCCCTCGAGCTTCAGGCGCAGGCGCGAGACATAGACCTCGACCGCATTGAGGGTCAGGTCCTCGCCCCAGGGCGCGATGGCGTCGATGATCTGCTGCTTGGACACCACGCGCCCGGCGTGTTGCAGGAGGTACTCGAGCACGCCCCATTCGCGCACCGACAACTCCAGGGGGCGTTCGCCGATGCGGGCACGGCGGGTGGCGCCATCGAGCGCGAGCCGCCCGAGGCCCAGCTGGCTCGGAGGCGGCGCGAAGCGCCGCGCCAGCGCGCGGATGCGCGCCACCAGTTCCGGGGTGGCAAAGGGCTTGACCAGGTAGTCGTCGGCGCCGGCCTCCAGCCCGCGCACCCGGTCCGCAATGGCGTCGCGGGCGGTCAGGAGCAGCACCGGAATGGCGGCGCCGCGCGCGCGCAGGCGGCGCAGCACTTCGAAGCCGTCGATGCCGGGCAGGCCGATGTCGAGCACGATGACGGACCACTGCGCCGCCGACTGCGGATCTTGCAGCCGGGCGTCGGCCGCCAGGCCGTCACGCAGCAGTTCGACCTGCATGTCCTGGGCCTGCAGGGTGCGCAGCAGGCCATCGGCCAGCACGGCATCGTCTTCGACCAGCAGGAGGGGCAAGGGCATCGGCGCGGGAGAGCAAGAGGAAAGCCATATTATGCGCGAAACCGGCCCGCAAACGTTTCCTCAGCATAAGAAAAATCCTTGCCGGAGTAGCATTCTCTCCAGTAGGACTGGACTTACAAAACATCATGCGGCAAGCCTACATGGGGGCGACTACCTGTCTTATGTTCGCCAACAGACTATAGCCTTATTGTTCACACATCGCGATGAGGAAACGAAAACAAGACCTCACACAATCGCAAACCGATACACGTTAGAGATAAGAGGACAGAAAATGAACAACGCTCAGCTTGGTGGTATGCAAAAGGCACAACACAAAATCCCCGCCACGAGTGAGACTGTGAAAGCCGCGTCCCGCCCCGTTGTCAGCTACAGCGGCACCCAGCAGAACGAACTGCTCGGCGCCCTGCCCCGCCAAGACCTGGAAACCCTGTTCGAGCACCTGGAACTCGTCCCTCTGCCATTCGGCAAGGAGTTGTTCGAGTATGGCAGCAAATTGGAATACGTGTATTTTCCGACGACCGCAATCGTGTCGCTGCTGTACGTGATGGAAGATGGCGCCACCACCGAGATCGCGGTGGTCGGCCACGAAGGCGCGGTCGGCGTGTCCCTGTTCATGGGTGAGCGCGCCACTTGCAGCGCCGTGGTCCAGAGCGCCGGCTACGGCTACCGCCTGAAAACCCAGTTCCTGCGCGACGCATTCAACAAGGGCGGCGCACTGCCCCAGCTCCTGATGCGCTACACCAACGCCCTGTTCGCCCAGATGGCCCAGAACGCCGTCGGCGGCCGCCACAGCTCGATCGAGCAGAAACTGTGCCGCTGGCTGCTCGACCGCCTGGACCGTTCGGCCAGCAACGAGCTGAAAGTGACCCAGGAACTGATTTCGATCATGCTCGGTGTGCGCCGCGAAAGCATCACCGCTGCCGCCGGCAAGCTGCAGGACGAAGGCCTGATCCAGTACCGCCGCGGCAACATCACCGTGCTGGACCGTGCCGGCCTGGAAGAGTATGCGGGCGAATGCTACAAGGTCGCCAAGTCGGAGTACGACCGCCTGCTGAGCGACGTGGCCCGTTAAGAACCCACCGGCGCCCCATCGGGCGCCTTGCCGCTCCTGGCCTCGACCGCCGTCCCGATCGACAGGGACGGCGTTTTCATTTCCGCGCTTCCCAGGACCGGCACGGCGCTCGCCGTGCCGTCCGCGCCCGGGGCCGCCGCCGGAATCCAGGCGCGCACGCAGGTGCCGACATTGTTCACGCCGCGCGCCACGTTCAGGCTGCCGCCCAGCAGCAGCGCGCGCTCGCGCATACCCAGCAGGCCGTGCGACTTGGACTTGGCCATGGCATCGAGCGGAATGCCGATGCCGTCGTCCGTGATCTCGAGCTCCCAGCCATCCGGTTCCCGCGTCAGGTTGACGATCACGGTACGCGCCTTGGCGTACTTGGCGATGTTGTTCAGGGCTTCCTGGGTGATGCGGAACAGCGCGATCGCCTGCATCGGGCCGGCGCGGTCGGCTTCGGCATCGATCAGGGCGTCGCAGTCGAGCGCCGTGACCCGCGCATAATCGGCGCAATAACTCTGTAGCGCAGCCGACAGGCCCATGTTGTCGAGCAGGCTCGGGCGCAGGTTCTCGATGATGCGGCGCTTGAGCTGCACGGTGTCGACCAGGGTCCGGCGGGCCCGGCCCAGCATCGCCACCAGTTCCGGATGCGAGCCCTTGAGCTGTTCGCTGACTGAAGTCATGTCCATGCCGATGGCCGTCAGGTTGGCGCCCATCTCGTCATGCAGCTCGCGCGCCAGGCGCGTCTTCTCTTCTTCCTGCACCCGGATCAGGTGGCGCGACAGCACCGACAATTGCTCGGTGCGCTCGGCAACCACCGCCTCCAGGCTGTCGTTGGTCTGCTGCAGGGCGCGCTCGGCTTCCAGGCGCAGACCGAAGCTGCGCTGCACCAGGCCATGGAACAGCAGGATCACGAGAATGGCGGCGGCATTGATGCCGACGCCCAGCAGCACCGTGCGGCGCGACTGTTCGTAGAACGCGGCGGTGCGGCTGGCCAGCAGTTCGTTCTGCTCGCGCGTCATGATCACGACCTGCAGGCGGATCTCGTCCATCTGGCCGCGCTCGTCGGCGGCGGCCGAGATGGCGACGATGTCGACCAGCCCACCGCGCCGGTAGACCTCGAGCGACTCGTGCATCAGGCCGAGCTTGCGCTGCACCAGGGTGCGCAACTGGGCCAGGTTCCTGGTTTGCGAAGGATTGTCGGCCAGCAGCACGCCCAGGGCGCGCAACTGGCTGTCGATTTGCTGGGGCGCCGAATGCAGCGGCCCCAGATTGACTTCCGAGCCGGACAGGAAATAGCCGCGCAAGCCGCTTTCGGCGTCTGTGACGAGGAGGTTCAGGTACTGCAGTTCGTCGGAGACGCGGGCGGTCTGGGCCTGCAGGGCATTGCCGGAGCGCAGGTCATCCAGGTTGCGGATGAGGAAGACCGCGTTGATGACCAGGATCACGACACAGGCCACGCACAACAGGGTCTTGGAGAGCGGCAGACCACGCAGCCGCTTGCCGTCGAAGGCAGTGGAAAAGTACATGGGCTTCCTTTCGCGCAACTGGTGCCGTCCGGGCCGATTATAGTCGCGTTAGCTCGACAGTGCAGTGAGGCCCTTGGGGTAACCAGACGTTACGCGGTGCCAGCCTTGTTAATGGAAACGGACATGCTGGGTGGCAGGCACTTAGCAGTGTGCGCGAGGACGCGGCGGTATGCAATACAAATGTTGCACACCGGCGAAATTTTTGTAACGCTTGGAAACAGTTGTTGGCTGGCAAGTTGTCAGCCGGCGGAGCTGGCAAAGCGGGGGGCAGGCGCGCCGGCGGGCCGGCGCGTCGGGGCAAGGCTTAGTCGAGCAGGTTGTTCTTCATGGCGTAATAGGTCAGGTCGCTGTTCGACTGCAGGCCCATTTTTTCCATGATGCGGGTACGGTAGGTGGAGACGGTCTTGATCGACAGCGACAGGGCATTGCCGATGTCCGACACGGTCGCCCCCTTGGCCAGGCGCAGGAAGACCTGGAACTCGCGGTCGGACAGCTCGGTGTGCAGGGCCGTGTTCGGGTCGCGGTCGAAACTCTGCGCCAGCAGCTCGCCCACGGTCGAGCTGACGTAGCGGCGCCCCTGGTAAACGGTGCGCACTGCGGTCTTGAGCTCGTCGGCCTCGCATTCCTTGTTCAGGTAGCCGTTGGCGCCCATCTTGAACAGGTTCAGCGCATATTGCTGCGCCGGATAACCGGACAGGATCAGCACCGGCAGGTTGGGCTGGCCCTGGCGGATGGTGCGCAGGATATCGATGCCGCTCTGGTCCGGCATGGCAATGTCGAGCAACAGGACGTCGCAGATTTCGCGGCGTGCGATATCGAGGGCTTCACGCCCGGTGGCGCCTTCGGCGACGACTTCGAACTCGCCCGACGACGAGAAAATCTGCTTGAACCCTGCTCTAACTATTTGGTGATCGTCACAAATGGCAACGCGTATCATTGTCTTCCCTTAAATTTTCCCTTTTCAGGAAAGTGCCGGGTCCGTGCATACGCCCCGGCTTGCATGCGTATATAAGCATGACCGCAAGTGACATTCTATCACTACGGCGCAAGGCATCAAGGCACACACTTGCTGAGTTATGCGCGGCACGCATAGGCAGGGCAGCGCAAGGACGGATTCCACGGAGCGGCCCGCATATCGCGTCAAACGCGCATGCAACCGGCGGCGGCACGATGCCAGGGCCCGGCGTGCCGGAGCCGCTCAGGCGGCGCTGGCGCTCCTGCCGTGCTTCAGCAACTCGAGGATGTCCAGCAGCTCGGCCCGTACCATCTCGACATCGACGCTCGGGGCCGCCGGCGCCAATTCTTCGTGCGCATCGGCCAGTTCGTGGCCGCGGCCGTCCAGGCGGTTGCGCGCGCCGCTGATGGTGAACCCCTGCTCGTAGAGCAGTTCGCGGATGCGGCGGATCAGCAGCACTTCGTGGTGCTGATAATAACGGCGGTTACCTCGGCGTTTGACCGGCTTCAGCTGGGTAAATTCCTGCTCCCAGTAGCGCAGCACATGCGGTTTGACGCCGCACAGATCACTCACTTCACCAATCGTGAAATAGCGCTTCGCCGGGATCGGCGGCAGCACCACGGGTTCAGGCTTGTTCGGTCGTTCGCTCATCTACGTTTTGCTCAGGCAGCACGGGCCAGAGAATTACTCGGCGGATTAGTCTCCTCGACCATTCCCTTGAGCTTCTGGCTCGCGTGGAAAGTCACGACGCGGCGCGCCGTGATGGGGATCTCTTCCCCGGTTTTCGGGTTGCGGCCCGGCCGCTGCGGCTTGTCGCGCAACTGGAAGTTGCCGAAGCCAGACAGCTTGACGGCCTCGCCGCGCTCGAGCGCGTTACGGATCTCGTCGAAGAAGGTCTCGACCATGTCCTTGGCTTCGCGCTTGTTCAGGCCGACCTGCTCGAACAGCAGCTCTGCCAGCTCGGCCTTGGTCAGGGTCGGCAGGTCCTTCTCTGCTTCCTTCCGCATCCGCGCCACTTGGGTCGCGCGATGCAGATCGGCCGCCAGCGCTTCCTGGAACACGGCCGAATCAACGTCGTTGTTATTAATTTTGAAGCCCACCCTTCAAGAAACGATGTTTTGGAATGATAGACGCGTCACCAGGGCGCTCCGCCGGAGCACCCGGTACAACGCGTCATCCACGCAGCTTTGCGCCGACTTTTTCTTGTGCCGCACGGGCCACGGCCGCCATGATGGCATCGACCGCATCATCCTGCAGCGTCGATTGAGTATCTTGCATGCCAAAGCGGAAAGCAAGGCTTTTTTCATCCGTCTCCAGGCCCTTGCCGCGGTATTCATCAAACAAAACAACGGCTTGCACGATCTTTCCGCCAGGATTCGCAGCGATCTCGGCGTGGAAGCAATCGAGCACTTCCTGGGCCGCGACGGCCTGTTTCACCACCAGCGCCAGGTCGCGCGTGGCGCCCGGGAACTTCGAAATCTCGGCGTAGGCAGGCACGCTGCGAAGGCAGAGCGCCTCGGCATCGACCTCGAACACGACCGGCGCCTGCGGCAGGTCGTACTTCTGCAGCCAGCGCGGATGCAGCTCGCCGATGAAGCCGATGCGCTTGCCGTCCAGTTCGACGAAGGCGCTGCGGCCCGGATGCAGGGCCGGATGCTCGCCCTTCACGAAGCGCAGCACGCTGGGGGCGAACAGGGCCTCGAGGTCGGCCTTGAGGTCGAAGAAATCGACCGGGCGGGTCTTCTCGCCCCACTGCTCGTCGTTGACCGGGCCGTAGGCCATGGCGGCGACGCGCTTGGGCTGCTCGAAACCGGCCACCGACAGCGGACCGTCCTGTACCTCGGCGTTACGCTTGAAGACGGCGCCGACTTCGAACACGCGCACGCGGCCGGCCTTGCGGTTGACGTTGTAGCGCACGTTGGCCAGCAGGCTGCCCACCAGGTTCGAGCGCATCACGCTCATCTGGCTGGCGATCGGATTCTGCAGGCGGATCGGGTCCGCGTTGGCGGCGAAATCCTGCTCCCACTGGGCTTCCACGAAGCTCATGTTCACGGTTTCCTGGTAACCCAGGTCGGCCAGCTGGTGGCGGATCGCGAACAGCGAACGCGTGTTTTCCGGCTCGATCAGCATCGTGGTCGGCGCGACCGGCGGACGGGTCGGGATGTTCTCGAAGCCGTACACGCGCGCCACTTCCTCGATCAGGTCTTCCTCGATCTCGATGTCGAAGCGGTAGGACGGCGATGTCACCTGGAACACACCGTTGTCGAACGTGAACGGCAGCTGCAGGCGGGTGAAGATGTCCGCGACCACGTCATCGGTCAGCGGCACGCCGATCACCTTGGCGGCGCGGGCGGTGCGCATGGCGACCGGCTTGGGCTGCGGCAGGTTCACGGCCTGGTCGTCGACCGGGCCGACGCGGGTAGCGTCGGTGCCGCAGATCTCGACGATCAGGGCGGTGATGCGCTCGAAGTGTTCGAGCGTGGTCGCATAGTCGACGCCGCGCTCGAAGCGGTGCGCCGCGTCGGTCGAGAAGTTGTACTTGCGGGCACGCCCCTGGATGGCGTTCGGCCACCAGAAGGCCGCCTCCAGGTAGATGTCCGTGGTGTCCAGGGTGACGGCGGTGGCGTCGCCGCCCATGATGCCGGCCAGCGATTCGATCTGCTTGTCGTCGGCGATCACGCCGACCCACTCGTCGACCTCGATCGTATTGCCGTTCAGGAGCTTGAGGCTTTCGCCCTTCCTGCCCCAGCGGACATCCAGGCCGCCGTGGATCTTGGCCAGGTCGAACACGTGCGAAGGACGGCCGACTTCCAGCATCACGTAGTTCGAGATGTCGACCAGGCTCGATACCGAGCGCTGGCCGCTGCGCTCGAGGCGCTGCTTCATCCAGTCCGGGGTGGCGGCGCGCGCGTTCAGGCCGCGGATGACGCGGCCCGAGAAGCGGCCGCACAGGTCCGGCGCCGAGATGCGAACCGGCAGGGTCTCGTCCAGGTTGACGGCGACCTGCTTGGTGGTCGGCACGTGCAGCGGGGTGCCGGTCAGGGCCGCCACTTCGCGCGCCACGCCCAGCACCGACAGGCAGTCGGCCTTGTTCGGGGTCAGCTTGATGGTGAACTTCAGGTCGTCCAGGCCGAGGTAGTCGCGAATGTCGGTGCCCACCGGTGCGTCCGCCGGCAGTTCCATCAGGCCGCTGCTCTCTTCCGAGATTTTCAGCTCCTTGGCCGAGCACATCATGCCCTGCGACTCGACGCCGCGGAGTTTACCGACCTTGATCGCGAAGGGCTTGCCATCAAGCCCCGGCGGCAGCACGGCGCCGGCCTTGGCGCAGATCGCCTTCATGCCGGCGCGCACGTTCGGTGCGCCGCAGACGATATTCAACAGGGTGCCGGTGCCGACGTCCACCTGGCAGACGTTCAGGCGGTCGGCGTCCGGGTGCTTGGCGACTTCCTTGACCTCGGCCACCACCACGTTGGTGAACGGCGGCGCGACCGGCTCGACTTCCTCGACTTCCAGGCCGGACATGGTGAGCAGGTGCGACAGTTCACTCGAGCTCAACTTCGGATCGACCATCGAGCGGAGCCAGTTTTCGGAGAATTGCATGTTCTTTTTACCTCGTAACCGCGTTTATGACTGGGTGTACTGAATCAGCAACCGTATTAATTAAACTGCTTCAGGAATCGCAGGTCGCCTTCGTAGAACAGGCGCAGGTCGTTGATCCCGTAACGCAGCATGGTCAGGCGCTCGAGGCCGGAGCCGAAGGCGAAACCGATGAACTTTTCAGGATCCAGGCCGAAATTGCGCACGACCGTCGGGTGCACCTGCCCCGCCCCCGACACTTCCAGCCAGCGCCCCTTGAGCGGGCCGGAGCCGAAGGCGATGTCGATCTCGGCCGACGGTTCGGTGAACGGGAAATAGGACGGACGGAAGCGCACCTCCAGGTCCTCGGTCTCGAAGAAGGCCTTGACGAAGTTGAGGTACACGCCCTTGAGGTCGGCGAAGCTGATGTTCTCGCCGATCCACAGGCCTTCGACCTGGTGGAACATCGGCGAGTGGGTGGCGTCGCTGTCGACGCGGTAGGTGCGGCCCGGCGCGATCACCTTGATCGGCGGAGTATGGGTGCGCGCATAACGCACCTGCATCGGGCTGGTGTGGGTGCGCAGCAGCAGCGGCTTGCCGGTGCTGTCATTGCCTTCGATGTAGAAGGTGTCCTGCATCGAACGGGCCGGGTGGTTTTCCGGGCTGTTCAATGCGGTGAAGTTGGTCCAGTCGGTTTCGATCTCGGGGCCGTCGGCCACGTCGAAGCCGATCGAGCGGAAGATCTGCTCGACGCGCTCCCAGGTGCGCATCACCGGATGGATGCCGCCCTTGGCGCGGCCGCGGCCCGGCAGGGTCACGTCGATGGCTTCCAGATTCAGGCGCGCTTCCAGCTGGGCGTTGGCCAGGGCGTCGCGGCGGGCGGTCAAGGCCTGTTCGATTTTTTCTTTGGCGGCGTTGATCAGGGCACCCTGCGCCTTGCGCTGTTCAGGGTCGAGCTTGCCCAGGCCCTTCATCAGGTCGGTGACCTGGCCGGTCTTGCCCAGGTATTTGGCTTTTGCATTTTCGAGCGCGGCGGCATCCGCGGCGGCGGTGAAGTCAGCCTGGGCCGAGGAGACGAGATCTTCCAGCGATTGCATGCTTGTTCTTTTCCTGTTTGGGTGGTGGCAGGAGCCACAATCAAAAACGGGGCACAAGGTTATCTACCGTGTGCCCCGCTCTTTTTGCACCGGACCCGAAAGTCCGACGCTGGTCTTGCTAGCTAACTGACTGATTAGGCAGCCAGCTTGGCCTTGGCGGCGGTGACAATCGCGGCGAATGCCGGCTTGTCGTGCACTGCCATGTCGGCCAGGACTTTACGGTCCAGTTCAATCCCGGACTTCTTCAGGCCGTTCATGAAGGCGCTGTAGGTCATGCCGTGCGAACGCGATGCCGCGTTGATACGGGTGATCCACAGGGCGCGGAAGACGCGCTTCTTGTTACGACGGTCGCGGTAAGCGTACTGGCCAGCGCGCATGACTGCTTGCTTGGCAATACGGAATACCTTGCTGCGGCGGCCGCGGTAGCCTTTTGCAAGTTCAAGGACTTTCTTGTGACGGGCACGTGCAGTAACCCCACGTTTTACTCGAGGCATGGTAGCTCCCTTTGTATATGATTAGTGAGATTAAGCGGAAGGCATCATGCGCAGGACGCTGGTGACGTCGGACGCATTGATGTTACGGGTGCCGCGCAGTTGACGCTTGTTCTTGGTGGTCTTCTTGGTCAGGATGTGACGCTTGAACGCCATACCCGACTTGACGGTACCGCCCGGACGCACGCGAAAACGCTTCTTCGCGGAGCTTTTGGTTTTCATTTTTGGCATAGTATTCTGCCCTGTTACGGACAGCCTCTATACGACAGGATTGCAGGTGGCGGCAACGCCGCTCTTGGATGCCTGCTTTCACTTGTCTTGCAGCCGACGCCACTACCTGCCGACTACAACCTGCTTGTTAAAAACAGGAACCGCAGATGATAGCACAGGTTTGTAGCGAATGGTTGGGGCGGCGCCAGCGATTTCTCGCCACATATGGAACGAGACGCACAAACGAGCGCAGGCCGGGCCGGGCGCAGCGTATGCTGGCACCCGGGCCCGGCCCGTCATCTGACGAAGCGCGAAGCCCCTTGCGGGATTACTTCTTCTTCTTCGGCGCAACCACCATGATCATCTGGCGACCCTCGAGCTTCGGGAACTGCTCGACCTGGCCGTATTCCTCCAGATCGCCGCGCAGGCGCTCGAGCATGCGCATGCCGATGTCCTGGTGCGCCATTTCGCGGCCGCGGAAGCGCAGCGTGATCTTGGTCTTGTCGCCCTCCTCCAGGAACTTGATGAGGTTGCGCAGCTTGATGCTGTAGTCGCCTTCATCGGTGCCCGGGCGGAACTTGACTTCCTTGACCTGGATGATCTTCTGCTTCAGCTTGGCTTCATGCGCCTTCTTCTGCTCGGAGTACTTGAACTTGCCGTAGTCCATCAGGCGGCAGACCGGCGGGACCGCGTTTGGCGCGATCTCGACCAGGTCGACGTTCTTTTCCTCGGCCATGCGGAACGCTTCCGCCAGGCTTACGATGCCCAGCGGTTCGTTGTCCACGCCGTTCAGACGCATTTCGGGATAGGTGATCTCGCCGTTGATGCGATGCTGTTTGTCAGTAGCTATGTCGTTTCCTTTGAAAGTATTGATTGAGGGCCGGGATTATTTCGCCTTGGCGGCAACTTCGCCAACCAGACGCTCCACGAGCGCGTCGACCGACATCACGCCGAGATCGACATTGCCGCGGGCACGCACGGCCACCGTATTTGCTTCACGTTCTTTATCGCCAACAACCAAAATGTAAGGCAGTTTTTGGACGGAATGCTCGCGAATTTTATAAGTAATCTTCTCATTCCGCAAATCAGCGTGAACACGCAGGCCTGCCGCGCGCAGCTTTGCCTCGACCTGCTTCACATAATCTGCTTGCGCATCCGAAATATTCAAGACCGCGACCTGGACCGGGGCCAGCCACAGCGGCAGCGCGCCGGCGTAGTTCTCGATCAGGATGCCGATGAAGCGTTCCATCGACCCGACGATCGCACGGTGCAGCATGACCGGCACCTTGCGGGTGTTGTCTTCCGCAACATATTCGGCGCCCAGGCGGCCCGGCATCGAGAAGTCGACCTGCATGGTGCCGACCTGCCATGGGCGGCCCAGGCTGTCCTTCAGGTGGTACTCGATCTTCGGGCCATAGAAGGCGCCCTCGCCCGGCAGCTCGGTCCATTCCACGCCGCAGCCGCGCAGGGCCGAACGCAGGGCCTCTTCGGACTGGTCCCAGACCTCGTCGGAACCGATGCGGTTTTCCGGACGCAGGGCAATCTTGACGTCGATGTTGTCGAAACCGAAGTCCTCGTACACCTTCATCGCCTGGGCGTGGAAGGCCACCACCTCGGGGGCGATCTGCTCTTCGGTGCAGAACACGTGGCCGTCGTCCTGGGTGAAGCCGCGCACGCGCATCAGGCCGTGCAGCGCGCCCGAGGACTCGTTGCGGTGGCACTGGCCGAATTCGCCGTAGCGCAGCGGCAGGTCGCGGTAGGAACGCAGGCCGGCGTTGTAGATCTGCACGTGGCCCGGGCAGTTCATCGGCTTCAGGGCGTAGGTGCGGTGCTCCGACTCGGTCGTGAACATGTTTTCACGATAGTTGTCCCAGTGGCCGGTCTTCTGCCACAGGGTGACGTCGATGATCTGCGGCGCCTTGACTTCGCTGTAGCCGGTGCTCTGGTAGGTCTTGCGCATGTACTGCTCGACCTGCTGCCAGATGGTCCAGCCCTTCGGGTGCCAGAAGATCAGGCCCGGGGCCTCGTCCTGGAAGTGGAAGAAGTCCAGTTGCTTGCCGAGCTTGCGGTGATCGCGCTTCTCGGCCTCTTCCAGCATGTGCAGGTACTGCTCCTGGTCTTCCTTCTTGGCCCAGGCGGTGCCGTAGACGCGCTGCAGCATCTCGTTCTTGGAGTCGCCGCGCCAGTAGGCGCCGGCCAGCTTCATCAGCTTGAAGACCTTCAGCTTGCCGGTCGAGGGCACGTGCGGGCCGCGGCACAGGTCGGTGAAGCCGCCCTGCTCGTAGAGCGACACGTCCTCGTTCGCCGGGATCGAGGCGATGATCTCGGCCTTGTAGTCTTCGCCGATCGACTTGAAGTAGCTGACGGCCTCGTCGCGCGGCAGCACCTTGCGGGTGACCTGCTGGTCCTTCTTGGACAGTTCCTGCATCTTCTTTTCGATCGCCGCCAGGTCTTCCGGGGTGAACGGACGCTTGTACGAGAAGTCGTAGTAGAAGCCGTTCTCGATGACCGGGCCGATGGTGACCTGCGCTTCCGGGAACAACTCCTTGACGGCGTGCGCCAGCAGGTGGGCGGTCGAGTGGCGGATGACTTCCAGCCCGTCGGGATCGCGGTCGGTGACGATCGCCAGGTCGGCATCGGACTCGATCAGGAAGGAGGTGTCGACCACCTTGCCGTTGACCTTGCCGGCAAGCGCGGCCTTGGCCAGGCTGGGGGCGATGTTCTGGGCCACCTGGGCAACGGTGACCGGGCCGTCAAACTGACGACTGGAACCATCCGGAAGTCGAACGTTGAGCATTGCTGTTCTCCATGTGGCGCAGAGCGCGCCGTTAAATGTTGAAAATATTGAAAGCCAAAAAGCCTGGACGAAAAAAAACGCGCACCAGGCGCGTTTTTTCAGTGTTGTCGAGCTTCTTTGGACAAAAGACCACCTACCGCGTCTAGCGATTCCCCCACAACATAGTCGTAGTTCGCGGTGTCATAACCGTCGGTGCCTTTCTCGCTCTTACAAAATTACTTCAAGTACTGCTGAGTGTTCTGGTGGGCGGTGCAGAATTCGAATCTGCGACCCCTTGGATGTCGACCAAGTATTCTAACCAGCTGAACTAACCGCCCGATGCCGCCATTATAGGGAGCGCGCCGGTCTTAGGCAAGGCTTGTCACGGAAAAAGTTTCCTGGCGAGCCCGCCTGCCCCTTGGATTACACTAGGGGATGACCAAACCGCCACGGTTTTCGACCATGCCAACCGATCGCGCCGCGCCCTCATCCGAACACCTGCACGCCCACCTCGACGGCGATGCCAACCACACCCACGTCATCGAGGGGCGCAGTCAGGCGGCCCTGGCGATGGCGCTCGGCCTGACCCTGCTGTTCGCCGTCATCGAGGCCTTCACCGGCTTCATGTCGAACTCGCTGGCGCTGATTTCCGACGCCGGCCACATGGTGACCGACGCCGCCGCCCTCGGCCTGGCGCTGCTGGCCCAGGCCATCGCCAAGCGCCCGCCCTCGTCGCGCCACTCGTTCGGCTTCGTGCGCGCCGAAGCCCTGGCCGCGTTCGTCAACAGCCTGGCCATGCTGGCACTGGTGGGCTGGATCACCTGGGAAGCGGCGCAACGCCTGCTGCACCCGCAAGCCGTGCAGGGCGGCGTGGTGCTGGTGGTGGCCGCGATCGGCGCCGCCATCAACCTGCTGGTCGCCTGGATCCTGTCGCGCGACAACCAGAGCATCAACACCCGCGCCGCGCTGGTCAACGTCATGGGCGACCTGCTCGGCTCGATCGCCGCGATCGCCTCCGGCGCCATCATCTATTTCACCGGCTGGCTGCGGGTCGACCCGATCCTGTCGATCTTCGTGGCCCTCCTGATCCTGCGTTCGACCAGCGGCATCCTGCGCGAGTCCTACCACTTCCTGATGGAGGGCGTACCCCACGACATCGATTACCTGGCAATCGGCGCCGACCTGAAGGACGTCGACGGCGTGCTCGACGTGCACGACCTGCACGTGTGGGCCATGTCGCCCGGCCACCCTGCCCTGATCGGCCACCTCGAGATCGCCAGCCTCGAACAATGGCCGACGGTGCTGGCCGCGGTGCGCGCCATGCTGCGCGAGGAGCACGGCATCGACCACGTGACCCTGCAGCCGGAGGCGGCCGGCGGCAAGCCGCTTTGACTTCTTGTAAGCACTCTCTTACCCGCGCCCTGCCCGCACGCCGATATCCGGCAGGCTGCGGGGTCAGCATAATCGGCGCATGGACTGTTCACGCACCGTATTCGACACCCTCATCATCGGCGGCGGCCCGGCGGGTCTCACCGCCGGCGTCTACCTGCGCCGCTTCACCCGCCACATCGCCTTGGTCGACAAGGGCAACAGCCGCCTGTCCTGGATTCCCGTCTCGCACAACTACCCCGGTTTTCCCGAAGGTATCAATGGCGTGCGGCTGCTCGAGAACCTGCGCGCCCAGCTGGCCAACTACGGCGGCAGCGTGATGCCCGGCGAGATCCTCGACCTGCGCCTGGAAGACGGAATGTTCGTCGGCGACTACGTGCCGCAGGACGGCTGCGAGCCCTGCCAGATCCGGGCCCTGACGGTGCTGCTGGCCACCGGCGTGGCCGACGCCGGCATGCCGGTCGAGCGCTGGGACGAGGCGGTGCGCTGCGGCGCGGTGCGCCTGTGCCCGGTGTGCGACGGCTGGGACGTGATCGACAAGCGCATCGGCGTGGTCACCTCCGAAATCAACCCGGTCGGGCACGCCCTGTTCATGCGCACCTTCAGCACCGACGTGCTGCTGTTCGAGCGCGGCCCGGTATCGACCCTGAACGACGAGGACCGCCAGCGCCTGGCCGCCGCCAATGTGCGCTACATCGATTCGCCGCTGGCCGGCGTGACGATGAGCGAGGACATGAAACCGATCCTGCACACCAAGGACGGGGAAGACTACCGCTGCGACGTGTTCTACCCGATGCTGGGCGAGAACGCGCGTTCCGACCTGGCCAGCGCGCTCGGGGCGGAAACCGTCGAGTGCCGCAAGCTGGCGGTGGACGACCATTGCCGCACCTCGGTCCCGGGCCTGTTCGCGGTGGGCGACGTCACGCGCGGGCTGAACCAGATCGCGGTGGCCACCGGGCAGGCGGCGCTGGCGGCCACCACCATCCACAACGTGCTGCCGTGGGCGCTGCGCAGCGCGCCGGACGCGGCTGCGCCGGATCAGGCCTCGCTGTCGCAGACCTGATCGCGCCCGGCCGACTTGGCCTGGTACAAACGGCGGTCGATCCGATCGAGGAAGACCTCGGCCCGGTCCTGCTTGCCTGGCACGATGGTGCCGGCCCCGATGCTGACCGTGACCAGGCGGCCCACGCCGGAACGCGCGTGCGGCAACTCCTTCTGCGCCAGCAGCCGGCGGCAACGCTCCGCCACGTTGCGCGCCGCCTGGGCATCGGTCGCCGGCAACAGCAGCACGAATTCCTCGCCGCCCAGGCGCGCGCACAGGTCGCGCGAGCGCGACGCCCCCGCGTCCAGCGCCGCGGCGACCTGGCGCAGGCATTCGTCGCCCTGCATGTGGCCGTAGTAATCGTTGTACTGCTTGAAGTAGTCGACGTCGACCACCAGCAGCGACAAGGGCTCCCCGGTCGCCTGCGCCTTGGCCCACTCGACCGGATACAGGGTGTCGAACATGCGGCGGTTGGCCACGCCGGTGAGGCTGTCGCGGTAGGACAGCAGCTCGAGTTCGCGCTGCAGCTGCAGGATCTTGTCCTCGGCCTGCTTGCGCGCGGTGATGTCGAACATGAAGCCGGTCAGCGCCTCGATCTGCGGACCGATATAGGTGAAGCGCATGGTGGCCCAGTCGATGCGCCAGGGGATGGTCTTGCTCGATTCGAGCAGGGTGCGGTAGACGCCGGGGTCGTCGCAGGAGACCGGCGGGCATTCAGCGAGCTTGATCGTCATGATGCCCATGCAAGGTGGATATGCATGGCATTTTGCACTGGAAACAGATTACTGTGCCAGTCTAGCTCGATTCCAGGTCGATGCGGCACCAAATGGCAAGTCCGAGGCTTCCAGCATGACGTCGCCTTACAGACTCGCCACGAACGAAGCAAGGAACACTGTGCGGCGGGCCTTGCCTACCCCTGCAGCACACTGCATGCTGCCAGGTTCGCTTGGCAAAACGCTTCCCAACCCATGTGGCTGTAATGCCGCTGGAACTGAACGTCGACTCTGCAAATGTCCGGCCTGCTGTCGTAGACCCCGCACAGCTTGCTCACCTCGTCGTAGTGGATGCAGCAGCCGTCGCCCCGGTCGAGCATCGCGGTCTCGGGCGCTTTGTCGACATTGCGGCAACAGGCACCGCAGCGCGTACAAGGAAACGTGCCCTCCGTCACAGGACGAAGGCGCGTGTCGGGTCGCCCATCATGTCGTCGAACTCCTCCTGGCTACCGAAAGGCAGGCTGGCATCGAACTCTTCGTTAAGCGCCGTGAGACTGGCGAGGAAGCGGTCGCCGTCCCAGTCCACCATGGCGGATTCAAGCGCATCGAAGGCCGACAGCAGGTGCCGCCTGCGCGTGGCAAAGTGCTCCTCGATCAGCGCGTCGAACTCGAGACGGTGGGCCCGCATCAGCGGTATGGCGGTCAGACACATCGCCTCCACCCTCTCCTTGCGTTCGCGCGCCACCTTGACCACCGCCGTCTCGCCAAGACTGATGAGGCCGGACTGATGCAGCATATTGCCGACGAAGTAACCGACCGTCGAACCGATCAACGCTCCGACGACCGGTACCGGAATCATGACCTGCCCCAATGCGCCGTAATAAAACGCAGATGCACCTGTCATTGCCGTGTGACTGACCTCAGACAGCAACTCATCTTCATCGATGTCGCCATTCAGGTAGCGCGCCAGCGATCGCCCGCTCTGCACAATGCCGGCAGCCAGAGCCACGTGAGCATTCGACTTCACGAAACGCGCACTGACGGCCTTGCCGATCTCGGGCCCGCCAAGCGAGGTGAAGCCTTCGCGTACGGCGTGAGTCGCCGCCTTGCTGAGCGCGCCCGATGCGTAGCTCATGGTGTAGCCCTTGGCGGCATCGATCGCCACCTGTGCAAGGATTTCACCAGGCTCGGCGTTACCACGAGCCAGGCGGACCAGTCCGGCTACACCGCTGACCCCGCCAGCAAGAGCGCCGCCGACCGCGCCGGCTTCCATACCGGCCTGATGTGCCTCGGACAACATCGCCCTGCGATTAAAGTCTGTCGCTATTTTCCTGGCGGCGTCAACGCCGGTTGCCTCGACCGCCTCATGGTAGTTGGTCCCGCCCGAAGTCACGTTGTCAGCTTCAATCCCGGTATGCAGGCGATTGCTTGCGCTCTCGTAGTCACCGGCTTTGAGCGTACCCGTTTTTATCCGCGCCTTATAGAGCCGTTCGACCGTCTCCTTCTGGTCGGAAGGACCAACCAGTCCGACTCCCTGGTACTTTGGATCAGACAGTTTATATGCGGTTTCACTTGCTGCCTCGCAGGACTTGAGCTGAAACTCCTTGAGCTTGCGCTTGCCTTCCATGATGACGATATCGGCGGTCTCGTGGTTGGTCATACCGAGACTGTCGGTTGTCGCTGCCTTCAGAGTGCTGCGCTTGCCCAAGGCATCCAGGTTGAACTTGATCACCTCGAGCTGTTCGAACTGCCATCCCTGAGCCTGGGCCGCGCAAGTGCCGGCACGTTGTTGCGCGACCTTCACGAGACGCTCGGTATCGCTGAACACACCAAGTGTCATCTTCGAGATCTGCCGCGTTCGCGCATCAGCCAACAAGGTGGCGGCCAGCGCTTCAGGCTTCCCCGAGACGCGCTTGGTCGCCGCGTGCCGTTTGCTCACGCGCGCTCCAACGCCGCCAGCTGCTCTTTCGCACTTGCGATGACCGTGCGCGAGGCTGCTGTCAGAGCGCCATCCTTGTCGATCAGCGGCGCCTCCAGCACGTTCTTGATGGTTTTCGCCATCGCAGCGGCCATCATGACGCCGGTACGGTCGGCGGCCGAGTAGCGGCTGTAATCCTTGCCCGCCGCAACGCGGCGCTGGAGTCCGGCGAGCAGCGGCTCGAAGTGCCTGTCCAGTTCCTTGAGGACGGAGATGATTTCCTTGAACCGCTTCTCGAGGGCCGCCGTGGCAAGCGCTGCGGTCTTCATCTCTTCCGCGGCAACGCGCGCCTTGCTCAGGTTGGAGGATGCATTCAATCGTGCCTCCTCGGCCTTTGCCGCGAGCATCATTCCGCCGACGGCCAGTACCGGCCCGGCGACGATTCCGCCCAACACGGCGGCGCCGCCCGCCATGCCGAAGCCACCCGCGCTCAGCGCCCCACCGCCCAACCATGCAAGGGTGGCGTTAGTCGCCGCCGCGCCGCTGAGACCTGCAATTGCCGTGCCCCCTGCCGTCGAAGCCAGCGCCCCCACGCCGCCGTAGGCGGCAAGGCCTGCCAATCCGCCTGCGCCGAGTGCAGTCACGCCGCCGGTCACAATGCCTTGCATGTCGAGCGCGGAACGCTCGATGGCACGCAGATCGTTGCCGCTGACGCCGGCCAGCTTGAACTCATCCTTGAGCTTCTGGTCCTGGAAGTCGATATTCTTGATTTGCTTGAATGTGTCGACAAACGGAATCAGCTTTGTCTCATACACCGAGAATTTCAGCTTGCCGAGCTGTGTCAGCGCACGCTGCGCCTTGTCCCGGGCGCTTTCCAGTTCGCTTGTGGCGTCGTTGAAGATGCTCTTTGCCTGGTTGTTCAACGAATCGGCCTTGTTGAAATCGCTCTTCGCGTCGATGCCCTTCTTGACGCCGTAACCGCCCGCGAGAACGGCTGCGCCAACCAGCAGTAGTGGCAATGGCATGATCAGGCCTCCATGAACTGTTCGGCTTCGCGCACGAGCGCAAACTGGCGGCGCACCCAGTTTTCCATTTGGGAAAGCTCCTCTTTACCGATATCCAGCGAATTGGCGATGCCGCTCACAAAAGCTTGCTCAGTCTCGTGATATTCGGCATCAACCAGCGCCATGCCGAGCAGTTCGAGCATCAGCGCGACCCGGTCCGAGCGGCTGGCGAACATGCCCGGCAAATCGCCGCTGCGTACCTGGACAGGCGACACAGTCGACGCCATCTGCTGGCGCAGCGTCTTCAGCAGCGCCAATTCTTCTGCAGCCTGTTTGCCGTCCGCACTCATGAGTTGCGTAGCAAATGACAGGAGTGCGCCTTGTTGGACTTCAGAAAGCCGGTTCAGAAACATGGTAAATGCCTTGGTAATGTTGATTAAAGCTGACTCAGGGGAGCCACCATCCACACATTTTACCTAGAGGAAACATTACCAATCATCACGAATAGTTTCAGCTTTGTGTGTTTTACGAGGCCGATTGCAACTTCCGATAAGAGCCCGGTCGATCGCCCCTGGCAGAGCATCTCGGCAAGGCCCGACGACGCGCACGGGGACGTGCGGCCCCGACCGCTCATGACGCCAGGAAGACGGTGCTCAGCCCTGTCCGGACGCCAGCGCGATCCGGCGCCGGATCCGTTCGGCTTCGCGGGTATCGCCGGCCGCCTCGGCCCGCTGCGCCTGCACGCCCAGCCAGGCCAGCAGAGGACGGCGCCAGCCCTGGTTCGATGCCGTGTCGATGGCCTGCACGATGCCGTCCGGCGTGATGCGTCCGGCCTTGAACGCGGCCCCGGCGGCCACCAGGCGCGCCAGCGGATCGGTCACGCCGGCGACCTGGCCGGTGGCGGCGACCGATTGGTGCTGCGCGGGCAGCAGCGCGGGATTCAAGCCCTGCCAGCGGCCGTAGAGATAGTCGGCATAGGCGCGCTGTTCCGGCGTGGCCTCCTCTGCCAGTCTGGTGTAGCCCGGACAGTCGTCGAAATCCAGGCTGGCGACCTGCGCAGCGCAGCGCACCAGTTCGACCTGGGCCACGTAGTCCGGGCGGCCGGTGCTGGTGGTGGCCGTGCGCGCCGTGCGGAATTGCGCGGCGGCGGCGGCGGTGTAGCCCTTCAGGTAATCGTCCACCGACGCGTCGAGGGAGCCTTTGGCGTCCGCCTGCCAGTCGGGCGGCAAGGGTTTGCTGGCGCAGGCAGCCAGCATGGCCAAGGTGAGGAAGGCGAGGATTCTCATGGCAGCTTGATCTCCTGGTCGCTGCGGGCGAACGGCCACTTGCGGTTGATCTCGTCCACCAGGCGGTTCACCTTGCGCAGGCTGGCGTCGACCTCGCCGCGCAGCGCGCCCAGGTCCTGGGTGGCCACGCGGGCGTTGGCGCCCACGGCCTGGGCCTCGACCAGCACCGCATCCACCTTCTTGAGCGTGGTGCTGGCATCCTGCAACACCACGTGCAATTGGCGGATCGCCAGCTGGGCATCGTCCATCACGCCGTCCTTGCCGTAGATGCGCTGCTCGGTCTTGCCCAGCAGGGAGTTGATACGGTCGAGCGCCTCGCGCAGCTTGCGCGCTTCCGCGTCGCCGCCCATCACGCCGCCCAGCACCCCGCCGGGGCCGTTCAGGCGGCCGGTGACGGCATTGATGTTGGCCAGGCTGGCGTTGATGTCGGAATCGTTCGCCGTCATGGTCTCCAGGTTTTCCAGCAGCGCACGCGCGGTCGCGACGATGCGCGGGATCTCGGCGGTGGCGTCGCCGCGCAGCACCTGGCGGGTGGCGCCGGCGGGCAGCGGCGGATCGTTCAGCAGGCCGGTGAAGGCGCGCAGGCGGGTTTCGCCGACGATGCTCGACTCCAGCGTGAACACGCTCGAGGTGCGCAGCCACTTGGCGTCCTTGCTCTGCACGTCCACCAGGATGCGCACCTTGCCCTCCGGCGAGAGCTCGACCTGGCTGACGCGCCCGATCGGAAAGCCGGCGAAGGTCATGTCCATGCCCGGGATCACCCCGGACGAATCGTCGGTTTCCAGCACCAGCCGCTGGGTCGGCTCGAACACGCCGCGCGCGTGCATCACGTAGCCGAAGAAGGCGACGACCAGGATGCCGATCGCCGCCAACAGGATCATCGCCTTGAGTTCGACGTGTTTCGGTTCGTCCGGCAGGGGTTCGGTCATGGGACTCCTATTCTTGTTTTAGATGTATTTCAGCGCCAGCGATGCGGCCTCGATTACCAGGAGCACGAACAGCAGGCGCAGCGCGCCCGGCTGCACCGTGGAATTGACGCGGCGCGGGTAGCGCTGCAGTTCGAGGATGGCGGCGGTCGGGATCAGGGCCACGGCCAGGCCGAAGAACACGGTCTTGAGCACGAAGCCGACCGTCACCGTGGGCGAGAACACGCGGCCGACGGTGCGGGTGTAGTCCGCGATCCCCCAGGGCAGCAGGCCGTACACGTTCAGGTAGGCCAGCACCAGCACGATGGTGCTGGTGACCATGGCCAGGCTGGTCACCGCGACCGAGTTCGCCAGCAGCTGCGGCACCATGTCGCGCCGCAGCCGGCGCAGGGCTTCGTCGTTGGCGGCCTGCGGCGACAGGCCGGCGCGCGCCAGCCCGAGGGCGGAGGCGTCAAACGCCATGCTGGCGCGCAGGGCCACGAACATCGCGGCGGACAGGGGAATCAGTTCGAGCACCAGCACCCGCACCACCATCTCGAGCGCGAAATGCGACAGTCCGTAGCTCTTGGCGGTGACCAGCACGATGCGGATGATGACCAGGCTGATCAGGGTCGAGGCCAGCGAGAAGCCGGGCAGCACCTGCCAGGTGCTGGCGTAGATGTGGCGCGCGGCCGCCAGCCGGTTGGCGCGGTTGTAGGTCGAGGGCGACAGCGCCATCACCAGCGCGACCGCGCCCAGGTGCACCATATACCACCAGCTGCGCAGGTAGCGCAGGAAGGCGAGGCCCCACAGGCTCGGGTTGGCGTAGAGGTTGAGGGTTCGGCGCATGGTGTCAATATGATACAAATTCCGGTGGATGTGCCCGAATTTTGTATCGAATCGATACCGGCGCCGGCACGGAGCCCGTCATTGGCGGCGCGCCTCCATCACCCCTTTCACCTCGGCGATCGCCGCCAGCGCCTTGTTCAGCTGCCCAGTCGACCCGATCTCCGCCGTGAACACCATGCGCGCCTGCCCCTTGCTGCTTTGCGTGTTCACGCCGATTACGTTGATCTTCTCGCGCATGAACACGTCCGAGATATCGCGCAGCAGCCCTTGCCGGTCCATCGCCAGGATGAACAGGTCGACCGGATACACGGTTTCCAGCCCGGCCGAACCCCACTCGGTCTGGATCACCCGCTCGGGCGCCTTGGCGCGCATCTCGGCGAAGTTCTTGCAGCTCAGGCGGTGGATCGAGACGCCCTTGCCGCGCGTGACGAAGCCGCAGATCGGGTCCGGCGGCGCCGGCTTGCAGCATTTGGCGAGCATGGTCATCAAGCCCTCGGTGCCGACCACCAGCACGCCCGACTTGGCGCCCTGCTCCACGCTCGAGGCGCGGCTCTTGTTGACCACCGCTTCGTCGACCGGCGGCGGGCTTTCCGCCGTGTCGTGCAGGGCCGCTTCCACGTGGCGCAGGCTGAACTTCTCCTTGCCGACCTGGATGAACAGCTCGTCGACCTTGGCAAAGCCCAGTTTCTGCGCCAGCGCTTCCAGGTTGACCGCGGTCTTGCCCTCGCGCTGGAGCGACTTTTCGACCAGCGCGCGTCCCTGCGCCAGGGTCTCGGCCTGTTCCTGGGCGTGGAACCAGGCCCGGATCTTGGAGCGAGTGCGGCTGCTGACCGTGTAGCCGGGACTGAGCCAGTCGCGCGAGGGCCCCTGGGTGCCGGTCGGGCCCTTGGCGGTGATGATCTCGCAGGTCTGGCCGTTGCGCAAAGGCGTGTTCAGCGGCACCATCACGCCGTCGATCTTGGCGCCGCGGCAGCGGTGGCCCACCTCGCTGTGCAGGTGGTAGGCGAAGTCGATCGGGGTCGCGCCCTGCGGCAGTTCGAGCACCCGCGCCTGCGGCGTCAGCACGAAGATGCGGTCGTCCAGGGTGGCGGCCTTGAGCTTCTCGACCCATTCCTTCTGCAGGTCTTCCTGGCCCGCGACCACGTCGGCCACGTCGCTCTTCCAGGCCAGCAGCTGGCGCAGCCAGGCGATCTTCTCGTCGTACTTCTGGCTCTTGAAGTTGGAACCGCCCTCTTCCTTGTAGCGCCAGTGGGCGGCGACGCCGTACTCGGCGAAGTTGTGCATCTCCTGGGTGCGGATCTGCACTTCCAGCGGCCGCCCGTCCTCGGCGGTGACGACCGTGTGCAGCGACTGGTAGCCGTTCGGCTTGGGGCGCGAGATGTAGTCGTCGAATTCCTTCGGGATCGGGGTCCAGATGTTGTGGACGATCCCCAGCACCGTGTAGCAGGCCTTGACGTCCTCGACGATCACGCGGAAGGCGCGCACGTCGTACAGCGAGGAGAAATCGAGCTCCTTGCCGCGCATCTTCTTCCAGATGCTGTAGATGTGTTTCGGCCGGCCCGAGACCTCGGCCTTGATGCCGGCCTCGCGCAGCTCCTTTTCCAGCCGGTCGATCGAGGACTGCACGAAGCCTTCGCGCTGCGCGCGCTTCTCTTCGAGCATCCTGGCGATCTGGCGGTAGGCATCCGGCTCGATGAAGCGGAAGGACAGGTCTTCCAGCTCCCACTTGAGCTGCCAGATGCCAAGCCGGTTGGCCAGCGGCGCGTAGAACTCGAGTACCTCGCGCCCATAGGCGCGGGTGACCTCGTCGAAGCGCTTCTGCTCGGCGAAGTAGCGCAGGCTGGTGGCGCAGGCGGCCAGCCGCATCAGCACCACGCGCATGTCCGAGGCCATCGCCAGCAGCATCTTGCGCAAGGTCTCGACCTGGGCGGCGGCCTGCTGGGCGGCGTTCTTGCCGGCGCTCTTCGCTTCGGCGACCTGGTCCTTGCCAGCGGTGAGGTCGCGCAGCTTGACCAGCTGGTAGACGCCCTGCACCAGGTTCGAGACCTCCTTGCCGAAGCGCTCTTCGAGCGAGCCGGCCACCGCCGGGTCCATCATCGCCAGCTCGAACAGCAGGCCGGCAATGCGGGTCTCGGCATCGGTGCGCAGCAGCGCCAGCGTGCCGGCCACGCCGAGCGAGAATTCGAACGCATCCTGGCCGGTGCCGGCGCTGCGCTCGCCATACATGCTGCCGGCGTAATCCAGCGCCGCCTGGACCCGCGCGCAGTCTTCCACGCCGAGTCCCTGGACCAGCTGGGTGCTGGCGTCACCGAGTAAAACGCTTGCGACCATCTAGCTCGTGTGCCTCCGCTTCAGCGCAGGGCTGCGGTGATGCACACCTCGACCAGGCATGCGGGATTGGCCAGCTTGGCTTCGACGGTGGCGCGCGGCGGGGTGTGGCCCTGCGGCACCCACTCGTCCCAGACGCTGTTCATGCCGGCGAAGTGCTCCATGCTCGACACGAAGATCTGGCACATCAGGATGCAGGACTTGTCGCTGCCGGCTTCGTTCAGCAGGCGGTCGACGTGGCCCAGCACCTCGCGCATCTGGCCTTCGATCCCTTGCGTCGTGTCCTCGGCGATCTGGCCGGCCAGGTAGACGGTGCCGTTGTGGATGGCGGTTTCGGACAGGCGCTTGCCTACGTGGTGTCGTTTGATTTCCATAGCTGCTTTCTCATAAAACGTGGCGGAAGCCTCATGCTCCGCCGACTAAAAATTCGCGTGCGATCGCGATCTGTTCCTGCCGGACGAAGGTGGGCGCATGGCCCACGCCCGGGATCTCGACCAGCCGCGGCTTCGGTCCGCGCGCGCACATCTCCAGGGCCGCCGCGCGCGACAGCAGGTCGGACTGCTCGCCGCGCACGAGCAAGGTCGGGCAGCGGATCGCATCCCAGGCCGCCCACAGCTGCGCCTCGTCGCCGGCCGCGCGTTCCGGCGTCAGCGCGCGGAAGGGCTCGGCCAGGCCGAGGTCGTAGTGGCGCACCCACTGGCCGCCCGGCTCCTGGCGCAGCACGTCGCTGGCCAGCTTGAACCATTCTTCCTCGGTATGCGGCCCGAAGGACATCGACACGGCTTTCACATAGGCCGCGCCGGTATCGAAATCGGGGAAACGGATGTCCTGGCCGATGTACTCGCCGATGCGCGCCAGCGCGCCCTGGTCCAGCACCGGCCCGATGTCGTTGAGGACCAGCTTGCGCACCGGGCTGTCCTCGAGCGACGCCAGGATCATGCCGATCAGGCCGCCCATCGAGGTGCCGAACCAGTGCACGCCGAGGCTGTCGTCCCGGGTAACGCGTGCGATCAGGGTGACCATGTCGGCGACATACTGCGGCACCGTGTAGTACGCTGGATCGCGCAGGCGGCCGGAGCGGCCGCGGCCGACCACGTCCGGACAGACCACGCGGTACTCGTCGCACAGGGCGCGCGCCAGGTGGTCGAAGTCGTCGGCCACGCGGGTGACGCCGTGCACGCACACCAACACCTTCGGATTCGCGGGGTCGCCCCACTCCTTGTAGGCCATGCGGTGCAGGCCGGCGGGCGAGCTGCACTGCACGCTTTTCAATCTGGCTTCGCCGATTTGCACCTTCGCCCCCGCTCAGTCATGACAATATTGGTTACTTTGCATCGCAACACGCCATTTTACTTGGCATTGCCATTAGAATTCTACCAATTCTGAGGAAGCAACCCGTTCACCCACAAAGGGCTCCTCGAAAAACCGTCGCGAGCGGCAGCAATGGTGGCCGAGAAGCGGAGCTGTACTAAGGTACAGTGAGCATCGCAGGCCGCCAGTGCAACGCGCAGCAGGTTTTTTGAGGTGCCCGCAACTAGAGGACGCAATGAAATCCAATATGCTCAGCGGTAAAACAGCACTCGTCACCGGTTCCACCTCGGGCATCGGCCTGGGAATCGCCCGCTCGCTGGCGGAACAGGGCGCCAACATCGTGTTCAACGGCTTCGGCGACGCCCAGCAGATCGAGAAACTCTACACGGACGTGGGCGTCGAATTCGGCGTGCAGACCGCCTACCACAATGCCGACATGAGCAAGCCGCTTGAAATCGAGGCGATGATGAAATTCGCCGCGGACAAGTTCGGCGGCGTCGACATCCTGGTCAACAATGCCGGCATCCAGCACGTGGCGACCGTGGACGAGTTCCCGCCGGAGAAGTGGGATGCGATCCTTGCCATCAACCTGACCTCGGCCTTCCACACCAGCCGCCTGGCCATCCCCGGCATGAAGCAGAAGAACTGGGGCCGCATCATCAACCTGGCCTCGGTGCACGGCCTGGTCGGCTCGAGCGGCAAGTCGGCCTATGTCGCGGCCAAGCACGGCCTGGTCGGCTTCACCAAGGTGACCGCGCTCGAACTCGCCGCCACCGGCGTCACCTGCAACGCGATCTGCCCGGGCTGGGTCCTGACCCCGCTGGTGCAGAAGCAGGTCGACGACCGCGCCGCGCGCGACGGCCTGTCCAACGACGAGGCCAAGAAAGCCCTGCTGAGCGAAAAGCAGCCGTCCGGCGAGTTCGTCACCCCGGCCGAACTGGGCGCGCTGGCCGTGTTCTTCTGCTCGCCTGCCGGCGACCAGGTGCGCGGCGTGGCTTGGAACATGGACGGCGGCTGGGCCGCGCAGTAAGCCCGCCATGAGCGAACGCCTCGACGAACAACGCTTGCAGGACGCCTGCCAGGAACTGGCCCGGGTAGTCCTTGCCGCCGGCCAGCCCCAGGTCTCGAACGACATCCTCGAAACGCTGGCCGACCGTTTCTTTCGCGAGGTCGTCGATTTCGCCCCCGGCGTCGCCCGCGCCGGGCGCGATCCGAACCTCCTGGTCCGCGCGGTGCACTACCTGAACGATGCCCACGCCCTGCCCCTGATGGGCACTGACATGGAATGGTTCCGCCAGGCGCTGCAGTGCCTGGTGGAGCTGGCCGTGCCGGGCATCGCCCTGTCCGAACAGGGCGGCGCCTTCCTGCGCGACGTGCAGTTCGGGATCGAGCAGTCGCTCGGGGACCTGGAGGGTTGATGTCCCTGTCCGCAAAGCTGCTCTTGCTGTCGCTGGCCTTCGCGGCGACGAACGCCCTTGCCGCGTCCTGCGGGGCGCCGCCGTCGGGCGAGCTGAAGGCCGAACGCGTCGCCGCCGTCACGCCCTCGCGCGCCGAGCCGGGCCTGTACGAAGGGCCGGTGTGGGTCGAGGATGCGCTCTACTTTTCCGACTTCAGCTTCGCCAAGGGCTTTCCCTCGCGGGTGCGCAAGCTGGCCGCGGACGGCACGGTCAGCACCTTCATCGAGGACAGCGGCAGCAACGGCCTGGCCGTGGATGCGGGCGGCAGGCTGGTGCTGGCCAGCCACAAGGACAAGGCGCTGCTGCGCCATGTCCCGGATGGCCAGGCCGTGCGGCTGGCCGGCGGTTTCCAGGGCCATGTGTTCAACTCGCCCAACGACATCGCCATCGCGGGCGACGGGACGCTCTACTTTACCGATCCCGACTGGCAAAAGGCGGCCGCGCCCGGCGGGCAGCCGGTGACGGGCATCTACCGCGTCGCACCAAACGGCGAGGTGACGCTGGTGGACGGCACCCGTCCGAATCCCAACGGGATCGCGCTGTCGCCCGCCGGCGACGTCCTGTACGTGAACGCCAGCGACGGCTTGCTGGTGGCCTATCCGATCGTCAAGGGCGTGCCGCAGGCCGGGCGCTCCCTGGTGAGCGGACTGGAAGGCGCTGACGGCATGGCGGTCGATTGCCACGGCAACCTGTATGTGACCGAGCACGGGGCGCAACGGGTGCGGGTGTTTTCGCCGCAGGGCCGGCAGCTGGCGACGATCCGGGTGGATGCCAATGTCACCAATGCGGCTTTCGGCGGCAAGGACGGCAAGACCTTGTATATCACCGGGGCTGGGGTGCTGTGGAGGCTGCCGCTGAAGGTGAGCGGGATGCCGTATTGAGTCGCCTGGCGCGCACGTCCCGAGAACCGCGCTGATGGCGGGAGGCGAGGTAGTTTACGTTTTGATTGCCACACGGTCAAAGCTTGGGTAGTGTCGGAGCGACAAGGGGCGCTAAACGCCCCTTGTCGTTTCTACGCACTTCCCCTAACCCGCCTAGCTCGACGGCTCCGGAGCCTCAACACCAATGCTGTGAGGATTGCCGTGCCGAGGAATGAAAGGACGATGATGTTAAACGCCTTCTCGACATACATTTTCGACGGTAAGGCCAGATATACAAGCGCGGCCACCAAAAAGGCGACAACAAGCGAAATGAACGTGTTTTTCATGCGAATGGCTCCGCAGCAGGACAATTCAGGTACATACCGGCGTTACTTCCGCCAGCCTGCACAATCTCTTCTACAAAAGACGCACAATTGTTGGGCAAGACCAACCAGCGCCATTTCCTTGCTAGTAGTTCTTCCAATTTCTTGTGTGCCCCGGCAGGGTTCGGAAGCGGGACAATCCAGCGGCGAATCTCACGCTTCCCGTTCTCCTTTAGATAACGCATGTACCCGCTCTCTGTCATGAACTTAGGCAGATCGTTCTTCCCTGCTACGTGGAAGTACCAACCATTGCCCACATGAAGCAAAGCGTGACCGCACACGTTGATGAAGTCTCCAGACACGATCACAGCGCATGTATGCTTGAAGTCAGCCGTTTTGAGTGGGCAGAGGACCATTTCATCCCCGGTGTAGGGTTCGGCCATAATCGCCCCCTAGCACACTTTATGGGCGGTACAGTCCCATCCACCCTGAGTATTTGTTTAGTTTCGTGCGATCATCTCCCTCGCCGTAGCTGGCCTTTGTTCCGTGCAAAGGCTATGCTGGGCGAGTTGATTGCTGGGTTCAGCAGTCCCGGCATTCAATCGCACCAGGAGCAATTGGCAGCATGAGTTCACGTATTCACCCGCAGGCCCGTACCACACCGAAAATCCGGCAAGAGATCAAGGATTCGGGCCTGTCGGACCGGCAGGCCGCCAAGGTCTTCAACATCAGCCGCGCTACCGCCCGCAAATGGCTCAAGCGCGACGACGTGCAGGACCGCTCGCACCGTGCCCATACCCTGCACACGACCCTGAGCGCAGCGCAGGAGAACATTGTGCTCGCGCTACGCCAGTCGCTCTTCCTGCCGCTCGACGATCTGCTGTTCATCACGCGGCAATACATCAATGCCGACGTCTCCCGGTCGGGCATCGCACGCCTGCTCAAGCGCGAGGGCATGTCGCGCCTTGAAGACGTGATCCCGAAGGCCGAAGGCGAAACGATCTCTCCGAAGAAGACCTTCAAGGACTACGAGCCAGGCTTCATTCATATCGACATCAAGTATTTGCCCCAGATGCCGGACGAGACCTCGCGCCGTTACCTGTTCGTCGCCATCGACCGCGCCACGCGCTGGGTCTTCATGCACATCTACGGCGACATGACTGACAAGAGCAGCGTCGATTTCCTGCGCCGCTTGAAGCTGGCCTCGCCGATCAAGATCAGCAAGATCCTGACCGATAACGGCTCGCAATTTACCGACCGTTTCGCCACCAAGGACAAGAAGCCAAGCGGGCAGCACGCCTTCGACGTGGCTTGCGCCGCACTGCCTGCCGAGCACCGCCTGGCGCCGCCGCGGCATCCGCAAACGAACGGCATGGTCGAACGCTTCAACGGACGTATCAACGAACTGCTGCAGCAAACCCGCTTCGACAGCAGAGCCGACCTGGAAACGACCTTGCTGAACTATTTGAAGCTGTACAACCACCACATCCCGCAGCGTGCACTCGACGCCAAAACGCCCATCCTGGCGCTCAAGGAATGGCAGCAGAAACGGCCAGAATTATTCGTTAAACGGGTCTATGAACAGGCGGGACTTGACAAGTATTCCCCTGCGTTCCGCCCCTTATGCTCTGCTTGAGGTAATGCCATTTTATTTTGGCGTACCCAAGCTGGACCCGCTCAACGATGATTCCGCTTTCACCACTGTCAGGGGTGATACTTGCAATAATCAAGTTTTCAAGTTCGATCTTGAAATACGGGATCGGCTTGCCGTCACCGTCTGCCCGAAGGAATTCAAACGTCGCCTTGGGCAGAGTCTTCCCGGCTGCGCAGGTTTGCAAGAGGACAGGGGAAGCCAAGTCAGCAAGCTTCTTGAAGGTGATGGGGTAGAGGTCGGCCCTTCCTGTTGTATGCCCCCCTGCCGTCGATAGTGCCTCGGCCCTCGGCTGGTGAACCGCGTACAGGACGCTATTCACTTCCAGCCAATTGCGGTGCCGTTCGTCTTCCGACTCCCCGTTGATGCCCTCGATCTTGAGGTATGCGTCACTTGCCATTCGTGCCTCCGTTAAAGGTTGAAGGGCGATTCTTGCCCGACTGAACAGGAGCAACGTTGGCAAGAGTCAGCACCCGGAGGGAGGAAGATCAACCGGCAGTGTTTCAGGGGTGATTTTTTCCAAAAAAAATTGGGAACTCGTCCTTGTGCTGTGCCCCTATTCGAAGAACGATCACACGGTGATCAATCCCTGAATGCAGACATCCCATACCCCCCTCGGCTATCATGGAAATTTCCAAGCCATAAAGACAAGAGGAAAACCCCATGAGGATCCGCGCCATGCAGCTCGCCCTTTCCATCTTCGCCGCCCTGGCCGCCCTCTCCCACGCTCAAGCAGCACCGCGATCCGCGCCTTCTCGCCCCGTCCTGATCACGGCAGACAAGGTCTGGACCGGCGAAGGCGCCCCCCACGCCGGATGGAGCGTGCTGGTAGCCCAGGGCCGCATACAGGCCGTCGGCCCGCTCGACAACATGACCGTGCCGGCCGACGCCGAACGCATCGCCCTCCCCGGCAAGACCGTCTCAGGCGCCACTGGCGCCTGAGACTTCCCGGCATGATCGACCTGCACTCGCACGTCCTGCTGCACCCCTACAACGAAACCACCTGGGACGACCAGGTGATCAAGGAGCCGGTCGCCTACCGCATCATGCTGGCTGGCCGCCACGCGGCCGCCACCCTGCAGGCCGGCTTCACCACCCTGCGCGACCTCGGCACCGAAGGCGCAGACTATGCCGACGTCGGCATCAAGCGCGCCATCGACGAAGGCGTGGCGCCGGGCCCGCGCCTGCTGGTGGCCACGAAAGCCATCGTGGCCAGCTACAGCTACGGCCCGGCCGAGAGAAGCTACCGCCCCGACATGGAAATCCCCTACGGCGCCCAGCCGGCCACCGGCATCGTTGAAGTCACCAAGGCGGTGCGCGAGCAGTCGGCGCGCGGCGCGGACTGGATCAAGATCTACGGCGACTACCGCACCGGCATCGACGGCACCGCGCGCCCGACCTTCACCATGGAGGAAATGAAGGCGATGGTCGCCGCCACCCACGTCACCGGGCGCAAGGTCGCGGTGCACGCGAGCAGCGACGAGGCCATCCGCATGGCGGTGCTGGCCGGCGCCGACACCATCGAGCACGGCTACGGCGCCACCGAAGCGACCTTCCAGCTGATGAAGGAGCGCGGCACCGCCTACATCCCGACGCTCACGGCGCCGGAAGCGACCGGCGAATACTTCCAGAAGCACGTGCGGGGCGGCGCGCCGACACCTGGCATGCAGCAGGCGCAGCGCGCGTTCCAGCTCGCACGCAAGCTCGGGGTCACGATCGGCAACGGCAGCGACGTGGGCGTGTTCGCGCACGGGACCAATGCGCGCGAGCTGGCATGGATGGTCAAGCTGGGCATGTCGCCGCTGGAGGCGATGCGCGCGGCGACTGTGGTGGCGGCCCAGATCCTCGGCAAGTCGCAGGACCTGGGACAGCTGAAGGCGGGCATGCTGGCGGACGTGGTGGCGCTGGAGGGCGATCCGACCAGCGACATCGCGGCGGCGGCCAGGGTCGGATTCGTCATGAAAGGCGGCGAAGTATTCAGGCGGCCGTGAAGGGAACCGAAGCCCCCGTGCCAGAAATATCACCCCATACACAATCAGCATATCCACAACAAGATATAAGGCCTGCGGATATCCACAATAGATAAGGCAGCACGCTTCGGTGAAGATGGCAACACCACAAACTTCACTACGAAGCGTTGCCATGAAAAAGCCATTCTATAAAGTCCTGTATGTCCAGGTGCTGTTCGCCATCGTGCTTGGCGTGCTGCTGGGGGTGTTCTACCCTGAACTGGGCGCGAAGATGAAGCCCTTGGGAGACGGCTTCATCAAGCTCATCAAGATGATCATCGCTCCGGTGATCTTCTGTACCGTCGTCGCCGGTATCGCCGGCATGCAGGACATGAAAAAAATCGGCCGCGTCGGCGGCAAGGCCCTGCTCTACTTCGAGGTCGTCTCGACCTTCGCGCTGGCCATCGGCCTGGTGGTCGCCAACTGGGTCAAGCCGGGCGCCGGCTTCAACGTCGACGCCGCCCACCTCGACGCTTCGTCCATCGCCCAGTACACCGCCAAGGCCAAGGACCAGAGCACCGTCGACTTCGTGATGAACATCATCCCCAGCACCTTCGTGGATGCCTTCGCCAAGGGCGACATCCTGCAGGTTCTCCTGATCGCGCTGCTGTTCGGCTTCTCGCTGTCGATGCTGGGCGAACGTGGCCGTCCGGTGGCCAAGATGATCGACGACTTCTCGCACGCCATCTTCGGCGTGGTGAACATCGTCATGAAGGCCGCCCCGATCGGCGCCTTCGGCGCGATGGCCTTCACCATCGGCAAATATGGCCTCGATTCGCTGCTGCCGCTGGCCAAGCTGATGGGCTCCTTCTACCTGACCTGCTTCGTGTTCGTGATCGGCGTGCTGGGCATCATCGCCAAGCTCACCGGCTTCTCGATCATCCGCTTCATCAAGTACATCAAGGAAGAACTCCTGATCGTGCTCGGCACCAGCTCGTCGGAAAGCGCCCTGCCGGCCCTGATGCGCAAGCTCGAACGCCTCGGCTGCTCCAAGCCGGTGGTCGGCCTGGTGGTCCCGACCGGCTACTCGTTCAACCTGGACGGCACCAACATCTACATGACGATGGCGGCCCTGTTCGTGGCCCAGGCCACCAACACCGACCTGACCCTGATGCAGGAACTGACCATCCTGGCGGTGGCGATGCTGACTTCAAAAGGCGCATCCGGCATCACCGGCGCCGGCTTCATCACCCTGGCGGCGACGCTGGCCGTGGTCCCGACCATCCCGGTGGCCGGCATGGCCCTGATCCTCGGTATCGACCGCTTCATGAGCGAAGCGCGCGCCCTGACCAACTTCGTCGGCAACGGCGTGGCCACGGTGGTGGTCTCGAAGTGGGAAAAGGAACTCGATGTCCAGCGCATGGACGACGTCCTGCACGGCCGCGTGCCGCTCGACGGCGACAAGGACCTGGAGCCGGTGCGCGCCGCCGCCTGATTCCACCCTGCCCCGCCTCAAGAAACCGCATCTTCGGATGCGGTTTTTTTTCGTCTTCACTCGGGGGGGGTCAGGTCTGACAATCGGACACGAGCTCGAGCGTCGCTCGATCGCCCTGCTCAGCCCGTGTCCAAATGTCAGAACCTGACCTCGTTTGTATTCTGACCCCGTTTGTATTCTCCGCGCATAAAGCACGCACGGCACCCGAAAACTGTAGACAGCGGTGTCTAGACACACTATTCTAGACCTGACATTACCTATGAGGACGCTCATGCCACGCAAACCCGATACCCCCAAGCCGACCCCGGCCGAACTCGAACTCCTGCAAGTGCTGTGGCCGATGGCCTCGGGCACCGCCAAGCAGGTGCACCAGGAAATGCAGAAGAGCAAGCCCGAGGTCACCTACGCCACCGTGCTGCGCCTGATGCAGATCATGCACGGCAAGGGCCTCCTGGTGCGCGACGAGAGCGAACGCTCGCACGTCTACGCCCCTGCCCACGCCCAGGACTCGGTCGAGAGCAATCTGCTAAAAGACCTGATGCAGCGCGCCTTCGCCGGTTCGGCCAAGGCGCTGGTGCTGGCCGCGCTCAAGACCGGCATCTCGAAGAAGGAACGGGAAGAGATCGAGGAGCTGCTGCGCGAGGACAAGCCGGAGGACAAGCGATGAACGCCGCCGACCTCGTCGCCGGCGTCGGCTGGACGCTGGTCCACTTTCTCTGGCAGGGCACACTGGTCGGCTGCGCCACCGCGCTTGCGATGACCGTGCTGCGCAATGCGCGGCCGGAGTCGCGCTATCTGGTCGCCTGCGTCGGCCTGTTCCTGTGCCTGGCCTGGCCCGCCCTCGAGCTGGCGCTGCGCCTCGCCGGCGACAGCGGCAGCGGCGGCGATGCGATGGTGCTGTTCGCGGCCGGGCTGGTGGCCGGCTCGCCGGTCGACGCGGGCTGGGCCGCCCTGCTCGCCGACCAGTTGGCCTGGATCGTGGGCACCTGGGCCGTGTGCGCCCTGGCGATGGCCCTGCGCATGGTGGCCGGGCTGCTGTGGATCGAGCGCGCCGCCACGCGCGAACGCAGCGACCCGGCCTGGCAGGCGCGCATCGAACGCATGGCGACGCAATTCGGCATCGGCCGTGCGGTGCGCCTGCGCGTGGTCGAGGGGCTCGGCAGCCCGATCACGGCCGGCTGGTGGCGGCCGGTGGTGCTGGTGCCGGCTGCGCTGGTCACAAGCATGCCGGCGCACCTGCTGGAAGCGCTGCTGGCCCACGAACTGGCCCACGTCAAGCGCCACGACTACCTCGTCAACCTCGGCCAGAACCTGGTCGAGACCCTGCTCTTCTACCACCCGGCGGTCTGGTGGATTTCCAACCGCATCCGGGTGGAGCGGGAGCAGATCGCCGACGATCACGCGGCAAGGATACTAGGCGAACCGCGGCGCCTGGCCCTGGCCCTATCCGAACTGGAGAAACGCCAGTTCTCAACCCAGCAACTGGCCCAAGCGGCCAACGGAGGAGATCTTATGTCACGCATTAGACGATTGGTTCGTCCTGACACACAAGCCCTGAACTGGAAGGCGGCCATTCCCGTGCTGGGCCTGGTCATCGGCGCCGCCAGCCTGGCCCACGCCGCGCCTACCAGGCCGGTCGCGAAGGATACCGAAGCCGTGGCCAAATTCGACACCTGCAAGCGCCCCCACTACCCGGCCGAATCGATCAATCTGCACCATACCGGCACCGTCACCCTCGGCTTCCTGGTCGGCAAGAACGGCAAGGTGAAGGATTCGAAGGTCACCAAATCGTCCGGCCACGTGGCGCTCGACGAGGCTGCGCATACCGCGCTGACCAAGTGCACGTTCAAGCCGGCCACCGCCAAGGGCAAGCCGGTCGAGGCCTGGGCCGCGGTGCAGTACGTCTGGACGCTGGAGTAAGCCTGCATGCACGTGTTACGCTGGGAGGATTCGCGGGGACGCCCGCCCATTCCCGGCGTGACACGCCGACCGATAGTGGAGAACGCATGACCGGCATTAACCGTTTTGTCACCCTGGCGCGGCACGCCCAGCGTCGCGGCCCCGCATCCGTCCTGCTTGTGGCGACGGCCGCATTGATCGGCCTGGCGCACGCCGCCCCGGACGCGGCGCCAGATCCGCGCCCGCTCGTGGACACCAGCACCTGCAGCAGGCCGGTCTATCCCGAGGAAGATGCACGGCTGAAGAACGCCGGCACGGTCACGATGCAATTTCTCATCGGCGCCGATGGATGGGTGGTGGAGTCGAAAATCCAGAAATCGAGCGGCTACCCGGGCCTCGACGAGGCGGCGCGTTCGGCACTGGCCAAATGCAGATTCAGGCCGGCGACGCGCGAGGGCAAACCAATGCGTGCATGGGTGGGCGTGCAGTACGTCTGGACGCCAGAATAAATACCAGCCCGGGCGCTCACGCCGCCCATTTTCCGTATATCGCCAGGACGTCCGGTTCGCAGCCGGTCGTCGTCCACACCTGTCCATGGGTCACGCCGCGTCGCTCGGCGGCAGGCCGCGCTCCCTTATTGTCAGTTCATGCGTATCGCATTGCTCGGAGCGGGTGCCATTGCTACCATGGGGTAATCATAGTACCCAGAGATAGCACATTTAGGTTCTGAGCACTGCAGATGGGAATCCCCCCACTGCCCGACGTTTCCTTACCCCATAGGATTCTTATGCACCCGATGCGTACCCTGCTGCTCCTACCCCTGTTATTCGCTTCCCTCGCCTGCGACGCCAGGGCCGAGGTCGACGAGACCACGCGCAAGGCCGTGATCGCCGAACTCGGCGCCAAGGTCAGCGACATCTACGTCTTCCCCGACAAGGCCAGGCAGATCGTCGAACGCCTGAACGCGCGCGAGCAAAGCGGCGCCTACCGGACCGCCAAGGATCTGGCTGCCCTCGCGGACATGCTCACCGAGGACCTGCGCCAGCCGACCGGAGACAAGCACCTTGGCGTGCGCTACCGGGCGACGCCCATTCCTCCCGACACCGACAGCGGCAAAAGCGGACCGACGCCCGAGCAGGAGCGCCAGTTCGGTGCGTTCCTGAAGTCGCGCAATTACGACATCCGCAAGGTGGAGACCCTGCCTGGCAACATCGGCTATATCGACCTGCGCAGCTTCCCGCAGGCCTCGGCCGCCAAGCCGGCGCTGAGCGCAATGATGAACCTGGTGGCGGACACCGACGCGCTCATCGTCGACCTGCGACACAACAGCGGTGGCGATCCGCACGCGGTCGCCTTCATGTCCAGCTACCTGTTCGACAAGCGTACCCACCTGAACGACATGTACTGGCGGGAAGGCGGCCGCACGGAGGCTTACTGGACCGAGGAGGATGTACCGGGGAAGAAGTTTGGCGGCACCAAGAAGATTTACGTCCTGACCAGCAAGAACACCTTTTCGGGCGCCGAGGAATTCAGCTACAACCTGCAGCAGTTGCGCCGTGGCGTGATCGTCGGCGAAACCACCGGCGGCGGCGCGCATCCGGGTGCAGTGCACCGCGTCCACCAGCACATGGCGACCTTCATCCCCGCCGGCCGGGCGATCAACCCGATCAGCAAGACCAACTGGGAAGGCAGCGGCGTGGTGCCGGACGTGAAGGTCGATGCGGAGGACGCGCTGCGCACGGCCGAGCGCCTGGCCCTGACCGAACTGTTGAAGTCGCCCGCGAACGAAGGGCATGCGCAGCGGCTGCGCCAGCGCCTGGAGGCCCTGAAATAAGGAGTCCGCAGCCGCGCTGCGGACCCGCTTGTAGAAGCGCGGGGCCGAACATGCCGCCCCCGCGCTTGTTCCTTCAGACCGCCGAGACGTCCAGCTCGCAGCCGGTTGCCGCCAGCACCTGCTGGGTGGTGACGCCCGGCGCCAGTTCCACCAGCTTGAGGCCGGTCTCGGTCACGTCGATCACGCCCAGGTCGGTGATGATGCGGTCCACCACGCCCACGCCGGTCAGCGGCAGGTCGCACTTCGGCAGGATCTTGTGCGAGGTCGAGCCGTCCTTGGCGGTGGCGACGTGTTCCATCACCACGACCACGCGCTTGACGCCGGCCACCAGGTCCATCGCGCCGCCCATGCCCTTGACCATCTTGCCCGGAATCATCCAGTTGGCCAGGTCGCCGCGCTCGGACACCTGCATCGCGCCCAGGATCGCCAGGTTGATCTTGCCGCCGCGGATCATGCCGAAGGAATCGGCCGAGCTGAAATAGGCGGCGCCCGGCAGCGCCGTCACGGTCTGCTTGCCGGCGTTGATCAGGTCGGCGTCGACCTCTGCGTCGGTCGGGAAGGGGCCGATGCCCAGCAGGCCGTTCTCCGACTGCAGGAAGACCTCGATATCCTTGGGGACGTAGTTCGCCACCAGGGTCGGCAGGCCGATGCCCAGGTTCACATAGAAACCGTCCTGCAGTTCCTTCGCCGCGCGCGCGGCCATTTCATCACGAGTCCATGCCATGTCTCTGTCTCCGCTCTAGTCTCAGTTGGCGCGCACGGTGCGCTGTTCGATGCGCTTTTCCGGCGTCGGGTTATGCACGATGCGGTGCACGAAGATGCTCGGGGTGTGCACCTGGTCCGGATCGATCTCGCCGATCTCGACCAGCTCTTCGACTTCCACGATGCAGATCTTGCCCGCGGTGGCCACGTTCGGATTGAAGTTGCGCGCGGTCTTGCGGTACAGGAGGTTGCCGGCCTTGTCGGCCTTCCAAGCCTTGACCAGCGAGACGTCCGGCAGCAGCGAACGCTCCATGACGTAGTGCTCGCCGTCGAATTCGCGGGTTTCCTTGCCTTCGGCGACGATGGTGCCGTAGCCGGTCTTGGTGAAGAAGGCCGGAATGCCGGCGCCGCCGGCGCGCAGCTTCTCGGCCAGCGTGCCCTGCGGGGTGAATTCCAGTTCGAGTTCGCCGGCCAGGAACTGGCGCGCGAATTCCTTGTTTTCGCCGACGTAGGACGAGATCATCTTCTTGATCTGGCGGGTTTCCAGCAGCTGCCCCAGGCCGAAGCCGTCCACGCCCGCATTGTTCGAAATGGCCGTCAGGTTCTTGACGTCGGAATCGCGCAGCGCCGCGATCAGCGCCTCCGGAATGCCGCACAGGCCGAAGCCGCCCACGGCGATGGTCTGGCCGCTTGCTACGACGCCGGCAAGCGCCGACTTCGCATCAGGATACACTTTGTTCATACCCGTCCCTTTTATAGGTTAAGCAAAAGCTCTTCTGTACTACAGAGTAGAGTCTCAGCATAAAATACGCTGTACTGAATAACAATACCGTAGAAATACGGGCGGCCCCGTCCATGAACCGAGCAGTCGATCCACCTCAAGTGAAGCCATCCGCCGCCATCGATTACGAGATGATCTTCCAGCACGCGCCAGTGGGAATGTGCGTCTCGGCCGACCGCGTGATCCAGTCCTGCAACCGGGCCCTGGCAAGCATGTTCGGCTACGCCGAGGGAGACCTGAACGGCAGGTCGTTCAGCGTGCTCTACCCCACGATGGACGAGTTCCTGCGCACGGGCGACCGCATCGTGCCAATCATGAACGCCAGGGGACGCTATTCCGACGAGCGCATCATGCGCCGCGCCAGCGGCGAGCTGTTCTGGTGCCACGTGACCGGGAGCGCGCTCGATCCAAGCCAGCCGCTCGGCGCCGGCGTCTGGACCTTCGAGGACGTCAGCGAAAAGCGGCCGGTGTCGGCCGAGCTGACCCCGCGCGAACGGGAGATCGCGGCGCTGCTGGTGGAGGGCAAGACCAGCAAGATGATCGCCCGCGATACCGACCTGAGTCCGCGCACGGTGGAGATGCACCGCGCCAGCCTGATGCGCAAATTCGCCGCCTCGACCTCGTCGGAACTGGTGCACAAACTGGTCGGTGCGCGCTAAGTCCCTACTTCCGGAAACGCCGCACCGCAGGCCGGCATGCCATGAACGGGCATGCTCACGGACCCTATTTAAGCAGCAGCGCGCAGAAGGGGGCGCAGCGCTCGCGCCGGCGCCGCTAGCAATCCAGGTCGACCAGGACCGGATCCGGCAGGAATGCCGGCGGCCGGGCCCAGCAAAGCGCGCCGGCGAAGCCCGTATGCGTAAACACCTGCGTGGCGGCGCTCGCGGTGCCGAGCTTGATGCCCGCCTCGTGCAGGCACCACATGCGGTAGAACATCGCGGTGCGTTCCGGCGCCGCGCAGGCCCGAAGCCGCGCGACCGCTTCGGGAGAGAAGGCCTGCCCGGCAAGCGCGAGCAGGTCCCGGGCCGGATCCATGCGTTCGATATCCAGCCCCACACGGGTGACCCTGCTGGCGGCGCAGGCGACCAACGTAGCGCTGTGCGAGATGCTGAAGCCTGGCTCGCCGTGCGCAGGATGGACCAACAGGGGTGCCTGGCCGGGACGCTCCTGCAGCAGGATGCCGGCCGGATCCGCGGCGAGCATGCGGCCGAGCGCCAGGCGCAGCAAGGCCCGGCCGGCGACGAACTGGCGCCGCCGCTCGGGCCTGGCGAAGCGCGCGTAGCGCTGGCGTTCGGACTCCCCCAGCCAGCCGGCGTAGTGCGCCAGCCGGGATGGCGGGAGGCTGGCGATGTCGGCGAGCCATACCAGCGTGTCCGTTCCTGGCGCCACCGCCACGGCCTCCATGCTTACGGCTTGAGCTTGACGAATTCGCCCTTGAGCGCGACGCCGGTCATCAATGCGCCGTCGTGGCACTCGAACTCGGTTGCGCTCGCATGTTCCACGTTCTTGTAGTTGCTCACGATGTTGACCACGGCATTCGCCCCCAGCTCGCGCGCCCGCTCCTGCAGGCGCAGCATGGCCGACAGGAAGGCCCAATTGCAGGCGGTTTCGGCCGACTTGCCGAACGAATTGGTCTTCTGGCTGGTCTTGTCGCTGCCGAGGCGCTCGAGAATCGCCGGGGTCTTCTGGTCGCCGAAGTAGAACTGCACGGTGTCGCCCAGGCGGTTCTTCGCATCGTTGGCGGCCATGGCCTGGGCGATCGGCAGCATGTGCTTGGTGTCGCGCGCCTGCGCCGGTGCGGTGGCGGAGATGGCGGCCGCGCCGATGGCCAGCCTGAGGAGGAGTTTCTTCATTTTTCTAATCCCTTGGTTCTGGTGATGGAAGACCTTCAGTTCGCGGCGATGGCAGCGTCGTCGGCGCCGGTCGGTCCGCCCACCGCCTTGCTGTAGTTGGCGATGATGTAGTCGCTGGCGAGCTTCGAGACGCGGGTCAGCATCAGGTTGTCCTGCACGCCCAGGGTGAAGCCGCCGCTCATGGCGCTGGCGCGCTGGAAGAACTCGGGCGTCGCGATGACCTTGCCGGCCTGGTCGCGGAAGGTCACGCGCATCAGCACGCCGGAGCTGCCGGCCAGCGGCCCGAGGAACACGCGCTTGGTGCTGCTCTTGAACGACATCTCCTCGACGATCGGCTCGATCGTCAGGGTGCGCCCGTTGTCCGGCGCGCGGTTCCACTGCTGCACGGATTCGCCCAGGTTCTTGTCCAGGTTGCCGGCGATCTTCGCCAGTGCACCCGGGTTGCCCCGGTAGCCAGGGGCGAAGGCCACCGGCTTGACGACGATCCGGCCGTAGGACGAGAAGGCCTCGCTCGGCGCCGGATTGTGGGAAGTCGATGCCTTGATCTTGGTTGCGCACCCGCTCATCAAGGGAAGGGCGACCGCGACCGAGGCGGCCAGCAAAACACGGCGTTGCTTGTTCATGTTATCTCCTGTTATGGAACCTGCCGTTTAAAAATCAGCGACGTGTTGATGCCGCCGAAAGCGAAATTGTTCGACATGACGTACTCGCAATCGAGCCTGCGCCCTTCGCCGCGGATGTAATCCAAGGCTCCGCACTCCGGGTCGACTTCGTTCAGGTTGAGCGTGGGCGCGAACCAGCCTTCGCGCATCATCTCGATGCTGATCCAGGCCTCCAGCGCCCCGCAGGCGCCGAGGGTATGGCCCATGTAGCTCTTGAGGGAACTGATCGGCATGCGGCTGCCGAACAGGCTGGCGGTCGCCTGGGTCTCGGCCACGTCGCCCTGCTGGGTCGCGGTGCCGTGGGCGTTCACGTAGCCGATCGCCTCCGGCGCCAGGCCGGCGTCGTCCAGGGCCAGCGCCATCGCCTGCCGCATCGTGGCCGCATTCGGCTGGGTCACGTGGCTGCCGTCGCTGTTGGTGCCGAAGCCCACCAGCTCGGCATGGATGACGGCGCCGCGCGCCAGCGCATGCTCGCGTTCTTCCAGGATCAGGCAACCGGCGCCCTCCCCGATCACCAGGCCGTCGCGCTTGCGGTCGAATGGCGACGGGGTGGCTTGCGGACTGTCGTTGCGCACGCTGGTGGCGAACAGGGTGTCGAACACCGCCGCCTCGGTGGCGCACAGCTCCTCGGCGCCGCCCGCGACCATGGCCAGCTGCTTGCCGCTCTGGATCGCCTCGAAGGCGTAGCCGATGCCCTGGCTGCCCGAGGTGCAGGCCGACGAGGTGGTGACGACCCGCCCGGTCAGGCCGAAGAAGACCCCGATGTTGACCGGCGCCGTGTGGGCCATCATCTTGATGTAGGTGGTGGCATTGATGCCGCGCGTGGTGCGCTCCTCGATCATGCGGCCGAAGTCGCCGATCGCGCTGGTGGTGCCGGCCGAGGAGCCGAAGGACACGCCCATCTGCCCGCTTCTCAGCAGCGGATGGTCCAGCAGGCCGGCGTCAAGCAGGGCCACTTCGGTGGCGCGGGTCGCCAGCAGCGCCACGCGGCCCATGCTGCGGGTCGACTTGCGGTCGTAGCGCGACGACAGCGTGAAGGGCGCGGCCGGCGCGCCGAGCTGGGTGTTCAGGCCCTCGTAGCTGGCCCAGTCCTCCATGCGCACCACCGCGTTGCGGTACTCGCCCAGGCGGGCGCGGATGCTGGCCCAGTCGTTGCCGAGCGGGCTGATGCCGGCCATGCCGGTGACGACGACGCGGCGCTTCATGCCAGGCCTCCGTTCACCGACAGGACCTGGCGCGTGACGTAGCCGGCGTCCTCGGACATCAGGTAGCTGACCGCCGCCGCCACCTCTTCCGGACGGCCGACGCGGCGCGCCGGGACCAGTTTCAAGGCTTCTTCCATCGGCACCTCGGCGATCATGTCGGTCTCGATCAGGCCTGGCGCCACGCAATTGACGGTGATGTCGCGCTTGGCCAGTTCCAGCGCCAGCGCCTTGGTGGCGCCGATGACGCCGGCCTTGGCCGCACTGTAGTTGACCTGGCCGCGGTTGCCGATCAGGCCTGACACCGAGGCCATGGTGACGATCCGGCCCGGTTTGCGGCGCTGGACCATCGGCATCACGAGCGGGTTGAGGACGTTGAAGAAACCGTCCAGGTTGGTGCCCAGCACCTGGTCCCACTCTTCGCCGCTCATCGCCGGGAAGGCGGTGTCGCGCGCGACGCCGGCGTTGCAGACCACGCCGTAGTAGCAGCCGTGCTGCTCGACGTCCGCGGCCAGCGCGGCCGCGGTGGCCTCGCGCTCGCCGATGTCGAACTGCAGTACGCGCGCCGTGCCGCCCGTTTCAACAATCTGCGCGGCGACCGCGTCGGCTTCCTCGCGCCGGCTGCGGCAGTGCACGATCACCTGGTAACCGTCGCGCGCAAGCCGCAGCGCGATGGCTTTGCCGATGCCGCGCGACGAACCCGTCACCAGCACGCTTTTCTGGATACTACTCATACGGAACTCCGTTGCAAGAACTCTTCAACATGATCGGGCTGGAAGACGGTAATGGTGGCCGTCGCCAGTTCCTCGCCGCCGGCGTCTTCGATGCGGCAGTCGAACGCCCCCAGGCCGTTCTCGCCCTGCAGGGCGCGGCGCACCTGGATGCGCAGGACGCTGCCGACCCGGAAAGCCGGGACGCTGCAGACATACCTGCGGGCGCCGAGCAGGAAGCCGACGCGCACCGGTTCGCCGCGCCGGCGCGCACACCAGCCGGCATGCGCGGCGACCGCCTGCGCCATGTACTCGACGCCGACCCAGGCCCCTACGCCGCCGTCGTTGCAGAACATGCTGTCAGGCCTGATGTCGACTTCGGCGCTGAGGGTCTCGTCGTCGGCTTCCAGGAAGCGGCCGAGCAGCGACATGGCGCCGCTGTGCGGCACCAGGCTGTGGATGTCGGGCCGGCACAGGTGCTCGCGCTGCACCATCCGGTTCATCGCGTCCTCCCGAACACCAGGCTGGCGTTGGAGCCGCCGAAGGCGAAGGAATTGCTCAATGCATAGCGGATCGGCCGGCCCAGGCGTGCGCCCTTCTCCGCCACGTTCAAGGACGGCAGCGCCGGATCGCGCTCGCCGTTCCACAGGTGCGGCGGCAGCTGGCCTTCCGGGTTATCGTCCTGCATCGCCAGCCAGCACAGCGCCGCCTCGACGGCGCCGGCCGCGCCCAGCGTGTGGCCGGTGAAGGGCTTGGTCGAGCTGACCGCCACCCCGGCGCCGAACAGCGCCGCCACCGCCCGCGACTCCATCGCATCGTTCTGGACGGTCGCGGTGCCGTGCAGGTTGACGTAGTCGACCTCGGCGGCGTCGATGCCGGCGCGCGCCAGGGCTTCGCGCATGGCGATGCGGGCGCCGCCGCCTTCCGGGTCCGGCGCCGACATGTGGTGTCCGTCGGAGGATTCGCCCCAGCCGCACAGGGCCACGGCGGCCGGCTCGCGCGTCATGAGGAACAGCGCTGCGCCCTCGCCGATGTTGATGCCGTCGCGGCCCGCGCCGAGCGGCCTGCAGGGCGCGCTACTGACCGATTCCAGCGCGCTAAAGCCCGCCACGGTGAAGCCGCACAGGGTATCGACGCCGCCAGTGAGAACCGCGTCGCACAGGCCCATGCGGATCAGGCGCGCGGCGCTGGCCAGCGCCTTGGCGCTCGACGAGCAGGCGCTGGAGTGCACGTAGACCGGTCCCTGGGCGCCCGATTCGCGCGCCAGCAGTTCGGCCGGCGAGCCCATCTCCTGCTGGCCGTAGTGGAAACCGGGCGGCAGTGCGCCGGCCGCGTGCTGCGCCGCCAGCGCCGCTTCGGTTTCGCCCACGCCCGAGGTGCTGGTGCCGATGATGACGCCGACCCGGTGCGCGCCGAAGCGTGCAATGGCGTTCTCCAGCGCCGGTCGGATCTGCGCCAGGGCGGCGAGCGCCAGCGCGTTGTTACGGCTGCGTAAGCGCAGCGGCAGGTGTTCGAGGTCCGGCAAGGCGGTCTTGACACGGCCGAGCGGCAGCATCCGGCCCGGCGAGCAGGCGTCCGACGGAGCGAGTCCGCTTTCAGCGTCGACCAGCAGGCGCCGCCGGACGGCGGCCAGGTCGTCGCCCAGTGCGCACACCAGCGCGCATTCGTTCAGGTACAGGGTAGTCATCTCATTCGCTGGCCGACACCACGGTCAGCCGGTATTGGTAACGCAGGTTGTCCAGCACGGCGGTGCCCTGCCAGCGCGGCAGGCCGCTGTAGTCGATGGTCGCCACCACCTCGCCCTCGCGGCGCAGCGTGCGGCGCAGGCCGCGCTCCTCGACCTGCCAGCCGGGCGGCAGGGCCTGGGCGATCCGCTCCACCGGCCACAGGGTCAGCTGCAGGTCTTCCAGCACGTCCGCGGCGCGCACCTGGCTGGGGAGCATCGGGTGGCGCCATTCGGTGAGCTCGCGGCCGTCGAAGTCCAGGCTCAGCACCCGCATGCCGAGCGCCAGGCCGACCAGGCTGAGCCGCTGGGCATCCACCTCGAGGGCAACGTCGAGGTCGTTGGTTTTTCCGTCACGCTCGACGGTCAGGTGCTGCTGGACGCTGATGGCCTCGCCCAGCGCCGACGGGGCCAGGCGCAGGCCGAGGCGCGCGGGCGCGGGCGGCGTCGCGGCGCAGGCGGCCAGGGTCAGGGCCGCGCATAGCGCAGCGCCGCGTTCAAGCCAGGACGGCCGAGGCATCGATTGTTTCCTTTGTCACGACGAAGCAAGGGGCGACCAGCCAGACCAGCGCGGTCCCGGCCAGCATGGTCAGGCCGAAGGCCTGCAGTGCCGGCGTGCCGCTCAGGCCCAGCAGGCCGAAGGACAGGATGGTGCTGGCGGCCGACAGCCCTACCGCCAGCCAGGGGGCGTCGGCGCCGTGTCCGGCGTCTTCCTGCAGGAAGATGCCGTAGTCGACGCCGACGCCCAGCAGCAGCATCAGGGCCAGCACGTGGAACAGCTGCAGGCTCTGGCCCGCGAAGCCCAGCAGCGCCAGGGTCAGGACGCTGGCCGCCGCGGTCGGAGCCAGCACGCGCCAGGTGCTGCCGCGGTAGCGCGGCAGCAGCACCGCGAACACCACCGCGTAGGCGCCAAGCAGCACCCAGCCCATGTAGGCGCGGTAGCGGCCCAGCACCGAGGAGATGCCGCCGACCTTGTCCACCCACTGCACGCCATCGATGCCCTCGGCCGCGCGCGCGAGCGCCGGGATCGAGGCGTAGCGCATGCCGCGCAGGCCGACGATGCTGGCGTGCACGCCCTCGACTTCGCCCAGCCACAGGTGGCGCCAGGGTTCGCTGGCCGGCGTCTTCAGGAAGGCGTCGAGCGTCAATGGCGCAGCAAGGGCGCGCAGGTGCGCGGCGGTGGCGGCATGCCAGCCGGCGTCCTCGCCGATCTCGCTCGCCAGCGCCGCCAGCGGGCCGTGTGCGGCAAGGAGCTTGTCCTCGACCAGTCGCAGACGCGCGGCCTGGGCCTGGCTGGACGGCACCCAGTTCGACAAGGCCTGGTAGCCGGCGATGTCGCCCTGCGCCACCAGGGCGTCGAGACGGCGCTTGAGCGCCTCCTCGCGCCGCAGCACGTCTTCGCCGGTCGCGCCGCGCACCAGGTAGTACTGCACCGGGCTGGGCGCGTCGAGCAGCTTGCCCAGCTTGAGCTGGTCGCGCACCAGCTCGGGCGGCGAGGATTGCAGCGAGCGGATGTCGTCGTTCACCTCCAGGCGCGCACCGCCCAGCGCCGCGAACGTGCCCAGCAGCGCCACCGCCAGCAGCGGCACGATGCCGATCGAGATGCGCGGCCAACGCGCCATCATGCCGCGGTAGCGGCGCGCCAGCCAGCCGGCGCGCAGGCTGCGGCCGTGGATCAGCGCCGGGAACCAGCACACCACGGTCAGCCAGGCGAACACCAGGCCCAGGCAGGAGAACACCGCCATGTGGCGCAGGCCCGGGAACGGCGTCAGCGCCAGGCCCATGTAGCCGATCACGGCGGCCAGCAGGGTCAGGCCGAGGCCGGGCAGCAGGCGCCGCATCAGGCGCGGCGAGTCGAGCGCCGGATCGGCCCCGAGCCGGTGGCACAGGAAATAGATGCCGTAATCCTGGGCTACGCCGATCAGGCTGGCGCCGAACACCAGGGTCAGGAGGTGGATGCGGCCGAACAGCAGCCAGCACACCGACAGCGCCCCCAGGAATCCGATCCCGATCGCCAGCAGGGTGAGCGCGATCGGCTTGACCGAGCGGAAGGTCAGCCAGGTAAGCAGGACGATGCCGAGCATCGAGCCGACCCCGATGGTGTGGATTTCCCGGCTGGCCTGGCGCCCGGCCGCCGCCGCGTGCAGCACCACGCCTGCCTGGATCACTTCCGCCGAGGGCACGGCGCTGCGCGCCGCCAGGGTGGCGCGCTCCAGCAGCGGCACCACCGCTTCCTGCGCCGCCAGCGAGAACGCCGGCTGGCGCAGGGTGTAGGTCAGCAGCACGTATTCGCGTCCCTCGCCCGCCACGAACAGCTGGCCGTCGCGCGGGCGCACCGGGGTTTCGCCGGCGCGCTCCTGCGCCCAGCCGGCAAACAGGCCGAAGGGATCGTCGCGGAAGGCGCCCAGCCTGGGACCGGAAAAGGCGCTGTACAGGCTCGCCAGGGCTTTGTCGACCCAGAACCGGGGCGGTTCTTCGCGCAGCCGGCGCTCATCGAGCGCGCCCACCAGCAGGGTTGCATGCGGCTGCAGGCTGGCCAGCCAGCCCGCCTGCGCCTCCGCGCCCGGGGCGTCGGGCGCCAGGATGCCCGCATGCGGCGCCAGCGCCGCGCGCCAGGCCCGGGAAGCGCGCACCGCCTCGTCCCACTGCGCGGCGCCGACCAGCACCACCACGCGTTGCTGGGCGCTGTCGACCATGTGACTGAAGGATTGCTGCAGCACCGGGTCGCGCTCGTCCGCCGGCAGCAGGGCCAGGATGTCGGTATCGGGCGCGATGCGCTTGCCCAGCCACAGCCAGGCATTGTGCCCGACCAGCAGGCAGACGATCAGCGCCCAGACCAGGGCGAGGCGGCGCTGCACGTTCACATCAGGACCGATTCTTCGGGCAGGAGCGCCTGCGCGCCGGTCTTCAGTTCGCTGAAGACGATCTCGGTGCGGTCGCCGCCCTCGTCGACCATGCGGATGCTGCGCACGTAGGCGCCGCCTTCGAGCGTGATCGCCCCCACGGCGCGCGCCACGGCCGCGTTGCGGGCCTTCAACGCGACACGCCACGAGTCGCCGGCCACGCTGCCGTCGACCTCGAACAGGTTCTCCAGCTGGCCCAGGTCGCCGCCCAGCAGCGAGAACAGCACGCCATTGATCATGCGCACGGTCGGTTCCTGGCTGGCGTCGAGGCGCATCGACACCCGCGAACCCTGCATGTGGACAATCTCGTCGCGCTTCAGGCGCAGGGTGTTCGGGAAGGGTTTCAGGGTGCGCCACAGCACCCCCTTGCCGGCGACGACGCAGAAGCGTCCGCTGGAGAGCAAGGGTTTCTTCATGCCGGCCAGCTGCTTGGTCTGCTCGAAGCGGCCGCACAGCTGCTCCGGCTTGGCCAGCATGGACTGGATCTGGGCCACTGGCGCGGCCGCCTGCGCCGTGGCGCCGGCCGCGGCAAGGATGAGGGTGACGAGGATGCGTTTCATGGGGCCTCTACGGCGAGCTTCTCGAACAGGATGGCCGGCGAGGCGAAGCACATCTCGCCGGTCTTGAGGTCAACCGCGACCTGGGTGGTGCTTGCCTTGTTGAGGCGCTTGCCGCTCGCGGCATCAAGGATGAGGTAATCGATGCGCAAGCGGTTCTCCCACTCGACGATTTCGGCGCGTAGCAGCAGGCGCTGGCCGAATGCGGCCGGCCCGGCATAGCGCAGGTTCATCTCGATGATCGGCCACATGTAGCCGGAGTCGCGCATCTCCTGGTAGTTGTAGCCGATCTTGTCGAGCAGCGCGCAGCGCGCCACCTCGAGGTACTTGACGTAGTTGCCGTGCCAGACGATCTGCATCGGGTCGAGGTCGAAGAACTGCACCTGCAGCTCGACCTCGGCCCACCAGCGGCTGGGCGTCTTCGCTTTACGCATACAGGCTCCAGGCCTGGTCGCGGATGCGGCCCAGCAGCAGCTTGAGGTCCGGATCGAGGCGGCGGTCCTCGATCACCGGCGCCACGTCCTGGCCCAGCAGCTCGAGCATGCGCGCCAGCGGCGCCGGCAGCACCTTGCCGGCGTCGACGCGCTGGCGCAGCCACACGCCCTGGCGTACCGTGATCAGGAGGCTTGCCGCCACCTGCTCGGTCAGTTCCAGCACGCGCAGGCAGTCGCGCGCGGCGATCGTGCCCATGCTGACCTTGTCCTGGTTGTGGCATTCGGTCGAGCGCGAGAACACCGAGGCCGGCATGGTCAGCTTCAGGGCTTCGGCGGTCCAGGCCGAGGCGCTGATCTGCAGCGCCTTGAGGCCGTGGCTGATCGGGGCGCGCGCGCCCTGCATGCCCGACAGGTTGGCCGGCAGGCCGGCGTTGTAGCGCGCATCCACCAGCAGCGCCATCTGGCGGTCGAGCAGGTCGGCCAGGTTGGCAACCGCGTTCTTCATGCCGTCCATCGCGAAAGCGATGTGGCCGCCGTAGAAGTGGCCGCCGTGCAGCACGCGCTCGCCGTCGGCGTCGATGATCGGGTTGTCGTTGGCGCTATTGAGCTCGTTCTCGATCGACGCGCGGAAGAACGGCAGCGCATCGGCCAGCACGCCGATCACATGCGGCGCGCAGCGGATCGAATAGCGGTCCTGCAGGCGCTTGCCGTTGCGCTCGAGCTGGCCGGCATACTCCAGGTCCTGGCGCAGCCAGGCCGCCACGCCCTGCATGCCGGCATGCGGCTTGACCGAGAACAGGGTCTCGTCGAAGTGGTGATCGTTGCCGTCCAGGGCGAACGAAGCCAGCGCGGTGATGCGGGTGACCAGGCGCGCCAGGTAGTCGGCGCGGTCCCAGGCCAGGCAGGCCAGGCCGGTCATGACGGCGGTGCCGTTCATGATCGCCAGCCCTTCCTTCGGGCGCAGGCGCAGCGGCGTGATGCCGGCGTCAAGCAGCGCCTGCGCCGCCGCGACCGGCACGCCATCGCGCAGCACTTCGCGCTCGCCGCACAGCACCGCCGCCAGATAGGACAGCGGGGTCAGGTCGCCGCTGGCGCCGACCGAGCCTTCGCTCGGGATCAAGGGCAGCAGGCCGGCGTCGAACAAGCGCACGATCTGTTCCAGCAGCCCCACGCTCACGCCGGAAAACCCCTTGGACAGCGAGGCCAGGCGCGCCGCCATCACGGCGCGGGTCTGCGCCGGATCGAGACAGGCGCCCAGGCCGCAGCCGTGGTAGGTGTAGAGGTGATGCGGCAGCTCGGCCACCAGCTCGAGCGGCACCGCCACCGTGCACGAGTCGCCATAGCCGGTGGTGACGCCGTAGATCGTGCCGTCCTCGCGCAGCAGGCGGTCGAGGAAATCGGCGCCTTTCGCGATCGCGGCGCGGAAGGCCGGATCGTCCGACAAGGCGGGATGCGCCGTGCCGCGCGCGATGGCGACGATGTCTTCCAGCGCCAGGCGCTCGCGGTCGAAGCGCACGGTGCGCCGGGAAGTCTTGAGGTCAGTGAGCTGCATGGGGACGTTCCGAATCGGGTAGATGCCAAAAATCGTAGAAGTTGAACCACTCCAGCGGCGAGCACCTGGCATGGTGCTCGAGGCGCGCGGCGTATTCGCCCGCGAGTTCGGCCAGCGCGGCATCACGTCCGCGGCGCGGCAGGCGCACCTCCTCGCGCAGGCGTTCGAACTGCAGCGCGTAGCCCCCTTCCACCCGGATGGCGAACATCGCGTACAGCGGGCAGCCGAGCACCGAGGCCATCACGTAGGGGCCGACCGGGAAGGCGGCCGGCTGGCCCAGGAAGGGCGCGAGCGCCACCCGGCCGGCGCCTGATACCGGCACGCGATCGCCGGCGATGACGACGAACTCGCCTTGAGCGATGCGCTCGGACAGCTGCATCGCCATGGCCGGCGTCATCTCGGTCACCTGCATCAGGTTGAGCTGGCTGCGCGGATCGAGTTTGCCCAGCATGTCGTTGAAAGCCTGCGCATGGCGCGTGTGCACCAGCACCGTGATCCTCAAGCCCGGCGTGCGCAGCGACAGCGCCCGGCACAGGTCGAGGTTGCCCAGGTGCGAGCACACCAGCAGTGCGCCCTTGCCTTCGCGGATGCGCTGCCAGAGCGGATCGGCGCCAACCACCCGCACGCGCGAGAAGTCGAACTGGCCGCCCCACAGCAGCATCTTGTCGAGAATCGATTCGGCGAAGGCCTGGAAGTGGCGCAGCACCCCGAACAGGCCGGCGGGCCGGCCGATGCGGCGCAGGTAATCGTTGGAGACGCGGCGCGCGCGGCCCTGCGTGGCCACGTACCAGAACAGCACCGGCACCAGCAGCACGCGGAACGGCCAGCGCCCGAAAACCCGGCAGACCCAGAACAGCAGGCGCATGCCGGCCACGAAGCTGGCTTCGTTGATGGCGGCCCAGTGGCGGGTATCGGCGGAAGGATTCACGTGCGCCATCTGCGGACCAGCAGCGAAGGAATACGCGGCAGCATGCCGAAGAACAGGGCCACGTGCAGGCGCGTGATCAGGACGTTGTCGGTCCAGGCCTTGAAATGCGAGACCCCGTCCTCGGGATAGCCGACCTTGGTCGGCAGGTTGAGCACCGCCACGCCGTCCCAGTACAGGCGCACCAGGATCTCGATGTCGAAGTTCATGCGCAGGCCGAGGCGGCGGCGCGCGGCGAGCGCCACGACCTGCGCCACCGGATACACGCGAAAGCCGCACATCGAATCGCGGATCGCCAGCGACAGCGTGTTGATCCAGACCCAGACGTGGGTCAGGTAGCGCGCGTACAGGCGCAGCGGCGGCACCGATTCGTCGTACACCGGGCAGCCGGCGACCACCGCCTGCGGCCGGGCGCGCGCGGCCTCGAGGAAGCGCGGGATGTCGGCGAGGTTGTGCTGGCCGTCGGCATCGACCTGCAGCACGTGGCTGTAGCCGTCGCGCGCGGCGCGCCGGAAGCCGGTCAGTACCGCGCCGCCCTTGCCCTGGTTGGCCGTATGCCGCTCCAGCACCACCCGCCCGCGGTGGGCTGCGGCCAGGGCGTCGAGCACGGCCGCGCAGTCCTGCGAGGAGCCGTCGTCCACCAGGATGCAGGGCAGACCGTGGGCCAGCACGCCGTCGACCACCTTGGCGATCGCGTGCTCGTGGTTGTAGACCGGGATGACAACGCAGGGATGGAAGGGCTTCACCTTAGTGCGCCCTCTCGAAACGCAGCAGCGAATGGCAGTAGCCGATGCCGTCGCGCGCGGTCACCAGCTTCAGGCCGGCGGCCTCGGCCAGCCGGATGTAGTCGGCGCTCTCGTAGACCTTGCTGTTACCGCTCGCCATGACGTTGAAGTAAGGCGAGGTATTGATCAGGCAGTAGGCGGCGATGTCGTAGCGCTGGCGGTCCCAGAAGGTGTCGAGCACCAGCACCTGGCCGCGCGGGCCCAGGGCGCCCGCCACGCGCGCAAAGATGCTGGCAATCGCGGCTTCCGAAAAGCAGCTCAGGAACTGGCTCATCCACACCAGGTCCATGTCGCCCGGCAGCGTGGCGGCCTCGTCGAGCAGGTCGGTCGGGTGCAGGCTGGCACGGTCGCGCAGGCCCGCCTGGCGCAGCTTGTCCTCGGCCACGGCCAGTTGGCCCGGCAGGTCGACCAGGTGCAGGGCGACGCGCTCGTTGGCCGCCAGCGCGGCCAGGCTGAACTTGCCGGTGTTGGCGCCGATGTCCATCAGGCGGCGCGGACTCGTGGCGAACACGTCCGGCATGATCTCCGGGAAGGAGGTGTCGGAGTAGTAATGGTCGAAGGCGAGCCAGCTGGTGCGCGCCGGCTCCGGCAGCTGGGACAGGCCCTGGTACAGGGTCGGCCAGTCGCCGAACACCTTCAGGCCCAGCGGCTTCTCGGCGTCCAGCGTGTGTTCCAGCTCGAACAGCGCCTGGTAGCAGACGTCGTGGTTGAAATCGATGTTCACCTGGGTGATCGGGTCGGTCAGGACCACAAAGCCGGTCTTGTCCAGCACGTAGCGGCCCTGTTCCAGGTACACCACGCCGGCCGACAGGCAGGTCTCGAGCACCACCTTCAAGACGTAGGGCGTCCAGCGCCCGCTGGCAGCGAGCTGATCCACCGACAGGCCGGTGTCGCCGGCGTCCGCTATCGCCTGCAGCATGCCGCGCTTCCAGGCGAAGCGCACGCACTGGAACACAACCGGGGCAAAGGCGATCTTCTGGGCGTCGAAGCGGGCGTCGAATGCGCTCTGGCGCTCGGGCGAGAATTTTTTGTTCAGCATGCTCGGTCTAGGTCAGGAGGATGCGGCCGCTGGCGTGGGCGCCGGCGTCCGAGAAATAGCGGAAATGGAGCTGGCCCTTGACCGCGTCGTGCAGCAGCTCGAGCCGCACCGGGCGCTCCGGGCGGATCATCTGCTGGAACTTGAGCGCATTGATGCCGCCGAACGCGGCCCCGAGGCCGAAATGCTCGCGGCCATAATGGATCGCCCAGTCCACCTGCACCACGCCCGGCAGTACCGGGGCGACGCTGAAGTGGCCGTCGAAGTACAGCAGGTCCGCGGGAACGCTCAGCTCCAGCAGCACGCGCGCAGGCGCCTGCTCCAGCAGGCATACCCGCGGGAAGCGCGGCCGCTCTTCCAGCAGGGCCAGCAGCGCCGCCTGGGTGGTCTTGCCCTGTGCATTCACCGGCATGCGTGGCAGGAAGCGCCAGCGGCGCGGCAGCGCCACCGCCTCGATGCTGCGGCCGAGCTGCGCGCGCAGGCGTGCGCTGAGCGCGGCGCGCCCCTCGTCGCCAAGTATCGCCTGCCCTGCTGCGCTGGGCACCACGAAGGCGGCCAGCAACTGGCGTCCGGGCGCGGGCAGCGGCACCACCCGCGCTTCGCTGGCCAGGCTAGTGCCCAGCAGCGCGGCTTCGATGGCGTCGAGCGAGATGCGCTTTTCCTCGATCTTGACGATGCGGTCGGCGCGTCCGCGCAGCAGGAAGCCGCCGCTGGCCGCTTCGGCGCGGTCGGCCAGGCGCTGCCAGCCAATGGGGCCGGCATAGTCCGACTGCACTTCGAGCAGGCCGCCGGCAGCGAGGCGCCAGCGCACCCCGGGCAGCGGCTGCCAGGCTTCCCCTTGCGGGCGGCGGCGCCAGGCGACGCCGCCGGTTTCCGAGCTGCCGTAGACTTCGATCGGCGCCTGTCCCAGCAGCGCGCCGGCATGGCTTGATGCGTCCTGTTTCAGCATGCCGCCGGACGAGAACACGGCGCGCAGCTGGCGCGCGGCGCCGCGCCAGTCGAGGTGTTCCGGCAGCCGCTTCAGGTGGGCCGGACTGGCCAGCAGCACGCAGGGGCGCTCCGCCAGCGCGGGGGCCAGGCTTTCGGGGAATTCGTGGCGCGCCGCGTGCAGCGGGCGGCCCTGGGCCAGCGGCCACAGGATGCGGAACAGCAGGCCGTAGATGTGCTGGTGCGAGACGGTCGAAACGACGGCGGCCGCGCCCAGGCTGGGCCCGAACTGGAGTTCCAGCGCGGCGACCTCGCTGGTCAGCTGCGACAGCCGCTTCGGGATCGGCAGCGGCGCGCCGGTGCTGCCCGAGGTGAACACCACCAGCGCCGGGAATCTGGGCGCGGGGGGCGTCCACTGGTCCTGCCAGTCGTCGCCGGCAAGCGGGGCCTGGCCCTCGGGGAAAGCGCCCCAGAAGGCGCCGACCCGCTCACCCAGTGCCGCACAGGTCGCCGGCAGCGCATCGGCGCCGAGCCAGACGGTCTTCCCCGACAGCCAGGCGCCCAGCAGGCCGGCTGCGAATTCGAGGCTGTCCTCGTGGTACAGGGCCACCTGGCTGGCTGGCGTACGCTGGCCGAGCGCGGTCCAGGCGCGCACGCGCGCGAGCAAGGCGCCGTGCGGCACGGGGACGCCGTCGCGCCAGCCTGCCAGGGCCTCGGACGAACGGGTGGCGATTCGGTGGAACAGCTCAGGCATGGTGCAACCGCTTGAAACGCATGCGCAGCAGGTATTCCCCGCCGAACATCAGGCCCATCAGGATGTAGGCGATTACGCCGTTGTACAGCGACCAGACCGCGCTTGTGGCGAACAACGCCGTGCCCAGGGCCGCCGCGCCGTTCAGGACGAAGAACACGCACCAGGCCTGGGTCACGCGCCGCGTGTACGCGACGCCGGCCGGCGGCAGGGCCGGTTCGCGCAGGCGCGCCAGGCGTTCGACGACCGGCATGCCGGACACCAGGCTGGCGCCGAAGGCGGCCAGCAAGGCGCCATTGACCAAGACCGGATAGAGCTTGAGCGGCAGCACGGCGTTCGAGCCGACCGCCAGCGCCACCAGCAGCAGGGCCCCGCCGGCGGTCCAGCGCGCCGTGCTGCTCAAGCGCAACATCGGCAGGCGCGTGGCCGCCGCCAGCAGCAGCAGTCCCGCCAGCCAGCGCGGTTCGACGCGCTCCTGGCCGAACCAGATCGCCAGCGGATAGGCCAGCGTCAGCGCGGCCGCCAGGGCGTTCCAGAACACCGGGTCAGGCCGCCTGCTCTTCGGCCAGGCCGGCGAGCGCGTCCACCACGTCCCCGATGGTGCGGATGGTCTTGAACACCTCCGGCTGCAGGCGCTTGCCGGTCATCTGCTTGAGCTTCACGGCCAGGTCGACGGCGTCGATGCTGTCGATGTCGAGGTCGGCGTACAGGTTGGACGCCGGGCTCAGGGACGCGCGGTCGAGCTCGAACATGTCCGCCAGCAGGTCGGCGACCCAGGTGAACAGTTCGTCGCGGTTCATGTCGTTGATGCTTACCATGGCCATAGCCTCCTTACCCTTACTTTTTTCGGTTCGTTTCAATCATCGCGGCCAGTGCGCGCACCGAGGCGAAATGGCGGCGGGTTTCCTGGGATTCGGCCGCCAGGGTGATGCCGTAGCGCTTCTGCAGCGCCACGCCGATCTCGAGGGCGTCGATCGAATCGAGCCCCAGGCCCTCCACGAAGAGCGGCGCGTCGCTGTCGATGTCGCCGGGGGCGAGGTCCTCGAGCTGCAGGACGTCGATGATCAGTGCTTTCACTTCTTGTTCAAGCATGGTGCTGGCCTTCTTTCATAAAGAGCTGTTGCAGGTATTCTGTGAGGCGGCGCGCCGCCACGACCTCGCTCATGGCGCCGCTGCGGTAACTGTCCACGCCGATGTCGTCCCCGACCTCGATCCGGAAATGCGCCTGGCGCGGCGGGACGTGCCACCACTTGTCGCCCTTGCCCAGCGTCGGCGGCTCGCAGCGGATCAGGACCGGCGTGATCGGACGGGCGCCGCGCACCGCGACGTTCGCGGCGCCGCGCTTGAGTTCGGGCGTGCCGTCGCGCGGGGTGCGCGTGCCTTCCGGGAAGATGATCAGGTTGCCGCCGGAGCGCAGCGAGGCGATGCAGTCGTCGATCAGTGCGGGGCCGCGGTCGTTGCAGATGTAGCCTGCCGCGCGTACCGGCCCGCGCGTAAAGGGGTTGTTCCACAGCGCACCCTTGACGATGCAGTCGGCGTTCGGCACGAAGGCGATCAGGAATACGGTATCGATCAGGGTCGGGTGGTTGGCCAGGATCAGCTGGCCCCGGCGTTCGAGCTTGTCCAGCCCGCGTACCTCGTAGCGCAGCACGCCGAGTCCGCGCATGACGCCCACGAAGGCCCGGAAGCTGGCGCGGATCGTGGCGCGCGCGGCGCGCCGGCGCGCTTCGGGGGCGCGGATGCACAG